>JAYYEI010000001.1:0-3132 GCA_036159995.1 Bacteroidota bacterium
ATGGCGCAGTCCATCCGGCCCGGGCCGGACTCCCCAAACAGGGACAGTCATTCCTGCCTCCACGCCGAGCAACGCTCCCGCATCGAACTCGGGAATCGTGATGGAATACACGTCGTCCATAAAGTCATCCGAGGCCACCCCCTCCGAAAAGACCTGAAGGTTCAGCATTCCAGAGATCAAGCCGTCCGTGGTGAATTGCCCCACCAAGACACGCAGGTCCTCCCCTGCAGTTCCATTGGAACTGCCCAAGGTCACAAACCAGGCTCCATCAACGTCCATCACCAGGTTGCCCCCGGATTCAAACTCATCCACCCAGAACCCCGTCTCGGGAGGGAACACGCCCACGGGGATCTCCCCGTCCACCCCGACGGGGGCCGATTCGATGCCAATGGTGATCCACGTGTCATACTGCAGAGTCGGCAGCAGACCGAAGAGCAAGGGATTGTTGTTGTTCGGGGTGGCCCATCCATCGGGGTCCTGATAGAAGGAGGTGGTCGTCTCGATGAAGCCGAGCATCTCATCCCACCCGGACACGGACGTCAGGTAGTCGGTCGGGTTGACGAGTTTGGCGTAGAGCCGGACGGTCGTCATCCCGGGAATGCTGTCCACCGCGACCACCTCCCACTCGAAGGAATACGGCGCGGATGACTGCTGGGCCTGGATGCCCGACAGCAGGCCGGTGAACCACAGGCCGAGGGTCAGCGAAAGGAACTGAGGGGTCTTCATGCGAGTCATTCAACGAGGACGAGTCCATCCATGCGGACTTCCTCGAACAGGTCGTCATAACCGGTGACCCGTCCCTTGAGTTTCAATAGCTCCCCCTCCTCCAGGGTCCGGTGGGCCCGGGTCGTATCCCAGGAGGCTACCACTCCTCCTTCGAGCATCACACGGCGCCCGTCATCTTCCAGCACCACGCCGTACAACTCGACCACCGCGTCGAGGTAGGGCGCCGCGGCCTCTCCACCCTCTGCGAGGACCATTTGCAATTCTTCCGGAACCATTTTGTGACGGGCCACTTCCCCACCGACGTCCCGGTGCGGCTTCTCCATCATCAGCCAACCGACCCCGGCTGCCACCGCCGCCAGGATGGGCAGCACCACACGAAGCAGTTTGCGCTTGTCCATGCTCGAATCTACCGACAAACCGGCATGTAAAGAGACGGCCCGGTACGCGTTCGTACCGGGCCGCCAAACCAAAACCTGTCTTGTCATGCGCTCAGCGCATTGCCAATGTTCAATATTGAATCTGCAGAAGCTTTGCCGGCGTCCCGATGACGTCCGTCACGCGGAAAAATGACTTTTGTCATTTCCTGCACGGAAATGGGCTGAATCCGGTAAGAATGGTGAGCGTTGGACTCAGAGCCCGAGTCCGACGGTCAGGCCAAAGCGCCAGCCCGGGCCACTGTTGGCCGTGAGATACGTGCTCCATGCGGACTGCCGGAAGATCCGCCCCTCAAGGCTGTCCTCGGCCTGCTCCTGCTCCCCATCGGTCAGGGCCACATCCGCCGTCCAAGACCGCGTGTAACTCCGGAACATGGGGCCGGTGTAGACTTCGATGCTGATGCCGTTGTCGCTGTACCACTGGTAACCGACCATGACACCGCCTCCCCAGTGGAACTGGCGGTAGACGCCATCCAATTCGCCCCCAAACTCGGTGTGCGGGATGCCATTGAGGTCATTGATGTCCTCATCAATCGTCAAAGACCAGTTCTCGACCCGGCCCACAATGCTGACGAACACCCCCTCCGGCATACCACCGTACACCCAGGCATAGCGTCGGATCTCCGGAGCAAATCGCCATCCACCGTGCTCGATGTCGATGTCCGCCATGGTGTTCGCCCCGGTGAGGTTGTTGTACAGGCTGTTGTTGTTGTCCTCGGCGGCACCAATGCCGGCAAACGCGAGCTGGAAGGAGGTGGACTCGTTCAGTACATGCTCGTAGCCGAGCTCATAGCGGGCCCAGTACCAGTCACTCAAGTTGAGCTTGAGCAGGCTGCGGGTATCGATTCCGTCTTCCTGAGCAAAGGCTCCGAGTGAAAGGACAATCAGGAGCACAAGGCTCAAAGCGGTCTTGAGAGAAGTCATGGGCACGCCGTGCGGGTGTAGGTGATGCCAAGGATGCGCCACTGACCGCCATCCCGGACGAGCTGAATCGCATCGTGTCCGCAATGGCTGAGGCTGTCCCCAAGCGAGAAGTCATAAAAGGCCCACAAGTGGGCGAAGTCCCCGTGGTGCTCGACCACTGGGTCGTACATCCGTTCGATGTAAGGCACACCAGGCTGCCCCACGGAAGAGGCAAACGCACTCCCTTCCGTCCGGCGGGTGGTCGGCGCGTCTCCCGTGAGATTGACGCTGGTGAACAGGGCCTCCGGGTGCAGCGCCATCTTGATCCGCACGCTGTCGCGGGCCTCCATGGCCTGGAAAAGATCCTGGACGACGTCCACGATTTCTTCAGCGGTGGCGTCCACCTCGGGTTCGGGTGCAGGAGACGGAGCTTGGCATGACGTCAAAATCAGACCGAAACAGGCCAGAGGAAGGAAAGGGAAGAAACGGTTCATGCGTTGATCCAGATGCGCTCGGTCCATACCGTACCGGCAGAGGTCATGAGGCGGACAGCTGCCCACCCCGTGTGTCCCAAACTTACGGTGTGCCGTCCGGCCTCAAGGGCACCCTGGAACAGGATACGGCCGTCCAGACTGAGCATGACGCATTGAACCGGCTCATCCGACTGGAGTTCCACCTGCCCTTGACCCAGGGAGAACGCCTTGAACGCCTCCGTCTGCTGCTCGGCCACTGAGGTAACTCCTTCGTCAAAATCAAATTGTCCTCCAACGAACTTATCCCCGGAAGAGGTACTGTTGCCGTTGGCGGCAATGGCGGCCACATAGACGCTGACTGACCCGCTTCCCGCTGGCGGCGCCACCCATTGCACCTCGAACAAGCCCGAGCTACAGAGGTCATTCTGTTCGAAGATGTGCCGGCCGTCCACTTCATCCAGCCAAATGCAATCATTCGCATCCTGGTCGACCAACTCCCCCGCATTGCTTCCATCCGCGAAGACGACCGTCCCGTGGACACCGTAACCGGCTGGACTGCCGTTGCTGCTCACCTCAACGACCAGAGTGTGGGTCTC
>JAYYEI010000002.1:0-88118 GCA_036159995.1 Bacteroidota bacterium
CGTCAAACAAAAGGTCGCCTCCATGGAAGGCGTCGTGGACGCCGACGTTGAAGTCGTCTTCGAACCAGCGTGGACCCAGGACATGATGAGCGAAGAGGCCAAACTGGAACTCGGATTCCTGTGATGGAGCAGGTTCCCTACAGCGAGACCTTCGATCCCGGCGAAGGCCGGGGCCTGGCCATCCTTGGGTCGACCGGCTCCATCGGCACCCAAGCCCTCGACGTCGTTCGCGCCCAGCCCGGCCGGTTCCGCGTCGAAGTGCTCACCGCGGGACGCAACGCCGACCTGCTCATCGAACAGGCCCTTGAGTTCAAGCCCAATGCCGTCGCCATCGCCGACGAGACCCAAGGCCAGAAGGTGCGGGACGCCTTGTGGGAGCACGACATCAAAGCCTACGCCGGCCAGGACGCCATCGCCCAATTGGTGGAGATGAACGGCATCGACATCGTGCTGACCGCCCTCGTCGGTTTCGCCGGCCTCCGGCCCACGATGAACGCCATTGCCGCCGGCAAACACATCGCCCTGGCCAACAAGGAGACGCTGGTCGTCGCCGGCGAGATCGTCATGGCCGCCGCCCGGGACCAAGGCGTGGACATCCTGCCGGTCGACAGCGAGCACAGCGCCATCTTCCAATGCCTGGCGGGGGAGTTCCACAACCCCATCGAGAAGCTCATCCTGACGGCCTCTGGCGGCCCCTTCCGGGGACGCGACCGGGCAAGCCTCGAAGGCGTCACCAAGGAACAAGCCCTGAAGCACCCGAACTGGGACATGGGCGCCAAAATCACGATCGACTCCGCTTCCCTGATGAACAAGGGACTCGAGGTCATCGAGGCCCGCTGGCTGTTCGACGTGAAGGCCGGCGACATCGAGGTCGTGGTGCACCCGCAGAGCATCGTCCACAGCTGCGTTCAGTTCGAGGATGGCAGCATCAAGGCCCAGCTCGGACTGCCCGACATGAAGCTTCCCATCCAGTATGCGCTGGGCTACCCGAAGCGCCTGCAGAACGACTTTCCCCGCTTCTCCTTCGCCGATTACGCCAACCTCACCTTCGAGGCCCCGGACAAGGCCACGTTCCGCAACCTGCAGCTCGCCTACGCCGCCCTGGACGCGGGAGGGAGTGCCCCTTGCGTACTCAACGCCGCCAACGAAGTGGCCGTGGCGGCGTTCCTGCGCGATGAAGTGGGGTTCCTGGAAATGAGCGAAGTGCTCGAGCACGCCCTCAACTCGGTCTCGCACGTGGCGAAACCAGATCTGGAACAGCTTTTCGAATTGGACCGGGCCGCTCGCGAAGCCGCCCAGGACCGCGTCAAACGGTCATGATGTCCGCCTCCTTCGCGGAGATGCGGTCATCCACCTGCTTGCTATAGTCGTTGGTCAGCGTCTGGACATTGGCCTCTCCGGCCTTGATTGCGTCCTCACTGGCCCCGTCGTCCTTGGTCGCCTTGATCGCGTCGTTGGCGTCCTTCCGTGCATTCCGGATGGACACCTTGGCGTTCTCACCGACCGCCTTGGCCTGCTTGGCCAAATCGCGTCGGCGCTCCTCGGTGAGCGCGGGCACGGAAATGATCAAGACCTCTCCATTGTTCATCGGGTTGAGACCGAGGTTCGCATTGGTGATGGCCATGGCGATGGGGTCGAGCATCGACTTCTCGTAAGCCTGGACAGTGAGCGTCCGCGGGTCGGTCGTGGAGACGTTGCCCACCTGATTCAAGGGGGTCAGGGCGCCGTAATAGTCCACCTTGACGCTGTCCAGCATGCTGGGGTGCGCCTTGCCGGCACGGATCTTCCGGAGCTCGGTGTCGAGCCGGTCCATGGCCTTTTGCATGTCCTCTTTCGCCGAATCGTAGGCGAGGTCAATCATTTCACTCATGGGTCAAACGGTCACGATGGTGCCGACTTCCTCTCCCTCCACGATGCGAAGGAGGTTGCCAGGCTGGTTGATGTCGAATACGATGATGGGCAGCTTGTTCTCGTTGCACAGGGTGAACGCGGTCATGTCCATGACCTTCAAGCCCCGCTGGAACACCTCCTCGAAAGAGAGGCTGCTGTAGCGTGTGGCATCCGGGTCCTTTTCCGGGTCAGCGGAGTAAATGCCGTCCACCCGGGTGCCTTTCAGGATCACGTCAGCCTCGATCTCGATGGCCCGCAACGACGCGGCACTGTCGGTCGTGAAGAACGGATTCCCGGTGCCCGCGCCGAAAATGACCACGCGGCCCTTTTCAAGGTGGCGCATGGCCCGTCGCCGAATCACCGGCTCGGCGATGGCCTTCATCTCGATGGCGCTCTGCAACCGCGTGTCCACTCCGATGTGCTCCAGGGCACTCTGCAAGGCCATGGCGTTGATCATCGTGGCCAGCATGCCCATGTAGTCTCCCTGGGTGCGCTCCATGCCGCCTTCCGCGGCCTGAACGCCTCGAAAGATGTTGCCTCCCCCGATGACGACCGCCACTTCCACCCCGGCCTTGACCAGGGCTTCCACCTCGTGGGCGTACAATGCAAGTTGCTGATTGTCAATGCCGAATTGCTTGCTGCCCATCAGGGCCTCACCACTCAGCTTCAGGAGGACGCGCCGATACTTCATCGGAGCAGCAAGATGCGACCAATCTTGGCCCCGCCGCAAATGAAAACGGGCCCCCGATGTGGGAGCCCGTTCCAATGTCGTTTGAACAGCAAGAAATCAGTCGAGGCTGACCCGGCTGAATCCGGTGATGGCGCGATCGCCACCAGCAGCCTCCTTGACGTAGTCGGCCACACTCTGCTTGTTGTTCTTGATGAAGGCCTGGTGCACCAGCGTCACCTCCTTGAACCACTTCTTCAGTCGGCCCTTGGCGATGTTGGCGGCCATCTCCTCCGGCTTGCCCTCCTTGATGGCGAGCTCCTTGCCAATCTCCAGCTCCTTGTCGATGGCAGCCTGGTCGATGCTGCTCTCGTCGAGGGCGATCGGGGACATGGCGGCCGCCTGCATGGCGACGTCTTTTCCGACCTGGGACTCCACGTCGCCGTTGAAGGCCACGAGGGTGCTCAGGCGGTTGCCTGGGTGGATGTAGGACACGACGGCGTCACCGGAGACCTGCTCGTAGCGGCTGACCTCAATGCGCTCACCGAGGCGGCCCATCTGGTTGGTGATCTCCTCGCCAACCGTCACACCACTCGGGTGTGCGCAGCCGAGCAGGGCGTCTTTGTCCGCCGGAGCCTGAGCCACGGCGATGTCGAGGATGCTCTGGGCAAAGGACACGTAGTCCGCGTTCTTGGCCACGAAGTCCGTCTCGCAGTTCAGGGAAATGATGCAGCCGCGGTTGCCGTCTGCATTGGTGGCGGCGAGGACGGCGCCCTCTCCAATCTCGTTGTCGCCACGCTTGGCGGCAATCTTCTGGCCCTTCTTGCGAAGGATTTCAATGGCCTTGTCGAAGTCGCCTTCGGCTTCAACGAGGGCCTTCTTGCAATCCATCATGCCAGCTCCGGTCTGCTTGCGGAGCTTGTTGACATCAGCAGCGGTAATGCTCATGGTCTTGGGATGTAGGGGTTCGGTTTCAGTCTTCAGGCCTCCTTGTCGTCGGCCTGCTCTTCCTCGGCGGGAGCTTCCTCAGCGGCCGGAGCCTCCTCGGCGGGAGCTTCCTCAGCAGCCGGAGCCTCCTCGGCGGGAGCTTCCTCAGCAGCTGGAGCCTCCTCGGCGGGAGCTTCCTCAGCAGCCGGAGCCTCCTCGGCAGCAGCCTCTTCAGCGGCCGGAGCCTCCTCGGCAGCAACCTCTTTCTTCGGCGCATCCTTCTCGGAACCGCGCTCAGCCAAGCCTTCCTTCACGGCCTCGGTGATGGCGTCGACCACCGCCTTGATGGACTTGCTGGCGTCATCGTTTGCGGGAATCGGGAAGTCCACCGGGCGCGGGTCGCTGTTGGTGTCCACCATCGCGATGACGGGGATGCCCAACTTCTTGGCCTCGGCCAGGGCAATGTGCTCCTTCATCACGTCCACGATGAAGACCGCAGCCGGGATGCGGTTCATGTCGGAGATGGAACCGAGGTTCTTCTCCAGCTTGGTACGCTGGCGGCTGACCTGCAGACGCTCACGCTTGGACATGGTGTTCAGCGTACCGTCGGCCTCCATCTTATCGATCTGGGTCATCTTCCGAATGGCCTTGCGGATCGTCGCGAAGTTGGTGAGCATGCCACCGGACCAGCGCTCGGTCACGTAGGGCATGTTGACGGACTGGGCCGCCTCGGTCACGATGTCCTTGGCCTGCTTCTTCGTGGCCACGAACAGGATGCGCTTGCCGCTCTTGGCAATCTGCTTGGCGGCGGCAGCGGCCTCGTCAACGAGGGCGACCGTCTTGTGCAGGTCAATGATGTGGATGCCCTTCTTCTCCGTGAAGATGTACGGGGCCATATGGGGGTTCCACTTCCGCTTGAGGTGTCCGAAGTGGGTTCCTGCTTGAAGCAGTTGGTCGAAATTGGTGCGTGCCATGATGCTACGTTCCTGGGGTTTGGCAACGACGAGGTAGCTTCAACAGAAGGTCCCCGACGTTTGGATGCTAGCTGTATATGCTGAGAAAGGGGTTGCTGGAGATCAGCGCTTGGAAAACTGGAACTTCTTCCGCGCCTTCTTCTGGCCAAACTTCTTGCGCTCCACCATCCGCGGGTCGCGGGTGGTGAGGCCCTCGGCCTTCAGGGTGGGCTTGAGCTCCTCGTTCACTTCAATGAGTGCCTTGGAAATGGCGAGGCGGAGTGCCTCGGCCTGGCCCGTGATGCCGCCTCCGTCGAGGTTGGCCTTGATGTCGAACTGGTCGAGCGTCTCGGTCAGCAGGAAGGGCTGCTTCACCTTGTACTGAAGCGTGGGGAGCGGGAAGTACTCGGTGAGGTCCCGCTTGTTGATGGTCACTTTGCCCGTTCCCTGCGTCATGTAGACGCGGGCGATGGCGTTCTTCCGGCGACCGGAGGTGTTGATCGTCTGCATGAGAATCAGGAGGGGATGGCGTGAGCGGTGGGTTGCTGGGCCTCGTGCTTGTGCTCGGCCCCCACGTATACGTGCATGTTCTTGAAAATGGCGCGGCCAAGGCGATTCTTCGGGAGCATGCCGCGGACGGCATTCTCCACGAGGCGCTCCGGCATGCGGTCGCGAACCTCCTGGGCGGTGCGGCGGTACTGACCGCCCGGGTACCCGGAGAAGCGGATGTATTCCTTGTCCTCCCACTTGTTGCCCGTGAGTTCAACTTTCTCAGCGTTGATCACGATCACGTAGTCGCCACAATCGGCATGGGGAGTGAAGTTCACCTTGTGCTTGCCGCGCAGGAGGCGGGCAATTTCGCTGCACAGGCGACCGAGGCGCTGCCCTTCGGCATCCACCAGCAACCACTTCTTGTCAGCGTTCTCCTTGTTGACGGAGACGGTCTTGTAGCTCAACGTATCCACTGTGCTTCGAGTTGAAAAACCCCGGAAAATTCGGGGTGCGAATATAGTGGCAATTCCGATGGCCCACAAACCCCTGTGGCACAAGGTTTCCAATGGTCCGCAGTGGACGGCAGCGCCCCTTCCGTCCGGACCACTTTCCCACAACCCGGACGCGGGCCTTCCACCGTGCTTCCGGACATCGTAAAATTGGCATGGAATGACGGCACACGAACGGCACCCTCCCCACCCCGTCGGCGGCACCATCGAGGTCATCACGGGGCCCATGTTCTCCGGCAAGACCGAGGAGCTGCTGCGCCGCATGCGCCGCGCTACCCTCGCCAAGCAGGCCGTCTGCCTCATCAAGCCCGCCCGGGACGACCGACACGGCACCACCGATGTGGTCAGCCATGACCTCCGCCGGCAACCCGCCATCGCAGTCGAACGGTCCGAAGACATCGAACGCCACCTGAACAGCCTCGACCGCATGCCGGATGTCGTGGTCGTCGACGAGGTCCAATTCTTCGATCTCGAGGTCGTCGACGTATGCAACCGGCTCGCCGACGCAGGCATCCGCGTGATTGTCGCCGGACTCGACCTGGATTACCTCGGGCGTCCCTTTGGCCCCCTGCCCCTGCTGCTCGCCCATGCCGAATACGTGACGAAGCTGCATGCGATCTGCTCCCGGACCGGCCGGCCCGCCCACTTCTCCCACCGCATCGAAGGCGGGGACGATCACGTGCAAATCGGCGGGTCCGAATCCTATGAGGCCCTGTCCCGCGAACCCTACAACGACGTCGTCGTCCGCGAACACCATCGGGACGAGGCATGACGGTCGACCGTTTCGCCCTCGACACCCTGGCCGACCAACTCGGCGGCGCCCTGCATTGGCCGGACGGCGCTGACCCCGACGTCCGGTTCAGCCACCTCGCCACCGACTCGCGAAAACTGCGCGCCGCGAGTGGCGGGGTTGACCGCACCGTGTTCATCGCTCTTCAGGGCGCGCGCCATGATGGCCACGACCATCTCGCCACCGTCCGCGCGGAAGGGGTCAAGGCCTTCGTGGTACGACGCGATTGGACCGGGTCCCTCCCCGGTGCCATCGTGCTCCGCGTTCCCGACACCCTGCTCGCCCTGCAGCAGCTCGGCGCCCTCGCCCGCTTTTCCAGGCCGGGCAAGGTCATCGGCATCACCGGATCCAACGGCAAGACCACCGTCAAGGAATGGGCCCACGCACTGGCCGGTCAGGACCAGCGGGTCTCCCGCAGCCCGGGAAGCTGGAACAGCCAAGTCGGGGTTCCCCTTTCCCTGTGGTCCCTCGACGACCAGGCCGACTTCCATCTCGTGGAGGCCGGGATTTCCCATCCGGGAGAAATGGCGGCCCTCGCCCGCATCATCCGCCCCGAAATCGGTGTCTTCGTCCATTTCGGCGATGCCCATGGCGCCCATTTTCCCGATGCCGCCGCCAAGGCCCGGGAGAAACTCCGCCTGTTTGAAGGCACCGACACCCTCGTCCTCGGGACGCAGCATCCGGACGTGATGTCGGCCATCGAAGACCTCGGATGGACAGACCGATGCGTCCGATGGTCCCTAGATCCCAGCTCCAAGGCCGACCTGGCCCTCTCCATGACCGAAACGGGAGTGGGATGCACCCTCGAAGGCCAATGGAGGGGAACGCCCGTTCGGTGGTCCCTTCCCTTTTCCGACCGGGCATCAACGGGCAATGCGCTCACCGCCGCTTTGCTCTTGCTCGAACTCGGATGGGCACCAGATGCACTGGACGCCCGCCTGTCCGCCCTACGCCCGCTCGGCATGCGGTTGGAACATCTGGAAGGCCGGGGCGGAGGCGTCATCCTCAACGACACCTGGAACCACGATTTGGACGGACTGTCCACCGCCTTGGATGCCCTCGAGCGCATTCCCGGAGGCCGGAAGCGGGCCGTCATTCTGTCCGACATCGTTCCCTTCGATTCGGGGGATGAGGCCCAATGCACCCGATTGCGGGACGCCATCGGCCTGCGGAAGGTGGACCGGTGGATCGCCGTCGGACCGGAGTTGGCCGCCGGCATTCCCGGTATCGCCGACGTCCACGCCCACCACCCCGATGTGGATGCGCTCCTCGGCAGCGGCGACCTCACCACCCTTGAAGGGTGGGATGTCCTTGTCAAAGGGGCCCGGCCCTTTGGCTTCGAGCGCGTGTCGGACGCCTTGGAAGCCAATTCGCACACGACCGTCCTCGACCTCGACCTCGGCCGGCTTTCCCACAACCTGGACCGCTTCCGAGACCGCTTCGGAAAGCCCATCATGGGCATGGTCAAGGCCTTCGCCTATGGCGCGGGGGACGCGGTCGCCGTGGAGCTCGACCGGCTGGGCATCGACCGGCTCGCCGTGGCCTTCACCGAAGAAGGCGTGGCTTTGAGGAAGCGGGGCGTTCGCTGCCCCATTCTCGTCCTCAATGCGGATGCCCGGCGCTACGCCGACCTCATCGAATGGGACCTCGAACCCGAAGTCCACCGGCTGGAAGACTTGGACCGGTGGGCGGATGCGTTGCGCCACGCGGGGCCTGTCGGAGAAGGGGTTACCCAATGTGGCATCCACCTCAAAGTGGAGACCGGCATGCACCGACTCGGGTTTCAGGAGGATCAATGGGCAGCCGCAGGACGGCGCTGTGCCCAACTGAACGTGACCATCGCCAGCGTCTACAGCCACCTCTCTGCCGCGGATGACCCGACACAGGACGCCCACAGCCGGAAACAAATGCAGCGGTTTGAAGCCGCCTGCGCGGCGATTGCGGAGGGGTGGACCGTGGTGCACCCGGACCACACGCCCCCCGACTTCCTGCGCCACCTGGTCAACACGGCCGGCGCCGCCCGGTTTCCCGAAGCCCACCACGACTTCATCCGCATCGGACTCGGCCTTTACGGTCTGGACGCTTCGGGCTCCGTAGACGGACTCCAGCCCATCGGCACCTTCCGTTCGGCTGTGAGCCACCTCCACGAGGTGCCAGCTGGTGAGCCGGTCGGATACGGCGCCCACGCCACAGCCGATCAGGCCCGGACCAT
Organism: Bacteroidota bacterium; assembly: GCA_036159995.1. GTDB lineage: Bacteria > Bacteroidota > Bacteroidia > Flavobacteriales_D > Sanyastnellaceae > UBA8752. The sequence continues at coordinate 8,441 of JAYYEI010000002.1, forward strand.
CGCGACCATCCCCGTCGGTTATGCGGACGGACTGCCCAGGACGGCGGGCAATGGGGCTGCCCATCTTCATCTGGGCGGAACCCTTCGGCCCATCGTCGGACCGGTGTGCATGGACAGCTGCATGGTCGACGCGACCGGCCTCGATGTCCGGCGGGGCTCCAGCGTCGAGATCTTCGGGGACCACGCCCCAATCCACGCCCTCGCAGAGGCCACCGGCACCATCGCCTACGAATTGCTCTGCCGCATTCCCCAGCGCGTCCGACGCCGCCACCTCCGCACCTGAGCAGCACGGTGGGCGTACCTTTCCGTCGTGGACCGCACACAGAAGATTCCCATTGAACCCGGCGACACGTACACGTCTCCGGAGGGATTCCTCGTCTTCACCGAACAATACCACCGCAAACGCGGCTATTGCTGCACCAGCGGATGCAAACATTGTCCCTACGGATACGACAAGGGAACCGGTCGCGTCCGCAATCCCAAAGGCCTCTGAGATGAACACCACCGCCACGCCCACCCTGACCCTGGCCGACTTCCAGGCCGCCCTGGCCGAAGGTCTGCCTGACGTCCTGCCCGCAGCCCGTCAGCGCAGCGCGGACGTGCCGCACGCCCCGGTCCGGAAAGACATCCTCACGCCCAAGCAAAAGGAGCTCGCCCTGGCCAATGCCCTGCGCTACTTCCCGGAGGAGCACCATGCCACGCTGGCCCTGGAGTTCGCCGAAGAGCTCCGCACCTATGGCCGCATCTACATGTACCGGTTCATGCCGGACTACCCGATGCACGCCCGACCCATCGACCACTACCCAGCGAAGACCCCTCAGGCTGCGGCCATCATGCTGATGATCCAGAACAACCTGGATCCGGCCGTGGCCCAGCATCCCGAGGAGCTCATCACGTATGGGGGCAACGGCGCCGTCTTCCAGAACTGGGCGCAGTACCGCCTCGTGATGCGCTACCTGAGCGAAATGACCGAGGAGCAAACGCTCGTCATGTACAGCGGCCACCCGCTTGGCCTCTTCCCCTCGCACCCCGGCGCGCCGCGCGTGGTGGTGACCAATGGCATGGTCATTCCGAACTACAGCAGTGGCGACGACTACGAGCGCATGAACGCCCTCGGCGTCAGCCAATACGGCCAGATGACCGCCGGGTCCTACATGTACATCGGCCCTCAGGGCATCGTCCACGGCACAACCATCACGGTCCTCAATGCCGGGCGGCGACTCGATCCGGAGAACCCGTCCCTCGCCGGCAAGCTGTTTGTCACCGCCGGCCTCGGCGGCATGTCCGGCGCCCAACCCAAGGCGGGCAACATCGCTGGTGTGGTCTCTGTCACGGCCGAAGTGGATCCCACGGCCGCCTGGAAGCGCCACGAGCAAGGTTGGGTAGACCACGTCGTGGAGGATGTCGCCGAACTCGCCGACAAGGTCCGGGACGCCATGGACGCCAAAGACGTCGTCAGCTTCGCCTACCTCGGCAACGTCGTCGACGTCTGGGAACACTTCGATGCGGCCGGCATCCACGTCCACCTCGGCTCCGACCAGACCTCCCTGCACAACCCTTGGGCGGGCGGCTACTACCCCGCCGGACTCACCGTCGAGGAAGCCCAGAAGATGATGGCCGAGGACCCCGACCAATTCAAGGTCCACGTCCAGGAAAGCCTGCGCCGCCACGCCGCGGCCGTCAACCGCCACACCGAGCGCGGCACCTACTTCTTCGATTACGGCAACGCCTTCCTGCTGGAAAGCTCTCGGGCCGGCGCCGACATCATGGCAGAGGACGGCGAAGCGTTCCGCTACCCCAGCTATGTGCAGGACATCATGGGGCCGATGTGCTTCGACTACGGCTTCGGCCCGTTCCGTTGGGTCTGCGGCAGCGGGGATCCCGCCGACCTCGACACGACGGACGCCATCGCTTGTGAGGTCCTGGAGGCAATGATGGCCGAGTCGCCTGCGGAGATCCGCCAGCAAATGGCCGACAACGTCCAATGGATCCGAGGCGCCAAGGCCAACAAGCTGGTCGTCGGTTCCCAGGCGCGCATCCTGTACGCGGATGCCGAAGGCCGCATGCGCATCGCCAAGGCCTTCAACGACGCCATCGCGAGCGGTCGTCTGTCCGGCCCGGTGGTGCTGGGCCGCGACCACCATGACGTCAGCGGCACCGACAGCCCCTACCGCGAGACCTCCAACATCTACGACGGCTCCGCCTTCACCGCCGACATGGCGGTCCAGAACTTTGTGGGCGACGCCTTCCGCGGCGCCACCTGGGTGTCGTTGCACAACGGCGGCGGCGTGGGTTGGGGAGAGGTCGTCAACGGCGGCTTCGGCATGCTGCTTGACGGCTCGGCCGAAGCAGAGCAGAAGCTCACCTCCATGCTGCATTGGGACGTCAACAACGGCATCGCCCGCCGCAGCTGGGCCCGCAATGAAGAGGCCCAGTTCGCCATCCGCCGAGCCATGGACGCCGATCCCCGCCTCAAGGTCACGCTGGCCCAGAGCGCCGATCCGGACCTCATCCGCCGCGCCCTGTCTTGATGGAGCATTACCAATGCGCCTGGACGCTGGAATCCTCGGGCGTCGACGCCCTGCCCACCGGACCCTGGGTGGGACACCACTTTGAAGAGTGCACTTTTGACGGCCTCGACCTCACCGGGCTCGACCTCCGGAACACCCGCTTCGAGAACTGCACCTTTCGCAAATGCACCTTGGCGGACGTGCGATTGACGGGCGTCCGGCTACACGGCGTCCGGTTCGAGCATTGCACCCTGCCGAGCCTGCGGTGGTCCACCCTCGACACCCTCGTCCTCGACTTCACGCTCGTGGACTGCCGGGCCCCCATGGGCGACTGGGGAGAGATGGACCTCCAAGGAATCCAATTCAAGGCGAGCGACCTCAGTGGAGGCAACTTCTTCAAGACCGATGCGAGGAAGACCGCGTGGACCGATTGCCGGCTGCGCGATGTCGTCTTCGACCGCACCGACCTGAGGGAAGCCGACTTCCGGGGCGCAACCGATTGGGTCATCGATCCCGCAGAGAACCGGTTGCACGGCGCCCGCTTCGATGCCAACGACCTGACCGGCCTGGTCCAATCCTTGGGCATCCAGCTCGATTGACCGTTTGATCGCGAAACGCTGGAAACGATTTAACATCGATTTCGTTTCCACCCGGGACATCAACGGGTACTTTTGCGGCCCGAAAGCGCATAAGGATGTCTCCAACCCTCCAAGGAACCGCCCAGGACACCCGGCTCGACGAGCTGCTGGAGGGCTGTGAGCAAACGTTCCGACGCAACGGAGTCCGGGCCGTCAGCATGGACGACCTCGCCCGCGCACTCAGCGTCTCCAAGAAGACCCTCTACAAGTACTGCCGCGACAAGGCCGACCTCGTGCTGCAGGTCTTTGACCGGATGTGCACCCGCCAGGACGCCCGCATCTGCGCGTTGAGCGAGAGCGGGGAAAACGCCATTGATGGGGTCATCAGCACCATGGAGTATGTCCAGACCGAGCTCCGGGACATGCACCCGAGCATGCTGTTCGACCTGCAGAAGTATTACCCGGCCGCCATGCAGCGCCTCGAGCAGCACAAGCAAGAGAACATGGAAGGCTACCTGCTCCGCAACATCGAACGCGGCCAGCGAGAGGGTTTCTACCGAAAGGACTTCGACGCCAAACTGATTTCTCGGCTCCACATGGCCATGGTCCAAACAATGACCAACCCGGCCACCATCGAGGAATTCGGACGCCCCCTCTCCGAACTCCAGCAGGAGTTGCACGCCTATCACCTCCGCGGCATCGCCACCGAGGAGGGTATGGCCTATTACCACCAACGAAACGAGGCCACCCAGGCCCAAGCCGCCCCATGATCCGCTTCCCCCTTTCCCTCCTGTGCCTCCTGCTGCTGGCCGGCACCGTGGCCCAGGCACAATCCGGCACCCGGCTGACCCTCGCCGAAGCCCAGGCCATCGCCAGTGAACGCGCGTACGCCGTCCGTTACGCCACCTTCGACAAGGAAGAAGCCGCCAGCAGCACCCGCGAAATCGTGGCCTCCGGCTTCCCCCAGATTGGCGGTACGGTGGAATACAACCGGTACATCGACATCCCGACTCAGGTGTCCAGTGGAGACATGTTCGGCTTTCCGGACTACCTGACCACTTTCCTCGGCGGCGTGGCTCAAGCGACAGGGGTGCCTCTCGACGCACCGCCGACCGATCCGAATGCCATTCAAGAATTCCAGTTCGGTGCGGAACAAACGATGACCGCCGGCATCACCGCCACCCAGCTGGTGTTCAGCCCGAGCTATTTCGTGGGCATTCAGGCTGCCCGGGCCTACGCCAGTGCCATGGAAGCGGCTGAATCCCGCTCCGTGGCCGACGCCCGGCGCGCCGCTGGTGAAGCCTATGCCGCCGCCCTCGCCGCCGAAGAGAATGTGGCCATCCTGCGCGAGGCAGAAGCTCTTGCCCAGGAAGCCTTCGAACAGGTCCGCGCCTTGGTTGAGGAGGGCCTGGCGGAAGCCACCGATGCCGACCAGCTCGAACTCGCCGTCGCTGATGTCGCTCAGCAGCGCGCCGCCGCCGAAAGCATGGCGCAGGTCGCGCTCGACGCCCTGAAATTCACCATCGGCATGCCCGTGGAGACCACCGTCCTCCTGGCCGACTCCTTCGAGACCCTCGAAGGCACCTTCGACGGGGCGTCCGTCCTCGGCACCCCGTTCGACGCCATCCGCCTGCCCGAAATCCGGACCCAGGCCAAGAACCTCGAGCTGTCCGAACTCGGCATCCGCAACGAAAAGGCCGCCGGCCTGCCGAGCATCGGCGCGTTCTACACCAACCAACGCAACGCCCAGCGCGACGCCTTCGACTTCCTTGAGGAAGGCAGCTGGTATCCCATCCAGCTCGTGGGCGTCCAAATGACCATCCCGATTTGGTCCAGCTTCGCCGGGAAGGAGCGCGTGGTCCAAGCCGAATTGACCCGCGACCGCGCCGCCACCGCCCTCGAGCAACTCACCGAGGCCGCCACCATCGAATACCGCGCCGCCGTGTCCGAGTACACCTCGGCCCTCGAACAGCGCGAGCAGGCCCGCCGCGGCCTCGACCTCGCCACCCGCATTCTCGATCGGACCCGCGTCCGCTTCACCGAGGGCCTGTCCAGCAGCTTCGACCTGACCCAGGCCCAGAACCAACGCGTCAGCGCGCAAGGCAGCCTCACGCAGGCCACCCTCCGCTGGCTCAACGCCCACCTCCGTCTCCAACGATCCCTGAACGCCTGATCCCATGATCCGCACCCTTTCCCTCCTGGCGGTTCCCGCCCTCCTCCTCGCTGCCTGCGGTGCTCCCGACAGCACCCCGGCCGGCGACACGCCCACTCCCGTCGAGGGGACCGCCACGTCCGACGCCCGAAAGGTGACCACCCTCACCGTGGACACGGCGCCGTTCGACCATTTCTTCACCGTGCAAGGCAACGTGGAAACCGACCGGATGGCCCAGGTCTTCCCCATGACCCAGGGCACCGTGGAGCGTCTCCGTGTGACCGAAGGGGAAACCGTCCGCAAGGGCCAAATCCTGATTGAGCTCGACAACGACGTCGTCGCCAGCAACCAGGACGAACTGGAGACCCGCCTCGGCCTCGCCCGGGACGTCCTCGCCCGTCAGGAGCGCCTCTGGGCCCAGGACATCGGCACCGAAGTTCAGCTGCTCGAAGCCCGGGCCAACGTGGAGGCCCTCGAGGAGAGCATCGCCGCCTTCAATGAGCAGGTCGACCTCGGGAGCGTCACCGCCCCCTTCAGCGGCACGGTGGACCGCATCTTCGCCAAGGAGGGCGAGCTCGCCTCCCCGGCGCGTCCCGTCGCCCGGGTCCTCGATCTGGAAGAGATGTACGTCCGGGCCAAGGTGAGCGACCACTACGTCGGCGCCGTCACCGAAGGCCAGCGCGTGGACATCGTCGTGCCCGGTGTGGACACCATCGCCTCGTCCGTGGGCCGCGTGGGCCGCTACATCGAACCCGCCAACCGGACCTTCGAAATCGTGGTGCCCATCACTGGCGACCAGGGCCTCCTTCCCAACCAGTTCGTATCCCTGCGCATCAACGACCTCCACGTCGACACCGCGATTACCCTGCCCTCCAGCCTCATCCTCCAAGACCGGGCCGGCAAGGACTTCGTGTACCGCATCGAAAACGGCCAGGCCAAGCGACAGCCCGTCACCATCGGCACCGCCTACCAGGACCGTGTGCTCATCCTCGGCGGTCTGACGCCGGGCACCACCATCATCGACCGCGGCGCAGGCCAGGTCGTGGAAGGTGAAGCCGTCCAGGTGATCCGTTGACCCCGAACCCCCACTGATTCCCATGAATTCAGAGAAACTCAAGGAATTCGGGCTGAGCACGGCCTCCATCCGCAACCGGACCACGGTGGCGGTGCTCATCGCGATCATCCTGCTCGCCGGCATCTCCAGCTACATCACCGTGCCGAAGGAGAGCTTCCCGGAGGTAACCGTACCGGAGGTTTACATCGGCACCGCCTACCCGGGCAACAGCCCAAGTGACATCGAGAAGCTCATCACGCGCCCGATCGAAAAGGAGCTCAAGAGCATCACCGGCATCGACGTCATCCTCTCGACGAGCCAGCAGGGATACAGCGCCATCGACGTCAAGTTCGATTTCTCCGTCACCCCGGAAATCGCACTCCGGAAGGTGAAGGACAAAGTGGACGTCGCCATGAGCGACCCCAGCTTTCCCGACGACCTGCCGAGCGACCCGAACGTCTTCGACCTGAATTTCACGGAGCTCATCCCCGTGATGCAGGTGAACCTGTCCGGCGACTACCCCGTCGACCAACTCGAGGACTACGCCGAGGAACTGCAGGACCGCATCGAGAACCTGGACCAGATCAACGAGGTCGAGATCCGCGGCGTCAACAAGAAGGAGATGGAGGTCGAAGTAGACTACCTCCGCGCCGAGGCCATGCTGGTCAGCTTCAATGACATTGCCCAGGCCATTGGACAGGAGAACGTGTCCATCTCCGGTGGCGACATCCTCATGGACGGACGCCGCCGCACCGTCCAAGTGGTCGGCGACTTCCGCGACGCGGCCGAGCTCGAGGCCATCATCGTCAAGGCCGAAGGGGGCCATCCCGTCTACCTGCGGGATGTGGCCACGGTCCAATTCGTCGACCAAGAAGCCACCAGCTTTGCCCGCGAGTGGGGCAATCCCGTGGTGTCCCTCGATGTGCGCAAGCGCGCCGGTGAGAACCTCATCATCGCCTCGGACGAGATCAACCGCATCATCGCCGAAGCCAAGGCCGAATTCCTCCCGGCCGACCTCAATGTCAGCATCACCTCCGACCAATCGGACCAGACGCGGACGCAGGTCGATGAGCTGCAGAACAGCATCATCCTCGGCGTCCTGCTCGTGGTCGGGGTTCTCCTCTTCTTCCTCGGCCTGCGCAACGCCCTCTTCGTAGGGGTCGCCATCCCGCTGTCGATGTTCCTCAGCTTCGCCATCCTGAACTCCCTGGGGATCACCTTCAACGTGATGGTGCTCTTCGCGCTCGTGCTGGCGCTTGGCATGCTGGTGGACAATGGCATCGTGGTCGTCGAGAACATCTATCGACTCATGGACGAGGGCTTGTCGCCCTTTGACGCCGCCCGCTATGGCGTCGGCGAAGTCGCCTGGCCCATCATCGCCTCCACGGCCACCACGCTCGCCGCCTTCCTGCCGCTGGCCATCTGGCCGGGCATCATCGGGGAGTTCATGCAGTATCTGCCGTTCACGCTGATCATCGTGCTGTCCTCCTCCCTCTTCGTCGCCCTCGTCATCAACCCGATGCTGACCAGCGTCTACATGCGGGTCGAGGAAGCCGAGATGAACGTCCGCCGGCTGTTCATCACCACGGGCATCCTCATCGTGCTCGGCCTGCTCCTGCTCGGCGCGGGCTTTAATACGTTGGGCAACCTTCTCGTCCTCGGGGGCGTGGTGGGCCTGATCAACCGGTATGCCCTCACTCCGGCCACCGCCTGGTTCCAGAACCGGTTGCTCCCGGCCTTGGAAAACGTGTATGAGCGCGTTCTCCGTTTTGCCCTGAGCGGCGCCAAACCCTGGCTCTTCTTCTACGGCATGATCGGCCTGCTCTTCGGGTCGCTCGTCCTCCTCGGCCTCTTCCCGCCGAAGGTGGAGTTCTTCCCCCAGAACGAGCCGCAGTACGTCAACGTCTACATCGACATGCCCATCGGCACCGACATCGAGGAGACGAACCGCGTCACCGAGGAGGTCGAAAAAATGGTCATGACGGCCATCAATCGGCCCGAGTTTCTCAGGACCAATGCCAACGGAGAGCAGGAGCAATTCCTGACCAACTCCGTCATCGCGCAGGTGGGCGAAGGCACATCCGACCCAGCCGAAGGGCCCCAGCTCGGCGCCACACCGCACAAGGGCCGCATCACGGTCAGCTTCGTCAAGTTCCAGGACCGCGAAGGCTTCCGAACCGCCGATGTCCTCAATGCCATCCGCGAGGAGGTCAAGGGCTATCCGGATGCCATCATCCGCGCCACCAAGAACTCCGACGGACCGCCCCAAGGACTGCCAATCAACATCGAGATCACCAGCCCCGAATACGAGTCGGCCCTGGCCTATGCCGACGGCATGAAGCGCTTCATCGAAAACACCGGAATCGACGGCATTGAAGGCCTCAAACTGGACGTCGAAAAGTCCAAGCCGGAGATGCCGATCACCATCGACCGCGACAAGGCCCGCCGGTACGGATTGAGCACCCAACAGATCGGGTTTGCCCTGCGGAGCGCCCTCTTCGGACGGGAAGTCAGCCGCTACAAGGATGGCGAGGACGACTACCCAATCAACCTCCGTTTTGCGGACGCCTACCGAAACAATGCGGACGCCCTGATGAACCAGAAGGTCATCTTCCGCAGCCAGTCCGACGGCCAAATCAAGGAGGTGCCCATCTCCGCCGTCGCCACCGCAGGCCGGTCCACGACCTACAACGCGATCAAGCGCAAGGACCTGGACCGCACTGTGACCCTCGGCTCCAATGTGCTCGAAGGCTACAACGCCAACGAAATCGTGGAGGCCCTCAAGGCAGAGCTCAGCGACTACCCAGCCGAGGCCGGCGTCCAGTGGGAGTTCACAGGACAGCAGGAAGAGCAGGCGAAGGAGATGGCCTTCCTGTCCCGCGCTCTGGTCATCGCCCTCTTCCTCATTTTCCTGATCATCGTCGCCCAATTCAACAGCATCTCCACGCCGTTCATCATCGGCTTCAGTGTGCTGTTCTCCCTCACGGGCGTCTTCCTCGGACTGGTGGTCTTCCGCCAGGACTTCGTGATCATCATGACCATGATCGGCATCATCTCCCTCGCCGGGGTGGTAGTGAACAACGCCATCGTGCTCATCGACTACACCAACCTGCTCATCGACCGGCGCAAGGCCGAACTGGGCCTCGGGGAAGACGACATGCTGCCCTTCACCGAGATCGTCCCCATGATTGTGCAGGGGGGGCGCACGCGTCTACGCCCGGTGCTCCTGACCGCCATCACGACGGTGTTGGGCCTGTTGCCACTCGCCATCGGCATCAACGTGGACTTCTTCAGCCTGCTCGCCGAGTACGACCCCAAGATGTACATCGGGGGGGACAACAACATCTTCTGGAAGCCGATGAGCTGGGCCATCATTTACGGCCTGACGTTCGCCACCTTCCTGACGTTGGTCATCGTACCGGTGATGATGTGGTACCTCACCCGGGCGAACTACAAGTGGGTCAAGCGCCTGCCCCTTTCCTGAAGTGAGCGGGATGGCTCTGAGTCCTGATGGTGGGACCTAACTTCGCGCTTCCGGAACCGCCCGGCACACGATGAGTGACCTTCTCCAACACGAGTGCGGCATCGCGCTGCTCCGGCTCAAGAAGCCGCTCCAGTACTACATCGACACCTACGGGACGGCCTTCTACGGCCTGAACAAGATGTACCTACTGATGGAGAAGCAGCGCAACCGCGGGCAAGACGGCGTGGGCCTGGCCAATGTCAAACTCGACGTCCCCCCCGGCAACCGTTACCTCAGCCGGTCCCGCTCCACGGCCAAGCAACCGATCGAGGACCTTTTCTCCCAGGTCATGGGCCGCTTCGCCGACACGCGGAAGCACAATCCAGAACGCCTCAAGGATGCCGATTGGCTCCAGAAGAACCACGCCTTCACCGGAGAGGTCTTCCTGGGGCACCTCCGCTACGGCACCTACGGTCGCAACACCATCGAGCGCGTCCACCCCTTCCTCCGGCAGAACAATTGGCGGAGCCGGACCCTCGCCTTGGCCGGGAACTTCAACCTGACCAACGTCGACGAGCTGTTCGACATCCTTGTGGATTTGGGCCAGCACCCCAAGGAGAAGGCCGACACGGTGACCGTGCTCGAGAAGGTGGGCCACTTCCTCGACGAGGAGGTCGAAAAGGCCTTCCGGCAGTTCAAGAATGCCGGTCACGAAAACGCGGAAATCAGCGGCCTCATCGCGGACCAGCTGGATGTCGCCAACGTCTTGCGCCGTGCCTCCATCAACTGGGATGGCGGCTACGTAATGGGCGGCATCATCGGCAGCGGAGACGCCTTCATCGCCCGGGACCCGAACGGCATCCGCCCTTGCTTCTGGTACGAGGATGAGGAGGTGATTGTCGCCGCCTCCGAGCGGCCGGTCATCCAGACCGCCTTCAACTGTGTGACCACCGACGTCAAGGAGCTCCAGCCCGGCGAAGCGCTCATCATCAACCGCAACGGCGAAAGCCAGATTGCAGAAGTCCGCGAACCGGGCGAACGGACCCCCTGCAGCTTCGAGCGGATTTATTTCTCCCGCGGCAACGATGCCGACATCTACCGCGAACGGGTCGCCCTGGGAGAATCCTTGGTGCCTCGCGTTCTCGAAGCCATCGAACACGACCTCGACTCCACCGTTTTCAGCTTCATTCCCAATACGGCGGAGACCTCCTACTACGGGTTGGTCAGGGGAATGGAGAGCCACCTGAGTCAGAGCAAGATCCAACGCATCCTCGGCCTCGGTGCCAATCCGGATTCCGATGAAGTCCGGGCCATTCTCGAAGAGCGTCCCCGCGTCGAAAAGATTGCCCTGAAGGACGCCAAGCTCCGGACCTTCATCGCCGATGACGGGGCCCGCGACGACCTCGTCGCCCACGCCTACGACATCACGTACGGCACGGTCAAGCGGGGCGAGGACCAGATGGTGGTCATCGACGACAGCATCGTGCGCGGCACCACCCTCAAGCGGAGCATCCTGCGCATCCTCGACCGCCTTGGCCCGCGCCGCATCGTGGTCGCCAGCAGCGCGCCCCAGATCCGTTACCCAGACTGCTACGGCATCGACATGGCCCGCATGGGCGATTTCGTGGCTTTCCAAGCGGCCATCGAACTGCACCGCGAACGGGGCAACGAGGCCCTCATCGAACAAGTCTACCTCGACTGCAAGGCCGAACTCGAAAAGCCGCTCGAGGAACAGCGCAACCGGGTGCAACCCCTCTACGCGAGCCTCTCGGAAGAAGAGACCGCGGCCAAGATTTCCGAGCTCCTCACACCCAAGGACATGGGCGCGGAAGTCCGCATCATCTTCCAGAGTGTCGAGGGATTGCACGCCGCCATTCCGGAGCACAAGGGCGACTGGTACTTCACCGGGAACTTCCCGACACCGGGGGGCAACCGCGTGGCCAACCGGGCCTTCGTCTTCTGGAAAGAAGGGCGCAACGAGCGCGCCTACTGAGCCCGTCGGTCTTCTGGACTCAACCGCGGTGCAGGCCGCACTCGCGGCTCGACGCTTCCCACCACCACCGGCCAGCGCGGACCGCCTCACCCGGAAGGACCGGTCGCGTGCACGGCGCACAGCCGATGCTCGGGTATCCGAGCGCATGCAAGGGGTTCACCGGTACGCCCGTGGCCACCACCGCCGCCTCGATCATGTCGTCGTCCCAGTCGAGCAGAGGGTGGAATTTTTTGAGTCCCCACTCCGGAGCGTCCTCGACCATGTCCATGGTGGAGCGGTTGGCGCTGTGGCCCCCTCTCAAGCCGGTGATCCACCAGGATTTTCCGGCACACGCCTCGCGCAAGGGCGCCAACTTTCGCATGCCGCAACACCGCTTGCGTTCCCCATCACTCAAGTAGATGGCCTGCATGCCTCCACCCGCCTCGAAGGCCTCCACCTCAGACGAAACAGGGGTCAGCCGACGAATGGTCAAGCCAAAATGGGCTTCGGTCCGGGACCAGGTCTCCAGCGTCGCGGGAAACAGACAACCCGTGTCGAGGGACACCAGCTCCACATCCAACCCGGATTCAGCAATGGCCCAGGTCAACACCTGGTCCTCCTTGCTGAACGATGTCGTGAACAGGACCGACTCTGAAGAGCAGGATTCACCGAGAGCATCGCGCAAACGGCCTTGAAGTTGGTCAAGCAGGGATTGAGGTTGCGGGCCGGACATGGCCAGCAAATCTAATCATTCCCTATAAATCCCACCAAAAAACTATGATTTAATCAAATCCACCACAGACCGGGACTCCAAGACGGAAAGCTGGGCGTCCCGCACCTCGACCATCATCCGGTGCAGCCCGCAGTCCTCCTCCACGCAGTCCTCGCACCGCTCATAGAAGTGGAGGCTCACACAGGAAAGCGGCGCAATCGGCCCATCCATAAGCCGAATCACCTTGGCCAACAGGATGTCTTCCGCTGGACCACTCAAGGTGTGCCCTCCCGCAGGTCCTCTCCGGCTCTTGATGATGCCTCCCGCCTTGAGGTCAACCAGGATCTGCTCGAGAAATTTGAGGCTCATCGGCGAGGCGTCCACGATGTCCCGAGCGCTGGTCCACAACGTGGCACCCTCTTCCTGCGCCTGGCGCTTCGCCAACACCGTCAGGGCCCGGAATGCGTACTGTGCCTTCTTCGTCAACATGGTTCTCGGTTCTTCGCGCCCGAAACGGGCATGGGGTCAACGCACGAACACCCGATGAGGTTGGCCCACCGCCCGACCATCGGACGATCGAGGGACGAGCAAGACGATGCCTGTGTCCCATTCACCCGTTGGGATGAACACACGGCCGAAGCCATCCGCTGTCCCCTCGGCAAGGCGACGACCGTCCGCAGCGACAGCCTCCCAAGACCATCCTCGAGGCAGATCCCATTGCACATCCTGCCCCCGGTCCACAGGGTTCGGATACGGCAACGACACCACCTCCATCTCCACCTCAGGCACCGACAACAAGTGATTGGCGTACCACGCCACATCCGTCACGGCCAGAATCTGAGCGCTGTCCGCATCCAGGACCACCAAGTCTTCGTGAAAGAACACCGGCATGATGGAGTCCTGCGCGAAATAGAACACCTGATTCAAGACCCACGTGTTGGTGTCCCCAGCATAGGCCTCCTCGTAAGTCTGTACGTAATTCGCCCGCAACACCTCCTCCAACTCCGTTCCGTCCGGCATCACCAGGGAGCCCCACGCGTCCACCTCCGTGGTCGCTTCTCCGACGAGGGAATACGGCTGACCAAACAACATCATGTCTGCCGAAAACGCATCCTCCACAACATCACCGAATCCCATCGGAAGAGACCACTGGACGAGCGGGTCATCGAAAGGAAGGGTGACCCCGTTGGTCACATTCGCATTGCCCAGAATGGTGAAGTCACCCTCTTGCAAGGCCCAGAACGCGGCCTGCTCACCTACAGTATTGGTCCACTCCGCTCCCGAAAAAGCGTCATTGAAGGGCGACAGGGTGGAGGGCTCCAAGGCAAAGAGTGCCACGGCCGACCCGGACACTCCACTGAAATCCCAGGCCTGGGGCTGGTCACTGGCGGGCGTCGGCTCGATGAACTCGGCCGCAATGACATCGGCGGTGTATCCAACCGGGTTCACGTCGAACGGCTGCAACACCGGCTGGCCCAAGAGGCCTGAACACCAGAGCAGAAAAAGAGCAAGGGAGGAAAATCGCATGAACCCCAAGATAGCGACGACGCTCAGCGCCGAATGATTCAACGATCACAACCCTTTGTCCACCATCCAGATGAGCGCGTAGAGCCCCACAGCCATAGCCAAATGAACCCACGAGAGGACCTCCACCCGCCAAGCCTCTAACCACTCCGCATGGGACTCAAACTGATGACGCTTGGGAAAGGGCTTATCGGCCAACATCCTATAGAAGATGTGGATGCCGACGATGGCCCAGTCGAGTTGAATGATGAAGAACAGGTGCCTCATGACGAGGCCAAACTAGGCAAGAGTGTTGTGTACCCGGAGTGGGACTCGAACCCACACTCCAATGGAACTCGAGTTTGAGTCGAGCGCGTCTACCAATTCCGCCATCCGGGCAAGGAGGACGGCAAATTTAGCCCTCAACTTCGGGAATCCACCGGAAGGGTGACCCGGAAGGTGGTGCCGACGCCCTCCTCGCTCCGGAGGATGACGATCTGCCCGCCGTGGTATTCCTTGACGATCCGCTTGACCAGGCTCAGGCCCAAGCCCCAGCCACGGGCCTTCGTGCTGAACCCCGGATCGAAAATCTGCCGCTGGACCCGACGCGGCATGCCCTTTCCATTGTCCTGTATGTCCAGTTGGGCCTTGCCTGGCTCCACGGTCAAGGTGACACCGAGCGAACCGGACCCCTCCATGGCGTCCACCGCATTCTTGGTGAGATTTTCAAGCACCCATCCAAACAGGGCGGGGTTGTAGGCCACGGGCACCGCGCCGGTCGGTACCGCCACCTGGAAGGTCACCGCGCGTGGCATGCGGCGCTCGAGGTAGCCCATCGTTTCGGTGACGAATGCGCCCAGGTCGTCCACCCCCAACTCCGGGTCGGAACCAATCTTGGAGAAGCGGTCAGTGACGGTCCTTAAGCGGTCCAAATCCTTGCCGAGTTCACCCAAGACGTCTTCGGAGACCCCTTCGCCCCGCAGCACCTCGACCCAAGCCAGGAGGGCCGACAGCGGGGTGCCAAGCTGGTGGGCCGTTTCCTTGGCCATGCCGACCCAGACCCGGTTCTGTTCGGACCGGCGGAAAGCGCTGAATGTCGAGTAGGCGAGCAACAGGAAGCCCCCGATGATCAGCAGCTGAACGACCGGGAAAAAGCGGAGTTGCTTCAGCACGATGGACTCGTCGTACAGGATCCAGCGCCGGCCCGTCTCGGGCAGGTCGAGCGCAATGGGCGGGTTCGTCGCGGCCAACCGTTGGATGAGCGCGGTCGTGTCCGCGAGATCGGCCTCGGCGAAGCGGTCGGCCTGCAGCACCTGTTGGAGGGAGGAGTCCGCCAACAACACCGGAATCGACGCCGAATTGATCACCGTCTCCGAAATGAAGGAATGGATGATATCGTCCATCACCGAGCGAAGTTCCCGGAACCGGTTGCTCTGGTCATAGTACACCATCAGGCCCTCCTCGAACTCGATTACCGACCCTTTGGACTCCAGAGCAACCCGCATCGAATCCAAGCGCTCCGGGGTCCGCAACGGCTCTGGCACATGAATGTCCGCCTGAAGCTTGCCATCCTTGTAGACGAGCACAGGAATCGTCCTGTTTCCCTGGATAAAACGGGTGATGAAGGTCAAGTCAATGGGGGCGCCCGGCTCGGCTTCCTGAATGATTCGGTAGGCCTCGCCCATCAGGTCGGCCTTGTCCCGCTCTTCCGTCCTGAGCGAGGCGAAGAGGGCATCCGTGTACCGGACCAGTTCCGCCCGTTGGACGATGGCTTCCGACCACAACTCCACCTTCCGCTGCTCCTCCGCCCGGAGCGTGCGCGCGATGCGTCCGCTAGACCACAGGGTCAGCGCCACGATGGCCGTCGCCCCCAAAAGGAGGACAATGCGGGAAGTCTGCTTGTTGCGGAGGGCCATGGTTGAGGTCGGAGGTCAAACGCGAACCGATGCGAAAAGGTATGCAGACCCACTCTCGACCCGACCCGAGTCCCCGTCTTCATTGGGCACGAAATGCAAAAACGCCGGCTCGAAGCCGACGTTTTCAACCTTGGGAGGTCCCAAGTCAATTTGGTTAAGCTCCCCGGCGAGGTTCATTTCGCATCGGGGGGGTTGCAATATACCAAATATTAACGTTTGTCGATACATCAAACTAATTGGTCTTGAATCGCATCACCAGTCGTCATCGTCATCGTCCAGCACGGAAGTCGGCTTCTTGTCGGCATCCGATTGAGGTTCCGGCCGCTCCGACCCTTCAGTCACCGTCGGGATGGTGGATGTCCTGGCATCCCTCGACCCCGACGCATTCTCCTCTGGCGGCACAGGATCTCCTGTGATGGCGCCGCGCAACCGATCCCAGGCCCCCTGACGCTCTTCGCGTCGGTGCTCCTGGTGCGCCCTCCGGTCATACCCGAATTCCGGGTCCTCCAATGTCCCCCCGATGGCCAGGAAGAACCGGTGGCCAAGGCCATCCTCTTCCATCGGCCCGAATTCGCCCTCTCCCGACTTCAGGTCCCGCAGGGCGAAGTCCAATGTGAAATCCATCGGTCCCTCCATGCGGTACCACCCTTCCACTCCCACGTCCATTGCGTCGGACCGGACCTCCACGGGGGCCAGCGTGATCACTCCGCGTTCCAACTCCACCTGCGCATCCACCGGCTCAAAGCGCACCCGCTTCAACCGACGCCTCAAATCCTGAGCGTCGGCGATGAGGCGGTACTTCCTCTCGGACTCGAGCACCTCGGGAATCTCCTGCAACAGCTCGAATCCAATGAGCTCCAGTTGTTCCATGCGCACGCGGACGTCCGCATCCCACGGTGCCGTACCCTGTCGGTCAAACACATGAGACACTGTGCCTTCTGCCCAGACCCGTCCCCGCACATGGCGCGGCAACAAGGTCTGCTGGCCCAATCCGGAGGTCCCTTCGAGCACCTTCGCCAAATCGCCATCCATCAGCACCCCGTCGAATCGGGCAGCCCGGCCATTGACCTTCCCGGTCGCCTCGACCCTGCCCCCCATTCCTTCGGCGTCGAGCGATTCGATCTCCAACGCTCCTCCTTGCCATTCTCCCCGCAGCGCCATCTGGTCCAGCGACAGGTCACCCTGGGTCAAGGGCCCCGTTCTCAACTCTACGGCCCATATACCATCCCAGGCACCCGCTTCTCCCTCCGGCCCTTCCAACCACGGCTGCACGACAGGGCGCAACGCGTCCACATCCAAACGGTCCAACGTCACGTCCAAGCGGCCTTTCTCTCCCATCCACGCGGCCTCCAATTCTCCTGACATCCCAGGCAGCGTCACCCCCTCCAATCGCCCAGTCCACCCTGTCCCTCCGGGATCCATTCGGGCGTCAAGTCGGTCCAGACCAAGTGCACTTCCCGCCTGGTCCACCACCAATTCGGTGACCACAACCTGAGATTCAGGACCCACGGCCCACGAGGTCAAGGTGCCCTCCTTCAGGGTCAGATCCACTGAACCGTCCACGTCGATGCGGCCACCGGCTTGTGCCTCCAGCGCGGTCCAAGGCGCTTCTTCCGGGAAAGGCAGCCACGGCCAAAGATCAACCGGGCGGAATACCCCGCGGCCCCGCGCCGACAACTCCATCCTTCCCGCCGATTCCCGCACCTCAGCCCTTCCGGCAAACTCTCCGCCGGCCAACGACACGGCCAAGGCGGGGGCGATGGCCCTCCACCCCTTGGCCACACTGAACGCCTCGAGGCGTCCTCCCGTCCAATCAATCCGACCCGCCTCCTCAGTGCGGCTCAGGCCCTTTGGCTCCACCCGCACAGCCCAAACGCCGTTCCAATCCCCATCCTCAGGACCGGTCCAATGGAAGCTTTCCGGAAGACGACCAATCGCCACATCCAATGCCGCCTGCCCCTCCATTCCACGAAAAACCGGAGCCAACGCCGCCTGCACGGAGGGGGGGAGGGTGGCCTCCGCGGCCGATACAGCATACCGCTCCGACGTCAACGCTAGGCTGAAACCTTCGACATCCGACGTCAATTGCCCCGACAACGGCACCTCGACCCGTCCGTCACCCAGCGCGGCCTCCGTCAGGTTCATCCGCACATCATCTCCTTCCAGACGACCATCGAGGGCGCACCGGACCGTTCGGCCATCCAACCAGCGATCGTCTCCTGTCTCCAGCACCAGCCGTTGCACGCTGGCCTCTCCCTGCCATTCAATCCCTTCCTCCAAGGACGTGAGGGCCATGTCGGCGGACGACACCATGCCGGACCAGGTCACAGGTTGTCCCTCCCCATTCCATTCCCCTTCCAATTCCACATCCCGCAGCATGAGACGTTCAATGCTCCAGCTGTCGAGGCCCTCGGACGCTCCCAATCCGACCGTCCAGAACACCCAGTTCTCCTGTCCGGAGCGGGCGCGGTGCACGCGCAACCGTCCCCCTTGGAGTCGCAGCGCTCGGACGTCCAGGCGGTCCTCCAGCAGCGGCCACCACCCCATGCGGAATCCCAGCTCCTCCAACTGCACGAAGTCCTGGCCCCGCTCAATGGCATCCTCTACCCGCACGTCCTGAAGAATGACCTCCACGTCCGGCCACGCAGACCACAGCGACAGGGACACCGATCCCACCGCGACATCCGTGGCCAAATGCGGGCGGACGGCCTCGATGACCCGCGCCTCCAGCCCCCTGGACATCCAAGCCATGCCGGCAGAAAACGCAGCGAGCAAGACCAGCACCGACGCCAGCACCCAACGCCAACCCTTCCGGGAAGTCCGTTGGCCCTCCGGGGCTTGAGTTGGAATCGTTCCGTGTTGCTCCTCCATGCTGTGACGCCCACAAAGATTGTCGGCCCATGCTCCCCTCCACAGGGGGTGGTTGAACCAACGCCAACGTGGAAGGTTGGATTATGGACATCCGGAAAGAAATTCTACCGGCAAACCTGCACCATGGACAAGCGCACTTTCATCAAACTGAGCGGAATGGCCGGAGCCGGCCTCGTCGCCGCCCCCCTCGTCTCCGGACTCATCGGCTGCGGCAACGCGCCGGTCGACCCGGGAACCCCGGCCGCACAGGATGCGGCCCCCACCGGCTTCACCCTCCCTGAGCTCGGCTACGCGCATGACGCCCTCGAGCCCGCCATCGACCGGCAGACGATGAAAATCCACCACGAACGGCACCACGCCGGGTACGTTCGGAAACTCAATGCGGCGCTCGAAGGTCACGCCATGGCCGGCCAGTCCCTCGAGGCCCTGCTGGCCGGCCTCGGGCCGAACGACACCGGACTGCGGAACAACGGCGGCGGACACTTCAACCACACCCTGTTCTGGAAGGTCCTCACCCCCTCTTCCGAGGCTACCGGACCCAGCGGCATGCTCGCCGACCGCATCACGGCCTCCTTCGGCAGCCAGGACGCCCTGCTCGACGCCTTGTCCCAAGCCGCCGGATCCCGCTTCGGCTCCGGCTGGGCCTGGCTGGTGCAAGACGAGAATCAGCCCGATCGGCTCTTCGTCTGTTCGACCGCCAACCAAGACAACCCTCTGATGAAAGGCGTCGTGGAGGCCGACCACCAAGGGCGTCCGCTCCTCGGCATCGACGTCTGGGAGCACGCCTACTACCTGAACTATCAGAACCGCCGGACGGATTACGTCGCGGCCGTACTCGACCGCATCAATTGGTCTGAGGTGGCGGCGCTGATGGCCTGACTCGGCCTCCGCGCGGCAAGGGCACACTGCCCTCCTCCAAGTCGTACACACCCTCCTTGAGCAGGGTGCGGAACTCCTTGGCCGTGGGGCTGAAGAGCCAATAGGAATACCCGGGCTTTCCCCCGGACTTCTTCCGTTCGCGTGGACTCTCCATGAAGGTGGCCGTCTGCTTCAGCCAGGACTCGTCGTCGTCGAAGGTGGCGGTCCGGAAGACGTCTCCTTCCCGCTTCAACAGGAAGACCTCCCAATGGCCGGTCTCCGTGACAGGCTGGCTCATCACCACGTGGCCCGCCATGCGTCGGAGGAGGAAATCCTCCCCATTGACCAGCACCTCATCGTTGATGCGGACGGTGTCCTTGCCAATGGTCCACACCTCATCACCATCCACGATCTCACCGCGGAAGGCCTTCGGAATGTTGGGGAGGTTGTAGCGCCCAGGGGGCATGGGCTCATTGAACTGCACCTTGGGGTTGCAGGACGTCAACAGGGCGAGGACCGCCAAGCACAAGGTGATCGAGGAGAGGGAGTTCATCATGATCCGAGCATGAGGGCGGCCAAACCGACCACCGCACAGTAAACGGCGAAGCCATTGAATCCATTGCGCTTCACCAGCGACATCATCGCGGTGCAGGCCCACCATCCACTCAGGAAGGCGGCAGCGGCACCGATGAGGAGGGTGGATGTCGGAGCGCCCCCGGCCTCCACGGAGGGGTCGAGCAGGTCCTTGACCTCGAGCAGCGTCGCGCCCAGAATGGGCGGCAAAACCATCAGAAAACTGAAACGAGCCGCCTCTTCCCGGTCCACGCCCAGCAAAAGCGCCGCGGAAATCGTCGCCCCGCTCCGGCTGATTCCCGGGAGCACGGCCACCGCCTGGGCACACCCGATGATCCCGGCTTCCAACACGCCGACTCGCCCTCCTTCACGGCCCCGACGCTGCGCCCAGAACAGCAGGGCCGCCGTGACGAGGAGAGCGGCCCCCACCGCCCCAAGATGACCGTCCAACCGGGCTTCGATCGCGTCCTTGAACAACAGGCCCACCACGCCAACCGGAACCATGGACAGCAAAATGAGCCCGGCGAATCCCCGGGCCGTCCTGCCCGCTTCACCCGACACGAACAAGCCGCGCACCAACGAAACGATGTCCCGCCGAAACACCACGATCGTGCTGAGCGCCGTCGCGCCGTGTACCACCACGCTGAAGGCGAGGCCTCCATCGTCCACACCCAACACGGCCTTGCCCAATTCAAGGTGGCCGGAACTGCTGACGGGAAGGAATTCGGTCAGGCCCTGGATCAGCCCCAGGAGGAACGCCTCCAGTGCACCCATGCGATTACTCCTGGCCGGCTTCCGCCGGGAACCGCTTCAGGATGCTGTAGAAAATGACGCCGTATCCGAGGAGCACCGTGAGGGGCGCAATCGTGATGCGCCGGGTGCTGAAGATGGCCTCGCTGAATTCATTGGGGTCTTCCACACCCCCTCCGCTCATGAGCAGATAACCCGCGGCCAACAGGCCCAGACCCAAAAGGAAGAAGAGGTAGTTCCGGCGTTCAAACGGAAACGCGTTGCGGCCTTCGTTAGCGGGCGTGGGACTGCTCATGGCACGAAAGTAAGCGTTGCGTGGCGCCCGAGGTTCAGACCAATTTATCAAGCCGGGCCCCCAGGTACCGGGCCACCGCCCACCTCGCGCTCAATCCCGTCATCAGCAGACCCATGACCACTTGCAAAGCCAGCAGCAGGCCCAATTTCTCCGGACCCCACCCCTCCAGCACGGACAGGAAGGGCTTGAGCAGGCCGAGCAGGCCCACCACCGCGGCATAGGCCAGCGTGGCCCCCACCAAACCATAGCCCATCGCTTCGGCAATGAAGGGTTGGCGAATCCGAGATGGTGGCGCTCCCACCAGGTCCATGCTGCGGATGAGCTGGCGCCGGCCGAAGACACTCAGGCGCACCACATTGAAAATCTGCGCAACAGCCACCGCCATGAAAATTGCCAGCAAGAGAACAAGCGGAGTGGTCCAATCCGAGAAGCCGCGCTCCAACCGCTCCAGAATCCGGCGCGGATAGGCGACCCGGGTCACCCCTTCTCGGCCTTCCCACCCGGAGGCGAGTGCCGCCAGACCCGCCACCCCTTCGCGGTCAATCCACTCTGGGTCCAGCGTCAATTCAATCAAGGAGGGCAAAGGAGAGTCCCCCAAGAAATCCATGAACGGCTCGCCCAGTTCGCGCTCCATCTCTGCAGAAGCGGAGTCAGCGTCGATGTACACCGCTGATTGAACCCCTTCCTCACCCAGCCAGTCCACCGCCATCCGGCTGCCGTCGGCCCCTTCCTCCAGCACGATCTGCACAGTCATGGACGCCAGCCAGTCCGTCCTCAATTCGCGGACGACCATGGCCCCGACGACGAGCGTGCCGAGCACGCCAAGGGTCAGCGCCACACCAAGCGCGGTCGAAAAGGCGGAGAACCCGTGGGCCTTGCTGCGAGAGGGTCGGGACATGGGACGATGTGAAGGTAACGGCTACCTCGACGTCACGGTCACGTAGGCTCCGTGCCCATCAACTGCACGGTGAAGTGCAGATCAATGCCGGCGAGCGGATGGTTGAAGTCCACCTCGACCTCTTCCTCGGACACGCCGATGACCACGCCGTGGAGCTCCTCTCCCGTCTCGTCCCGCATGACGACGACCTCTCCCTCAGCCATCACGGAATCATCCAAGCCTTCCTCGTCCACGAACTGGGTCTTGGGCAACACGGCGAACGCCCCTTCCATCTCGGGTCCATAGGCCTTGTCAGCGGGGATTGTCAATTCGAATTGGTCACCCACGCCAGCGGACGTCACTGCGGCCTCGAGGTCCTCGAGAATCTCATCGGAGCCCGCCTCAAACGTGAAGGGCTCCTCCGGAACCGTGGCCTCGATGACCTCTCCCTCCGGGCCATCGGCGCGCAGGGTGTAATGAATCGTGTATTTCATGGTGTTTTTTTCTGCGTTTTGAGGGGGGCAAAAGACCGCACGATGGCCTCGACCTCCCGGAGGTATTCCCGTTTTCCGAAATAGGGCGCGTAGACGTACCCGTCCACGGTGACCAATTGGCCCCGGGCTTCGTCCACCCAGGCGATGGAGGTCCAAGGGCCCCCCATGAAGTCGCCCTCCATCTTCCAGAGGCCGCGCATGGTGGCGGCAAAACCGCCCCGATGGGAGACCTCCTCGTAGCGGGGCGGCAACCGGTATTCGGTCGTCATCCAGCTGTCGGGGTTCGGGCCGGACACCCGCGCTGCGAGCAGGGAGTCCCGACGCTCCAGCATCCTGGCCATCGAAAAATCCTCGGGACCAGCATAGGGTGTGCGGTGAACGACAACCCCCAACTGCACATCGTGATTCCGTCCCCCCTTCATGCGGGTCAGGTTGCGCTCGATCCACGCGAATCCACCGACGGATTGAACCAATTGGGCATCCCTGGGCAGGATGCAGGACAACCCCTGCTTCTCCCGGATTGTCTGTTCGAGGACCTCGTTCCGGTCAAGTCCGAGCCATTGCCCATAGCGGGTGGCCTCTTCCTGCTCGAGCAAATCGGCCAGCATCTCGCCCTCCGCCGGGTCCAGCAACAGCTCCGCCGCGGCCTGGGCCGTCCTCGCCTTGATTTCCACGTAGATCTGGCCCTTGGCATACCGGGAGCGCATGACCCGCATGGAGGGGTCCTGCGTGTCGATGCGGTCGGCAATGTCGAACACCACCAGATTGCGGTGGGGCTTCCAGAAGCGGTCGAACTCATCCGGGTCGAGCCGGATGACATCAAAGCGGGGCTCGTATTGAGGCAGGACCCGAACCGGACCGAGGAACACACTGTCCACCGCCGCTCCGATGCCCCGGCTCCACGCCGACTCGGACACCACCATCACGACCTCCCCACTCGGACCGACCTTGCCGGGAAGCAGGGCAGCCCGCGAAGCGGCGTCCGACTTCCCATCGGAAGCCCCTCCGAAACAGGACGCCAAAAAAAGGGACACCCCCATCACCGCCAGGAGACCGGGCTTGATGCAGGGGCGAAGAAAGAGGTCAACGGGGGTCCGCATGGATGTAGAGTTTCTGTCCCACGCGGATCATGTCGCCGCGCAGTCCATTCCATTGCCTCAAATCCCGTACCGAAACCCCATGCCGGCGGGCAATGGTCCCCAGCACATCTCCATTCCGCACGCGGTACACCGTCACTTCAGGTTCAAACGTGACCTCAGGCGTGCGGTGTGGCTCCCAGGCCAACGCCTCTGGCATGCGGTCGATGAACGCGCCGACCGATTGCTGTGGGAGCACGAGGGGCCAACCGCCCCCGATGGCACCTGGCACCACCTCCTTGCGGTATTGGGGGTTCAATTGGGCAATCTCCGACACGGGGCGCCCGGTCACGTGGGCCACCTGGTCGAACCGAAGATTGCGGTGGACGACCACCGTATCCAAGGCGAACGCGGGCACGGCCGGGTCGCTGGGCACCAGGCCGGCCTCCACCGGATGGGCGAAGAGATAAGCCAACGCCACAATCGAGGGGACATATCGCGCCGTTTCCCTCGGCAGAAACCTCCGGACCTTCCAGAAATCCCGCGATCCGGCGCGCCGAATGGCCTTGTTCACATTGCCAGGGCCGGCGTTGTAGGCCGCCAGGGCGAGGTGCCAATCCCCATCGTAGATCTCATGAAGCCGCTTCAAAAAGCGACACGCTGCATCGGTTGCCGCAATCGGGTCTCGGCGTTGATCGACCCAGCTGTTGATCTCCAGATCCTGCCGGCGGGCCGTGTTGTACATGAACTGCCAAAGTCCCGTGGCCCCGGCCCCACTGCGCGCCAACGGATTCAGCCCGCTTTCGAGGACGGGCACATACTTCAGCTCCAAGGGGAGGCCATGCCGGTCCAGGGCTTCTTCGAACAGAGGAAAATACTGGGGAGCGCGGCCCATCATCCGGCCGAGGAAAATGGGCCGGCGGCGCATCATGAAGGCAATGCGGTCCAACACGGCACCATGGGGAGCGAGATCGAGGGTCGACCGGCGATCCAGGTCGGCCAAATCCCTCAGGATGGCGGCCGTATCGAGGTCCGCCGCCAAGGCCTTGCTGTCCGTCCCGGCATACCAGATGGCGCTGTCGGTGCTCACGCAATGGGCCTCCTCACACCACGCCCACCAAAGCGAATCAACCCGCTGGACCCAGGTGGAATCCAAAGCCTCCGTCTCTTGAATGGGGGGCGCGTCAAGGACCACCACGAGCTGGGCGCTGTCCGCGACCACGGTCAGGGTGTCTCCTTGTGCCGATGCGGTCGACAGGCCGTGAAGTACAAAGGCCAACCCAAGGGCGCGCCACCCTTGTCGGCGGATCCGGCCGTCAGGCCTTGTCCGCGTCATCGCCGGCCTTGCCGTCGTCCTGCGTGGCGTCCTTGAATTCCTTCACGCCGCGGCCGAGACCGCGCATGAGTTCGGGAATCTTCCGGCCTCCGAACAGAAGGAGGACGACCAGAACGATCAGGATGACTTGAGTGGGTCCAATGGCTCCCATGCGATGGATTTTGGGGCGAAGTTCGGAGAAAACAGGCCGTCATCCCCACCCTGGGGAATCAATTGGGAACGGGAACGTTGTCGATGAGCCTGACTCCCCCGAGGTGGGCGGCTCCAATGGCGCGGCATTCCCGTCCATATTCCGGGGACGGATCCAACGTCTCGGCGTCCACAACCGCCAAGTATTCCACCGACCAACCAGCCTCCTCCAGCCGGTTCCACTGCCTCTTGGCCTCCGTCGCCATGTCCGTTGCCTCGGCCAATGCGCCCAGTGCCACACTCAACATCGGCGCCGCTCTCCTCTCCGCTTCATTCAAGCGAACATTCCTCGAGCTCATGGCCAATCCATCCCCTTCCCGCCTCGTTGGGACCGGCACGATGGTCAGGTCCGGGAATTCCCGACGGACCAGTTCGGACACCACGGCCAACTGCTGCCAATCCTTCTCTCCGAAATAGGCCCGGTCTGGTTCCACCTGGTGAAACAGGGCACGGACCACCGCCACGACCCCGTCGAAATGGCCTGGCCGATGCGCCGCCTCCCACAAGGCCGTTACGCCGCCATAGTCCACTGGGTCGGCGCGCTCAGGAATGCCGTCTGGATACAGCTCGTCAGGCCGGGGAAACACCACCGCATCGGCCCCGGCCGAATCCGCCATCCGAATGTCCGCTTCCCGGGTGTTGGGATAGCCTTCGAAGTCCGCGGCATCGTTGAATTGGGTCGGATTCACATAAACGCTGACCACAACGTGACCCGAGCGACCAGCCTCTTGGCGGGCCATCCGAATAAGGTCCGCGTGACCCTCATGCAAGGCGCCCATGGTGGGGACAAAGGCCACATGACCGGAGCCTTCATCGTCCCGCCTGGCCCGCTTCCAATCACCGAACGCGTCGTGAACCTCAAGTGTCATTGCCTCCTGCCTGCCAGTCCGTTGCCTTCGATTTGCGGCCGGGGAGCGGTCGTCCGGGGCGTTAATCTGTGTCAACGGACACGAATTTGAGGCGCTGAAAGTAGCCGAACCGCTTGAATTTCCGCGGTTTTCAAGCTATATTTGAGTGAGCCTGTTATTCCGGAAGATTCATGAGCAAGACCCGCATCCTCTACGTCAGTCAAGCAATTCAACCTTTTCTCCCGGAGAGCGACATCAGCAGGGCAGCAAGGCAAATCCCCCAAGGCATCCACGAGCGAGGCCGGGAAATCCGGGTGTTCATGCCCCGTTTCGGCGTCATCAACGAGCGCCGCCACCAACTCCATGAGGTCATTCGCCTGAGCGGCATGAACCTCAACATCAACGACACCGATCACCCCCTGATCATCAAGGTTGCCTCCATTCCGACCGCCCGGATGCAGGTGTACTTCATCGACAACGAGCACTACTTCAAGAAGAAGGTCACGTGGCTCGACGCCAAGGACAAGTTGGTTGGTGACAACGACGAGCGGGCCATCTTCTTCGCCCGCGGTGTCCTCGAAACGGTCCGCAAGCTGTCCTGGGCACCGGACATCATTCACTGCCATGGTTGGATGGCTTCCCTTGTTCCGCTCTACCTCAAGGAGCTCTTCAAGGACGATGCCCACTTCGAGAACACGAAAATCGTGACCAGCCTGTACGGCGAAGGCTTCGACGGCACCTTGAATGGCAGCCTCCACGAAAAGATCTCCTTCGACGGAATCGGGGCCGACGCTGTGGAGTCCATCCATATTCCCACGTTCGATGCCCTCAACGACATGGCCATCCGCCACTCGGACGCCCTCATCGCCGGTTCTGAAGAACTGACCGGAGAGACTGCTGCGCTCTTCCAGTCCTCGGACCTACCGAAGATGCCGTACGCCGAAGCCAGTCTTGGTGCTGCCGAGGTAGCCAACTTCTACGACACCATCCTCGAGGGAAAGGAGGTGGCCGTTGAGGAGTAAACCTGCTTCCTTTTCGTCTGGAATTCAGCGCCGTCGACCATCGGTTGACGACGGCGTTCCCCGACGGCCATTCTGCACGAACTTGCGTGCTCAATCCGATTCACCCATGCGTTCCGTACGCGCCTCCTTCCTCTTCCTGGTTGCCGTGCTCAGCCTGGCCGGCTGTAGAAAACCCGACAGCGACCTCGGCCTCGGCCTCCAACCGGAAGGAGAGCTGCTCGACCTCCGAACGGATACCCTGAGCTTCTCCGTAGAGATGGTTCCGGTGGACTCCCTTCGAACCGATGAGCGCAGCCGATTGCTGCTCGGCAACACCCTCGATCCAATCAGTGGACTCACCTCCGCCTTCTTTTCCACGGAACTGCGTCTGTCCCAAACCTCCATTGATTTTGGCACGGACCCGGTCTGCGACAGCGTGATCTTCACCCTCCGGTTCAACGGACCGGCCTACGGGCTCAATTTCGACCAATACCTCAGTGTCGAACAGCTCGCCGACACCCTCTCCATCGACAGCGCCTATTACGCGCGGGACCTACCAGCCACGGTGCCGGTCAACCTCGCCATCCCGGAAGGTCAACCCGTCCAGATGCACCCGTCCCAATCGGTCATCATCGGGTCCGATACACTGTCTGCGCGCGTCCACATTCCCCTCGATCCGGCCTTCGGACAAAGCCTGATCAATGCGGACTCCTCCGTCTACGCCACAAATGAAGCCTGGCGTGCCCATTTCAAAGGGCTCCAAGTCCGCTCCCAATCCGGCGGCGGCGGCATCGTTTGCCTTGAACCCAACGCGGGCATATCGTACATGACCCTCCACTACCACAACACGGAGGACACGACGAGCTACAACTTCATCATCAACAGCAACGCCGCCCGGGTGGGCCACTTCCAACACAGCTGGCCTCCAGAATTCGGCCGCCTGAACGACAGCCTCGCCACAGACATGGCCGAGCGTGTTGCCCTTGTCGGCGCCGCCGGGTCATACTTGAGGCTGGACCTGAGCGGGTTGGACAGCCTGAACGCTGCTGATGGAACCGTGATCAACCGGGCGGAAATCGTATTGCCTGTGGAGGATCTCCCGTCGAAACTGCCCCGGCCGTCCACCCTCACCGCCTTCATGAAAGGCGTCAACGGCGGCCTCGAATTAACCCCGGAAGCGGGGTCGCCGGGGGTCACCTATGGCGGCACCTTTGACCCCAATCGGAACGCCTATGTCCTCAACCTTCCGGTTTACGCGCAACGACGCCTGAATGGAGAGGAGACCCGGCCGTACGTCTACCTCTACTCCGAGCTTTCCTCTGTGGCCTTGGAGCAGGTCGTGTTTCGGACCACAATCTCTTCCCCCGACGCCGCGTTCATTGTCACCCGGTCGGAATGAACCGAGCGGACGCTTCAATCTACCTTTAGAACCATGTGTGGAATCGTCGGATACCTCGGTGAGCAACCCGCCTTTCCCCTCATCATCAAGGGGCTCAAGCGACTCGAATACCGCGGGTATGACAGCGCGGGGGTTGCCGTCATCGACACGCAAGGCAGTCTCACTCACCACCGCAAGAAGGGTAAGGTCGACGATCTCCTGGCCCACGTCGGCGACGACGTGCCCACCGGCCACCTTGGAATCGGGCACACCCGCTGGGCCACCCACGGCCCACCCAACGACATCAACGCCCACCCACACCTCAGCGGCGACGGCCAGCTGGCGCTGATCCACAACGGCATCATTGAGAACTACCACGCCCTGAAAGAGACCCTGATTGCCCGGGGACATTCCTTTTACAGCGACACCGACACGGAAGTCCTCGTCCACCTCATCGCCGAGGTCATGAAGAGCAGCGAGGAACTCGACTTGTTCGAAGCCACCCGTGTCGCCCTCAATGAAGTCGTCGGTGCCTACGCCATTGCCGTCGTGGACATCGCCCGACCCGATGAGCTGATTCTCGCCCGCAAGTCCAGCCCCCTCGTCATCGGCATCGGTGAAGGCGAATATTTCGTCGCCTCCGACGCCACCCCCATCATCGAGTACACGAAAAATGTGGTCTACCTCGAAGACGAAGAAGTGGCCCGCGTTTCGCTGTCCGCCGGATTGAAAATCCGGACCATCAAGAACCACAAGGTCACCCCCGTGGTCACCGAACTCGAGATGGCCCTCGAGTCCATTGAAAAAGGAGGGTACGAGCATTTCATGCTCAAGGAGATCCACGAGCAGCCCAAATCCATTGCCGATTGCCTGCGTGGCCGCCTCCGACTCGGGCACGGCACCATCCGCATGGCCGGAATCGACGACCACGAAGCCATGTGGACCGACGCCAAGCGGCTCATCATCGTGGCCTGCGGAACCAGCTGGCATGCCGGCCTCGTCGCCGAATACATGTTCGAGGATTTCGTTCGCATCCCGGTCGAGGTGGAATACGCCAGTGAATTCCGCTACCGCAACCCCGTTCTCGGTGAAGGCGACATCCTCATCGCCATCAGCCAATCAGGAGAGACGGCCGACACCCTTGCGGCCATTCGGATGGCCAAGGAACGCGGAGCCCATGTCTTCGGCATCTGCAATGTGGTCGGGTCGAGCATTTCGCGGGAGTCCGACAGCGGCGCCTACACCCATGCCGGGCCCGAAATCGGGGTGGCCTCGACCAAAGCCTTCACCGCCCAGCTGACCGTCCTCGCCCTGGTCGCCATGCGTGTGGGTCAATTGCGCGGTACCATCGATCCCCAGCAATTGAACCGGCTTATGGTCGGCTTGGACGGAATTCCCGAAAAAGTGGAGGCCCTGCTCAAGAAAGAAGACGCCTTCAAGGCGATTGCCGAGGCCTACAGGGCCGCGCCCAATGCCTTGTTCCTCGGCCGCGGATACAATTTCCCAGTCGCCCTCGAGGGTGCCCTCAAGCTCAAGGAGATCAGCTACATCCACGCGGAAGGCTACCCCGCCGCAGAAATGAAGCACGGCCCCATTGCCCTGATCGACGAGAACATGCCTGTGTTCATCGTTGCGACCCAGGATGCACACTACGAAAAGGTGCTCTCCAACATCCAGGAGGTGAAAGCCCGCGGCGGCAAAATCATCGCTGTGGTCACAGCTGGAGACACCGAAGTCGCCCGGATGGCAGACCACGCCATCGAGGTCCACCCGGCCCAGGACGCCCTTGTGCCCATCCTGAGCACCGTCCCGTTCCAACTCCTGAGCTACCACATCGCCGTCATGCTCGACCGCAACGTAGACCAGCCGCGCAATCTCGCCAAGAGCGTCACTGTGGAGTGAGGTCCCTCGCCAGGGCGGCAATGCGGTCCAACATGGCCTCGAGGTCTTCCGGCTCGGTCAATGGGTTCATCAAGGTACACCGCAACCAAGCGGTGTTCCCGAATCGGGTCATCACCACATACTGCGGCCCTTCCTCCAGGTGCTTCTGACGCAGGGCGGCCGTGAAGGCGTTCAGGGCATCCGGTGTCGCGGAGGTCATCGACTCCGGAATGTGGCGGAAACAAACAATGTTCGCCTCCGGCCGCATGGCCAGCTCGAAATCCGGTCGTTGCTCCACCTGATCGGCCAATTCCCGGCCCAAATCGAACAGCCGGTCCACCAGGTGCCCCCAGATCTCGGCGCCATATTCCTCGAGAACGGCCGCGACTCGGGTGCTCAACATCCGCTTGGTGCATTCGAAGGTCCGCTTTCCGAAGTTCCACCACTCGGGTTCCTCGGCATCGCTCCAGAGGTACTCAGCTGCCTGTGTGAACGGCAGGAAACTGTGGTCGTGTCGACCATAGAACAGCCCGGTGCACAGGGCCGGAACCCCCATGACTTTGTGGAAGTCCATCGCCACACTGTGCGCCCGGCCCAAGCCCGATACCAAGTGGGCATGCCGCTGGCTGAAGACGGCAGGCGCCCCATGCGCCCCATCCACATGGAACCACAGCCCGTGCTCTTCCGCAAAATCCGCCAGCAGGTTCAAGTCATCATAGGCCCCGCTGCTTGTGGTGCAGGCACTGCCCACCACAGAGACCACCCGACGTCCCTGGGACTCCATGTCACGCAATGCCCGTGTCAGTCCTTCCGCCGTGATCTTGTGTCGTGCATCCGTGGCGACCAATCCGACGCCTTCGGCTCCCCACCCCATGATGCGGACCGCACGGTCCACACAGTAATGAGCTTGGTCCGACACCAACACCGCACCCAACCCATCGTCCCCCTCCGTCCAAGGGTCCGCCTCCGGTCCGGCCTTCCACCGGCGGGCTGCCAACAACGCCACGAGATTGGCCAAGGTGCCTCCGTGGCACATCACGCCGCCACACCCCTCAGGCAATCCCATCATGCGCCCAATGCGGGCCATCAGGACCTCCTCCATCGCGGAATTCGTCGGCCCCATCTCATAAATGGCGCCGCCATTGTTCAGCATGTCGGTCACCATCCCCACCAACGCCCCATCAGGAAACGGCACGGCCACCTGGTGTCCCATGTATCGCGGGTCCTGAAGCCGGTTGGACCGGTCGACCACGAGCCGCATCAACCCCACCAGGCCCTCCGGTCGATCGAGCCGGCCTTCCCAGAAAGCGCGCTCCTCCTCGGGCGGCGTCCACGGCATGGACCTCTCGGTCTGTCGGGATTGGGCCTCCCGGAGGTGTCGCTCCATGTCCGAAACAACATCCCGCGCCAACCGCCCGAATCGGTCCGGATCGTAGGCCTTTTGAAGGAGGGGGTGCAAGGCGTCCATCGAGGACAAAATTGGCATCAATTCCAAGGAAATCAGAGGGTCAGAGGCACCGGATGGCCACGGTCGAACCGGACGTCCACATTGGGAGTTGTGGAAAAACCGTGTATATCCCCGGGTGCTTCGACGGAATTGCTTTTCTTGCGGCCGGAAATCATTTTCAGAAACCTCAAGATGAAGCACATCCTGTCTGCCCTCGCCTTGGTTGCCCTTTTCGCAGTCACGGCCAACGCCCAGAAGCAATTCGGCGGCGAGCACAACATCGAGCTCCAATTCACTCCGCTCGGTGACAGCCCTGTTGACGGCACCACCATCAAGTACCGGAACTTCACGGACGAAGAGTCCGCCTTCCGTTTGAGCCTCACGTTCAACAGCACGAACTCCAAGTCCATCGGCTTCCGTGAGTTTGACTTCAACGGTGTCGGTCGCCCCGAGCCCTACTTCAGCATCATGCCCGACGGCACGATCGTCGAAGGCGGCATCCCGGCCATCGCAGGCGCCTACGTGACCTCCGGTGACGACGAGATCCCCAACCCGGATCTATACGACACGTTCAGCCAGAGCACCTGGATGGTCGCCCCGGGTTACGAAAAGCACTTCGATGCCGGCGGCGACAAGCTCAGCCCGTACATCGGCTTCGAGATTGGCTACGGTGTGACCAACTCCTCCTTCGAGCAAGAATTCTGGAGCGCTGACGACGAGAACCAAGTCGGTGACCAAGACCAGTACATCGTCTGGACCCAGACCATCAGCCAGAGCGCCAGCATGTTCAAGCTCGGCCTCGTGACCGGTTTCGACGCCTACCTCACGGACTACCTCTACGTGGGTGCTGAGGCCGGCCTCGGCTTCATGAGCTCCAAAGTCAACGACATGGAGATCGCCGCCACCGACAACGTTGCGTACAACCTCTTCTGGGGCACGCAGAACGCTGTCGACCCGAGCGACCTCACCGAGATGCCCGCTCCCATCCAGGGCAGCGTCGACCTCGTGGGCCATGCCTACAGCGGTCAGCACCCGGCCAACATCAACGACCGTCCCTTCTGGACCGGTACGCAGCAGGGTGGTGCCCTCGGAACCCAGTTCCAGGCCCAGCTCCGTCTCGGCTACCTCTTCCAGTAATCGGAAATCACCTCATTCGGAAAGCCCCGCCCTCATCGGCGGGGCTTTTCTTTTGTCTTGAAATTGGATGGGACATCCGCTCTCATCAACTTGGGCCCATGGCACTGCGCATCGAACTCGACCACGCCAGCCACGTCTGGCGCTCCACGGGCAATGGCGTCGACCTGAGCGTGCCGGTCAATCCCCATTCCGGCCTTCCCCGCGCCTGGTATAGGGGGCCCGCCACAGCCGAACCTGTTCGATCAGATGGGTGGGTGGGCTCCGTGGCGGAAGGAGGCAGTGTCAACTTTCGCGATGTCACGTTCAACCCCCACGCCCACGGCACCCACACGGAGACCCGGGAACACGTGCGGGATGAATTCCACCCCATTGATGCCCTCGCCCGCTCTGGCGCCCTCCCGTTCCTTATGCCGAGCCTGCTCATCGATGCCCATCCAGAATCCTCCGGGGACGACTGGGTCGTGCCACTGAGCGCCTTGGCGCGGCATGCTCCATGGATGCAGACCCATCAGCCCTCGGCTGTCATCCTGCGCTGTACCAATGGCGACGTCCAACGGGATTGGAGTCAGACGAATCCGCCCTATTTGGACGCCGGATTCGCAGAGGACTTGGTGGCTCGAGGCGTCCAACATCTGCTCCTCGACCTGCCCAGCGTAGACCGCGAGGTTGATGGGGGTGAATTGAGGGCCCATCACGCCTTTTTTGGGCCCATCTCCTCACCCCGTGAGGGCGCCACCATTTCAGAGCTTCTGTGCGTCCCTGAAGGGCTCAAGGCTGGCCCTGGTCTGCTCGCCATGCAGGTGGCCCCCTTCGTTCATGACGCGGCGCCCTCCCGTCCCCTGTGGTTCCCAGCCACCGTGGAGTCCCACAAATGAAAAGGCCCACCCTTGTGGGCAGGCCTTTCCGGTCGTGTTGTGAATCGCAGTGAGCGTCAATTGACGTCCCGCCAATCCGTGTTGAAAACACAGGGTTAGCCGTCCAAGAGAACCCGGAATGCCGCGCCATCCCCAAGTTTCGAATCGAATTCCACTCCCCACGAATGGCGCTCGACAATGGCCTTGACCATAGCCAATCCCAAACCGGAACCCGATCCGCGCGTCGTGAAGCGCGGTTCAAACGCCCGCGCGGCCACTTCGGGGGACATCCCTGGGCCCGAGTCCACGACCGACACCACCCCGGATTCGGCATCCAACTCAATCCACACCCGACCCTCTCCATCCCCAATGGCCTGCTGAGCGTTGAGGATGAGGTTGGCGAACAGCCGTTTCAGTTGGTCTGCATCCCCCACCACTTCCCGATCAGGCCCGGCATCCAAGGTGGGTCCCACACCATCCACCCCGTGCAACAGGACCACCTCCTCCAGCAGGGACCGCATCGACAGGGGTTTCATCTCCCCTTGCGGCAGGCGGGCCAGCGTGCTGAATTCATCCGCAATGCGGGACAATAGGTCAATCTGACCCTGCAATGTGCTCGACAACGCCACGATGCGCTCCCTCAGCTCCACCGGGTCGGACTCTCCATCCAGCGCCCTTCTCTCCAGTTGCTGGATGCCCAATTTCATCGGCGTCAATGGATTCTTGATTTCATGCGCCACCTGCATGGCCATCTCCCGCCACGCACTCTCCCGCTCCGACCGAGCCAACGCGAGCGCAGACCGGCGGACATTCTCCACCATCCGGTTGTACCGCTCCACGAGGACGCCGATCTCATCGCCAGCGGCCGCGGAGTACCGCAAGGGCTCCACCGGCACCTCCGGCCCCACCTCCATACGGTCCATCAGTCCGCCGAGTCGCGCCAAGGGTTGCGTGATGGACCGGGTCAGTAGAAAAGCCAGGGCAATTGCGGCTGCAAACACCAAGGCAAAGACCGCGCCCAGATTGCGGACGAAGTCCAACCGACCGGAGGCTTCCAGACTGCGCGATGCGTACCGCAAAGCGACGAGGGCCACGGGGCGTTCCGCTGAGTTCAACTGATACCAGTAGGCGAGGTAGTCCCCGTTGCCCGTTGGCACTTCCAACCGTTCCACACCCTGGGCCAATGCAATCAACACATCGGGGTCGACCTCCGTCGGGAACCCCGCGTTTTCCGGGTGACGGACGGACGAGGTCACAAACAAGCTGCCGTCCAGGCGATAGACAGCCAGTGGCAATCCCTGTACAGCCTCAATCTCCACGATGCGATCGGCGAAGATCCCCGGCATCACGGTCCAACTCAAGGACGTGGCCTCCACGGTGTCTCCGATGGCGCCCCGCAAGACAAAACCGAGGCTCTTCGCCACGGCCGCTTCCTTCCGCACAAGTCGCGCTGCATTGTAGTCGGCATCCAGGCGCGCAAAACCAATCAGCGTGGCGGCACCCGTCAGGATGAAGCCCAACGCGGTCACTGCCAGCATCGCCAGCAGCAGTCGTCTTCGTAAGGAGAATCGAATCAAGTTTGTGGGATCAACCTTCGAGCGCTTCCGCGCCGCCCACAATCTCGAGAATTTCTGCGGTAATGGCCGCCTGACGGGCCTTGTTGTAGCTCAATTTGAGGTCGCGCAGCAGTTCGCCGGCGTTCTCCGTAGCCTTGTGCATCGCCGTCATCCGGGCGCCATGCTCGGAAGCGTGGCTATCAAGGAGCGCCTTGTACAACTGGATCTTCAGCGTATTCGGCACGATGTTCTCGGCGATTTCCTCGCGGCTCGGCTCGAAGATGTAGTCCACCGACGTGGCCACGGTCTCCGCCGTCGACTCGATCGGGGTCTGCTCGATGGGGAGCATCTGCTCGCACATCACATCCTGCACCGCCGCATTGACGAACCGGTTGTAGAGGATCTCCACCCGGTCATACCGGCCGGAGCGGAAGGCTTCCATCACCTGGGACGCCACATTCGCCGCGCCCTCGAAGTTCAAGTTGTCGAAGACAGAGTGCGGCTCATCGCCCAAGTCGAGCGTCGTGAAGTGCTCGGTCCGGCGGAACACGTCGGCCGCCTTCTTGCCAAGGCAGAGGATGTGGACCTCCTTGCCGGCCAACTCCTTCAGGCGCTGGTTGGCGAGCTTGATGATGTTGTTGTTGAACGGTCCGCAGAGCCCGCGGTTGGAGGTCACCGCCACCAGCAGGACCCGCTTGGTCTCCCGCTCGACGGCATAGGGGTTCTCGGACGCATCCAGGGACGCGCTCACATTGATCAGGATCTCCTGCAGCTTCTCGGCGTAAGGACGCATCTGGGTCACGGCGTCCTGCGCGCGACGAAGCTTCGCCGCGGACACCAGCTTCATCGCCTGCGTGATCTGCCGGGTGCTCCCGACCGAGGCGATCCTGTTGCGTACTTCCTTGAGACCGGCCATGAATCAGATCAGCTGGCGAATTGCTTGCTCACCTCTTCGGCGGCGGCCTTCATTGTGGCCTGTGCCTCGTCGGTGTACTTGCCGGACTTGAGCTCAACCATGGTGTCGGCGTGCTTGGTCCGGAGGTAATCCAAGTAAGCCGTCTCGAACTCCTTCACCTTGTTGACCGGCACATTCTTCAGCAGGTTCTTGGTTCCAGCGTAGATGATGGCCGTCTGCTCCTCCACCGGCATCGGGGAGTTGAGGTTCTGCTTGAGGATCTCCACGTTGCGCATGCCCTTGTCGAGGACGGCCTTGGTGGCGTCATCGAGGTCGGAACCGAACTTGGCGAACGCCTCGAGCTCACGGTACTGGGCCTGGTCAAGTTTCAGCGTACCCGAGACCTTCTTCATGGACTTGATCTGAGCGGATCCTCCCACTCGGCTCACCGAGATGCCCACGTTGATGGCGGGGCGGACGCCGGACAGGAAGAGGCTGCTCTCCAGGAA
Organism: Bacteroidota bacterium; assembly: GCA_036159995.1. Classification (GTDB taxonomy): domain Bacteria; phylum Bacteroidota; class Bacteroidia; order Flavobacteriales_D; family Sanyastnellaceae; genus UBA8752. The sequence continues at coordinate 45,126 of JAYYEI010000002.1, forward strand.
GATCTGACCGTCGGTGATGGAGATCACGTTGGTCGGGATGTAGGCGGACACGTCACCGGCCTGCGTCTCGATGATCGGCAGGGCCGTCATGGAACCGCCTCCCTTCACCATCGGGCGAAGGCTTTCGGGCAGGTCGTTCATGTCCTTGGCGATGCTGTCGTCGGAGATCACCTTGGCGGCGCGCTCCAGCAAACGGCTGTGCAGGTAGAAGACGTCTCCCGGGTAGGCCTCACGGCCCGGTGGGCGGCGGAGCAACAGGGACACCTCACGGTAGGCCACAGCCTGCTTGGACAAATCGTCGTACACAGCGAGGGCCGGGTTGCCGGTGTCGCGGAAGAACTCGCCGATGGCGGCTCCCGTGAACGGAGCGTAGAACTGCAACGGAGCCGGGTCGGATGCCGTTGCCGCCACGACGACCGTGTAGGCCATGGCGCCTGCTTCCTCCAGCGTCTGCACGATACCAGCCACCGTCGAGCCCTTCTGGCCGATGGCGACGTAGATGCAGTACACAGGCTCGCCGCGGTCGTAGAATTCCTTCTGGTTGATGATGGTGTCAATGGCCACCGTCGTCTTTCCGGTCTGGCGGTCACCGATGATGAGCTCCCGCTGGCCTCGGCCAATCGGAATCATGGAGTCGATGGCCTTGATGCCGGTCTGCAGCGGCTCGTTCACCGGCTGACGGTAGATCACACCGGGCGCCTTACGCTCCATCGGCATGTCGTACAGGTCGCCTTCGATGTGTCCCTTGCCGTCAATCGGCTCGCCGAGCGTGTTGACCACGCGGCCGAGCATACCCTTGCCCACCTTCACGGAGGCAATGCGGTTCAGTCGCTTGACGGAGGAGCCCTCCTTGAGCTCGCCAGACGGCTCGAGCAGCACCGCACCCACATTGTCCTCCTCGAGGTTCAACGCGATGCCACGGACACCGTTCTCAAATTCGATGAGCTCACCAGCCTGCACATTGGACAAGCCGTAGATGCGGGCGATGCCGTCCCCCACCTGGAGGACGGTGCCAACCTCCTGGAGGTCGGCTTCGGATTGATTGCCGGCCAGCTGCTCACGCAGGATGGCGGATACTTCGGCGGGTTTGATCTGGGACATGAGGTGTGGGGTACGCTCAGTAAGCCGGTTCGTAGGGGTTGTTGGTGAGGTTGCGGTGCATCGTCCTCAAGGACTGGAACACCGAGGCGTCGATCATCCGGTCACCGACCCGCAGCTTGAAGCCGCCAATCAGGTGGGGATCGACTGTTTCCGACAATTCCACGCCTCCCTCGTGGACCTTGCCGATCAAGGCATTGATTTCCGCGCGGCGGGCCTCGTCGAGCGGCACGGCCGTCACGACTTCCGCCAACACGACGCCCCGCTCCTCGCGCACGAGGGAAACAAAGGCTTCAGCCATGTCCGCAATGAGTCCGGCGCGACCCTTCTTGGCCAGGAGGGCCAGGAAGGACACAGTCAGCTCATTGGCTCCGGAGAAGACCGACCGCACGATGGCCTCCTTCTTTTCCGGACGGACGACCGGGCTGGCGAGGATGACCGAGAGCTCCCGGTTCTCCTTCGCGGCCTGGATCAATGCCCGCATGTCTTGCTCAACGGCGTCCACCGCGTTCTGGCCCTTGCTCAAGCTGAGCAGGGACTTTCCGTAGCGGCGGGCGACTGTGGTGGCCGACATGCGTTCAGTTCAATTTGGAATCCGAGATCATGCGGCCGATGAGCTCCTGTTGGGCACCATCGTCCTTGAGTTCCTGGCGAACCAGCTTCTCAGCAATCTCAAGGCTCAGCTTCGCGACTTCCGCCTTCAACTCGGCCACAGCCGCGGCGCGCTCACCATCGATGGCCTGCTTGGCCTGATCGATCATGCGCTCGCCCTCGTCTTTGGCGGTCTGCTTGGCGTCGGCCACCAGCTTGTCGGCCATGTCCCGCGCATCACGGAGCATGCCGTCGCGCTCAGCACGGGCCTCCTGCAGCAACCGCTCATTGTCGGACTGCAGATTCTGAATCTCGGCGCGCGCCTCCTTGGCGGCATTCAGTGCTCCCTCGATTTCCTCCTCACGATCCTTCAGACCTTGGAGGATGGGGCCCCAAGCCATCTTGCGGAGCAAGAGGAGGACCACCAAGAAGGAGACCGTCGCCCAGACGACAGACCCGAAAGCGGGGTTCAACAACGCATCCATGTCGGAGTGCGCTGGGGATTAGGCGAAGACGACCAGCAGACAGACGATGACCGCGAACAGAGCGACACCCTCAACGAGAGCAGCTGCGACGATCATGTTGGCCCGGAGGTCACCACTCATTTCAGGCTGACGGGCCATGGCTTCGAGGGCGGATCCGCCAATGCGGCCCACACCGATGCCGGCGCCGATGGCAGCCACGCCGGCGCCGAGTCCGGCGAGACCTTGATTCATGGATTCCAGAAGGATCATTGCGAGTTCCATGGTGTATGGATTTGGGTTGGTTGTGTTGTCTTAGTGGTGTGCTTCATGCGTGGCCTCCCCGAAGTAGAGGGCAGCGAGGAGCGTGAAAACGTAGGCCTGGAGGAACGCCACCAGGAATTCGATCATGTACATGAAGATCATGAAGAGCGTGCTGAACACGCCCGTGCCGATGCCGACACCGCCTCCGAATTGCTCTCCCAGAATGAAGATGAGCGAAGTGAAGGCCAAGATGATGATGTGTCCCGCCGTGATGTTGGCCGTCAAACGGACCATCAAAACGAACGGCTTGATGAAGATGCTGGCGATCTCAATCGGGACGAGGATGAATTTGATCGGAAGGGGCACCCCGGCCGGCCAAAGGATGTGGCTCCAGTAGTGCTTGTTGCCCGACACCGTCGTGATGACAAAGACGAGCGTGGCGAGCACGGCCGTAATGCCGAGCGTGCCCGTGATGTTGAAGCCCCCGATGAAGGGAATGAGGCCCAAGAGGTTGCTGAAGAAAATGAAGAAGAACACCGTCAGCAGGAAAGGCAGGTAGCGGTCCGCCTTCTTCTTGCCAATGCTCGGGATGGCCACCTCATCACGGATGAAGAGCACCATCGGCTCAAGGGCGTTCTGCAATCCCTTCGGCGCCTGGCCCTTGCGCTTGGCGTATCCCCGGCCTGCGGAAGCGAAGAGCACGAGGACGAGTCCCATCATGAGGAGCATGCCGAAGATGCTCTTGGTGATGGACAGGTCGACGATTTCGACACCACCGGCGTGATGGGCGCCGTGATCGTGTCCGGCGTGGTCCTCCTCGGCGTGCCCCCCCTCTGCATGGTCGTCACTGTGGTCGCTGTGGTCGTGGGCACCGTGATTGTGACCGGAAGGGTCGTGGTCATGGGCGATCAGCGTGCCGTGGTCCATGGTGTACCAGAGACCGGAGGACCCGTGGTGGGCACCGTGATGCAGGGCGCTGCTCAGGAAGGTGTCAAACTGCCCGGATTCCGGCGCATAGGCGATGACCGGGAGCGGAATGTGCACGTCTCCGATGATGTGGATTTCGTGCGCGTCCTGAATGTGGTGGATGATGAATTCGCTCGGATTGAACCCGGCCTCGCCGTGGTCTGCGCCGGAGGCGGAAGCCGTTCCGATTGCCCCGAAAACCAGGCCGAGGGTCAGGCCTGTGGACATGCACCGCTTGAAACGGGAGAGGAGGGAAATCATGATCGCGTCCTGCGAATTTGGGTGCGAAGATAGTGCCCGAATTCCTTCCGGTTTCACCCCGGGCACGAACTCCCGGAAAGAAGTTTCAACGCGGGTCCGTGGGCGGAACGGAGTGGCGCATGGTCTCGGCAACGAGAATGCCCGTGAAGGCCGCGTAGACGAGGTAAGCTGCGAGTCCAAACACCCGGGGATCCGGGCCGCCGAGAAGGAGGTAGACCAGGATCAGGATGAGCATGGCGAACATCTTGATCATCGTCGTGGCCATCACCTTGCGGACATGGCTGCCTGGGGTCGCCCCCTCCCGCGGACGGAGCCACCGCTCCAACAAGGGGGTCAGCACCGACAGAAAGACCACGACGCAGGACAGTGGGTCCCGGGCCGCCTCCGTCATGAGAGGCTCACCCAGGGTCCGGATGAGCAACAGGGCGCCCAGCGCTGTCAGGAGGTTGAGTCCAAGGAATTTCATCGGTTGACGTCGCGGATGACCATCACCATGGCGGCCGCCAACCCAAGCAAGGCGCCCAAGGCCGTGCCCCACGCCATCTCGTGGCCGGCGCTCAGGTCCCATCGACGGCCAAGCCAAGCACCCCCCCCGATAGCGGCGAACAAGGTGGATGCCATGCCCGCATGGCGCATCACACTTCGGTTGGAATCAGGCGCTTTGCTGGAGGGCCTGTCCGGCATGGTCCAGGTTCTTGACGGAGGGCTCCGTCGTTTCCGCCTCCACGCTCACGTCGTCCAACTTGCAGACCCCCTCGATTCGGGCACCGGCCTCAACGGCCATGCGGCCGTAGCGGATTTCCCCGCTCACGGCACTCGACGCCTTCAGCGTCAGAAGCCCGACCACGCGGAGGTTGCCGGTCACCGCGCCTTGCGATTCACAGTCCTGACAATCCACATTGCCTTCCACACGGCCCTGGGCCCCGATGACGAGGCGCGCCGTGGTGTGGATGTCGCCAACGAAATGTCCGTCAATGCGGATGCTGCCCTCACTGCGGATGGACCCTTCGACGAGGGTGCCCTCCACGATGCGGTTGATGCCTTGGTCGATGCCAACGTTGCGGTTGCGTGCCATGGTGCTCAGTTCTCGCGGTGCTTCAGTCCCGAAGGTAAAGCGCATCGAAGAATTGCCCGTATCCCTCGATGTCCTTGCCCTTGAACAGCTCCACATAGTTCTCCGTGTGGATGACGAACATGCGGAATCCACTCGTATTCAGGTCAATCATGGATTCGCGGTTGGCGGTCAGGACTTTGTAGTAGTCCATGGCCCGGTCCTTCCGGGGGAAGGCCTTCACCAGCACGAGCTGGTTCTCGCGGTCGAGCAGGTTGCTGGTGACCTTGAGGTTGGCGCTGGCAAAGAACTGGCGGTTGAAGTCGGCCAGATCCGCCTTGGTCTTGTCCGACCCGCCTTCGCTCACCGGGATCACGACCGCGAAGTAGTGCTCGAGCACCGGCTTGTCGGTGAAGTTGCCGAAGTCCGGCATCTGCGGCACGGCGTCGGCCTTTTTCTTGTCCTTCTTCTCCTTTTGGCCCTCACCGCCGATACCGAGACCCTCCAAAATCTCGAGCGCCGCGATCGCCTGGTCCGACGAGTCGCAGGACGCGGTCACCTCTTGCAGCGCCGTGATGTAGTTGTCCCGTCCCCTCACCTTGCCGTCGAGCCACCCGATGCACTGGGCGCGGAGGAAACGGTACCGGCACTCCTGCGTGTGGTTCGGCACCGTATCGAGCACCGTGTTGATCTCCGTCAGCAAGTCCTGGTAATCCTTCTGGGCGTAATACCGGATTAAGTGCGCCTCATAGGCGGCCAACTCGTCGATCCGGCGCTGCTCCTCGAAGTCCACGAAGTCCGGATCCTCCACGAGCTGGGCCCATTCGCTGTCGGGGTAAAGCAGGGAAATCTGGTCCGCCCAGTATTGGGAGTTGCAGGTCGCGCAGAACGGGTTCTGGTAATTCTCGGTCTCCTCGAGGAAGAGGTAGGTTCGATACAGCTGATAATGTGCCAACGGGTGTTCCTCGCTTTCCGCGAACCGGTCGAGCAGGTCAATCCACGCCTCGATGGCATTGTCGGTGTCGTCCAGCTTCTCCTTGTAGATGACCCCGCTCTGGTAGACCGCCGTGGCCGTCTCCACATCCGCGGCAGCGCGCTGCTCCTCCGCACAAGGCAGGGTCTCCAGCAACTCCTCCGGCGTCGGCAACTCTCCCCCGGCGGCCAGCAGGTCCACGGAGGCGACCTCCTCAGCCACTTCCTCAATGGTCCCGAATCCAGCCGCCAGCTTTCGGCTCCGACGCCAATGGTCCTCGAGGGGGCGGTCACCCCATTGGTTCAGGAAGTCGGTCCGACCCTTGTCCCGCAGCGTGGGGTTGTATGGCCAGAACGCCGTCGCGGCTCCCGGCACAGCCATGCTCTCCGCCAACGCTTCCTCAGCGAGTCGCTCGGCCTCGGCTGCTGCCGCTTCCTGGGCGACCCGCAGGCCTTCGATGATCTCCTCCATCCGCGCATACCGGGCGTCCTCGTCCAGGTTGCAGATGTCGCGGAGGCTGTCGTTCCGCACGATGACCATCAGCTGCTCCACCAGTTCCGTCAAGCTCTTGGCGTTGTTGCTGACCTCCTGGAAACGGGGGTGATCCTCGTCCATGTTGGCCAGGGTGCTGTCGTAGTACGCCTGCGCCAATTCATACTCCCTGTCCTCCAAGTGGAGGTCGGCGAGAGCCAGGAAGCTCTTCATCCGCGGGCGGCGGTTGCCAGAGTCCTCCGCCAGGGCGTCCCGCAAGTAATCCATGCCCTGCTCGCGGTTCAGCTCCTCGAGTTCGATCTGGGCCAGAGCGTAGTAGATCTGGTCGCGGTAGTCCTCATTCTTGTCCTCCTCCAACATATCGAAGAACAACTCCTTGATCTCCATGCTGTCCCCCCGCCGACGGTCAAACGCCAGGGCCTGCTGCATGCGGGCTTGGAACTCCATCTCGTAGGGGGTCTTCAACTTGACCACCTCCTCGAAGAGGTCGATGGCTTCGCGGTTGCTCCCGTACTCGCGCTTGAGTTGGGCCAACACGAAGAGGGGCCTCGCCCGCTCCCGCTTGGGTTTGATCTTGGGAATGGCGCGCTCGATGTAACGCATGGCCTCCTCGATGTTGTTCTGGGTCAGGAGGAATTCAGCCTGAACGAGAAACGCGTCCGCCCGCAGCTCATCCGACGCATCCCGCTCGCCCACCGCCTTGAGCAGCGCCGAGTTGGCTTTGGGCATGTTCTCCATGGCCATGTAGGTCCTGGCCAACCAGGCTCCGGCCGCCACCTGGCTGTCCGGTTCCTTGTGCTTCCGCTGGAGGTATTTGAACACCTCCTCCGCCTTGGCGAGGTCTCCCTTATAGAAGTGGCCCTTTCCGATCAGCGTGTAGTTGTCGTCGATCCACCGGTTCAACTGGGGGCGCTTGAAATCCTTCTGAACGCTTCGCGGCGGCGTCATGGCGTGCCGGTCCACCACCCGGGAACACTTCTCGATGGCCCGTTCCATCAACGGGTACAGGAAGTCCGCTTGGTCCTCGGAACCATAGATGAACAAGGGAATCACCTCGTCCCAGTTCTCCTCGTGGGTCTCGGCAAGCTTCTGGTCCGCCTCCTCCATCGCGAGCCGGGCAAAGTGGAACCCGTTGAACCGCGATGTCGTGTTGTGATAGGCCCGATAGAACCGGCCATCGCGCTGCGTCGTGCACCCGATGGACCCCAGCAGCAAGGTCAGCGGCAACAGACCCCACAGAAGGGTCCTCATTCGTTGGGCGCGCCGGAGAGAGGTCGGTGTGAGGGACATGTTCGACTCGGGGTTCCGAGCGACCAACTCGGAAGCCGCGAAAATATTGCAATCCGGCCGCCCCGAAGACAAATTCATGGCGCATCCTTTCGATGTCGTCCATCTTTGGACCACCAATCCGAAATAGGATGTCCAAGGCCCCTCCATCCGAACCCACGCCGTCCAAACGATTCAAGCTCATCCTTCAGGAGGAGGGCACCTTCGCGGAGCACTGGTCCATGCGCGTCCAACCCAACCAACTTCGGTTCCTCGCCGCGTTGTCCATCCTGACCGTCGCCCTCATCACCTACGCCCTGGTGGCCCTAACCCCGTTGAAGGAGCGGGTGGTGCCCGGATACGACGCCTCCGAAACCAGGGCCATGCAAGCGGACTCCTGGCGGGCTGCCGACTCCCTAAGCACCATACTGGACCGCCAATCCCGCTACCTCGACAACCTGCGGGCCATCCTGTCTGGCGACCTGCCGGTCGGCGCCCTCACCGTCACCCCGGATCTGGCCGTTCCCGAAGCGGAGGTTGCGAGTGAGCTCGAAGCTTCCCCTACTGCCGCTTTGGACGACCTCCGCGAACGGGTCGAGGAGGAAGACGCTTTCGCGGTCGACCGTCCCAACGCCCTCAGCGAGTCCGGCCTCTGGATGCCCCCGGTGGAAGGCACCATCTCCTCGGAATGGAACCCCGGCATCGGCCATTGGGGCGTGGACCTCGTCGCTCCGGAAAACACGCCGGTCAAGGCCGTCGGAGAAGGCACTGTGGTCTTCGCGGGCTTCACCTCTGGTGGGGGCCACACCGTCATGGTGCAACACGAACGCAACCGCGTTTCCGTCTACATGCACAACAGCCGGACCTTGGTCTCCTCGGGGGATCGGGTTGGACAAGGCGAGCCGATTGCCATCATCGGCAACACGGGAGACCACAGCTCGGGCCCCCACCTCCACTTCGAGTGGTGGGAATCAGGCGCGGCCATCAATCCGGCCCTCCGGATCCGGCTTCAGGATTGATCAGGCCGTCGTAGCCGCGGCGGACGCCCGCAAGGACATCATATTCCGGAACGCATCGACCCGGTTGTCCAACATCTCTTCGGTCACCGCACGGATGCCCTCAGTTCCAAAGGATTCACAGGTGAAACTCGCCAGGGCACTGCCTACGACAATGGCCTCTTTGAGGGTGTCGAAATCCGTCGACCCGGTGCGCGCGACATGGCCGATGAACCCTCCGGCAAACGTGTCCCCCGCCCCCGTCGGGTCCACCACGTCCTCCAGCGGCAAGGCCGGACAGAAGAACATGACCAGCTCCCCGTCCCGGTGATGGAACAGCAGCGCACCGTGCTCGCCCTTCTTGATGATCAGGTAGCGTGGGCCCGTGGCCAAGATCGCCTTGGCCGCGCGGATGAGGCTGCGCTCACCGCTCAGTTGGCGGGCCTCTTCATCGTTGATCGTAAGCACGTCCACCCGGGCAATGACGGCCTTGAGTGGCTCCATGGCGATGTCCATCCAGAAGTTCATCGTGTCGAGCACAACCAATTCCGGGCGCTCCTCCATCTGGTCCAAGATGGACGCCTGCAAGGTGGGGTCAATGTTGCCGAGCATCAGCCACTTCGCCTTCCGCCAAGCTTGAGGAATGACCGGCTTGAAATCCGCGAGCACATTGAGCTCGGTGGCCAAGGTGTCACGGCCGTTCATGTCCTCGTGGTAGGATCCCGCCCAAAAGAAGCTCTTGCCCCCTTCCGGACACTCCACGCCATCGAGGCCCATGCCCGCGGAGGTCATGGCGTCGAGTTCCGCCTGCGGAAAGTCCTCTCCGATGACGCTCACCAACCCGGTGCCCACACCGAGACGAGTGGCCGACCAACCGATGTATGTGCCGGCGCCGCCCACGATGCGCTCGCGCTCACCGAACGGGGTTTTGATCGAATCGAAAGCGACCGTCCCGACGGCCACGATGGAGGAGGTGTTCCAGCTCATGATGCAACAGAAGGCCGCAAAGGTACAGGACGCCCTGTGCCTGCACCCGTCCGTTGCACCAAATGGGAACATCGCGTATCTTTGCGCTCCCTTCGAAAGAGGGGTTGAGCATTCCCCTATAGCTCAGCTGGTTAGAGCGACTGACTGTTAATCAGTAGGTCCCTGGTTCAAGTCCAGGTGGGGGAGCCACAAAAAACCCCGGGTATCGGCCCGGGGTTTCTTTTTGTCAGTGTCTTCGTTTTCCTTCTGATTCACAGCAGGTTGATCCGGCTAGCCAAGATGTCCTTGTAGCTGCCTCCGATCGGAATTTCCTTCTCCATGCCCTTGACTTGGATCATGGAATACTTGATGCTGTGAATGGCGTCGAGGTTGACGATGTAGCTCCGGTGCACCCGCATGAAGCGGCGCTCATTGAGCTTGTTCTCCACATCCTTCATGGTGCTGTGGATGGTGAAGCTCTGTTCGGGCGTGTGCACGACCACATAGTCCTTGAGGGCCTCGATGAACAGCAGCTCATCGTAGTCAATCTTCATCAGGCGGCTCCGGTTCTTGACGAACAGGTACTCAGCCGTTTCCTTGTGCTCGGCCATGTTCCGCAGGAACTCATTCTCCAGACGGGCCTCCTGTTCCTTGGCAAACTTGTGCAGGGCCATTTCGATGCTGGTCTGCAAGTCGACGTCCTTGAACGGCTTGAGGATGTACCCGTGGGGCTCAGCGAGCTTGGCCTCCCCGAGGGTGCTGCGATCCGCGTAGGCCGTCAGGAAAATAATCGGAACATCGAGGGTGCGCTTGATTTCCTCGGCCGCCGCGATGCCGTTCATGTCCCCCTTGAGCATAATGTCCATGAGGACGACGTCCGGACGGTGGCGCACGGCCAAGTCGATGGCGTCCTCACCGTTGTCCGCCGTCGCAACGACGTTGTATCCAATCTTTTCGAGGGTCTGCTCGATGTCCTTACGGACGATGCTCTCGTCCTCGGTCACCAGGATGTTGATCGACATGGTTCAGGTGCGTTCAGGTTTGGGGCCAACCTGTCGAATCGTTCGATGGAAGCGTGAGCTTCAACCGTCAAACAGGTTTTTTGGCCGCCGAAAGCTAACCAAAAAGCGCGTTCCTCCGTCACTTTCCGCCAAGAGTTCAGCGTCCAACTGCTCGCTCAGCGCCTGCACGAGGTACAATCCAAGCGAGTCCCGCCCGCTCCAATCGAACCCTTCCGGAAGGCCCACACCGTCGTCCTTGACCTCGATCTGAATCTCCTCCTCCTCAGGCTTTCCTTCGACGTCCACCGCCTTCAACCCAACGGAAATCGTCCCGCTCTCCCTGCCCTCAAACGCGTACTTCATCGCGTTCGACACCCACTCATTCAAGATCAACCCACACGGAATGGCCTGATCCAATGGGGCTTGGACATCATCGAGGTCGGTGACCAGCTCCACCCGCGTCTGGGATTGATACCCCTGGATGATGTTGCCGGCAATGCGAGTCAAATAGGACGGGAAACCAATGTTCGACACGTCCGTGTTCTGGTAGAGCGTTTCGTGGATGATGCTCATCGTCGACACCCGGTTCTGGATTTCCTCCAGACCCACGATGGCATTCTTGTCCTGCACGAATTTCTTCTGGAGGTTCAGGATGGAGTTGATGATCTGCAGGTTGTTCTTGACCCGGTGGTGTACCTCCTGAAGCAGGATTTCCTTCTCCTTCAACGCACCACGAATCGCCCGGTCAATGCGCTTTCGCTCGGTGATGTCGTAGGCAATGGCACTGATCTCCGGGGTTCCCTCCACCATCTCGATCGGGTTGAGGAACAATTGAAGCCACCGCCTCTCCCCTTCTTCCCGGTCCGGACCGATCGCCCACTCGAAGCGCTGGGGCGTCCCGTTCAGGGCCCGGGTGAAGCGGTCGTCGAGATCGAACCCATTCCACTCCTGGCTTTGGGTCACCTGATCACCGAGGAGCCGACTCACTTGTTGCAGGTCTTCCCCCTCGACTTCGCTGCCTCCCAGCCACGCCATGAAATTCCGATTGGCGCTGGTCACCGCATGATCTGCGGTTTCCGTCCAGATGATGAAGTCCTCGCCGGACTCCACAATGCTTCGCATCCTGGCCGTGGCACTGCGCAGGGCTGCCTCGGCCGCGATCCTCTGTTCGATCTGCTGTGTCAGTTGCTGGTTGGCTTCCTCCGCCACCTCAGCCCGAATCCGCTCTTGCATGAGGGAGTGACGGTCCGTCACATCGGACACACTGACCTGGACCGCCGGCTGCCCATCGAAAATCGTCAGCCTCCACTTCAGGGTGATGCGCTTCCCATTGCCGGGCAACTCCAACTCCCATTCCTCTACATCTCGTCCCTGCCGGGCCTCTGCCGCACTGTGCAGGATGCGCTTGCGGTGCTCCTCGGGGAACATCGATTCGAACCGCGCCCCTTCCAGCATGGGGGACACCCCCTTGAACAGCGACTCCGCCACAGGATTGGCATACCGCACGAGATCATCCACCAGAATCAGGATCCCGTTCGGGGAACTCTGCACCAACAAGCGGAACCGCTCTCGCTCCTGGATCAGGTCATACTCGATGCGCTTCCGGTCCGAGATGTCGTACATCATCCACACCTCCGATCCATCCTCCAGACGGCCTTTTCCAATGTCGAGGTTCAATACCTCTCCATTGCGATTCTGCATCATCCAATCGCCCCGGTCAAAGACGCCACTCCCATCGATGGGCTCCAAATTTCCAATCCGCTTGAGCCCCAATTGGGAAACAGGGTCTCCAATGACCTCCTCCGGATGATCCACTCCAATCATCGCCAGAAACCGGGAGTTCACATCGAGGACCACATCATCCTTGACTTGCACGATGGCTTCCTGGGCGATGTCATTCAGCCTGCGGTAATGGGCTTCCCGATCCTGAAGGGCCTGCTGCCGGAACCGCGATTCGCTGATGTCCACGATTTGCACGAGGTCGGTTGCGTCCGGACCCGGCGACAGGCGCAATTCGACATGGAACGGCTCGCCAGCCGACCGCATGGCCTGCAACTCAAGGCGCAATACCCTCCGGTCCACAACGGGAACACAGTCCCAACGGACATCGAGATACGTTCGGTCCTCTTCTCTCCATTGGAGCCAACCGCCCTCAAACCAATCCGGGTTGTCCGGAAGACCATTCTTCCAGCCGAACAGGAAGGTGGCGTGCCGGTTGGCCCGAATCGCCTGGCCGTCGCGCACCAAGATGATGGCCGACGGAAGCCGGTCCATCCACCCCTCCGGCCATTCCTGCACTCCCCTCCCGTTGTCGCGGCTCATCTCATCGATCAGTTTTGGTTCCGTTGACCTTGACGATGCGACCGGCCTCATACTGCCGAATCAGTGTCACGTTTCCAGAACCGTCGAAATATCGCCAATTGCCGTCGCGGAGACCACCCTTGTACGACCCCACCCATTCCCGGATGCCCGTCGGCCAGTAGCCCACATGCTCCCCGGTGGGAATCCCGGCAACGAACGCCCCTTCGAACACCACCTGACCTTCGGCATCCAAGTGGATCCACTGGCCATCCCGTTCTCCTTCCACGTAGGCGCCTTCCCGCCGATCGTCATTGACGTGTTCCACCCAAGACCCCTGCTTCCGACCCCGTTCATACACGCCAATGGCCAAAACCTCTCCTGAGGCTGACCATTCTGTGAATTCACCGTCTTCCCGCCCTTTCCGATAGCGTTCATCGCGGTGTTTGGATCCATCTGAGTGATACCAGATCCACCGGCCATGCCACTGGCCTGCCCGGTAACCTCCCTCCTGCTCCAGTCGACCATCGCGGGCAAAAAATTGCCAGTCTCCATCGCGCAATCCCTCGACATGCGGCCCCGATGCCCTCAGTTCTCCTTCCGGCCAGAACTCCTTCCAGGGCCCTGTTCGGCGACCCAAGCTGTCCAACATGCCGGTCGCCGAAAGCACCCCGTCACGAAAGACCTTGACCTCCACCAAATGCCCCTCCTCATCGAAGAACCGATGGGTTCCCATGGGCGTATCATCCCGCCAAGGTCCGGAGCGGGACACCTCACCATTGGCGTGGAAGGTCTTTCTCAAATCGAGGACCACCGCTTCCGGTGCATCCTCCACGAGCTCGCCCCGGTGCCAGGTCTCTGTGGATTCCAAATCTCCCTGCCGCGAAAACCGCTTAAACACCCCTTCTTTCAATCCCCGTTCCCATGGACCTTCCTCCCGGACACGGCCATTGGACCAAAAGGTCATCCATTTGCCCGTTTTCCTCCCCTGGTCATCGAACCGATTCACCTCCTCTACCCAACGCAAGAGATCATCCCGATACCCCGATCGTTTGATGATGCGGCCAAGACCCTCCGCGTCATCCCGAGCAAACTCCAAGGCCACGCCCTCCTTGACCCCCGCCGTCCACGGAATCGTCCCCACCAGAATGCCACGGTCATCCAGCACCCGCTCTTCCCCATCCAGAACATCGGCCTTCCATGGTCGAATCCTCCGCTGCACACCGGTGGTATCCCAGCGGATTTCTTCACCTTGCTTCGCACCCTGTTCATAGCGCAACGTCGTCTGCACACGCCCTTTGGCATCGTAGAAAATCCACTCTCCTTCGAGCTGGCCCCCGCTGCGGTTGCCTTCGCTCTTCCGGATTCCATCTTCGTGATACGATCGCCAGAATCCCTCGGGAACACCACTCACGAGCCAGCCTTCACTGCTGACCTCACCGGAAGGAAACCGATATTGAACTCTTGTCGAATCCTGTCCAGCCAGCTGGCAAACTCCCACGAAGAGGAGCGGGACGAGACAGAAAATCCGAAAGCGGAACATGCCTGCAAGTTGCCACACCGATCCCAACAGAAGAATGGTCCGAATCCTGATTTTCCCCGCACCGATATCTCTATCTCTTTTCTAAAAAAGAAACAGTCATGGTCATAGGGATGTGGAAACGGAGGAAAAGATGGGCGGCAGGAATTTGGAGCCGATGGCCATCCACAGGTCTTCAGGATTCTTGAACGGATTGTCCACGACTCGGAATGTTTGAGGGTCAAAGAGATGATGGAGATATCCACGGAAGAATTCCGGATGTGGATGACGGCGTGATGGAGGAAATGAGGAGCAATTCAGATGTGGACATCCCCGAGAATCGTGTGGGGATGAATGGGAGAATTGGGAGGGTTTTCAAACGGGATTTCCGATCCGTTTGATCAAGCCGGCAAGAGGGTCAATTCTCCAAATTTTTTTGCGCTTGGGTTACGCACAGAAATCCGTGCGAATCCACAACGGAATGTGTATCGCGAAATCCGGGTTGGAGAGGCAACTTGCAACCATGAGGATTCACTTGGCCAATGACCACGCTGCAGGGGACCTGAGGGTCGCCCTGATCGCCTGGTTGAAGGAGCGCGGCATCGAGGTCGTTGACCACGGTACACCAGACGGTGCCAGCGTCGATTACCCGGATCATGCCCACCCGCTTGCAGAAGGGGTGGCCGCTGAAGGAGGCATGGGCATCTTGATTTGCGGCAGCGCCAATGGTGTGGCCATGACCGCCAACAAGCACCCGGAAGTGCGTGCCGCCATCGCCTGGCGGCCGGACATCGCCCGCCTCGCCCGGGAGCACAACAACGCCAACGTCCTCTGCCTTCCCGCCCGATACCTCGCCATTTCTGACGCGCTCGATTGCGTGGCCACTTTCCTCGATACCGAGTTCGAAGGAGGCCGCCACGCCCGCCGCGTCGACAAGATTGCTTGCTCATGACCCGCTTCCTCCTGCCTCTCTTCATGCTCGCTCTGGCCCTGCCAACGAGCGCACAGACTTTGAAACACACAGGGTCCGGCGTGCCATGGTCGAAGACCATTACGCCTGAGGACCTGTCCACCCACTTGCACATCCTCGCGGCAGACAGCATGGAGGGCCGGGAAACGGGAAAGCGAGGCCAGCGCATGGCTGCCGCGTACATCGCGGAGCACTTCAAGACCATTGGCCTGAAGGAGGTCAATGGGTCCTATTTCCAAGAGGTCCCGCTCAAGGTGTCCCAGCTCAAGGGCGGACTCTTGACGGCGGATGACCAGCAGTTCCTGTTCAAGCAGGATTGGGTCCCCTACCCCGGAATCGAGGTGTCGGATGTCGAGGGCAAGGCTGTGTTTGCCGGCTACGGCATTCAGGATCCGGAAGCGGGCTGGGACGATTACGCCGGTCTGGATGTGCAGGATCGGGTCGTGATTATCCTCGCCGGCGAGCCGGGCAGTGAGAAGAAGGGATATGAGCTAACGGGAACGAAGGAGCCGAGCCGGTGGAGCTCCATGCGCAATGCCAAGCGGGAGATTGCCGACAGCCTGGGAGCGGCGGCCATCATCGTGGTCACTGAGGAGTATGAGACGCTGAAGTCCCGATTTGTGCCTTGGCTCAGCCGGGAGCGGATGCGGTTGGATGTGGAACGGGAAGGTGCGGGAACGGATGTGCCCACCTTGTTGATGGCCCCGGAAGCTTTGCTGACCATGACCGGCTGGAAATCCCTTGATTTCGCCCGCAAGAAGTGGCCCAAGCGCAAGCTGGACCCAGTGTCTTGGGGGTGGTGCAAATTGGCTCTCGCCCGAAAGGACGATCGGGTTGTGGCCCACAACGTATGGGGTTTGATTCCTGGGTCAGACAGCACGTTGTCCGATGAGATCGTGGTGCTGACGAGCCACTACGACCACGTCGGCGTCGACAAGAGTGGAGACGTCTTCAATGGCGCCGATGACGACGGCAGTGGAACCGTGAGCCTGCTGGAAAACGCCCAGGCTTGGATGGAAGCCAAACTGGCTGGAGAGGGACCGCGCCGCACCGTGCTCTTCATCGCCTTCGTCGGTGAGGAGAAAGGCCTTCTGGGGTCCGAATGGTACAGCGACCACCCCGCATTCCCCCTCGAGCAGCACGTTTGTGACCTGAACATGGACATGGTGGGACGGGTGGATGAGGCCCACCCCGACGACGACCGGTACATCTATCTCATTGGCAGTGATAAACTGTCTAGCGAATTGCATGAAATCAGTGAGGCGGTGAACGCCGAGCACATCGGCATTGCGCTGGATTACACCTTCAATGCACCGGATGATCCCAACCGCTTTTACTACCGGAGCGACCATTACAACTTCGCGAAGCACAACATCCCGGTGATCTTTTATTTCAGCGGGGTACACGAGGACTACCACGGAGTCGGAGACACGCCGGACAAAATCCTTTACCCGAAAATGTCGGAGATCGGACAGTTGGTGTTCCTCACCTCGTGGGAGGTGGCGAACCGCGACCAAAAGCTGGTCGTCGACCGCGTCAACGATTTTCCGACGGACCGCTGATCGCCGCGGCAAAGCGGGCGATTTCGAGGTCGTGGGCGGGTCCCATGGCGGGTCCGTTGAATCCGCTGTGGATCCAGGGCTCGGCTTGGTCTGGTGAGGACACGACGGAGGTCGGGAAACTGACCACCCGGTCGAGGAAGGGCAACGCCTCCTGGGCCCTCACTTTGGACGCGGGTCCAATGAGCCGCATACGCCACCGGTCGCCGAAGCGGGTCACCCCCATCTGCTCGGCATAGCGGCGAAGTCGGGCCAACGCCGCATCGCCCCCTCCTTCGCGGTCCAATCCGCGCTCGAAGGCCAGGGTGTGCACCTGCAGGTCCGGAAACCGCTCCATCATGGAGACGAGCAGGCGGTGCTCATCCATGCAATTCGGACACCACGAGCCCATGACGCTGAGGACATGCACGCCGTCGGATGGACCGGCTGTCCAGTGTACGCTGTCTCCTTGCAGGTCAAGACCGGCATACTGCACAGGCTGTCCGGTCCAGGACGCGATCGGAGCGTCTTCCAAGGAGGAGGAAGAGGGGTCCACCGGCCGGCCGGAAAAGGAGGTCGCGTAGTGGTTTCCACTGTGGAACACCCCACCCCGGATGGAACCATCTGCATCAAGCGAACCGGCGAACCGGAACAAGTGGGCGCCGTCGAAGGTCTGCAGGATCAGCTCGCTGCCGGTCAACGTGCCGTGCAGGTGCCGAAAGTCGCCGGTGGCCGTGGCGATGCTGCCGCGGCATCGGCCTTCTGATTGCTGGAGGAAAAGCTGGCCGAACCAAGGATCATCCTCGCCGAAAGTCAAGGCCCAAGACAGGGTGTCCTCCCTCCATTCGGGGCTTTGCTGGGCGCGACGGCGTTCCCAACGGGCGGCCACGCGGTATTCCCGGGGTCGGAGCACGTCGTGCCAGTGTCCGGTGTCGTTGGTGAGGGAAAGGGTGCCATCGAAGACCGGAATCGACCACAGGCCCGGGTGGGCGTCCAGCGGGGCCAAAGCCAATTCCTCCTGGTCATTGCGAAGCATCAAGGTATCCCCCACCCATTCGCCGGGAATCGCGGCGGTTGTGCTGTCGTTCAGGTCGAAGAGAAGGACGCCCTTGGTGTCTGTCTTTTCGGCTTCAGACGGTCCACCAGAGGCGCAGCGGGAAAGCAAAACGACCACGACAGCCGCCGCCATCATGGTCGTTCCGAATCGGGATAAGCCGGCCATTAGAGGTCGAACTTGATGCCCTGGGCGAGCGGGAGCTCGGTGCTGTAGTTGATGGTGTTGGTCTGCCGGCGCATGTAAGCCTTCCAAGCGTCGCTGCCGGATTCACGGCCACCACCGGTTTCCTTTTCACCACCGAAGGCGCCCCCGATCTCGGCTCCGCTGGTGCCGATGTTGACGTTGGCGATGCCGCAGTCGCTGCCGGCCGCAGAGAGAAAGCGCTCTGCACTGCGCAGGTTGGTGGTCATAATGGCAGAGGACAACCCCTGCACCACGCCATTCTGCATGGCGATGGCCTCATCGAGGGTCTCATACTTCATCACGTACAGGATGGGGGCAAACGTCTCGTGCTGGACGATGGCCATGTCGTTGGTTGCTTCGGCAATGGCTGGTTTGACGTAGCATCCGGAGGCGTACTCCCCCCCTTCCAAGACGCCGCCTTCCACGAGGATGCGTCCCCCTTGGGCGACGACATCCTGGAGGGCCTTCTCGTACATGTGCACGGCATCGTGGTCAATGAGCGGGCCGACGTGGTTGTTTTCATCGAGCGGAGAGCCGATGCGGAGCTGGCCATAGGCCTTGGTGATGGCGGCCACCACCTTGTCATAAATGCTGCTGTGGATGATGAGCCTGCGGGTGGAAGTGCAGCGCTGGCCACAGGTTCCCACGGCGCCAAACACGGTTCCAGGAACGACCATTTTGAGGTCGGCATCGGGCTCGACGATGATGGCGTTGTTGCCTCCGAGCTCCAGCAGGCTCTTGCCGAGGCGCGCTGCGACGGCTTGGGCGACAATCTTGCCCATTCGGATGGATCCCGTCGCGGAAATCAGGGCCACGCGCTTGTCGTGGGTCATCATTTCACCGACGGTATAATCGCCCTGGATGATGCAGGACAAGCCTTCGGGCACATGATCCATGTCCCGGGTGACTTCATTCCAGATGTTCTGGCAGGCCACAGCGGTGAGCGGAGTCTTCTCGGAGGGCTTCCAAATGCAGGCGTTTCCGCACACCCAAGCAATGGCTGTGTTCCAGTTCCACACGGCCACTGGGAAGTTGAAGGCGCTGATGATGCCAACAACGCCAAGAGGGTGCCACTGCTCGTACATGCGGTGCCCCGGACGCTCGGAATGCATGGTGAGTCCGTAGAGCTGGCGGGACAGACCGACGGCAAAGTCACAGATGTCAATCATCTCCTGGACCTCGCCCAATCCTTCCTGCAGGCTCTTTCCCATTTCGTACGACACGAGGGCTCCGAGCGCATCCTTGTGCTTCCTCAGGGCTTCGCCGTAGAGGCGGACGACTTCTCCGCGCTGTGGGGCTGGCACGTGACGCCAGGCCTTACCGGCTTCGGTCGCTGCAGCAATGACCTTTTCGTAATCATCGGCTGAACACACGCCTGTGGCTCCAATGGTGTTCCCGTCCACGGGGCTGGTGCTGACAATCTGGGATCCAACGGAAGAAGAGGACTGACCGATTTGGACACCGGCATTGGCGTCGCTGAGTCCAAGTTGGTCGAGATGGGGCTTCATGTTCATGGTGGCGGAATTGCGTCGCGAAGGTACGTGGCAGCTCTGCCTCCCCTTGATTTTCTTTATTTTGTTGAAAATCAGTGGTTTGTGTTTTTTTGCGAACTCGATTGAGTCGGGACTTTGGTTCGGGAAGCGGTCTGGGGCCGTTTATGGGCGGTTTCTGGGTCTCGCGAGTGTTCCACGTGGAACGTTATCGACCGAGGTAGAGCATCAGGACGTTCAGGTCTGAGGCAGAGATTCCGCTGATGCGTCCGGCTTCTCCCAGAGTCTTGGGGCGGAGATCGTCCAATTTTTGTCTGGCCTCCATGCTCAGTGAGGTGAGTCGGGAATACTCCAGGTCGTCTGGGATGTGAAGCGCGCCCATTGTTTTCATGCGGTCTGCCTGCTCCTGTTCTTTCTCGATGTAGCCCCGGTACTTGATGGTGGTTTCCACGTGCTGAATCCAAGATGGAGGCATGTCTCCCGTATTCACTGGGAGTTGGTCGATGTGGATGTGGGGCCGGCTGATGAGTTTGGACCAGCGTGTTTTTTGTTTGATTGGTTGACTGCCGGCCGCGTTGAGGGCTGGGTTGACTGCTTCTGGATCGGCTGAGGTGGTCTTTAGTTCTTTTTCCAAGGCGGCCATTTGGTTCTGTTTCACGTGGAACATTGACCAGGCGTCTTCTTGAATTAGGCCGAGTTCGTGGCCTTTGGGGGTGAGCCGTTGGTCGGCGTTGTCTTGGCGCAGCAGGATGCGGTACTCTGCTCGGCTAGTGAACATGCGGTAGGGCTCGTCGGTGCCTTTTGTGATGAGATCATCAATGAGAACGCCGATATACGCTTCATCGCGTCCCAGTGTGAAGTCGGCTTGGTTTGTGTTCTTGAGGTGGGCGTTGATGCCTGCGATGAGCCCTTGGCACGCGGCTTCCTCGTATCCCGTGGTCCCGTTGATTTGGCCTGCGAAGTAGAGGTTGGCCAGGTTCCTGGTTTCAAGGGTGTGATGCAGTTGTGTCGGGGGGAAGTAGTCGTACTCCACAGCATATCCGGGACGGAACATTCTTGCGTGTTCCAGCCCTGGAATTTGTCGCATGGCGGCCAGTTGTGCCTCTTTGGGAAGTGAGGTGGAGAACCCGTTCAAGTATGTTTCGACGGTATGCCTGCCCTCAGGTTCGATGAAGATTTGATGACGGTCCTTGTCGGCGAAGCGGTGGATCTTGTCTTCAATGCTGGGGCAGTAGCGCGGCCCTTTGCCCGTGATGGCGCCGCTAAATAGAGGGCTGTCAGCCAGGCTGTCTTGGAGAATCTCGTGGACACTCGGGTTGGTGTACGTGATGTGACAGGGTTGCTGGTTGCTCAGGTCTGGTGATTCAAAGTGGCTGAAGGCTTCCGTGGCCTCGTCGCCGTGTTGGACTTCTGTTTTGCTGAAGTCGATGCTCCGTCCGTCAATGCGTGGAGGTGTTCCCGTTTTCATGCGACCGGTCAGGAAGCCATGATCGGCGAGTTGTTGTGTGATGCCTTCGGCAGCGCGCTCTCCAGATCGCCCCCCTTGGAATTGCTGGCGTCCCAGGTGGATGCGTCCTTGGAGAAAGGTGCCTGAAGTCAGGATGGTCGATTGAGCGTAAATGTCAACGCCGAGTTGTGTTCTGACACCGCGAACGGAGCCGTTCTGGATGATCAGAGTCGTGACCATGTCTTGCCACAGGTGGATGTTGGGGTGGGCCTCCAAGGTCATTCGCCATTCATTGGCAAAGGCGTGTCGATCGTTTTGTGTCCGGGGAGACCACATGGCAGGGCCTTTCGAACGGTTCAGCATCCGGAATTGAATGGCGCTTCGGTCCGAAATGCGGCCGCTCATGCCGCCTAGAGCGTCCACCTCTCGAAGGATTTGGCCTTTGGCAACACCACCCATGGCTGGATTGCAGCTCATCGCCCCAATGGTGGTCAGGTTCATAGTGATGAGCAGGACTTTGCTGCCCATTTGCGCTGCGGCGTGAGCGGCTTCGTTGCCGGCGTGTCCGCCCCCGACTACGAGGACGTCATAGGATTCTAGCATGGTGGGAGTTCCACGTGGAACATCAGGGGGTAAGGAAGGTTCGTTGGAGGAGCCAGAGGTCTTCAGCGCGCCTCATTTCTGCCTTCGATTGAGGGGTGTCATCCTGCAATCCGGTTAGGTGCAGAACTCCGTGGGCCATGACGCGATGGAGTTCGTCCAATGGGTTGGAATTCAGTTGTTTGGCGTTGTCTCTGGTGCGGTCGATGGAGATCACGATGTCCGCGGTGAGTCCGTGTGCTGATGGAGTGGGAAACGTGAGGATGTCGGTGTAGTAGTTGTGATCCAAGTGTTTCCGGTTGAGGGACAGCATCTCATCATCGTTGGTGAAGAGAAAGTTGAGTTCACCGATGTCATGTCCATTCGCCTTAGCGCAATCCTGGATCCAGGAGCGAACGGCGGCGCGCTGGGCGAGCCGAAAAGGCGTGTTGAGGAACTGGAAGGTGATGGTGCCCGAGGCGTTCACTGAGCAGCAGCGGGCTGGGGGAGGGCGTTCTCGAAGCGAAGAATGGCCACGCGGCCGAGCTCTTCGAATTCGCAGGTGTCTGCGAGTTGGCGCATGAGAAAGACACCGCGACCGTTTGGCTTCTCAAGGTTCTCGGGGGCGGTGGGGTCGGGGATGTTGTCGAAGTCGAAACCAGGTCCCTGATCCGCCACGCGGAACTCAAGAATGGGCCCCTCCGTTCGCACTTCGATGTCGACCATCTTGCTGGCATCCAATTTGTTGCCGTGAACAACCGCATTGTTGACCGCTTCGGTCATCGCGATGAGGATTTCCCCGTAATGGGTCTCCTCGACTCCGAATTCCTCACAGAGCCCATTAATGAGCCCTTCGACTTCGGTGATGCCTTCCATGCGGGAGGCAATCTGCAATTTTCTCACTTCGGCCATGCTGTGGATTCACTCCTTGTTCGGGACTTCCAAAGTATTGAAATAATCGTTGACGCGGAGCTTGTAGTAGGGGGTGAGGTCCGCGGGGACGGTTCTGAGCAGCTCGATTTCTTGGGCCTTTTTCCGCTGGTATTCCTCTAAGCTCGGGGGCAGTTCTGTCGGGGTTTCCCGTGCTGTGCGGGATTCCCGCTCCTCCTTCTCGCCCCGGACGCGTTCGGCATTCTCTGCCTTGAGCAGCCGGGTGAGGATGTCCTGCTGGCGCTCCAACGTGAGCTGATCGAGCTCGCCGTTGACGATGTCCTTCTCGATTTCCTCCATCTCCTTGGCGATGCCCTCGAGGCCGTTTCCAGTGCCGGAGCCGTCTTCATTGAGCTGTCTTCCAAGCTCATGGGTCATCTGTCGAATGGCGGCCTGCTGGGCGGCCATCTGGGCGAGTTCCTTGCTGAGTCCCCGCTTGCCTTCTTTCCCCTCTCCCTTGTTGAAGCCTTTCATCTTCTCCTTCATGCGCTCGAGCTGCTTGGAGAGCGACTGCTGCATGCCCTTGATCTGCTTGGCGCTGGGGGAGGGTTTGGAGCCGCTTCCGCCGGGCTTTTCGCAGTTTCCTGTGCCCGGTTTGTTGCAGCTGGATTCATTCTGCATCTGCTGGAGCACCTCGTCCAGCAGCAGGGCGAGGTTGTTGAAGGAGGTCATCACATACTGCTGGTTGGTTGTGATGATGCCGGTTTCGCGGTCCGTGAATCCGTCGAGGGCCTGGCCCATGTGCAGGTTGACGAGGCTGATTTCGCGGTTCACGATGCTCTGGAGCTGCGTGATGCGCTTGCTGAGGGCAAACAGGCTGTCCTTCACCATTTCCGCATCGTCCTTGAGTTTGCGTTGGAACTGGCCGTGCGTCACGTA
Source organism: Bacteroidota bacterium (assembly GCA_036159995.1). Lineage (GTDB taxonomy): Bacteria > Bacteroidota > Bacteroidia > Flavobacteriales_D > Sanyastnellaceae > UBA8752. The sequence goes on from JAYYEI010000002.1 coordinate 68,401, forward strand.
GCGCGGGTCGTCCTTCTGGGTGTCCTCCACAGCGGCCATGAGGTCCTCCTCATCGAAGGACAGCGTGATGATGTTCTCGAGCAGCGCACGCAGCGCCTCCATGTCCTCCTCCATGGACTCCTGCTCCTGTTGTTGCATGGCGCTCTCCATCTGCTGGGCCATCTGCTGCATTTTCCCGGCTGCGTTCTTTTGGCTCTCCGAGGCCTTCTTCTCCTTGCCGCTGTCCAGTTTTTCCCCGGCGTCCTCCATGCTCTCCTCGATCTCCTTCTGAAGCTCCTCCATCATGGGCATGCCATTGGGGTTCTCCAGCTCCTCGTTGAGTTTCTTGGCGTCGTCCAGTGCCTCCTGGATCTTGTCGAATTCCTGATCGAGTGAGTCCTGCTTCGCTTTGAGGTCTTCTTCCGGGGTTTTGCCTTCTGCCGTCTCCTCAGCAAGCTTCTCCTGTTCCTCTGCCAGTTTTTCGAGGTCGGAGATGGCCTCCTCCATCTTTTGCTCCCACTGGAGCTGCTTGAATTGCTCGAGCGCCCGGTCCAATTCCTGCTCCAGGGCTTCCTGGTCGAGGTCCATTTGCTCGAGTTGCTCCTCGATCTTTTCCTTGTCGCCCTCCTCGAGCTGCTCCATAAGCTCCCGGAGCTCGTCGAACATCTGCTGGAGTTCGTCCGTCATGACCTCGTCCATGAGCTTCTGGAGCTCTTCTTGCTTCTTTTGCAACGCTTCGTTGGGCTGCTCGAATTCGGCCTGCAGCTCGTTCTTCTTCCGGTTCTCCTGCTGCATGCGCTCGACCTCCTCCTTCAAGGCCTCCTGTTGCTTCAGCAACTCCTCCAGTGCGGCTTTTTCCTCCCAGCCGAGTTCTTCCTCCTCCATGAGTTCGCGGCGGAGCTCCCGCATCTCCTCCCGCAGGCGGCGGGCCTCCTCAAGGTTGGCCTCGAGCGCCGCCGTGAGTTCCGTATCAGCACTGTCCAATTGTTGCGCGAGTTCCTCGGCTGTGGGGGCCTGGTGGACGAAGGTGCGCGACTGCGTCATCTTGGGGCCGTTCACCCCGTCATTGTCCCGGATTTCGAACCAATACTCGACTTCATCGCCCAGGCCGATGCCGGCTTCCGAGAGGTCCCAGAGGTGAATGAAGCCATCCTCGCGACCGGAAGGCCGGTCGAGGTCGAGGGATTCGCGGTCAGCTCCCTTCAGGCGGTAGACAAAGCGCAGGGAGGTGAAGCCGTAGTCGTCCTGCACCAGGCCATTGAAGGCGATGCGGTTGAGGGTCAAACTGTCGGGGAGCTCCACGACGCGGATGGTGGGCCTCCGGTCGGCGATGGTGCGCAGGCGGTACCGAACGGAATCTTCATCACGGACGTCGCTGGATCGGGGATGGAAGGCATAGCTCAGGTCCTCCTGGGCGGTGCGGTTGAAGCTGAACCGGTTGTCCACGTCGGGCTCGAGATCTTCCCGTTCTCCTCCCCAGCGCAGGCCGAGCCGGTCGGCATGGCGTGTGCCGAGCTGGAAGGACAGGATGCTGCCCTCGGGCACATCGAGGTCCCCCTCATTGCGTTGCTCGAACGGCGGGAGCCCCGTGTGGGTTGGTGGACGTACTGACACCTTCAGGTCCTGCAGCTCGGGGCGGGGCAGGACGGTGAGGACAAGGTCGAGTGCCGGTGTGCCGGGGGCGGAGACGACGAGGTCCATGGTTTCCCGGACGGCGCGGAACGTGTGCTCCCACGCCCCGTCACCGCTGCGCTCCATCCGAAAGCGGCCGTCTCCGGCCTGCACCTCGACCCGCGCGGGCACCACGGTGCCGACTGTGCGGATGGTCAGAGTGTAGTCTGTGCGAGCAATGGTGCGGAGGTCGCCATCGTGGACGAGGCGGAAGTCCGGCATGTCGAGGGCTTCCGTCCGGTGGTGGATCAACCGGTCCGTCGGGGCCTCCATCGCCTCCGGCAGGGCCAGATACAGTCCGGCGAACAGGGCGATGGGGGGGAGGACGAACTTCAGGTAGCGCCGGTTCTCGCCAAAGTCCACCGCGGAAGTGAACCGGTAGGGGCGGAGTTGGTCGCTGCGCTGGGCAATGGACGCGAGGATGAGCTCCCGGCTGCCTTCGTCCGTGGCGTCGGCTGTGGATTGGAGCTGCAGCGTGTTGAGCAGCCGGTCTTCGATGTCGGGAAAATGGCGCCCGATGATGCGGGCCGCCTCGGCGTGATCCAATCCGGACCGGAGGCGCACGAGCCGCATGGCGGGGAGGAGGAGGTGCCGGATGGCCACGGCCGACACGACCGTGACGAACAGGTAGAACAGGGCCGTTCGGGCGGTCATGCCGAAGCGCCCCATGGCTTCGAGGCCGAGGACCACGAGCCAGGCCACCGGCACGCAGGCGGCCAAGATCAGTCCACCCCGCAGCATTTCGTTGCGGTGGTACTTCCGGACGAAGGCGTCCAGCCGGTCCTTGAGTTCCTCTTGTTGTCGGGCCATTCCGTGGGTCTCTCCGTTGCAGGGCCCCGCAGGGTCTTGCACACCCTGAAGATACGGCCGGATTGACGCGCGGATTTCATCACATGTTAAAGCGGGGGCACAAGGAGTCGTCGTAGTTTCGCCGCCGATTCCAACGCGTTGGTTATGCGTCTCCTACAAAACCTCTCTCACCGGGTCTTCCCCCTCTTGGCCCTTCTCTTCCTCGCCGCTTCAGGCGCGTCGGCTCAGCAGGTGTTCCTCAACGAGGTGGATGCCGACAGCTACACGGTGCCGGACAGCCTGGAGTTCGTCGAGCTCTTCGGGGCACCGGATCAGCCGCTGGACGGCCACATCGTGGTGTTCTACAAGGGCGGGGGCAGCGTGCTCACGTCGACGGCCTACGCGGCCTTTGATTTGGATGGATTCCAGACCGACAGTGCGGGCTTCTTCCTGCTGGCAAACCCACAAGTGGGGGGAGCCGACATCGAATTCGAGCCTGGCCTCCTTCGCGACGGGGGGGATGCGGTTGCCCTGTTCGAGGGGGACAGTACGGATTTTCCATTCGGCGCCCTGCTGACGACCAATGGGCTGCTCGATGCCGTGGTGTATGGCACAGCGGACCAGACCAACCCGTTTCTGATCGACTCCCTGACCCCAGACCAACCCCAACTTGACGAGTGGATGCTCGGCGTGGACAACGGGGGGGCCTTGGCCTGGGCCCGTCTTCCGGACGGAGGCCCGGCCTTCGGGTCCGACCAGATGGTGCTCCAGCAACCGACCCCGGGCGCGACCAATGTGCTCGATTGCGATGGCGGCCTGATTTCGGCTCAGGGGGCCGACGGAGGCGTGGCGCAGGTGTGTGTGGACCTCGCGGGCGGCTTTCTGCCCTTCTTCGCCTCGTCCAACGCCATCGAAAGCCAATACGGCCTGGTCATCACCAACCTCGATGGCGAGGTGATCGATGTGGTGCCGGGTGGAGAGGGCAACCTCGGCTATGATTTTTCCGGATCGCCTTCTGGACCCTGCCTCGTCTGGGGCATGAGCTATGACGGGGACCTCGAGCCGGAATCGATTGCCGTGGGCGCTCCGTATGACAGCATTTCCGCCACCGGGTGCGTCTCGTTCAGCGCCCTTCCCGTGGAGGTCGACCGCCTTTACTGCCTGCCGCCGAGTTGCGATGGAGGGACGATCCTGACCGCAGCCGGGGACGACGAGGCCGTTGGGTGTCTTGGCTTCGCCAACACGCTCCTCCATTTCGGATACACCTCCCAGAGCCCCGAGGCAGACTACCTGTTTGTGATCGCCGACGCGAACGGCGACATCCTCGACTCCACGAGCACACCCGAGTACGACTTCGAGACGCTCGGGCTGGGCGAGTACACGGTGCACGGCTTTAGCCATCTCGGCGCCATTGACTCCACCACGTTCGGTGTCGGCCTGCCCGTCTTGGGCATCGCCGCGGATTCGTGTGGCCTGCTGACCGGCGAGCCGTTGGACGTGTCCATCCTGCCGTGCGACCCCAGCGGCCTGTGTGTCGACCTCTTCTTCTCCGAATACCTCGATGGCACTGGCTGGGACAAGGGCCTCGAGATCTACAACCCAAGTGCCACCGCCACCGCGGACCTCGGGGAATATGCCGTCAAGACCTACAACAACGGCAGCACGGTGGCGACCCACGAGGTGCAGCTCAGTGGCTCCCTCGGCCCGGGTGAGGTGTTCACCATTGTCAACCCCCTGGCCCCTCCGTTCCTGCTCCAGCTGGCGGACCTCATTGACGACGTGACCCTGTTCAATGGCAACGACGCGACCACCCTCGAGCGCAACGGGGTGGAAGTGGACGTGCTGGGGGAAGTGGGCATCAACCCCGGAGAGGGATGGCCGGTCAACGACGTGACCATGCTGCACCACACCTTGGTGCGCAATGCGGACGTCACCATGGGTTCCGATGACTGGGATGTGGTCCAGTTCCAATGGCAGGATTACCCCGAAAACACCTACGACTACTTCGGGGACCACACGGCCAACCCCTGCGGCCTCGACACCAATGCGACCCCCACTTTGGGCTTCGGCGTGTCCGAGATCGTGGCCTTTGAAGGCGATGTGCTGGTGATCGAATTGCCCATTGACCTGCCCATTGCGCAAGTCGACGTGCAGGTATCCGTAATGGAAGGGAGCACGGCGACCCCGGTGGCGGACTTCGGCACCCTGTTCCCGCTGGACATCACGTTTCCGCAGGGGTGGCTCGAAGCGCAGTCCTTCACCGTGGGCATCGTGGACGACTTCGAGCCCGAGGGCCTCGAGACGTTCACGCTGGAGTTGACCGTCACCCAAGGCGAGGCCGAGGTGACCATTGGGTCGCTCACCGTTCAGATCGCGCCGAGCGATCTCGGCTTCCCGCATTACCCCATCGCCGATGTCCGGGGCATCGACGCCAACGGGGTGCTAGACAGCCTGTTGGTGCCCTGCGAGCTCCGCGGTGTGGTCCATGGATTCAATACCTACCCGAGCGGCCTGCGGTTCACTATCATCGACCCCACCTCCGGCATTGAGGTCTGGAGTCCGGTTGAGAATTTCAACTACCTCGTCAACGAGGGAGACAGCGTCCGCATCCGGGGCGCCATCCAGCAGTTCCAGGGCCGGGCACAGATCAAGGTGGACACGCTCATCCTCGCCGCCCAGGACCAGCCGATCCAGGAGCCGCAGCTGGTCAACGCACTCAATGAGGACACCGAGAGCGACCTGATCCGGTTGAAGTGTGTGGAGCTCGTCAACCCGAACGATTGGACGAACCTTCCCCCGCAGTTCGAGGTCTACGTCTCCACCGGGGCCGCTCTCTACAAGATGGTAATCGACGCGGACACCGACCTGTTCGGCACCGAGGCTCCGGACGGCATTTTCGGTGTGACCGGCATCGGAGGGCAACGCGATGATGAGGCCCCCTTCCTCGATGGCTACACCATCCTGCCCCGCGGGGCCTTCGACCTGTCGGAGCCGGTTTCGGCCGACTTCACCGCCCCATCTCCCTGGCAGGTGGAAGATGGCCCCGTGCCCTTCCAGAATCTCTCCGAGGGCGCCGGTGGCTACTTCTGGAGCTTCGGGGATGGCTCGCCGCTGGACACGACCGCCTCGCCATTCCACGAGTTTCCTGTGGACAGCACGTATACGGTGATCCTCACGGCAGAAAGCGTCGATGGCATCTGCACGGACCAGGCGTCCCAGGAGGTCATCGTCGTCTTCCCCGACACGTCGACCATCGGAATCGAGGGTGCTCCTGCGTCTGTGGGTCCGCTTCATGCCGGTCCGATTCCCTTCGGCCTGGCCGGCCCCTTGCGCCTGGAGTGTGGGGTGGATCTGACCACCTGGGCGCTCGTTGATGCGGCTGGGCGCACCGTCCGCACCGGAGGCCGTGTGGTGGCCGACGCCCCGTGGACCCTGGAGGCCGAGGGGTTGATGCCCGGTTGGCACGCCTTGGTCTGCACGGCCAGCGATGGTCGCCGGTGGACCCTCGAGGTGTTGGTGGACTGAGTCGATGCGGCCATCCCGGGCGATTCTCCTGCTCCATGCCACCGTGGTGGTGTTCGGCTTCACCGGGGTCCTCGGAAAGCTGATTGTGCTGCCCGCCGTGCCCCTCGTTTTCTGGAGAACCTTGATTGGCGCCCTCGGGCTCCATGTTTGGATGCTGATCCGCCGGAGCGGGAGGGGCATTCCGTCCGACTTGGTCTTGCCCGTGGCGGGAACCGGCGTTTTGGTGGCCCTCCATTGGGTCACCTTCTTCGCGGCCATCAAGGCATCGACTGTGTCCCTCGCCCTGGCCGTGATGGCGACCGCGCCCTTCTTCGTGGCCCTCATCGAGCCCGTGGTCCGTCGCCGCAAGCTGGATCCCTCCGAGTTGCTGCTCGGGCTCGTGGCGCTGTTTGGCCTGTGGTGGATGTACCGGGTGGACGTGAGCTATGGTTGGGGAATGGTGCTCGCGCTCATCAGCTCCTTCTGTGCGGCCCTGTTCGGCACGCTCAACAGTGTGTGGAGCCAACGGGCGGCTTCGCTGTCTGTTTCGCGCCTCGAGCTGGCGGTGGCCAGCCTCGTCCTGGGCCTCATGCTCCTTGCTACCGGAGAGTGGTCGGCCTCATGGCCGGGTCCGTCGGATTGGGGGTGGTTGCTGCTGTTGGGCCTGATCGCCACCTCGATGGCCTTTGCCATCACCGTGGAGGTGATGCGGGTCTTGAGCCCGTTCACGGTGGCCATGGCGATCAACCTTGAGCCGGTGTATGCCATCCTGCTGGCGCTGGTCGTCTTCGGGAAGGAAGAGGTCATGCCCCCGGGATTCTATGGCGGGGCCTGTGTGCTCATCCTGAGTGTCTTCCTCGACGTCTTCCTGAAGCGCCGCCGGGCCCGGACCGCGGAGGTCACACCATGAGATCCAAGGTGATGGCATCTCCCAGCGGCCACTGTGCCTCGGGGATGCGCAGCTGCCCATCCACCCATTCGCAACGCCCCGTGTCCAGCAGGCCTTGAAGCGCCGGTTGCGCTGTGACGTCTACCCCCGTCTGCTGGAGGAGGTCGGCGGGATTCACCCCTTCGATGCGTCGCAGTCCCGTGATGAGCGCTTCGTTGAATCGGTCCTGCGCACCGAGGGCTTCGGCCTCCTGTTGACCCGGGAATTCGCCGGCTGCGGCGGCTTTGAGGTAGCGGGCATTGGACCGAGCATTCCACCACCTCTGTCCGTCGAGGAAGCTGTGGGCACCGGGTCCGATGCCGAGATAGGGTGTGCCGTTCCAGTAGGCGCTGTTGTGCCGGCTGCGCCCCCCGGGCCGGGCGAAGTTGGAGACTTCGTAGTGTTCGAACCCCGCCTCTTTCGTCCCCTCGCACAGTCGGGCATATTCTTCGAGGACCCGGTCGTCCGGGGGAGGGGAGAGGGTGCCGGAGGCCAATTGGTGGCCGTACAGGGTCTTGGGTTCGGCCGTCAGGATGTAGCAGCTGAGGTGGTCGACCGGCAGCGCACAGGCGAGGCCGAGGTCCTGTTCCCAGCGGTTCTCGCCGCCCACGGGCACCCCGTAGATGAGGTCGAGAGAGAGGTGCTCGAATCCCGCCGCTGCCGCGCGTTCCACAGCCTCCTTGGCGCCGGCCGCGCCGTGAAGCCGGTTCATCCAATCGAGAACCTCTGGTTGGAAGCTCTGCACCCCGATGCTGAGCCGGTCGACCCCGGCTGCCTTGAGCCCTTCGAGGGTCGCGCCATCGAGGTCTTCCGGGTTGGCCTCCACGGTCCATTCCTCGAGGGCCCAGTCGGCACCCTCCATGGCGGCGGTGGCGATGGCGGAGAGCTCAGCCGGCGCGAGAACGCTGGGGGTGCCGCCGCCGAAATACAGCGTGGTGAAGGTCTTTCCCGACCACGCGGGCAGGGCGGACCGCAGCTCGGCAATCAGGGCCTCGACCATGGCCTTCCGGTCGCTGAGGCGGGTCGTGAAATGAAAGTCGCAATAGGTGCACGCCCGGGCGCAGAAAGGGATGTGCACGTAGAGGCCGGCCATGGCCTGCAATTTCGGGCGGGTTCGTGGGTAAATTGCCGACCATGGCCACGTACCGCGATTCCGAGGGGAACCCGACTCCTGCCGCGCCCAAAGGGTGGACCGCGCATTGCGATGCGCGCGGGGTCTGGTGGGTCCGCATTGGCCACCGCAACCACTGGGTTACGCTGGACCAACTGGGCGACGGGTCCTGGGACATCCGGCTCGATGGCGCGTCTGATCGTTGGGTGGTCCACGGCCTGCGCGAACAGCTCATGGAGCGCATGGGCCTCGAGGAGGCCGGCGCCACCGGGTCGAAGGAGCTGCGCGCGCCCATGCCTGGAAAGGTGCTGGAAGTGCTGGTCGAGCCGGGCCAACCCGTGGTAGAGGGCGACCCCATGCTGGTGCTGGAGGCGATGAAGATGGAAAACGTCCTCCGCGCAGGAGGCGAGGGCTCCATCGGCTCCATCCTGGTGGCGCCTGGCGAGGCCGTGGAGAAGGATGCCGTGCTGATTGCGCTCGCGGATTGACCCTTCCGGGCAACGCGCCCTGCACACCCGCCGTTGTGGATAAACGATGACGGTCCGCGAGGGCGGGCCACCTGCTCGGCTACCTTCGATTATACACCCATGTGCAGATTCACCACACGGCTGCTCCTCGGCGCATCGGCGCTCTGGATGGCCTCCATGCCGCTCTCCGCGCAGACTTGCTCGGACCCGCAGTTGCTCTGTCCAGAGGCTCCGCAATCGGTGTTCGTCCTCCCGGATGCGGACGCCTTCCTCAATTTCGAGTGCATCGACGCGACCCATGTGGCCGTGATGCGCTTCCGTTCCGACCACGATTTTGCGAATCCTGGCAGTGCTCGGATCCGCATTTCCCAGGTATCCTGCGAGGGTGCCGCCGGTCCGGACACCTTGTCGGCTGTGGTGGTCAGCGCCACAGGCGACCCCTGCGATCCGGCGGCCATCACCGCGATGGGTCCCTGCATCTCCGGCACGGATGACCTGGTGTGGGAGTCCTCCACCCTCGACCACAACAGCGAGTACTTCCTGCTCATCGGCACCCAGCACGACCCGGCGGATACGCTGTGCGCGATGGTGGTGGAGCTCGAAGGGGATGGCGTCACGATGGACGCTTGCTGCAACCACACCCTGATTCCCGGCTCGTCTGCAGAATTGACGGTGGTGGGAGGCGACCCAGTCTTCGGCTACGTCTGGTCTCCCGACTTCTACCTCTCCGATCCCGATGCCGCGACGACGACTGTGACCCCGGCCGAGACCATCACCTACCAGGTGGACGGTCAAATCGGCGACTGCCAGGTCAGCAGCTCGGTGACGGTGACGGTGGGATCGCCCATCAGCGTGCCGAACAGCTTCACGCCCAACGGCGACAACGTGAATGACTTCTGGGGAATCGACGGCATCGCCGCCTTCCCGGGTGCCAAGGTGGAGGTGTTCAACCGCTGGGGCCAATTGGTCCACCGCTCGCTCGGCTACGCTCAACCCTGGGACGGCACGGGGCGCTCCGGAAATCCCTTGACCCCCGGCACGTACTACTACGTCATCGAACTCAACGACGCGGAGCTCCCCCTTCCGCCGGAAACCGGCCACGTGGCGATCATCCGATGAAGATCCACCGTTTCTCCTTCCGCCTCGCCGCCGTCCTCGGCCTCCTCACGGCTTTCCTTGGGACGACGGACGCCCAACAGCTACCACTGCGCACCAACTGGCAGTTCAACTATTTCCAGGAGAATCCTGCTTTTGCCGGCTTCTCTGATTGCCTCGAACTCAAGGCTGGCTACCGCCAGCAGTGGGCCGGCTTCGATGGCGCCCCCCAAACGGCGTTTGCCAACCTGCAGGGGGAGATTGCCCGGTCGCCCGGCGGCAACATCCATGGATTCGGTGGCCGCGTCACGGATGATTCCGCGGGACCATACGGGTTCACGCAGTTGGACCTGGCCTACGCCTACCACATGAAGATGGCGAAGGGCTGGCGCCTGGCGGCGGGTGCCGCCTTCGGGTTTATGCAGTACCGCCTCGCCCTCGGCGACATCGTGCTGCCGGATTTCCAGGCGGGCAACGACCCGGCGATCACGTCGAACGCCAACCAGCTGCTGGCCCCGACGTTGGACTTCGGTGTTTGGACCTACAACAAGTACACCTTTTGGGGCCTCTCGGTCCAGAACCTGATCGAGCCCTCGGTCGACCAATGGGGCCTAGACACCCGGTTCCGACGTCACGTGGGCTTCTACGGCGGGTCCTTGATCCGCCTCGAGGGGCCGTGGAGCTTTCATCCTGCAGGCTCCCTAAGGTTCTCGGCCGGGGCGCCCGTGGCCGTCGACGTGCAGGCGCTGTTTGACTACGATGAGGTCATTCGGTTCGGTGTGGCCTACCGCAACGAGACGGCGTTGAGTGGACTCTTCACCCTGAAGCTGATGGATAACGTCACCGTGGGCTACGCCTACGACTGGAATGTGGGCCCCCTGAGCCAGGCCGCGTCCAGCACGCACGAATTCACCTTGGGCATCCTGGCCTGCCCCGTCAAGGGCAGTCACGTCCCTTGCGCCGCATTCCAGTGATGAGAATGGAACCTCAATCCATCCCGTCCGTAGAGGAAACGTCACGTTGATGAACCTTCCTCGCAGAGCATACGGCCCTTCCACCTCCTTGCAACGGCAGGGCTCCGGTCTCGGCCTGTTTCTGCTTCTCCTGTTTTCCGGCCTGGTCAGCTCAGTGGCGGCGCAATGTCCCGACGAGATCGAGGTGCTTCAGCCCATTTCCTGCAGTGGGGCGGATGACGGGGTCCTTACCGTGGCCCTTCCCGACGGTGTGGACGGGGCCGATGTGTACTGGTTGATCGAAGGGGATACCCTGTTTGGGGCGGTCCAATCCGGCCTCGGGCCCGGCAGCTATCTCGCCTTCGTCCCAGGGTGTCCGGCGCTGGGTGCCACCCTCAACGAGCCGTTTCCCTTCTTCATTTTGGCTGCGGTTTCTCAACTGCCGACTTGCGACGACCCTTGTTCGGGCGAGGTCACCGTCACGCCCAACTTCGGCGTAGAGCCCATCACCTACAGCTGGTCTCACGACGCCGTGGAAACCGGTCCTGTGGGCACGGGCATCTGTGAACAGGTCATCCTGGTTTCTGCGACGGATGACAACGGCTGCAGCGACCAGGACATCGTCGTGGTGGAGATTCCGCTGGTCGAAGTCCTGGCCTTCGGCACAGACCCCAGCTGCAACGGGTTCGATGATGGCTCAGCGTCAGCCGTGGCCACCGGTGGCCTTGGCGGAACCTTCACCTTTTCCTGGACGGATGGCCAAGGCAATCCCGTCGGAACCGGGGCTGACATCACCGGCTTGCTCGCAGGGGTCTACACCGTGACCGCCACGGACCCCGGAGGGTGTGCCATGTCCACCACCGTCACCCTGAATGACCTTCCGCCGGTCGACGTCGAAACGGGATCCTTGCCTGTGTCGTGCAACGGCGATGCGGACGGCACCGCCTGGGCGGTGTTCTCCGGGGCTGTGCTCTACGAGTGGACGGGGCCTGACGGGTTCTCGGCGAGTGGAGCGGCACTGGATACATTGACCGGTCTGGCGCCAGGCGCCTATGCGGTCGAGGTCACCGCTGCGGACGGTTGTCTGGGCATGGGCGTCGTGACGGTGGAGGAGCCGGATGTCCTGTCCGCTGAGTCCTTCTCGTCCGCCCCGACCTGTCCCGGTCTGTCCGATGGCACGGTGGGCGTTGTCCCGATGGGCGGTACTGCCCCCTACACCGTGGTCTGGACCCTGCCTTCAGGCGGTTCCGCCACAGGCGAATTCCTCAACGGACAGCCCGCGGGACTGTATGCTTACGACGTGACCGATGCGGCTGGGTGCACCGCTGCAGGCTCGGTCGAGCTGACCGAACCGGAGGCCATTGCGGTCGATTTTGACATCATACCCCCGGCCTGTGCGGCCGGTGTGGGCGCGGATGCGGGCGCCATCACCGCCCTTATTTCGGGTGGTCTTGCGCCGCATTTGGCCACATGGGTGGACTTGGGCACCCTCGAGGTGATTGGCACTGGATTGTCCCAAACGGGCCTGGCCCAAGGCCTCTATGGAGTGAGCATCGCGGATCAATTGGGCTGCACGCTTGACACCCTCGTCTCGTTGGACGGACCGGATAGCCTGACGGTGTCGGTTCTGGCCACCATGCCTTCCTGTTTTGGCGATGCGGACGGCACCGCCACGGCAGTGGTCGAGGGGGGCACCCCGGACGTCAGTGTCGTGTGGACCGGCGATGTGGCTCCGACAATCGGTTTGTCCATCATGGGACTCGGCACCGGAGAGTACACCGCGACCGCCACCGACGCCAACGGCTGTGTGGCCGAGGCTGGATTCATTCTTCAGGAACCCGACCCCCTCGTGTTCGAGGTGGAAACGACTCCGGTGGGGTGCGATGGTGCCGATGGCGCCCTGTCGGCAACGGTGGCCGGGGGCATCCCGGAGTACGCTGTGCTCTGGACAGGGCCGGCGGGCGCATTGGGCAGCGGCTTGGCGCTGAGTGGCTTGGGCGAAGGGGCGTATGAAGGCAACCTGACCGACGCCAATGGATGCACGGCCACGTGGTCCGGGGACATCGTGTCCCTGCCGCCCGTCGCGGTGTCCGCGTTGGTGACCGTGGTGGACTGCGAAACCGGTTCCGCCTCCTTGGACGCGACCGCCACCGGAGGAGAAGCCCCCTTGGATTTGGCCCTCGAGGGGCCAACCGGAACCGTGCCTGAATCGGACTGGACCTCCCTTGCTCCCGGTGCCTACACACTCACGGCCAGCGACGCCCGAGGATGCACGGCGGACACGGCCTGGACGGTCAACCCGGCGCTTGTCGTCGAGACGTCTTCCCTGCCGGAGGGCTGCACTGGACCCGGAGAAATTGCCGTGACGGCCACAGGTGGAACGGCCTCCTATGATTTCAACGCGGACCCCGTGGGCGCCCCCACCACGTCGGACGACACCTTGGCCGTGTGGTCGGGCTTGACAGCCGGTATGTACACCGTTTCCGTTTCGGATGGGGTCTGTTCCGTCGACACGGAGATCGACTTGGCGGGCTTCACCGTGTTCGATTGGACCGTGACGTCTTTCGATTACGCGTGTGAGTCGGCGCCAGGGGCCGTCTTGGTGCTCGTTTCTGGCGGTGCCGAGCCGCTGACCATCGCCGGTGCATCGTCGGATGGAAGCATCACCTGGGCTGCGGCGGATACGGTGGGGTTGCCCGCTGGGGACTACACGATCAGTGTGGCCGATGCCGCCGGGTGCACCCGGGACACCGCATTGGTCATCGCCGCGCTTCCCGCGTTGACCCTTTCGGCCAGCGGCACGTCCATCAGTTGCCAGGGAGCGGAAAATGGCGCCATCGAGGCCACCGCCTCCGGGGGGTCTGTGCCCCTCACGCTGGGAGCCGAAGGTCCGGGTGGCCTGTTGCTCGAACCCTTCGAATCCCTCTCTGCCGGAACCTACACCATCGGGGTGGTGGACGCCCGGGGCTGCCTCGCGGACACCACGCTCACCTTGGTCGAGCCGGACCCGATTGTGGTTGTGGTCACAGCGACTCCGGAGAGCTGCGCTGGCACGGCGGATGGTACGGTACTGATTGACGCCGATGGGGGCACGGCGCCCTTGACCATCCAGTGGGAGGACGGCCCGCAGGACTCGCTCTGGATGGGCCTTTTCGCGGGGTCGTACACCTGGTCCGTCACGGATGTCCAGGGCTGCGACACGTCGGGCATGGTGACCGTGGAGCCGGGCGGCGGACTCGATGTGCTGGTGGACGTGGAAAGTGAGGCGTGCGAGGGTACAGAGGCGTTGGCCTCGATTCACCTGACCGTGACGGGCAATGTGGATTCGGCTACGGTCCTGCTCGGTGGCTTGCCCGCTGATGAAGTGACCTCTTCGGGAACGTCCGGCGTCTGGACCTGGACGGGCATGCCTTCCGGCGTGTACGGTTGGACGGCCTCGCTCGGACTGGACTGTACGACCTCCGGCCAGGCGGAAGTGGATCTACCCACCCCCTTGAGTTGGTCCGGGTTGGTCGACCAGCCGGTGTGTTCCGGAGACAGTGGTGTCGTGGTGGCCTCCTCGGAAGGCGGCGCGCTTCCCGTGGCGTGGGCCTGGTCCGGGGTGTCCGTGGCCGGCGACACCCTGGTGGGAATCGGAGCGGATTCCGGCGCCCTGCCCGCGGGGCAATATGACTTCGTCGTCACCGACTCTCTCGGGTGCTCCCTCCTCGAACCGATCACGATTGAAGCTGAATCCAACGGGCTGGCGGTGGAGGTGTCCTTAACTCAACCCAGTTGTGGAGGTGCCCTGGTGGGCGAGGCGCTCGTCTCCCCGACCGGAGGCCTGCCGCCGTATGACATCACCGTTGAGGGCGCAGCGGACAGCCTCTTCCTGCCCTTCCTCGTGCCGGGCACCTATCCCTTTGCCCTGACGGATTCCGTGGGGTGCGCCGTGGGCGACACCATCACCATCGAACCAGCCAGTGACTTCGAGCTCATCGCCGACGTGGATTCGGCCTCTTGCGCCAACAGCGAGGATGGCCTGATCCTGCTCGAGACCGTCAATGGCGTCGGCGAGGCGGAATTCACCTTCGTCGGCCCCTTCGGCGCGGTGCCGACCACGGATTCCATTCCCGACCTCATGGCCGGCGTGTACGAGATCACCGCCCTCGATGAGGCGGGTTGCCCGGCAGTACTGCTGGTTTCGGTAGGCGCTCCGCCCCCCATCGTCGTGCTCCTGGACAGCCTCGACCGTCCCAGCTGTGCCGGAGACCTCGACGGCGCGTTGTCTGTCACGACGGAAGGCGGCGCGGGAACGGGATTCGACATCCAATGGACCGTCGACGGTTTGCCTGCCGGCCAGGGCCCTCATCTCAACGGCATCGGGGAAGGGGTGTATGCCGTGGTGGTGACGGATTCCGCCGGCTGCACCGGAGACATTGCCTCCATTCCGCTCGTCGCCGAAGGCGATGTGACCCTGACGGTTCCTGCGGACACCGCCCTCTGCGCGGGACTTCCCCTTCAACTTGAGGCGATGGCCGATGGCGCTACCGAACTCGGCTGGTCCTTGCCGGGAGGTGAGTCTGGAGTGGGTCTTGTTGCGGCCGTGGCCGAATTGACAGCAGGAGAGGGGCAATGGATCTTCACCGCTTCCCGACTGGGATGCGTCCGAACGGATTCCGTGACCGTCACCGGTTGGGCCTTGCCAACACCGGATGCCGGGCCCGACCAGATCGTGCCGGAAGGCGGCACGGCCTCCATCGGAGGCGCGGGCAACCCGGAATGGGAGCACACGTGGGAGCCGGCCTTGGATGTGGTGTCCCCGGAAGCGGCTTCCACCGCCACGGAAGCCCTGTTCTCCGCGACGGAGTTCATCCTCACGGCCACCACACTGGAGGGCTGCGCTGCGAGTGACACCGTGTTCGTGGACGTCCTTCTCGAACTGGACATTCCCTCCGGATTCACCCCCAACGCCGACGGCATCAATGACGCCTGGAACCTGGGTGGCCTCGACCAGTACCCGAGTGCCGAGATCACCCTCTTCAACCGGTGGGGCGATGTCTTGCTCACCTACGGGTCCACCGACGGGTCATGGGATGGCACCCTCAATGGCATTCCGGTGCCAGTGGGGACCTATTACTACCACATCCGGGTCAATGAGCCTGCCCTGCAGGCCGAGTGGACCGGACCAATCACCCTGATGCGATGATGCCTGTGCCGTTTCCCTGCCGGCGACCTCTCGCCATGGTATTCTTCCTGTCCCTGTTGGGCTTGGGTACCCGTGCGCAGCAATTGCCGGTGACAACGTTGCCGCTGGACCACCCGTTTGACGCCCACCCCGGTGCCGCGGCCGACACGGCCATCCACGTGAGCATCTGGCAGCGCAGCCCCTGGACCGGCGTGGCATCGGCGCCGCGCACGACCGCCTTGGCGCTGACCTCTCCCACGGGCTCCAGTTCCATTGGTTGGGGAGCACGGGTGTGGAGCGATGTCGCTGGACCGACCCGGATGGCGGGCGCCCACGCCGGCCTGGCCTACACAACCCGGTGGACGAAATCCCTTCGGCTGTCCTTTGGCTTGGGTTTGGGCTTCACGCAATTCGCCATCGACGGCAACCGCATCGAGTTCGAACAGGAGGGCGATCCCGCCCTGGGGGACACCTACCAGAACGTAGGCGTGCCGGACGCCACGGCCGGGGTCTGGATCACCGGCATAGGGCTAAAAGCCGGCTTTTCCGCTGGACAGGTCCTCGGAGGCAACCTGCCCGTCTACGATGGCACCGGCGTCGAGTCCCGACTCGAATCGCACCTCCGGGGAATGGTGGCCTACCGCTTCACGTCCGGGATGTTCGGGTGGACCCCGATCGTCCAGTTCCAGCATCTTCGCCCCGTGCCGGCAGAGGCGTCCCTCGCCCTCAGGGTGGACCGCAACGAGGAGCACTGGGTGATGGTGGGATACCGATCGGCGGGTGCGGCGCATTTCGGCGCTGGAATCCGGATCAACAACCAGCTGACCTTCAGCTATAACCGCAATTGGGCCATGGGTGCCCTGGCCCGCGTTCTGGGCGGCGGTCACGAGGTGGTGCTCGCATTCACGGTGCCGCGTTGATGACGCCGCAATCGGCCCGCCGAGGATGGCGGGTGCGCCGGTAGTTTCGGAGTGGAAACTGCAAAGGCCGTACGATGGCGGGATTCAAGAATTTGGAAGATTTGGTCGGGGACTTGGGAGCGGGTCTCGTCAAACTGCGTGCCGGGGAGCTCGAGCCCGAGGAGTTGACGCCCCTCGTGGAGGATGCCCGGGAGCTGTGTGACCGCCTAGTCCTGCTGCGCTTTAAGGCCCATGAATTTGCTTACGAGGTGCGGAAGAAGGCCCCCGAGGGCGGAGTGGATGAGCAAGCCGTGGACCGGCAACCCGTGCGGCCCTTCCGCATTGGGGCCGCTTACCAGACGTCGCTCATCGACGCCATCGAGGAAGTGAGCCGGGAGCAGGCTGAACAAGCGGCCGAGGCCCGACGCAATGCGGGAACCCCGGACCTCTTCGATGTCATCGAGCCTGCTGAAGCCCCGGATCCGGATCCGGAAGAGCCGGAGGTGAAACCCGCTGCCGAGGTGCCCTCTGAGCCCACTCAACCTGAGTCGGAGGACCAACCTGAAGAGGGGCCGGTGGCGGAGGCTATCCAACCCGAACCCGAACCTGAGCCGGTTGCTCCGTTGTTGGAGGCCCTCGAGGAGGACACGGCGGCGCCGAGCCTGGCCGAGCAGTTGGAGCAGCAATCCATCGGAGACCTGCGGACCGCCTTCAGCCTGGTGGAGAAGTACGAGTGCATCAAGGTGTTGTTCCAGGACGATGCCATGCTCTTTGACAAGGCGCTCGAGGCACTCGATGGAGCGGGTGATGTGCAATTGGCGCTGCACTGGCTCCACCAACATGTCCCGGATTCCAAGGCGTGGGACGAGGAGGACCCGACCGTGGCCCGGTTCCTCGACAAGCTTCAACGTCGATACGCCTGATGCTGACGGTCGTTCCGACCCCAATCGGCAACCTCGGGGACTTCACACCGAGGGCGAAAGAGGCCATTGAAGAGGCTGATTTCGTGCTGGCGGAAGACACCCGCACCACGGGGTCCCTTTTGCGCCTGAACGGCTTGGAGGCGCGCCTGAGGGCCTTTCATGCCCACAACGAGCACAAGGTGGTGGATGGTGTGGTGGCAGATCTCGTGGCCGGAGCGTCGGCCTGCCTGTGCAGCGATGCTGGAACCCCTGCCATCAGTGACCCTGGATTTCTGCTGGTGCGCGCCTGCATTGAAGCGGGGGTCGAGGTCCAGTGCCTCCCCGGTGCCACTGCCTTTGTTCCCGCGCTCGTCGTGAGCGGACTGCCGTGCGAGCGCTTCGTGTACGAAGGTTTCCTGCCACACAAGAAGGGCCGGCAAACGCGGCTGATAGCCCTCGCCGCCGAAACCCGGACCACGGTGCTCTACGAGTCGCCCCACCGGATCGTCAAATTGCTTGGGGAACTCATCGAGCACTGCGGGCCGGATCGGCGCGTCAGCGTGAGCCGAGAGCTTTCGAAGAAGTTCGAGGAAACACGACGGGGCACCGCCGAGGTTGTGCACGCCCATTTCGAGGCCCACCCACCCAAGGGGGAGTTCGTGGTGGTGGTGGCGGGAGCCGAGGGGTGACCCCGGCGTTCAGAACAGGACCTTCTGCAGCTCGCCGACGCGGCTGACCTTGACGAGGGTAAGTCCCTTGGGCGGCTCGGGCTCGTTCTGGCCGAGGCCGCTTACGACGAGTCGCTCCATGCCCATCTTGGCCGCCTCGGCCATGCGCTGTTCGAGGCGGGCCACGGGCCGGACTTCACCGGTCAGGCCGACTTCGCCACACATCGCTGTGCGGGGGTCGAGGGTGAGGTCGAGGGTGCTGCTGAGGATGGCGCCGACCACAGCCAGATCGACACCGGGGTCCTCGAGGCGGATGCCGCCGGCGAGGTTGAGGAAGACGTCGGAGGCCCCCAGCTTGAAGCCGCAGCGCTTCTCCAGCACGGCAAGCAGCATGTTCAGGCGGCGCAGGTTGTAGCCGGTGGCGGACCGCTGGGGGGTGCCGTACACAGCGCTGCTGACGAGGGCCTGGATCTCGACCGTGAGGGGACGGGCCCCTTCGATGGCCACGGCCAGGGCTGTGCCGCTGAGGCGGGCTTCCCCATTGCCCACGAGGGCACCGGACGGGTCGGTGACCGGGTGCAGGCCGTCTCCGCGCATTTCGAAAATGCCAATCTCCTGGGTGGAGCCGAAGCGGTTTTTCACTGCCCGCAGGATGCGGTAGGCGTGGTGACGGTCGCCTTCGAACGTAAGGACCACGTCGACCATGTGCTCGAGGACCTTGGGGCCGGCGATGGCGCCTTCCTTGGTGATGTGGCCGATGAGCACGACCGGAAGCTGAAGGGGCTTGGCGGCGAGAATGAGTTCCGCTGTGGATTCCCGGACTTGCGCCACCGAACCGGGCGCGCTCTCGACCCGAGGCGTGTGCAGGGTCTGGATGGAATCGACGAAGAGCAGGTCGGGCTCGTGCTCCTTGACGGCTTTGACGATGCCCTCCGTGGAGGTCTCGGGCAACACGAGCAGCTCGGCGCCGAGGTTGCCGAGGCGGTCGGCCCGAAGGCGCACCTGTTCCGGGCTTTCCTCTCCGGATACATAGAGCACCTTGCCGGTCGCCTTCATGGCGGTCTGTAGGCTCAGGGTGGACTTTCCAATGCCGGGCTCACCACCGAGAAGGACGAGGGCGCCAGGTACGAGGCCCCCGCCGAGGACGCGGTCAAATTCGCCTTCGCCGGTCCCGACGCGGGCTGATGTCTGTTCCGTGTAGTCGCGCAGTGGACGCGCCTCGGCCATGCCGGCGGCAACGGCTGCCCGCTCCATCCGTGGATTGGCGGCCTCCTTGAATTCGGTGACGGTGTTCCATGCCTTGCAGCTGGGACATTTCCCCACCCACTGGCCGGTCACATGCCCGCAATCATTGCAAACAAAGCGCGTGCGGGTCTTGGCCACCGTTTCGGATCAGCGGAGAATCATGACGGGACCACTGAAGTCCCGGCCGTTGGGCAGGGTCAGCATGTAGTAGTGGGTGCCGGGGGAAACGTCCCTCGCGGTCCACAGGTTGTCATAGTTCTCGGAATAGAAGACCTGGTTGCCCCAGCGGTCGTAGACGGCGAGAATGGCGCCATCGTACTTGAGCAATCCCTGGATTTCA
>JAYYEI010000003.1:0-2961 GCA_036159995.1 Bacteroidota bacterium
CCGTCGACGCCTCCGCCTCCGCCGCCTGAGCCGTTCCCGCCGCCGCCGCCCCTCAACCCTGGGGAGCGTTGGGGCAAGCTGATCGTGGTGATCAATGAGACGTACTGCGGTACAAAGAACGACCTGGAGACGCCTCCCGACTGTCCGGTCGGCTCACCATCGTGCCCGTCGACAGTGGGCAAAGAGCCCGAGAACGGTGGCTCGACTGGCGTTGGGTCTTTGAACCCAGACGACCCGAACCCTACGCTTGTGACGGGCGGTGAGACGTTCCCTCACGGCACCGATCCTGAGTCGCCCTGGATGGACCCCACGGGCAGCTTGCCCGGGTTCGATCCGGACACGACGACGTCGGTGACGCTAGTGGACGTCAACGGCGACGGCATCGACGACATTCTCGTGACGAGCGACGGTGATCATCCAACGGAGGTGTACATCAACCCAGGCGATGGCGACTTCTCTGAGGTGACGCCGACCGAGCTTGGTCCGCCGGGCACGGAGACGCCGGACACGTCCAGCGTGGAAGTTGTCGACATCAATGGTGATGGTGCGCCTGACATCATCCTTGGCAACGAGGACGAGTCCAACCACATCTACCTGGGTGATCCAAACAACCCAGGTGTGTTTGAGGAGACGCCACTCAAGTTCGGTCCTGAGGATGACAAGACCACCGACGTCGAGGTGGCTGATGTTGATGGCGATGGCGCGCTCGACATTGTCGTCGCCAACGACGGGCAGCCGAACCGCATCTACTACGGAGACCCGTCGCTTGCAGATGGCGAGACGCCCAAGTACGGCGACGACCCGAGCCAGGAGTCGACGATTGGCAGTGCCAGCGATCCGACCACATCTGTTGAGATAGGTTCGGTGAACAATGACAATCGCATTGACATCATTTTCAGCAATGACGGCATGCGAGATGAGGTGTACTTTGGTACTGGTGGTCCTGGCAGCCGACCTGACCTGTCAGCACAGATGCCCACGTTGATACCTGGAACAGAAGGTACGAAGTCGAAGGACATCAAGGTGGGTGATGTGACCGGCGACGGCAACGCTGACATTGTCATTGCCGTGGACGGTGGTGTCAACCTGCTTGTGCCCGGGACTGGTGACGGTGGTTTCGAATCGCCGGTGCCCATTGGTGAAGAGACAGACAAGTCTCAGTCGGTCGATCTGATTGATGTAGATGGTGATGGCGATTTGGACGCCGTGTTCGGCAACTCGGACGGCACGTCATCGACGTACTACAACAGTGGCGGGACCCTCGGCCCTGTGCCGGATGTGGTGGGCAAGCCAAGCACCGACTCTGAGGGTCTGCAGCACGTTGCAGACTTCAACGACGACGGCTTCCCCGACCTGCTGACGGGCGGCGACATCGTGCTTGGCGACGGCTCGGGTGACTTCTCGAACGGCGCGCGTGTGCCGTATGCGACGGGCGAGGACACCGAGACGCCTCTGACCGTGACGTCGATTGACTACGATCTTGACGGTGACATTGACCTGGTGGTGTCGCCGCGCGGCAGTGGGCCGTTTGGTCAGTCGACGCCCTACGTCGTGCTCAACCCAGGCAGCGGCGACTTGTCGTCTGGCACACTCGTCCCGCTTGCAGGGCTGGCGGCCGACCGCGAGACGGTGGTGCTCACACCGATCGACCTGAACGGCGACGGTCTGAAGGACCTGCTCTTGGGCAGTGAGAACGGCAACGCCGAGGCGTGGATCAACCCTGGCGTTGGCGCCGACCCATCCACTGCCACGACTTTTGAGTTCCCATCTTCCTTTGATGTGAAGGACATCAAGGCCGTGGACATCAATAAGGATGGTCTGGACGACATCGTGATGGCAATCACTGGACAGAACGTCGTACGCAAGATACTCAGCCCTGGAACTGCCGGTGTGACGCTGAGTGGCCCACAAGCTAAGCTTGCTTGGCAATCGCAACAACCAAAGGACGAGGTACCATTGAGTCCTCCAACGCATGTGGACGCTCGCGACATGGATAAGGATGGCCACATCGACCTCGTAGTGGGCACCACATTGAATACGGTGATCTATTTTGGCTCTGAGAGCAGCACGACTACTGGCTACTTTGATGATAGGAGCACAACCATTGGTGTGGCTGGCGGGCTGCCCGGTCAGCTGTATACTCAAGACTTGCAAGTGGAGGATGTGGATGGCGACGGCTGGCCAGACGTGGTCGTTGCGTACGATCCGTCGCGATACAGCGGCCCTCACTTCAAGCGCATCTTCTACGGCTCAAGCAGCCTCGCAAAAGACCGAAGCAGCTGGATTCGAGCTCCAGGTGTGAAGCTCGGCCCGGATGTGGAGGACGAGTGGGACGTTCGCGACTTTGACGTGACCGACCTGAATGGCGATGGCAATCTTGACATGGTGTACTCTGCGATGGGCGAGTACACACAGGTCGTACTTGGAGAGTCCGTTTCGCAGGCGTTCGACGACACTGCGGTGGCAAACCAGAAGGAGAACATGATGAACTTGCCGTTGTCGGATGGAGGCAACATCACCTCGGTGGACGTCGTGGTGGGTCCGCCCACCAACGCTCCGGAGTCGTCTGAGTGCCGCGCTCCAGGCGACGACTACTACCCTGTACAGACGACGTTGATCATTGACTTCCCAGTCGTGACTTGCTACTCGCCCGAGTGCATCATTCTCGACCCGATTGAGCTGGTGAGCGAGTCGATTGAGAACGCGCAGGGCGAGGGTTTGTTGCGATGCAATGTTGAAGTCGATAAAATCACACGTGAAGTCATTGCAGCTCCGCCGCCATCCGCAGCACCGATCTCTCCGGCTCCGTCTCCGCCCCCCCCGTCGACGCCTCCGCCTCCGCCGCCTGAGCCGTTCCCGCCGCCGCCGCCCCTCAACCCTGGGGAGCGTTGGGGCAAGCTGATCGTGGTGATCAATGAGACGTACTGCGGTACAAAGAACGACCTGGAGACGCCTCCCGAC
>JAYYEI010000004.1:0-35866 GCA_036159995.1 Bacteroidota bacterium
TGCAAGCCTTGCGGCCTTCATGGGCATCGCCGGTGTCCGGAAGCACACTTCCGGTGTGGGGTGGACCTGTCTGTCGAACAGGTGTTGGATGCCGTCGGCCGCGTCAGCAGCCTTCCATGACGGGGCCTTCCGTCTTTTTCAGACGGAGGATACAGGATTCGGAAACGAACTCCACGTACTCGTGGAACTCCTGTCCTTCAACTTTCAGCACGATTTCGACGCCGACGAGCGCGCCGTCCGGGCGGAATTGAAAGCTGCCGTAACGGAAGGAATGTCCGGCCTCCTCGAGGGTGAGGCGGGCGGCGTTGAGGGCTTCCCGGGTGAGCGGGGCCTCAATCGAGGCAAGCACGACGTCCGGCTCATCTCCTGTTTCGGTCTGGGCGGACACGGCCGAGGGGGCGGACCAGAGGGTGGCGAGGGCCAGAACGGCCGCGAGGCTGGAGAGGGACATCTTCATGATGGAAAAGTACGCCGCAAGCCGGCATCGGGACAAGGAGTCTGGTCCTCCACGGTCCGGTGCATCCGTTGTGAAAAAGTGGCGCTCCTCGAGGCCGTTTCCCGACGCACTCCCGGGGTACTTTCGATACCCCATTTCATCCGAATGCAGTTCATCGTTTCCAGTACCGCCCTGCTCCGCCAACTTCAGGCCATCAGCGGCGTGCTCAACAGCAGCAACACCCTGCCCATCCTGGACAATTTCCTCTTCGAGATTGCCCCCGGAAAGGCATCCATCAGCGCCAGTGACCTCGAGACGACCATGACCACTACGGTGGAGGTCACCGCCGAGGAGGAAGGCGCCATCGCCATCCCGGCCAAGATGCTGCTTGACATCCTCAAGACCTTCGAGGACCTTCCCCTGACGTTCAAGGTGGACCCCAAGACCTGTGGCGTCGAGATGACGAGCGAGGCGGGCAAGTACAAGCTCGCCGGAGCACACGCCGATGAGTTCCCGCGCACCCCGGAACTCGAGGGAGCCGCCTCCGTGACCTTGAATTCCGACACGCTGGCTGAAGCCATCAGCCGGACTTTGTTCGCCGCGGGAAGCGACGATCTGCGCCCGGTCATGAGCGGCATCTTCTTCGAACTCCGCAGCGACCACCTCAGCTTCGTGGCAACCGACGCCCACCGCCTGGTCCGCTACGCCCGAAAGGATGCCTCCGCTCCGGAGAACGCCGAGATGATTGTGCCGAAGAAGCCCCTCAACCTGCTCAAGGGCACCCTGCCCATGACCGACGAGGTGGTGGTCAGCTTCAATGAGGCCAATGCCCACTTCAAGTACGGCGAGATGGACGTGGTCTGCCGCCTGATCGAGGGCAAGTACCCCAACTACGAGGCGGTCATCCCGAAGGACAACCCGAACTGCATGACCATTGACCGGAAGGACTTCCAACGGAGCATCCGGCGCGTGGCCATTTTCGCCAATAAGACGACGCACCAGGTTCGCCTGTCCCTCGCGGGCAGCAGCCTGACCATCAGTGCGGAGGACGTGGACTTCGCCAACGAGGCCCGTGAGTCCTTGGCCTGCAGCTACACCGGAGACGACATGGAAATCGGCTTCAACAGCCGCTTTCTGCTGGACATGCTCAATAACCTTGACGCCCAGCAGATCACCCTCGAGCTCAGTGCCCCGAATCGGGCGGGCATCATCCGCCCCCTGCACGACGGCGAAGCGACCGGAGAGGACATCCTCATGCTGGTCATGCCCGTCATGCTCAACGCCTGATCAGCGTCGGGTCTTCGACTTGATGTGGCCGCCTCGGCGCGGCTTGCGAATCCCGCCCTGGCGGGATTTCGCGTGTTCAGAGGAAATGGGCCGAGGGCCTCTCCAGAGGCGCTGGGTTCGGCTCGATTCCCGCCATTCCTCCTCCGGAGAGAGGGCCTCGGAGGTGAGCCAGGTGTCTTCTACGGCCGCTTCGCCGAGGATGCCGTCGGTCGGTGATTCGAGGATGGCCCGCCGGCTGCTCCGCACGAGGTCCTCCTGAGCAGCAGGTCTTGCCGCCGCAGACGGAGCGGGACCATCGTCTTGCTCATCGTCCTCGTCCTCGTCCGCGGGAGGCGGGGGCTTCTGGGGGCCCTGTTTTCTCCAGGCGATGGCCAGGAAGCTGCCGACGACGGCCCCGGAGAGGTGGCCCTGCCAGCTGACGCCGACTTCAATGGGAAAGACACCCCAGACGATGCTGCCGTAAAGGAAAGCCACCACCATGGAGACGCGGATGAGGCGGGGGGCTTGGCGGATCAGTCCGCTGAAGAAGAGGAAGGCGGACAGGGAGTAGATGACCCCGCTGAGTCCGATGTGGTTGCCGTCCGCACCGCTCAACCAGAGGAGACAGCCCGTGGCCAGCCACGACCAGCCCAGCACCTTGAAGCCGAGATTGCGGTAGAAGTAGAGCAACAAGGCATTCAGCGAGAAGAAGGAAACGGTGTTGCCCCACAAGTGCTGGAAGTCGCCATGAAGCAGGGGCATGGCGAGGATGCCGGCCAGTCCGTCCGCTTTCAATGGACGGTTGCCGAAGCGTCGGAGTTCGAGTCCGAATTGCTCATCGATCAAGAAGACCCCCCAGATGACCATCAGAATGCCGAGGGTGACGGTGAGGACCAGACGAATCAGGGCACGGTCGGCCGCAAGGGTGGCCGCATCGGGAAATCCGCCCGTCGGGCCCGGTGGTCGTCGTGCACCTCGCCAGGGCCGCGCACCACGTGCAATCCGGACCGAATCCGGTCCCCGCTCGCCGCTGGGCGGGGAGGCCGGGCCGGAGGAGGCCGAAGTCCCCCCATACTCCGGGGCAGGGGTTGAATTCACACGGTCATTCGGATAAGAACCCATGACTCCAAAATAGCCCGCAATGCTCGGAGGTACTTTGAGCCCACAACCTGAATCGGCTATGAGCGTCACCGAATTGCATGCCTTGATTTCACTGCTGGAAGATCCCGACGAGGGCATCTTTTCCACCGTGAAGCAGGAGTTGGAGAAGATTGGAGAAGCCGCCGTGCCCTCGTTGAGGAGGGCATTGGAGGAGGAGGGACACGGCACGGTGTTCGTGGCGCGGGCCAAAGCCCTGCTCGACCAGTTGGCCACCCAGGAGGTCCGCTCCCTGTTCGCCGATTGGATCGAGTCTGCAGACCACGGCGTGGCCGAGGCGTTGCTCCTCATCAACCAGTACGTCGACCCGGCCGCCGGCAATGCCGAGCTCAAGGAGACACTCCACCGAATCCGCCAGGACATCTGGCTTGAGCTCAACGATGACATGACCGCGCTGGAGCAGGTGCGCGTCATCAACCGCATCTTCTTCGAGCACCATGGTTTCGAAGGCACCCGGGGAGGCGCCGCCCGGCCCCACCACGCCCTGCCGTCCGAGGTGGTGTCCCAGCGGAAAGGGAATTCCCTTGCGCTCGGCGCCCTTTACTTGGCCATGGCCCAGGAACTCGAGCTGCCGATTCACGGGGTCAACCTGCCCAACCATTTCATCCTGGCTTACTGTGACGGAGGCCATCTCGGCGAATTCACAGAGGAGGGCGGCCCGGGCAGCGTGTTGTTCTACATCAATCCCTTCAACAAAGGCGGTGTCATTCATCCCGATGAGGTCAATGTCTTCCTCGGCCATCTCGACCTCCCCGTGGACCAGCGTCACTGCGGTCCCTGCCACCCGGTCGATGTGGTGCGCCGGCTCATCGGCAACCTCGCCTACGCGTACGAGCGTCAGGAGGACCTTGATCAAGCCGAGCGCATGCGGGAACTGCTCTTCTTCGTGGAAGGTTGTTCAGCCCCGCAGGGCGCCGAACGTGCGGAATAAGAGCCAGACATCGCCGAGGACGCTCCGTTCCTCGGCATACTGCATCTGAACCTTCAGTTTTTCCGGCAGAATCACCTCGCGGTAATGGTGGTCGGCGTCGCTGGCCGCCGCGAGTTCCACCCCCTCATTGCGGAAGGCGAGAGAGTCCGGTCCGGTGATGCCCGGACGGACGGAGAGGACCACCTTCCAACGAGGGTCCTCGAGGTCCACGTAGTTGGGCACTTCGGGGCGGGGCCCCACGAGGCTCATGTGGCCGACAAGCACGTTGAACAGCTGCGGAAATTCATCGAGGCGCCTCCGGCGCAGGAATCGGCCGGTGGCGGTGATTCGGTGGTCCGTTTCCCCGGCGGTGATCTCTGGAGAAAGCGCCTGGGCCACGGCCATCGTCCTGAACTTGAGGATGCGGAACCTCCGCCCATTGCGGCCCACCCTCTCCTGGGCGAAGAGCACCGGCCGGCCTTCGCGCAGGAGGATGACCAGGCCCACAAGAAGCAGGGGAATCCCCAGAAGGAGGAGCAGGGCCAAGGCCATCAGGAAATCCAGACTCCGCTTCATTGAGCTGGACCGTCGTTCAGGATGGCGTCATGTCCCTGTCGGACCGCAGCCACGACCCGGTCCACATCATCGAGCGTCAGATGCATGTGCACGGGAAGGCTGATCTCGTACGCATAGGCCCTGTGGGCATTCGGGTGGTCTTCGATCCGTTCCCCGCGTTCTGCGTGGACCGTGAGCAGGGGAAGCGGCTGGAAGTGCACGTTGGTTGCCACGCCTTCTGCGGAGAGACGATCGATCAGCGCGTCCCGTCCGGCTTCATCCAACCGGGGCAGGCGCAGCAGGTACAGATGGTCGGCCCCGCGGCGGCTGGCATCGGTTCGCCTCGGCAGGCAGGCGGCGTCCCATCCCGCGAAGCCAGCATCGTATCGGTCGCACAGGGCATGGCGCCACTCGAGATCTGCTGGATAGCGGTTCAACCCCGAACGGCCGAGGGCCGCCTGGATGTCGGTCATGTTGCATTTAAACCCTGCCGTGGTCACATCGTACCGCCAGGCCGCACGCCCAGAGGAATTGAATTTTGTGGCGGCATCCTTGCTCTGGCCGTGGAGACAGAGGGTGCGCAGGGTCCGGTGGACCTCGTCGGCCTCGAAGGACGGCGGAAGGGCCAAAGCGGCCGCCCCGCCTTCCGCGGTGGTCAGGTTCTTGACGGCGTGAAAGGAGTAGACGGCGATGTCGGACATCGGGGCCACCGGCTGTCCGCCCAGCGTTGCGCCCAGTGAATGGGCGGCGTCGAGCAGCAAGAGTGGGCGTCCTAGCCGCTCTTGAGTGGGGTGGCTGGCCTCGAAGCCATGCTCCTGCGCCCAGACCGTCAAGCGGTCCTTCCATCCGGTCAGAGCCACCGGCCATCCGCCGACGTCCACCGGCATGACCACTTTGGTTCGGGTAGTCAGGTGCGGCTCGATGGCGGCCCAGGTCAGGTTGAAGCCGTCCTCTTCCTCCGGGTCCGGGAGGTCGACCAGGACGGGTTCTGCCCCGCGGTGGAGGACGACGTTCGCCGTGGCGCAGTAGGTGTAGGAGGGGAGAATCACCTCATCGCCCGGCCCCACGCCGAACCAGTCGAGGATGACCCCGGCGAGGCCGGTCCAAGAACCACCGCAGACGACCTTGGGGACGCCGCAGAATGCCGCCAATTCCTCCTCGAAGGCGGCCGTCTCTGGTCCCGTGGTGATCCAGCCGGACCGAAGGACGCGTTCCACAGCCTGGATGGCCGCCTCGTCGATGAGGGGAGGGGCGAAGGCGATGGGCCGGGGAGAAGGCGGACGAGAATCCATGGACGCGAAGTTGGGGGCCGCCGGGCGAATTCCCACCCCCGGGGCTACCTTCACAGCAGAAAGCACGTCGCCATGTGGATGGAAAAGGACAATCGCCTCGTCAGGGAGTTCCGATTCAAGGATTTCGGAGAGGCCTTCACCTTTATGACGCGGGTCGCATTCCTCGCCGAGCAGCAGGGCCATCACCCGGTCTTCCACAACGAGTACAGCTACGTCCGCATCGAGCTGAATACCCATGACATGGGCCATGTGGTGACCGAGCGCGACCGCAAGTTGGCGGACGCCATCGACCGCCTGCTCCAGTGAGGCCATCGAGTGCATGACCCCCAACGAAAAAGGCCCTCCGAAGAGGGCCTTTTTTCATGGTATGCAATTCAGGATCATTTTCCGGCGCCGTCTGCGGGAGCAGGGGTCACGTTGGCGGAAATGGTGATCCGCGTCTGCTCGGGCATCGTGTTGGCGTTAATGGTGACCGTCTTGGTCTGCTTGTTCTTCTTGCCCTTCGAGTTGAATTTGACTTCAATCTCTCCTTCGGCACCCGGTGCGATTGGCTCCTTCGGGCACTGAGGCACCGTGCATCCACAGGATCCCTTGCAGCGGTCGAGGATGAGAGGCTCATCACCGGTGTTGGTGAACTTGAAGACGTGGGTCACGACATCCCCCTCGTCAATGGTGCCGAAGTCCCAGCTGTTCTCGGCGAAGGTGATCGAGGTGGTGGGACCGGTCGGTGCTGCGGCTTCCGGCTTCGCGGCGTCGCGGGCGGGGTCCATTTTCTTGTCGGCTTCGGCGGCTTCCTTCTGGGCAGCGGCCTCGGTCTCGGACATTTCGGTGTAGCCCACGGAATCTCCTTCTTCGGCACCGCCAGCGCAGGCGACAAGCAGGAGGGGCAGGGCAAACAGGGAAAGGGAACGTGCGATGTTCATGGGTTTGGATCGTATCGGGTAAAATTAATTCAGGAGTGGGGTCGACTGGGTTTGGAGGGCCGGGTTCTTCCGCAGGAGGGCGTGGATTACCGATGGGTGACGCCACTCGCCTTGTAGGTCCCGTCCCGAAGTACCTCGATGCCCCGGTTGTAGATGGGGTTGATGGGGTTGAATACCTCGTAGAAGGCTGTCGTGTCGAACAGGGTCCGGGCGAGAATGGCCTTCAGGCGCAACTCGATGGCGGGCAGGCTGGTGTTCCAATCCTCCTCCACGAAAGCCACCTCTTCGGATTCACCGAGGGCCACCAGCCCATCGAGGAGTTCCTGCTCGAGGGCGGTGTTCGAGACAAAGGCGTTGCGGTCGGCATACAGCGTTTCGAGTCGGGCTCGGTTGGCGTCCACGTACTCGAGGACGGACCGGTTGAACAACCCTTTCCGGAGCAAGTCGGTGAAATAGGTGCTGTTTAGGCTCGTGTCGATCGGGACGAAGACGTCGGGGAGGATGCCGCCACCGCCGTAGACGGTTCGCCCGAGCTGCAGCGTCTTGTACCGCAGGCTGTCTGGCAGGTCTAGGCTGTCGAGGGACATCAGTTCGCCTTTTTCGAAGCGCTCGTATTTCTCGCGGCGATAGGCGTCTACCCCTTCGTCATAGGGCTTCTGGATGCAACGCCCGGACGGGGTGAAGTACTGTTGGACCGTGAGTCGGACCGCACTGCCATCGGGCAGGCGCACGGGGCGCTGGACCAATCCCTTGCCGAAGGTGCGACGGCCGACGATGAGTCCGCGGTCCCAATCCTGGACCGCGCCGCTGACGATTTCGCTGGCGCTCGCACTGGACTCGTCCACGAGCACGACCAGCCGCCCTTTCTCGAAGCGGCCTTCCGTGTCGGAGAGGCGGTCCTCGCGGGGGAAGGAGCGTCCGTCGGTGTAGACGATTAGGCGATCATCGGCGAGGAACTCGTCGCCCATGGCGATGGCGGTGTTGAGCATGCCGCCCCCATTGCCTTGCAAGTCAAGGACGAGATCCTTCATGCCATCCCCTTTCAGTTTGTCCAAGGCGTCGTGCAGCTCCCCCATGGTCTCCTTCGAGAACCGGTTGACCTTGATGTACCCGATGCGGTCGTCCACCATGTAGCTGGCGTCCACGGAGTAGATCGGAATTTTGTCGCGCTCGATGTCGAAGTGGATGAGCTCCTTGGCCTTGCCGCGGCGGATGCCCACATCCACATGCGTGCCTTTGGGGCCCTTGAGCCGGTCCATCACGCCCTTGTTGCGGATTCCGATTCCCGCCACGGTCTCGCCGTCCACCTCCACGATGCGGTCGCCCGACATGATGCCCAGCTTTTCGCTGGGGCCACCGGCGATGGTGGAGACCACCATGATGGTGTCCTTCATGATGTTGAACCGGACGCCAATGCCTTCGAACTTCCCGTTCAGAGGCTCATCGGCCTGCTGGAGGTCTTCGGCCGGGATGTAGACGGAATGCGGATCGAGCTCCTCGAGCATGCCGCGAATCGCCGTTTCCACGAGTCCGTGTAGATCCACGCTGTCCACGTACATGCGGTTCATGTAGTAGAGCAGGGTGTTGAACTTCTCGCCTTGCTCCTGAACCGATTCCTGTGCCTGCCCGGCAAAGGGGCATGCCATCAGGACGGCAAGGACCAGGACGGTGGGCACGCGGAAGAGTCGTCGGGACTGGGTCATGCTCGAAAGATAGGGGGAGCCTTCCCGCGCCCATCCCGGGATTCGCCCCCCAATTCCCAAAAAAATGGGCGGGGTCAGGCCTTACCTTGCAGGTCCTGCCCGACTCGGGAAAACCTGCATATCCATGAGAACCGTCCTCCACTTCGGTCTGCCGGCCGTCTATCTTCTGTTCGTTTCCCTTTCCCTGTCGGCCCAGACCGATTCCCGTCCGTGTCCGGCGTCGTTGCTCGGCCTGACCGGAAGCGCGATCGAGTTGCTGGCTCTCGATGTGGAGGCCGCCTGGTTGCGGGCGGACAAGGAAGCCGCTGAATGGGGCAAGCACCTGTACGGGGTGGTCCAGGAAAACGCCGTGGATCTGTCGCCCGAGGGTGGCGTCACCCAGCACATCGCGGCCGTGCATGTGGACCGCGCCCAAGGTGTCGCGCTCCACTTCGATGATTTTCATCTGCCAGCCGGTGCGGAGCTGTGGGTGACCGATGTGGAGGGCACGTGGCAGGAGGGGCCTTATGACTTCCGCGACAACGATGATCACGGCCGGATCGCGACCGGCGATGTGCCCGGGGAGTGGGCCGTTTTGCGCCTGCAAGTGCCGGCGGAACTGTCCGGTGCGGTGCGCCTGCACATCGAGGGGGCTGCAGCCCTGTTCCGTGATGTCGACGGGGCACGGGGCGGCAGCCAGCCGTGCGAGGTGGATGTGGCCTGCCCGGAGATCCAGGGGTGGGAGTGCCAACGCGATGCCACCGTACGCCTCTCCATCATCGAAAATGGCGGGTCCTATCTGTGCTCGGGCGCCATGGTCAACACGACGGCCCTCGATTGCCGCCAGTATATGCTCACGGCCTTGCACTGCGCGAGCAATGCGGACGACGATGACTTCGCCCTGCTCAAGGTCTACTACAACTACGAGCGTCCGGAGTGCGGCGAAGGCAATGGCCTGCTCAACCGCCGCCGGACCGGGGTCATCCGCCTCGCGGATTCCGACGACATCCAGGGCAGCAACTTTCAGGGCTCCGACTTCCTTCTCGTCGAGGTGGAGGATGCCATTCCGACGAGTTGGCCTGTGTATTTCGCGGGATGGGACGCCAGTGGATCTGGTTCCGGTGAGGGCGTCGGCATTCACCATCCCTCAGGAGACGTCAAGAAGATCAGCACCTACGCGCAGAACACTTCCAGCATCAGCCTGGGCGACTTCGGTTCCCACTGGCGGGTCTACTGGGTGGAGACCGTGACCGAGCACGGCGTGACCGAGGGCGGATCTTCCGGTTCCCACCTGTTCAATGAAGAGGGGCTGTCCATCGGCACCCTGTCGGCTGGCTTGTCCGCCTGCACCAACGGTGGCGCAGGAGCGGGCACCGGCCCGAACCAGCCCGAC
The DNA here is from genome assembly GCA_036159995.1 of Bacteroidota bacterium. Lineage (GTDB taxonomy): Bacteria > Bacteroidota > Bacteroidia > Flavobacteriales_D > Sanyastnellaceae > UBA8752. The sequence continues at coordinate 9,616 of JAYYEI010000004.1, forward strand.
TACTACGGCAAGATGTCGTTTCATTGGGACGACAACCCGAACCCCGCGGACGAAAAGCTGGAGCTCTGGCTCGATCCGGAGAACACCGGGCAGACGGTCCTGCACGGGGCCTACCCGGATTTCGAAGCGGCCGTGCCCTGCGGACCGGACCAGGCCTGCGAGGAGATCGCCGACGTGGCCCAGCTTCAGTTGGAGCGCGAGCTTCGGCTCATGCCCAATCCCGCAAGCGACCGGTTGCATCTCCGGTTGATGGCCAATGGATGGGCGGAGGCCGCGCTCGTGACCTTGCGGGATGCGACGGGCCGCATCATCGCCACCGAATCCTGGTGGGGCGGGGCCGCTGTCCTCGATGTGTCGGATTTGCCCCGTGGCTGGATGCTGTTGACGGTGTCCCTTCCCGATGGCGCCCAGTTGACGCGTCGGGTCCTCCTCGACTGAGGCTCAGCGGACCCAGACGAGGTCGGCCAATTCCACCCGGGTTCTGAACTCGCCAAAGGCGACGGTCGCCCGCTTGCCCTTCAACTCGAGCACTTCGCCCCGCTGGCGTCCCTCCTTGAGGCGGACCGTGCTGCCCACGCGGATGCGGTCCAGGTTCTGTTTGGTCCGTGCCGACTTGCGACGGCTGTCCTTGGCCGCCTTCTTCCTGGCTGCAGCTTCGGCTTTTTCTGCCTTTTTCGTGGCCTCGACCGAAAGGTACTTCCGGATGTCCTCCAGCAGTCCCTTGTTGGCCTGTCCCGGCTTGAAGCGGTCGATGAACTGGAGCAGCTTCCGGCCGCGCAACAGGGCGGCGTTCTGCTCTTGGCCGACCTGTTGGACGGCGTCCTGCCGTTCGTCGAGGCGGGAGGCCTTGCGCTCGTATTCCCGCCGGGCCTCGTCCGCCTCGTGCTCGGCCTTCAGTTGGCGGTCGACCATCCGGGCGTGGCGAGACTTCTCTTTCTGCAGTCCAGCGATGAGGCCGTCCAATTTCACCTTGCGGGGGTCCAGTTTGCCTTTGGCGCGCCGGATGAGTCCCTTTTCAATCCCGTTGAGCTCGGCCACCTCGAAGGTGAAGGAGCTGCCGGGCTGGCCGAGGTCGAGCTGGTAGGTGGGGGATAGGGTCTCCCCATCGAACAGCATGCTGCCGTTGATGGCCTCGGGCATGTCGGTCGCGCGGGTCTTGATGTTGGCGTAGTGGGTGGTGATGACCCCGAAGACGCCTTTGGCATAGAGATCCTCGAAGAACACTTCGGCCAGGGCACCGCCCAGTTCAGGGTCACTGCCCGTGCCGAATTCGTCGAGCAGCAGCAGCGTGTTCCGACCGGCCTCATCGAGAAAGCCCTTCATCCGCTTGAGCCGATAGCTGTACGTGGACAGTTGATTCTCGATGCTCTGGTTGTCCCCGATGTCGGTCAGGATCTGTTTGAAAAGGCCCATCGCACTGTTGGGGTGGACCGGGACGAGCAATCCGCTCTGGACCATGGCCTGGATGAGGCCGACCATCTTCAGGGCAATGGACTTGCCCCCTGCATTCGGCCCGCTGATGACGAGCATTCGCCGGGCCGGGTGGAGGGTCAGGTTCTGCGCTTGGATGGGCAGTCCCTTGCTCCGGTGGGCGAGCAGCAGCAAGGGGTGGTGAGCCTGGAGGAGTTCAATGCGCAACTCCTTGACAATGTGGGGTCTAGACCCGTCCATATCGAGTGCGAGCTTAACCTTGGCTTGCAGGAAGTCGAGCTTGACCAGCAGCCGTTGCTGGGCTTTGATGAGCGGTGTGTGCTTCCGAATGCGCTGTGTCAGCGCACGCAGGATGCGCACGATTTCCTTGCGCTCATCGTCCCGGAGCATCTCCAGCTCGTGGTTGACCTGTTGGCATTCGGAGGGTTCGATGAAGGTCACCGATCCGGTCTTGGATGTGCCCAAGGCCGTGCCCCGGACCTTGCGCTTGTGGGTGCTGGCAATGGCCAGAACCCGACGGCCATTGAGGTAGCCTTCTTCCGTGTCGGCCAGCCAGCCTTGTTTGGCGCAGCTGCGCATCGCCTTGTCGAAGAGTCGGTTGACCTGACGACGGGCGGTTTGCATGTCAATCCGGATGCGACCGAGCTCGGCCGAGGCGTTGTTGCGCACCCCGCCCTTCGGGTCGAAGACGGCTTCGATCTCCTTGACGATCTCCGTGTTTTCCTGGACCGTGCCGAGCATCCCGCACAGTCGAGGGAAGGCCCGCTCGCGGCCGTTTAACGCGCCGATGATGTCATTGACGAGCCGGGTGCACTGCAGCACGCGCATGAACCCGGACTCGGTGAGGGCCGAGCCGGAGACTTCCAACAGTTTGATTTCTCCCTTGATTTCCTCGAAGACCAGAGTGGGAAAACTGTGGCCTTCGACCCGGATCCTGCGCAATTCGTCGGTCGAGTCGAGGGCCTCCATCACGGTCGGACGGTGGGTGCTGGGCGCCAAATCACGGGCCCGGCGCTGGGCACTTTCCGTCTTGCAGAGGCCGGACAGGCGCTCCCGGATTTCATCGAACCCAAGGTCCTCGGCCGACTGGGCATCCAAGGCCACGCTGCGCGAACGCACCGGCTTGAACGGCCGCCCCCCTTTGGATTCAGAGGAGGCCATGGCGGAGGAAATGGTCGACGAGGGCCACACCGTCATCAGGACGGCGGGCATCCACCCAATGGACGTCGGGCTGGCGGTGGAACCAGGTGAGCTGGCGCCGGGCGAATTGGCGCGTGGCTTCCTGGATCTTGCGGATGGCGGTGTCGATGTCCATGTGGCCTTCGAGCACATCAAACAGTTGAGGGTACCCCACGGTTTTCAGCGCATTGCATTCCCGGTGGGGGAGGACGGCCTCCGCCTCGGCGAGCCAACCCTGCTCCATCATGAGGTGGGTCCGCTGGTCAATGCGGTCGTGCAACAGCTGGCGCGGGGCGCCAATGCCAAGGGTCAGGGTGTCCCAGGGGCGCCGGTCGTGCCGGGCCCAACCGCCCGGATGGACCGTCTTCTGTTTCGCCTGAGTCCGGCGCAACGCGCTGTAGGGTTGGCCCGTGCAGCGGCAGACTTCGAGGGCGCGGATCACACGGTGGGGATTGGCCCGGTCTACGGCCGCATGGTGCTCGGGATCGAGGCGCTCGAGCTCGGCGAGCAGGGGGATCAGCCCTTCTGCTGCGTGCACGGCATTGAGCTCCGCACGGACCCCCGGATCGGATGGAATGTCGTCCAGACCCGAATGGACCGATTGCACATAGAGGCCACTGCCTCCAGCCATGACGGCCACTTCCGGCAGTCCGGCGGCGCGGCGCGCTTCGAAGTGGCCGTTGAGCCACGCCACCGCATCGGATTCGAAGCGGCCACTGCTGTAGTCGTCAGTGACGGACAGGAAGTCAATGAAGTGATGGGGAGCGGCGGCACGTTCCTCGGCGGTGGGCTGGGCCGTTCCGATGGGGATTTCCCGGTAGAACTGGCGGCTGTCCGAGGAGAGGATTTCGGCTCCGATTGCCTGGGCGATGCGGATGGCGAGGCTGGTCTTGCCAATGGCGGTGGGACCCACCACGGTGATGAGCAACGGGGCCTCCGCCCTCCTCGGAATGGAGGCCATCCAACTCAATAGGCCGCGTCGTCGAGGTCGTCGAGGGAGGTGAAGCTCGGTCCGGAATCCTCCTCGTCCTCCTCACCGGCGAGATAGGCGTCGAGTTCGGGGTCTCCGGTCTTGAGCGGGCCCTTGTCCTCCTCCTCCGGTTCGTCGAGCTCCATGCCCAGGTCGACCTCCTTGCTGAACTGGTCTGGAGCCTCGCCGAATTCCTGGGCGAGCAGGGGGAATTCCGGGGTGTCGCCTTCTTCGACGCCGATCACCTCCACGTAGAAGCACCACATGCGAAGGAAGTCGTACACGTAGACCATGCGGTCGTTCGCTTTGGAGGCAATTTCCTCGATGGCGGTCGTGCGCATGGAAGGGTAGGCGTTGCCCATGTCATCCATGCCCATGTCCATCAGGGGGACCTCCCGGCCGCGGCCCCAGTGCTCGTCCGACTGGAAGAACGAGGCCATTTCGCCCTCACCGAAATCAAAGGCCGCCAGGATGCCCCGGTGGAAGTCCTCGAGCGAGGCGGTCCGGCCGATGAGGATGTCCCGGAAGACGTCCTCCTCGATGTCGATGATCACGCGGAAGCGAATGAGATTCATGATGGGCGGTGGATGCGCTAGACTGCAGGCAAATTTAGTTCATCTCTCCCTCGGACTCGTTAGTTTCGCGCGGTCGGTCCGCACGAATGCCAACGCCGTCCCTTTGCCCATGACCATCCCCTTCGACACCCGGATCCTGAAGTTCGCCCTCGCAGGAGGGGCCTTGGCGTATGCCGTCCAGCTCTACTCCACGGGCTACATCGGAAGCGGAATCGGCATGACCCTGATCGGGTTGATCCTCGGCGTCACCGCCCTCCGCAGCATCCGGATGATCCTGGTCGCCTTCCGGATCCAGCAGCAGAAGCTCGACAAGGCCCGCGCCATTCTCGATGGCATCAACCCCAAGCACCTCTGGAAGAGCAGCCGCGGCCAGTACTGGTTCCTCAAGGGCAACCTGTTGCTCGAGTCCAGCCTGTCGGAAGCGGAGAAGGCCTTCCGTCACGCCCTCGACATCGGAATGAAGCGGGACGAAGAGAAGGCGGCGGTCATGCTCAATCTCGCCGCAATCCAGAGCTCCAAGCGCCGGACCAAGGAAGCCCGGGCCCTCATCGCGCAGGCCAAGCGTCTGGACAAGAAGGGCATGTTGAAAGCGGACATCAAGACCATCGAAAACGCCATCAACAATCCGCAGCAGGTGCTGCGACGCCGGTGATCCAATCGGCTCAGGCGACGTCGGCCTGCCCGTAGTGATTGGACCATTCAGGCCCCGACCAATCGGACACAGTGTCCAAGGTGCGTTCAAGCGGGTACTCCCGGCGGATGTGCTGCATTTCCAGCAACCAGTCTAAGACTCGGTCCTGCGCCTTGGAGTACAGGCCGCGGTGGGACAGTCCCGATCCCGAGGCTTTGGAGGCCATGGACTCGAATTCGACCAGGCAGTCATGGGCCGCCGAGGCGATGCGCTCAAATCGGTGCCGTCCCTGCGGACAGGAATCCACATGACGGGCGCATTGTTCCATTACATCGAGGAGCATGACCCGAACCGCACGTTGGATTTCCATCACTTCCGGCATGCCTTCAAGGTAGTCGGAGAGGGCTGATGCCCAGCCGGTTGTGGGCAATGTGTGGACAATTGACTCAGTACCCGAGCAGGGCGTCCAGCACCTCTTGGAGGTCGGCATTTCCGAGGTAGGCGGCCTCGAGCGTCGGGGCAAAGGGGATGGGTGTATCCATCGACGCCACCCGTTGGACCGGGGCGTCGAGCTGTTCGAAACACTCGGACTGGATGCGCGCCGCAAGCTCGGCTCCGATGCCTCCCGTGAGGTTGTCCTCATGCAGCACGAGGATGCGTCCGGCCTGACGGGCCGCGGCATACACCCTTTCCCAATCGAGGGGAGCAAGGGTCCGGAGGTCGAGCACGCCGATTTCCGTCCCGTCGGCCTCGCGCCGGCGTTCGGCTTCCTCGAGGCCCCAATGCACGCCCATACCATAGGTCACGATGACGGCGTCCCGGGCCTCGCCGATCAGGCGGGATTGGCCGAAATCCTGGCTGTAGTCGTTGGTGGGGACGTCGGCGGTCAGGCTCCGATACAGGGCCTTATGCTCGAAGAAGAGCACGGGGTTCGGCGTGTCGATGGCCCGGGCGAGCAAGCCCTTGGCGTCCTCGGGAAAGGCGGGATAGGCGATCATGAGGCCGGGAACATGGAAGAACCAGGCTTCATTCGATTGGCTGTGGAACGGACCGGCCGCGACGCCAGCACCGGTCGGCATGCGCACGACCACATCCGCGTTCTGACCCCAGCGCCAATGGAGCTTGGCGAGGTTGTTGACGATCTGGTTGAACCCGCAGGTCACGAAGTCGGCGAACTGCATCTCGACCATGGCCTTGGACCCGGCGATGGACAGTCCGAGGGCGGTGCCGACGATGGCGCTCTCGCACAGAGGCGTGTTGCGCACGCGGCCATGACCGAAGCGGTCGACGAATCCATCCGTCACCTTGAAGACGCCTCCGTAGTCGCCGATGTCCTGGCCCATGAGGACGAGATTGGGGTGGCGCTCCATGGCGAGCCCCAATCCGTCGGATACGGCATCGATGAAGCGCATCTCCCGGGTTTCGGACCCCGGCGCCCGCAGCACGACCGTTTCCTGCCGGAAGAGGCGGTCGAGTTCGGCCTCCCGATCGGCCTCGACCTCCGGCTCCGATTCGGCGGTCCGGAGGGCCTCGGCGATGGCCGCCTTGTGGGCCGCCTTCATGGCCTCGAGCCGGTCGGCGTCGAGGTGGCCCTGCTCCATCAGGAAATCGACATACCGGTCAATCGGGTCGTTTTGCTCCCACGCCTCAATCAGGCCTTCCGGGTAATACTTGGTTCCACTGGCCTCTTCATGACCCCGGCGACGGAACGTCTCAAACTCGAGCAGGATGGGCCGCGGGCGTTCCCGGACAGACGCGGCCGCCAGGGAGACGGCCTCGTAGACCGCGAGGACGTCGTTGCCGTTGACGCGAATCGCGTCTTCTTCCGGGATGCCGTAGCCGGCCGCCTTGTCGGTGAAGTGGGCACAGCGGAATTGTTGGCTGCTCGGGGTGGACAGCCCCCAGTGGTTGCTCTCGATGCAGAACAGCACGGGCAATTGCCAGACGGCCGCGACATTGAGGGCTTCGTGAAAGTCGCCTTCGCTCGTGGCGCCGTCTCCAGTGAAGACGAGGGTGGCCTTGCCGGTGTCGCCGAGTTTGGCGGCGAGGGCGATGCCATCGGCGATGCCGAGCTGCGGCCCAAGGTGGCTGATCATGCCCACGATGTGATGGGGCATGCTCCCGAAGTGAAAGCTCCGGTCGTGTCCCTGGGTGAAGCCGGAGGCCTTGCCCTGGAATTGGGCAAACAGTTGGGCAAGTTCGATGCCCCGGGTGGTGAACACGCCGAGGTTGCGGTGCATCGGGAGGATGAATTCGTCGGCCTCGAGGGCGGCCGTGCACCCGACGGAGATGGCCTCCTGGCCCATGCCGCTGAACCATTTGCTGATGCGGCCTTGCCTCAGCAGGCTGAGCATTTTCTCTTCGATGAGCCGGGGGAGCAGAAGGTGGTCGAGCAACCCGACCATGCGGTCGGTGTCGAGGCCACGGTCTTGGATCTGCAGCGCGGGAATGTCGGGGGTCGACATGTCCCAAATCTACCGCCGCACCGAGGTGCCCCCGCAGGGGCCGGGATGTAATTTGCCGGTGGAAATGAACAATCGTCCTGCATCCGATGGGCCGGCTCGGCCACGCGAGGAGATTCTACTCCGCCTGCCTCCGGGACGGGCGCGGAATCGGGAGGCCATTGAGCGTGCCCTGAGGAAGCAGGTGAGCGATCCGGGTGACTGGGTTGTCCTGCGTCGGAGCCTGGATGCCCGCCGCCATCCCGCCACCGTGGAGCTGAGGGTGGGCCTCGGCCTGAATGCGGTCCCCAGGGTCCAGGGCGACTGGCAGTCGGTGGGGGATGCACCCGAAGTCATCGTCGTGGGCGCCGGTCCGGCCGGCTTGTTCTGTGCGCTTCGCCTGATCGAGTTGGGGCTGAAGCCTGTGGTGGTCGAACGGGGCAAGGCCATCCGGGAGCGCCGTCGGGACCTGGTGGCCCTCATCCGGGAGGGCCGGGTCGATCCGGAATCCAACTATTGTTTCGGGGAAGGGGGCGCCGGGACCTATTCGGATGGCAAGCTGTACACACGGGCCAAGAAGCGGGGGGATTGGCACAAGGCACTCGGTTGGTTCGTAGAACACGGGGCCGACCCCGACATCCTCGTGGATACCCATCCCCACATCGGAACCAACAAGCTTCCGGGCATCATCGAGGCCATGCGGCATCGCATTGAGTCTTGCGGGGGCGAGGTCCGTTTCGGGGTCCGGGTGGACGGCGTGCTTCGCGCAGAGGAAGGCCGGGTCACAGGGGTTCGGACGTCGGATGGGGATCTTTCAGGAAACGCTGTTGTGCTCGCCACAGGCCATGGAGCACGGGATGTGTTCCAATGGATGGCGGAGGCGCATCTCGCCATCGAGCGCAAGCCCTTTGCCCTCGGGGTCCGCATCGAGCATCCGCAGACTTGGGTGGACCGCCGACAGTATCGGCTCGCCGGTCAGGAAGCCGCCGCCTCCCGGGACTTGCCACCCGCGGCCTACTCGCTCGTGACCCAGGTCGAAGGCGGGGGTGTCTTCTCCTTCTGCATGTGCCCGGGCGGCGTCATTGCTCCCTGCGCGACGGAGGACGGAGAAATCGTGACCAATGGATGGAGTCCCTCCAAGCGGAACAATGCCTGGGCCAACAGCGGCATCGTCACGACCATCGAAGCCGCAGACCTCGATGCCGCGGGACATGAAGGCCCTCTCGGGGGCGTGGCGTTCCAGCGGGCGGTCGAACAGGCCTGCCACCAGGCGGGAGGAGGCGGTCAAGTCGCGCCGGCCCAGCGGCTGACGGATTTCGTCCGGCGCCGGGTCTCCAAGGACCTCCCGAATTGCAGTTACCTCGCCGGTTTGAAGTCGGTGGACCTCACCAAGGTGCTCCCCGGCTTCGTGGTGGACCGGCTCATCGCCGGCATCCTGGACTTCGAGCGGAAGATGCCGGGATACCTCCACGAAGAGGCCATCGTCGTGGCCCCGGAAAGCCGGACCTCGAGTCCGGTACGCATGGTCCGGGATCCCAAGGCGTGCACGATGCCGGGCGCGGAGGGACTCTATCCCTGCGGGGAAGGCGCCGGATACGCCGGCGGCATCCTGTCGGCGGCCATGGATGGCATGCGCGTTGCGGCCGCCCTCGCCCAGGCCGTGAAGGGCGAGGACGGGGCGGCCGCCGCGGCCGAATGAGGGCCTTGAATCAGTCTTCGAGCAGGATCAGGGCCTCGGCCACCGGCACAATGCGCCCGGCCACTTCGCCGACCACAAAGGCATCTGGGAATCCGGCCGCCTGCATCTGCGGCAGGGCGATCCGGGCCTCTTCCACGGAGCCGTATTGTCCCTGGAGGTAGCGGTGCCATCCTGGCGCGGTACGGTGCTCGACCTCTCCCACGGCGAGGAAGGCGTTGAGGGCCTCGGTGGAGACCTGGTCCTTCAGCGCGCCCAGCTGGATGCGGAAGTTCACCTTGTCGGCATCGAACTGCGGGGTGTCGACTTCGTGGCTCGTCTCCGTGACATTGTCTCGGGCGGGGGCACCATCGGCATAGGTCGTCAGGAAGGCCCCGATGAACCCGCGGGCTTCCATCTCGGCCTTGTGCTGGTCGGCTTCCTCGCGGTCGGTGAAGGCCCGGCTGACCACACGGGTCAGGCCGTCCTCTCCTCGGAATCGCACGACATCAATGCCGGCAAACAGCATGTCAAGTTCTTCTTCGGCCGGAGCGCGGAACGCGCCGAGCTGGACCCGGTAGTGCGCGGTGGAGTTGGCGTTGGCCACGGGAGCAGCCACAGGCTCCTCCACTTCCGCCACGGCCTCGGTCGAAGCGGCCTCGACGGGCTCGATGATTTCCGGCTCCAAGCCCTGCTCGGTGAGCGTCTGGGCAGCCTCGTCCACTTCGTCCGGGTCGTCTCCCACCTGGACTTCGATCGCCTCGGAGGTCTCCTTCAGGTGGGTGAAGGCGAGCAGGGTCTGCTGCTCCGCATTGGTCCAGCCTTCTTCCGGCTTCGGCACGCGCAGCGTGTAGCCACTCCAATTCGTGAGGTCGGAGGCCACTTGACCGCGGACGGTGTCCCAATCGGCCGTCATGGGCTGGAGAGGATCGATGACCACGCCGCGTCCATCGACGCGGGTGTGGCGGGAATGGGGTTCCTCATCACGGTAATCGGCATAGCCGTCTCCGTCGGAATCGACCGGGCAACCGTCGGCATCGACCTCGACACCCACCGGGCTGCCGGGGCAGCGGTCGCGCAGGTTGTCCACGCCGTCTCCGTCCGTGTCCATTTCGGCGAGCAGGGCGGCATCCACGGAAGTCAATCCGGGAACCACCGGGGGCGGGGCCACCTTCTTTCCGAGTTTACCCAGGCGGATGCCCAGACCGAAGAAGCCGCTGGCGAGGGCATCCCCGGACAGGATTTGTCCGGATTCCTGATGGTCAATCGCATCGGAGAGGCCGAGCCATCCGGCGACGCCCATCCGCATGCGGACGCGCGGGCTGATGTCCATCCGGACGCCAATCTGCGCGGGAATGGCGACACTGCGTCCCGTTCCTTGGGTTCCCTCGATCTCGGCGAGATCACTCTCATAGGTGTAGTCCCGGCGGAGGATGGTGGCATTGCCATCGTGATCACCCGCCTCATCGATGTCCCGCAGGGTGCCGTCGGACCACAGGTGGTACGTGCGGCCGAGGGCATCCTCGAGGTCCTGTTTCATGAGGTGGTCCACATGGGCGATGCCCACCCCGACGAAGGGTTGGAATCCTTGAGTGATGCGGGCGTTCCGGGTGGCGGCCTTCTGGGTTTCGTTCGTGGCGAGCGAATAGTTGAACATCACGGCGGCGGACTGGACTTCGGTCTGCAATCCATTGATGTAGCCGTCGTCGGTGATGATCTGGCTCCGGCCCCCCTGGAATTCAATTTCCCACGGTCCGTTCCAACGGGCTTGGACGGTCACAGCCTGACCGAAGCCGGTGTTGCCCAGGTGATGGGCTCCGTAGGCCATGGTCCGCTCGGAGTGGAGCGTCGTGGGGCCAGCTTGCCATCCCGCGTGAATCGCGGCCGGCTGACCGGTCGTGGAAGCCTGTCCAAAGGCGCGGTGGCCGAGGAAAGAAGTGCTGGCAAGCAGCAGGGCCAAAGCAGCACGCAGGGTGCGCTGGCAGTCCGAGGGGAGGGTGGAGAACATGGAGAACATGATGTGGTGTTCACGCTCCATACGGGGGGAAGACGGTTCGGGTTACGCTTCCAGCAGATTCGTGGCCAATTCGCGGCCGACACGGGCTCCAATGGCCACCCCCATGCCCCCCATGCGCACGGCATGGTGCAGTCCCGGTTGGCTTTCTCCGATGAGGGGGCGCCGGTCCGGCCCCACGCCCAGCCAACCCGTCCACCGGTGGGTCACCGCTTCCGATTGGATCCATTGCCTCGAAACGGCCAGCAACCGGTCGTCCCATTGCGCCTCGGTGGCTTGATCCCGTGCCGGGGGGAGCGGGAGCTCGAATCCCCAATGGCGTCCGCCTCCAAAGAGGACATGCCGGTCATCGAGCGTCCGCATATAGAGGTAGCCGCGGTCGATGTGGTAGGTGCCCTCGGGCAGGGCGCCTGAAGCCACGCGGAGAACGAGAACCCGGTTGGGGACTGGCTTCACGTCGAGGCCGCCGTCCAACTGGGCCGCCAGCCCGTTGGTGCAGAGGCCAATCCGTTGGCTTTCGAGGTCGCCGGCATTCGTGTCCATCGTCCATCCATTGGGGGAAGGAGACACCCCCTTCACCTCGACGCCATGCAGGCGCTGGACGCCCGCGTCATCGAGGGCGCGGTGGAAGGCCGCAACCATCTGTCCGGTGTGGATCATCCCCTCCCAGGGAAGGTGAATCGCGTAGGCAGCACCGAGGGCCTCCGCCCGATCGCGGTCCCACTGCAGCGCGGGCCCGGAATCCGCGGCTGGGTGCAGATGGCCGAGCGCGGCGCGCAAGGGGTCACCAGCGAGGTCCTGCAAGGTCTTCCACTGCGCATTGACGCGGTCAAAAAGCCGGGTATCTTCTTCAGAAGGGTTCAGCAATTCCCAGCCTCCAGTCCAGCGCAGACCCAGCGCCTCGGTGCCAAGCAGTCGGATGAGTTCGGCCAGACCTTCCGCCCGCATGCGAATCAATCCTTGCAGGGCATGCGGTCCGACGGCGTCGAGGTCGTCTAGCCATTCTCCCGCACTTCCGAAACAGGCGAATCCCGCATTGCGTGTGGTGCCCCCGGAGGAGAGGGGGTCGCGTTCCAACAGCCGGACCAGAGCCTCGGGTCGGGCGCGCTTGACCTGCAGCGCGGTGGACATGCCCACGATGCCAGCCCCGACGACCGTGATGTCCGCCGGCCGGAGCAAATGTTCGGTTTCCCAGTATCCTGTGGGCATACTTTTGCGTAAGGTAAAGGTGAGGCTTGTCGAAGGTTCGACGGAAATGCCTTATTTCGAGGATGTTGCCATGCGTGCACAAGCAAGGATGAACGGGATGAAACCGACACTTCGGCTGGGAAGGCTGCTGGGCGTGCTGTGCCTCAGCCTCTTCGCTTCTGCCGCCTTCTCGCAAGGCAGCATCGAGGTGGACGGCACGGTCCGCGACAAGGACTCCAACCAGAAGCTGTCCGGGGTCGAAGTGTCCGTGCTGCAGAACGGCCAATCGTATGATGCGGTCCGTACCCTATCCAACGGCCGATACACCGTCAGTCTGGACCACGGTGCCGACTATGTGCTGGTGTTCACCTACGAGGATTTGAGCGTGCGCAATGTGGAAGTCAACACCTCCACCATCCCCGAAGCCTTCCGCGAGCGCCCCTTCTTCCTCAATGTGGACATGAGCCTGTTCGAGGTGCCGGCCGGCTTTGATGAGTCCTTGCTCGACGAACCCATCGGAAAGGTGGCGTTCAACGAGTCCAAGGAGAAGCTGGATTGGGACATGAACTACACCCGCCGGATGCAGAACCGCATCGACTCGGCGCTGGAGGAGGCTGAAGATTCGGGTGGTTCGGCCGATTCCGGTGGAGGCGGGACCAACCGCGCTTACGAGGAGCACATGCGCAAAGCCGAGGTCGAATTCGGCCGGGGCCGGTACGAGCAGAGCATCAATTGGCTCGAGCGCGCCCTCGATGAGGTTCCCGGTGATGCCCGTGCCGAGGCAATGATGGAGGAGGCAGCGGAGAAGCAGGCCGAGGCCGAGGAAGCGGCGGCAGCCAACGCCGAATACGAGCGGTTGCTCCGGGAAGGCAAAATTCAGCTGAAGCGGGAATCGTGGGATGCGGCCCGCACCGCCCTAGAGGGCGCCCTGGAAATCAAACCGGACGAGCCCGAGCCCCGCGAGTTGCTGGCCGAGATTCCCTCAGCCGAGCCCGAGGAGAACGTGGCGGCTGAAGAGGAGGAAGAGGCGACTTCGGCATCGGATGACCGGGCTGCCCGAGCCGCAGAGTTGGCCGCAGAGCGGGAGGCAGAGGCGCGCCAGAAGGAATACGACCGGCTCATCACGCGAGCCGACAAGAGCTTCGACAAGCAGAACTATGCCGAGGCCAAGGGCTTCTACCTCGATGCGGCCAACCTGATGCCGCAGGAGGACTACCCCGTGGACCGCGCCGCCGAAGCCGACGCCCGCATCGTGGACCTGACCCAGCCCGAGGAGGAGGACAGCGCCCGGGACCGGGATCGAGGAGAGTCCGAGTTGGACCGGGCCTACGAGGACAAGATCCGCGAGGGCGATGCCGCCTTTGACGCCGAAGACTGGACGACGGCCAAGGCCGCCTATGAGGCCGCCCAGGAGATGAAGCCCACCGAGCGCTACCCCCGCAACCGACTGCGCCGCCTCGCCTCCCTCATGGAGGAGGGCGACATCGAGGGTGAGCTCGAGGTGGACACGGAGGCCTTGCTCGAAGCTGATGCCGCTGATGCTGCCCAAGCCGCGGAGGAGGCCGCCCTTCTGGCCGAGGAACAGGCTGCCCTGCTCGCCGAGGAGCGCGAAGCCGCCGAGGCCGAGGATGCCCGCCGCCGCGAGGATGCCCGGGCCGCAACGGAAGCGAGCCGCGACCGCAGCAGCAACTACATCCTGGCACTTCAACGCGCCTCCGAAGACGACGCGGAGGCCTACTACCGCAACGCACTGGACGCGGAAATCCGGGCGAGGGCCCAGTCCGTCGAGCTCATGGCCGAGCGGAACCAGGAACAGAACGCCTTGTGGACCGGCAACAGCCATGCCCGTCGTGGTTCGCAATGGATGGACATTCAGGAGCGCACGGCCCGCCAGGCCGAGGACGAGTACGATGACGCCCTGGTCCGAAACGAGCGAATCGCTGACCTCGAGCTCCGCGTCGAAGCCCAGCAGGAGATCGAGATCGATCAGGTCACCCGGGCCAATGCCCTGCGCCGTGACCGCTTTATCACCATCGGCCGTAAGACTCAGGACAACCGGGAAATGCTGCTCGACCGAACCAAGCGGTACGACACGTTCGTCGACAGCCTCGACCGCCTGCTGCGCGCCTACGAGGACTTCAACCGCGACGTTCGGCAGGCCTCCGTGGATGCCCGGATGATGAACTACGAGGCCGTCCAGCGCAAGGTCCGCACCCACGATCGGGTGGGCGAGGGCGAGGAGGCTCGCCGCATCGACAATTGGATTGAGATCAAGGACACCCAGCGGACCGACGACCAGGCCAAGCGCGCCGCGGCTGGAGAAGCCCAGCTCCGGTCCGCTACTGCCCGACGGAAGGTCAACGACCTCTACAGTGGAGAACCTCTGGAAGCCGATGACTACAAAGAGGTCAAGGCCAAGGAGGGCATCCGGAAGGGCGTCGAGGAACGGAGCTACGAGGAGGGCAACGCCCTGATCATCGAGCGCACCGTCCGGGTGGGCAACGAGGTCAACGTCTACCGCAAGACCGTCGCCAAACATGGCGTCTACTACTTCAAGAACAACCAGTCCATCACCAAGGACATCTGGATCCTCGAGACTTTCGAGGTCTCCGACTGACCGGGCTCAGTCGCTCCCTTTTCTTTTTATCACCGAGCCGGCATTCCTGTTCGGTTACTGGGGCAAGGTCCACGACGTTGACCGGGCATTCCGTGCCATCGACCGACGTCGCCCAGAGTCCGGATTGGACCTGGGGCCAGGAGGAGGGCACTCTTGTCCGATGAGCATCAACGGGGTAAGCCACCCCAGCAGGCACGTCAGAATGAGAAGGGCGGGCCGGGGATGGAATGGGAAAGGGAGAGGAGAAGAAGAGGAAGCGACATGGGGCCAAGAATGCGGGGCCGGTCGTGGACAACCGTGTCGATAGTGCATTCCCGAGGGGCGGCGGCAAAGCGGGGACAGGGCCTACTTTCGAGACATGCAGGAGAAGGGACTGGGTACGTTTGCCGTCTTCATGACGGCGATCTCGACCATTCTGGGGGCCATCCTGTTCCTCCGGTTCGGTTTCGCGGTGGCCCACGTGGGCCTGCTGTCGACGCTGGCCATCATCCTGCTCGGCCACCTCGTGACCATTCCGACCGCCCTCGCCGTGGCGGAGATTGCGACCAATCAGAAGGTCGAAGGGGGTGGGGCGTACTACATGATCAGCCGGTCCTTCGGCCTCTCCATCGGTGGGGCCATCGGCATCGCGCTTTTCCTCAGCCAGGCCATCAGCGTGGCCTTCTACATCATTGCCTTCACCGTCTCGACGCGGGACCTGACCGCCTGGCTCGAGGCCACGCAGGGCGTGGTGTTGCAGCCGTGGCAAATCAACTACGGCTTCATGGCGCTCTTGACGCTCCTGATGCTGACCAAGGGGGCGCAGGTGGGGGTCAAGGCCCTTTATGGCGTGGTGGCCGTGCTGGTCCTGGCGCTCATCAGTTTCTTCTTCGGGACGGGCGAACCACAGGCGGAACTGGACATTTTGAAGACCATCGACGCGAGCTTCACCACGGCCGACGGTCGGGTCATCGACCGGTACACGTTCATCGAGGTTTTCACGTTCATCTTCCCGGCCTTCACCGGCATCGCCGCGGGTCTGGGCCTGAGCGGAGACCTGAAAGATCCGGCGACCGCCATTCCACGGGGCACCCTGTGGGCCACCGTGGCCGGCATCATCGTGTACATCCTCGTGGCCCTCAAGTTTTGGGTCAGTGCGAGCCCCGAGCAGCTGGCGTCCGACGAGCTATACATGGAGGCCATCGCCATTTGGCCGCCCCTCATTCCGATGGGCCTGGCCGCCGCCGCCGTCTCCAGTGCGTTGGGCAGCGTGATCATTGCGCCGCGCACCCTGCAGGCCTTGGCGGTTGACCGGATTTTCCCCAAAGCAATCGGTCTCCGGCTCAAGCGGGGCCGAAAGTCCGACAATGAGCCGGTCATCGCTTCCATCGTCACTTGTGCCATCGGCTTCGTGTTCGTTTCCCTCGGGGACATCAATGCGGTCGCCGAGATCATTTCCATGTTCTTCATGGTGACCTACGGCGCCATTTGCCTGGTCAGTCTGTTCGAGCACTTCGCCGCGAGTCCGAGCTATCGTCCGACGTTCCGGTCGCATTGGTTCCTCAGTCTCATCGGGGCTTTCACCTGCTTCTACCTGATGTTTCTCATGAACTTCAGCTATGCGGTGGGGAGCATCGTCATCATGGCGATCATCTATGTGGGGCTTTCCCGCCGGGGGGGCAGTGGCATGGTCGCGCTGTTCCGCGGCATGCTCTTCCAATTGAGCCGCTACCTGCAACTGACGCTCCAGCGCCGGGACCGCGCCGACCTCGACCGCAAGGACTGGCGGCCCATGGTGCTTGGGGTGAGCCAGGACACCTTCCGCCGTCCGGGCGCCTTTGATATGGTACGCTGGCTGGCCCACCGGCAGGGATTTGGAACCTACGTCCACCTCATCGAGGGCCGATTGGACGCCCGTACGTTCCGCAGCTCGATTCGGGCCAAGCAGGGGCTCGCCGACCTCGGCAAGGCGGTCAAGAGCCGGGTGAGCATGTCGACCATCGTCTCGCCGTCCTACACTTCGGCCATTGCCCAGTGCGTGCAGCTCCCGGGCATCAGCGGCCAGGGCAACAACGCCATTCTGCTCGAGTACATCGACGAACAGCCCAAGAGCGCCCAGGAACTCGTTGCCAACTACGATCTCCTCCGCGGCTCGCAGCTCGACCTTTGCTTGTTGCGGTCCAGCTTCCGGGGATTTGGCGAGAAGCGGACAATCCACATCTGGATCACCCCCGAGGACAGCGCCAACGCCAGCCTCATGATCCTCATGGCCTACGTGCTGCAGGGGCATCCGGATTGGCGCGAATCGCACATCCAGGTCTTCTCCATCTATCGGGACGGAGACCGGGCCAAGAAGGAGCAGGCCCTGCGCGACCAGATCCAGGCCGGCCGGATTCCAGTGAGCGAGCAGAACATCGAGATGGTCGAGGAAATGCCCGGTGACCTGAAGGAGGCCCTGATCGACGAGCGCAGCAAGTTTGCGGACCTGACCTTCATCGGGTTCAACGATGCCGACATCCGCCGCGAAGGGGTCAAGCTCTTCGAGGCCCACCACGGCATCGGCAACATCCTGTTTGTGGACGCCCACGACGAAATTGCACTCGATTGAACCGAACCATGGCCCTGCACATCGTCAACGGACCCAACCTGAACCTGCTCGGCCAGCGAGAGCCCGAGAAGTACGGCCACGCGTCCTTCGAGTCTTACCTGGAGACGCTCCGCGCCACCTTTCCGGAGCTGGAGCTGCACCATTTCCAGTCCAACGTCGAGGGCGAGCTCATCAACCACCTCCACGACGTCGGCTTCGCCTCGGACGGCATCATCCTGAATGCCGGGGGCTACACCCACACCTCAGTGGCGTTGCGCGACGCGGTTGCGGCCATCACCGCCCCGGTGATGGAAGTCCACATCACCAATGTCCACGCCCGAGAGGAATTCCGGCACACGAGCCTGTTGAGTCCCGTGTGTCGCGGCGTGATCTGCGGTCTCGGGCTTGAAGGGTACGCGGCGGCCATCCGCGCTCTGAATAGGTGAATTGTTAAGTCCGAAATCAGTCGGCGGACAACCGCCGGATGGCCGATTGCACCATTTTGAGGAGGGTGTCTGCGTCGCGATCACTGAGCTGTTTGCCCAGCACCATCGTGCGCTTGCCGCTGGAGAACTGCAGTGTCTCGCCGCCCAGGGACCAGAAGGCCGATTCGAAGGTCCGCAGGATTTGCTGCGGGTTTTCCTTGATCCGCTGCGGCAGGGAATAGGTCCCGTGGGCAAAGAAATCCGGCAGGCCCCGCTCGCCGAAGGCCATGGCGATGCTCACGCCCTTGCGGTCCACCACGAGCACCTCGCGTCCGCGAAGCCGCCAGAGCCACACTTTCCCGATGCGGAAGGCAAAGAAGCCCCAGAAGGCACTGTAGATGGCGTATCCCAGCCACGCGTTGCCCTCGTTCGGCTCCTGCGTCCAGAAGTACACCACGGCCGCTTCCAGTGCACACCATGCGACGAGCCAGATGGACAGGAGGGACATCTGGGCCGGGGGAATCTGCTGGCGGATGTCGACGCGCAGGGCGTCCTCACTGTGGTCAAAGGTGATGCGGTCGCCAATGCGGCCGTCCTTGCGTCGGGTGTTCGTGCCCATCAGGCGGTGGGGTGCGGGGTGAGGATCCGCTCGTAGGCGGCCAGGTAGAGGGGCAGGATGGCGTCGATGTGGAAGGAGGAAGCCCGTTCCAACGCCTGTTTTCGGAACCGCTCGTGGTTCTCGGGAGCCAGCAGGAAGGCGGCGTGGTCCGCCATGCGCTCCACGTCTCCGACCGGGGCCAGCATGCCGCTCACTCCGTGACGGATCACCTCGGGCAGGCCACCGGCTTCCGTGGCCACGACGGGCACACCGCAGGCCATGGCTTCCAAAGCGGCCAGTCCGAAGCTCTCGCTCTCGGACGGGAGCAGAAACAGGTCGGCGAGGGCGAGGGCCTCCAGGGGATTCTTGAGCTTGCCGAGGAATGTGATTCGGTCCGTGACCCCCAGGTCACGCGCCAGCCGCTCCGCGGCGGGCCGGTCGGGACCATCGCCCACCATCAGCAACCGGGCCGGTCGTTGTTCCGCGAGGAGGGCGAAGGCGCGGACGACATCCTCCACCCGCTTGACCGAGCGGAAGTTGGAGACATGACAGACCAGTGCTTCTCCTTCCGTGGCGAACTCGGACCGGTCGTGTTCGGACCCGAGGCCGGCGAAGTGCCCCGGGCAGATGAAGTTCGGGATGACCTCGATGTCGCGGTTGATGCCGAAGAGCTTGTAGGTGTCGCTTCGCAGGCTGGAACTCACCGCTGTCACGGCATCGCTCTGGTTGATGGCAAAGCTGATGACCGGCTCGAAGCTCGGATCCTTTCCGAGCAGGGTGATGTCCGTGCCGTGCAGGGTCGTGATGACCGGCAGGTGGATGCCCCCGTCCTTCAGAATCTGCTTGGCCGTGTAGGCGCTGGAGGCATGGGGAATTGCATAATGCACGTGAAGCAGGTCGAGCTTCTGCTGACGGACCACCTCGACCATTTTGGAGGCCAGCACGAGCTCGTAGGGCGGGTAATCGAAGAGGGGATACTTCGAGATGCGGACCTCGTGGTAGTAGACGTTGGGACGGAAGCTTCCGAGTCGAACGGGCTGGTCGTAGGTGATGAAATGCACCTCGTGCCCCTGCGTGGCGAGGGCTTTCCCGAGTTCCGTAGCGACCACGCCACTTCCCCCGAAGGTGGGGTAACACACCATTCCTACGCGCATGGGACGAAGTTAACGCGGGGAGACGCTCCCATGGTCGGCGGGTGCGGGTGGGTCGAAGCGGTGGGAGAGGCCGAGTTCCTCTTCGATGATCCAGAGGGCCTTGGTGCGGATGTCCTCGTCAATCAAAGTCCGGTTCTCGGCATCCGGGCAAATCCGGTTGCTCAGGAAGATGGCGGTCCAGCCGCCCTCGGGGTCCGTCCAGGCCAACGTGCCAGTGAATCCGCTGTGACCGAAGCTCGACCAGCTTCCCGCGTTGCCGCTGGCGCCGCTGTCCTCCTCGAGTCCCGGTTTGTCCCAGCCGGTGGCGCGCCGGTTGTCCTCCTCGGGAAAGGCCCGCGCAGTGAAGTCCTGCACCGTTTCAGGACGGACCAGGCGGACGCCATTCCATTCTCCACCGCGTCGCATGGCCTCGAGAAGGACTGCGAGGTCATGTGCATCCGAGAACAGGCCGGCATGCCCGGCGACGCCGCCCATCATGGCCGCTCCCGGATCGTGCACCGTGCCCCGGACCCAGTCTCCGCGGAAGAGGGTGTCGAGTTCCGTGGGGGCGAGGTCGTCCAGGCGGCTCCACGACAACGGGCGGTATCCGATGCGCTGCAATCCGAGCGGAGCATGGATGAGGCTGTCGGCCAGCTGATCCAGCGGTGCATTCCACAGGGATTCCAGCACATCCTGCAGCAGGTAGTAGCCCAGGTCACTGTACTGGTACCGACCGGGATCCCGCGGGGTCGTGGTCCGGATGCGGTGGTGAATCGTATCGCACCAGGCGGGGTTCATCCACCGCCCCGGGCGGAGCTCCATCCAATCGGAGCGAACCGAGTCTGTCAGGGCGGCAGCCGTCGTGTCGTCATGGGCGACGAGATCGAGATAGAAGGGGATCCACGCGGGCATCCCCGAACGGTGGGCGAGGAGGTCACGCAGGGTCCGGCGCCCCAATTCTTCGTCGAGCACGATGCCTTCCCGCGCAGGAAGGAGGGTGGACAGCGGAGCGTTGAGGTCGAGCATGCCGCGCTCCACGGTCATCATGGTGAGCAGGGTGGACGTGGCCACCTTGGTGATGGAGGCCAGATCGTAAAGTGTCTCCCGGGTCACCGGGGTGCCCGCCGAATCGCCAAGGGTGCCCAGCGCGCGGTCGAATCGAATGGAGTCTCCATGAACCACGAGAAGCCGAAGGCCCGGCGTGGCCCCCATGCCAATGGCATCATTGGCCAAACTGTCGAGGCGCTCGCCCATTCTGGAGCCTGCCGGGGCTGAAGCGTGGGGTAGTCGGCGCGCGGGGGTGGGGTGGCCCATGCCGGCGGTCCACGAGGCCACATCCACGGGCAATCGACCGAGGGCGCTTCCCTCCAGGCACCATGCGGCGCCGGCGGCTTCCTGGGTCAGGTCATCCTCGTGGAAGGCGATGAGCCAACCCGCTCCCTCCACCGCAGGAAGGTGCTCGAGGGCATAGGGGCTTGTGAACAGGGCAATGTCCAGCTTGGCGCCGAGTTCGGCCAGGCCGTTCACCAAGGATTCCCCGCCCGCGGGAATTCCGAAACGCCGCGAAGGCCGGTTGCTTTCGTCGAGAAAAGCCAGCAGGATGTGGTCGGCTCCGTCCACCCGACGGACCAGGCCCGCCACATCAATGGGGGTGAGGGCGCCCTTTCCGTGGCGGATGACCTCCAAGTTCGGCACGGCCAGCCGCAACCGGTCTTCGAGGGCCTCTCCCCGGTTGCCCACGATCACCAGCACGACGTCTGCGTCGGATCGAGAGGTGTGCACGGGTCCGAGGCGGGTCAACATGTGTTCCCGGAGCGTGCGCTGGAGGGCGGCAAGGTGGAGCTGGCCTAGCAGGGGCACGGCGCTCTCGCTCCACTGCTTGGCGAGCAGGACTTTCAGGCAGGCCTCGTTCACCCGGGCGGTGTCCAGGCGTCCCGAGGACAGGGCGGCCAGGATGCTGTCCACGACGAGGGCGGGAGAGGAGGGGAACAGCAGGATGTCATTGCCGGCCCGCAGCGCCTCGATCTCGCGGGTACCCGGTGGCACGGGTTCCGCCACCCCAGCCATCGTGAGGGCGTCGGTGAATACAAGGCCTTCGAATCCGAGGGAGTCGAGCAGCAGGTCGCCGATGACGAGAGGGGACAGCGAGGTGGGGAGGCCGGTCACGCTGTCGAGGGCGGGGACCTCGAGGTGGGCGGTCATCACCCCTTCGACGCCCCCGTGGATGAGCTGGCGGAAGGGGGGGAGTTCGATCTGGGACAACGTTGCGCTGTCCGACAGGATGCGGGGCAGGGCCAAGTGGGAATCCAGGTCGGCATCGCCGTGCCCGGGAAAATGCTTGGCGCACGCCATGACCCCGGCGGCGCGGAGTCCTTCGGCCCACGCCAGACCAAGCGTGCCGACCGCTTCGGGATCGGATCCGAAAGACCGGTTTCCAATGACGGGATTGTCCGGATTGCTGTTCACGTCCACCACGGGGGCGAAATCCATGTCCACACCGAGCGCCCTGAGTTCATATCCAGCCACACGGCCGGCTTGACGGATGAGGTCCACATCCTCAATGGCACCGAGGGCCATGGCCTTGGGGAACCGGATGCCGTCGGGCAACCGCATGCCCGAGCCCCACTCCGCATCCATTGCGGTGAGCAGACCGACGCCACTTTTCTGGCGGGCCAGGCTGTCCAGATGATGCAGATTGCGGGCTGTGTTGGCCTTGTCGCCTTGCATGGCGATGACGCCGCCCACGCCGAGGTCGGTGATGAGGGCAGCCACGGAGGCCGCACTCTCCGGCTCGCCGGGCTTGGAGTACAGGGGCACCATCATCAGCTGGGCAATCCGCTCCTCCATCGACAGGCTGTCGAGCTGGGCTTGGGCCAATACCGTGTCTCCGGCGAGGAAGGCCGGGCGGATGGGTTCGGGGGTGGTCGGCGGTGCACTGGTCGCGAGGCAACCGGCAAACCACAGGCTGAGCAGCGACAGCATCATGGGGCGGGTGGCCTTACCCATTCAGACGCTCCTGGACGAGGGACATCATGTGCTCGAACTGCTGCTCGATGGACAGGTCGCTGTTGTCGATGACCACGGCGTCGTCGGCCTGTTTGAGCGGTCCCTGATCCCGGGTGCTGTCGATGTGGTCCCGCTCGGCGAGGTTGGCGTGGACGTCCTCGAGGGTCACCGTCCGGCCGCGCTTCAGCAATTCGGTGTGTCGCCGCTCGGCCCGGGCCTCGGCGCTGGCGGTCATGAAGAACTTGACTTCCGCATCGGGCAAGACCACGGTGCCGATGTCGCGGCCATCCATGACGACCCCGCCGGCCGCGGCCATCTGCTGCTGGGATTTGACCAGCTTGTCCCGCACGGCGCCCACCTTGGCGATGAGGCTGACGCAACGGGACACTTCATGCGTCCGGATTTCCTTTTCCACGTTTCGGCCATTGAGGCAGATTTCGCCCCGGCCGCTGGCGGGATTGAACCGGAAGGTGAGGAACACGCGGTCGAGCGAGGCGACCAGGCCGGCCTCGTCGAGGTGGCCCTCCCGGTCGACCAGCTTTTCCCGCAGGGCGAAGAGGGCGACAGCGCGATACATGGCGCCGGAGTCGATGTAGAGGTAGTTCAGGGCCTTGGCAAGTCCCTGGGCGAGGGTGCTCTTGCCGGAGGCACTCAGTCCGTCGATGGCGATGCGGATTCGGGTCATGGGGTCAACGGTCAGTGAGTCGGGTCCGGATGGCCAAATGGGTCGACGCACCGGCTGTGTGGTACGTGTTTCTGGCGACCGCAAGTTGAAACCTTCTGACGGTGAAATCCAATCCCCACGCGAATCCGGCTGTGCCCGGGGCTGCCGCCAGACGCAATTCCTGTCGCCGGCGGTGGTGATAGCCGAAGCGAAAGCGGAGTCCGCTGCCCAGATCGAGCTCGGTGCCAATGGCCAGATGGCGCAGCAGGCGGTCGCCGAACGCCCAGGTTCCATTGGCGATGGTGTCTCCGGTCAGGGGGTCAATGGTGTCGTCATACAGCCCATCGGGAGCCAGGTCCCACGTCTGCATCTCGTCATAGGTGGCCAGCAGGGTAAAAGGCGCATTGTCGAATCCCTTGGCGAGGGAGACGCTCAATTCGCCCTCGAACCGGTCCGAGGTGCCCGATCCGCCCACATTGGTCATGCCCCCCCAAGGACGCCAGAGGGCGGCGAGCCTCAGCTGTCGGTCCCGGCGCAGGTAGGTGAGCCCGACATCGAGCTGGGCGAAGTTGGACCGGCGGTCGGCCAGCACGCTCTGACCGAGCCAGAGGGACGTCCCGAGCGTCAAGTTGGTGTCGAGGGGCAGGGCGGCTCCACTGACCCAGGCGACATCGGAGGCCGTGAAGCTGCCGGTTTCGACCCCGACCGGGTCGCGGCCGGTGAAGGTGCCGAAGCCCAGGTTTCGGAATCCGGTGTGCCAGACCCACTTCCGCTCCTCCGGTTGCCGGGCGTACAGCACCGCCGCCTGGGCGGCTCCCGAGAAGAAGTCCATGTACCCGAGGTGGAGCTGTCCGGCGTGGGTCGAGTCGAGCAGGGCCGGTTGTCCCAGGACGTCGCCGAGGGTGGAGGTCAGGGGCGCTCCCATGCTCTCGGCCGACCCGGCGAGTCGGGCAGACAGCGGAAGGTCGAGCAGCCCTGGCCTCGAGGGTCCATCCTGTGCCTGCAGACCTCCGCAGAGGACCACCAGAAGAGCGGTGAAAAGGGAGGCCGGACGGCGCGTCATTCAGCGGTCACGTTGAGAGGGTTGTTGACCACCTCCTTCAGGAGGGCGTGGTCAATCACATCGGTCATGTTTTGCACGTAGTGGAAACGCAGGCCCTTGAGGTATCGTGCCTGGATGTCCTCGACGTGCTTGCGGTTGGTTTCACACAGGACAATTTCCTTGATGCCAGCCCGGCGCGCGGCGAGGAGTTTCTCCTTGATGCCCCCGACCGGCAGGACCTGGCCACGGAGGGTGATTTCGCCCGTCATGGCGAGGAACTTCCGCACTTTCCGCTGGGTGAAGACGGAGGCGAGGGCCGTGAGCATGGTGATGCCCGCGGAGGGGCCATCCTTCGGGATGGCGCCGGCCGGGACGTGCACATGGACGTCGTATTGGTCGAACACCTTCGGGTCGAGGTCCAGATCGGCGGCGTGGGCCTTGAGGTATTGCAGGGCGATGACGGCGCTCTCCTTCATCACGTCGCCGAGGTTGCCGGTCAGGGTCAGCTTGCCCTTGCCCTTGACAATGCTGGTCTCGATGAACAGGATGTCGCCACCGGCCGGCGTCCAGGCCAAACCGGTGACCACCCCGGCCACATCATTGCCTTCGTAGCGCTCCTTCTCGTGGGAGGGACCGAGAATGTCGGTCAGTTCCTCCGGTTGGATGGCTACCTCGTGCTTCACATCCATGGCGACTTGCACGGCCCGGTGGCGAACCACCTTCGCGATGCGCTTGTCCAGCCCACGAACCCCACTTTCATTGGTGTATTCCGCACAAATCTTCTCGAGCGTGGCGTCAGGAATCTCGATCTGCTCCGACGTGATGCCGGTCTCATCCACGTGTTTGCGGATGAGGTGGCGCTTGGCGATTTGCACCTTTTCCTCCACCGTGTAGCCGGAAACCTCGATGATCTCCATCCGGTCGCGCAGTGCGGGTTGGATGGTGGCGAGGCTGTTGGAGGTGGCGAGGAACATGACCTTCGAGAGGTCGTAGTCGAGCTCGAGGTAGTTGTCGTAAAACGCGCTGTTCTGTTCGGGGTCCAGCACCTCGAGCATGGCCGAGGAGGGGTCGCCGTGCAGGTCCCGGCTCAGCTTGTCGATTTCGTCGAGGACGAAGAGCGGGTTGGAGGTGCCCGACTTCTTCAGGTTCTGGATGACCCGGCCCGGCATGGCGCCGATGTAGGTCTTGCGGTGGCCGCGGATTTCGGCTTCATCCCGCATGCCGCCCAGAGACATGCGGACATACTCTCGGCCCAGCGCCTTGGCGATGGACTTGCCGAGCGAAGTCTTGCCGACGCCCGGGGGGCCGTACAGGCAAATGATGGGAGACTTCATGTCGCCCTTCAGCTTCAGCACGGCGAGGTGCTCGATGATGCGCTCCTTGACCTTTTCCAGTCCATAGTGGTCCTCATCGAGGATCTCCTGGGCGTGGGCGAGGTCGAAGTTGTCCTCGGAGGTGATGTTCCAGGGCAGGTCGAGAAGGAGGTCCAGATAATTGGACTGCACGCTGTATTCGGCGCTCTGCGTGTTCATGCGCTCGAGCTTGCCGATTTCCTTGGCAAACGTCTCCGCGACCTTCTCGGGCCAATCCTTGAGTTCGGCGCGGGCTTTCTTGCCCGCGATGTCCTCCTTGTGGGGGTCGGACCCGAGTTCCTCCTGGATCTGCTTCATCTGCTGGTGCAGGAAGAACTCGCGTTGCTGCTTCTCGATGTCGGTCTTGACCCGGCTCTGGATGTCGTTCTTGAGCTCGAGCACCTGCAGTTCCTCGCCGAGGAGTTCCATCACCTTTTCGACCCGTTCCTTGAGGCCTTCCACCTCCAGGAGCCCTTGTTTCTGCTCCTTCTCCGCGTTCATGTTGGCGGCGATGAAGTGGACGAGAAAACGCAAGGAGTCGATGTTCTTGATGGCGATGGCCGCCTCCGAGGGGAGGTTGGGGCTGTGCTGGATCACCTCCATGCTCATTTCCTGGAGGCTCTGCTGAAGCGCCTCCTTCTCGGTGTCCGACCAGTCTTCCGGGGCGTCCGGGAAGGGCGTGACCTTGGCCCTCAGGTAGGGCTCCTCGCTTACGACCTCGCCCATCCGGCAACGGCGCTTGCC
>JAYYEI010000005.1:0-4945 GCA_036159995.1 Bacteroidota bacterium
GAACGGGCCATCTCGTCGTGAAGATCGGGGTCAAAGCCTTCTATCAAGGTCACCTCTTTTCCCTTCCGCGCTTTGCGGTCTCTCGACACGTACAAAATGGAGGGACGGTCCGGAGCAGAGGGTCCCGCTGCATCAGAATCGGAGGCCACGTCCGCGGTTTCCCCGCCCATCGCGCGGTGCAGATCGGCCAAGGCATCCAGCCCGCCAAGTTTGCGCATGTTTCCGTCTCCCTTGCCCATGGCGCGGCGAAGATACGGGGACCCCGAAGTCCGGATGTTGTTAACCAGACCGAACCATCGTCATGATGCCCACTTTCCTGCTGAGGACCGATCTTGGTCCCCGGATGGACCTCCTCGAATTCGCCTCCACCTCCGGCGCTCCTGAGCCGGCATTGCTCGCCGCCCTGCGCACCGCCACCTGGCAGCGCACGCGCCACGGCCGGCTGATGAGTGACGTCCACACCGGCCGGGTGCTCGCCATGGTCTCGCGCATGGTCCGTCCCCGCGTCGCCCTTGAACTGGGGACCTTCACCGGGTACGGCACGCTCTGCCTGCTTGAGGGCCTGCACCCGGAAGGCACCCTGCACACCGTGGAACGCAACGATGAACTCTTCCCCCTCCACGACGAGTTCTGGCCCCGCGCCGACCGTCATGACCGCATCCACCGCCACCACGGGGAGGCGATGGCGGTGCTGGAAAAGTGGGATTCCGAATCGACAGGCCCCATTGACCTCGCCTACGTCGACGCCGATAAGCAGGGGGTCAACGCCCAGCTTGACGCGCTGCTCCCCCTGCTTTCGGAAAAAGGCTGGATACTGTTCGACAACACGTGGTGGGGCGGAACGCTGGGCGGACCCGAAGCGGCGACCGGACCGAAGCCGGATGCCCTGCGCGCCCTCAATCGGCGACTGCGCATGGACTCCACACTGGAAACGGTGGTGCTGCCCGTCGGCGACGGGTTGACAATGGTCCGGAAAGCCGGAGGCCGGGATTCGGCCCAGTCCTGAATCAGGCGAGGACGGCGGCCACCTTGTCGGCCGCTTCCTGGAGCAGGATGGCGCTGTGCACCTCGAGCCCGCTCTCGTCGATCAGCTTCTTGGCCTCCTCGGCGTTGGTGCCCTGGAGGCGGACGATGATCGGCACGTCGATCGAGCCCATGTTGCGGTAAGCGTCCACCACACCCTGCGCCACACGGTCGCAGCGGACGATACCGCCGAAGATGTTGACCAGGATGGCCTTCACCGCCGGGTCACGGAGGATGATGCGGAAGGCCTTTTCGACCCGCTCGGCATCGGCCGTCCCGCCGACGTCCAGGAAGTTGGCCGGCTCACCACCGCTGAGCTTGATGATGTCCATGGTGGCCATGGCCAGGCCGGCACCATTCACCATGCAGCCGACATTGCCGTCGAGCTTCACGTAGTTGAGGCCGGCTTCTCCGGCTTCCACCTCCGTAGGGTCCTCCTCGGTCGTGTCGCGCATGGCAGCATAGTCAGGGTGGCGGTAGAGGCTGTTGCCGTCGAGGGTCACCTTGGAATCCACCGCGATAACGCGGTCGTCGGAGGTCTTGAGGACGGGATTGATCTCGAACATCGAGGCATCGCTGCCGACGTAGGCGGCGTAGAGGGCCTTGACGAATTTGACCATCTCCTTGAACGCCTTGCCGGACAGGCCGAAGTTGAAGGCGATGCGGCGGGCCTGGAAATCGCGCAGGCCGAGTGCCGGGTCGATGGTCTCCTTGAAGATCTGGTCAGGCGTCTCCTCCGCAACGGCCTCGATGTCCATGCCACCCTGGGGGCTGTACATGATGATGTTGCGGCCCTGGCTGCGGTCGAGCAGGACGCTCATGTAGAACTCGCGCGGCTCGCTGTCGCCGGGCTCGTAGACGTCCTGGGCAATGAGGACGCGGTTGACCTGCTTGCCCTTGGCGTTGGTCTGGGCGGTCACCAGGTGGCCACCGAGGATGCCGGCGGCGGTGTCCTTCACGTGCTCGAGGCCCTTGGCGAGGACCACCCCATGGCTGCCCGTCTCAGTGACGGTGCCCTTTCCACGGCCACCGGCGTGGATCTGCGCCTTGACGACAAACCACCCCGTGCCGGTCTCCTCCTGGAGCTTGACGGCCACCTCGTGGGCCTCTTCAGGAGTGGAGGCGACGTGGCCTTCCTGAATGGCGACACCGTATTGCTTGAGGATGGACTTGCCTTGGAATTCGTGGAGGTTCATGACGGAGGGTGTTGAATTCACGCCGGGTTCGGCGCCGCGAAGTTAGCCTTCGGCGTTAGCT
Source organism: Bacteroidota bacterium (assembly GCA_036159995.1). Classification (GTDB taxonomy): domain Bacteria; phylum Bacteroidota; class Bacteroidia; order Flavobacteriales_D; family Sanyastnellaceae; genus UBA8752. The sequence continues at coordinate 2,281 of JAYYEI010000005.1, forward strand.
TTCGCACATGCTCCATGCGACCGGAATCCACAAGGCCCACGGCGACCTCCAAGTCCTCCGTGGCGTGGACGTGTCGCTCGCCGCCGGCGAGGTCGTCTCCATCGTCGGACCCTCGGGCGCGGGCAAGACCACCCTGCTCAACGTCCTCTCCACCCTCGACCGCCCCGACAGTGGGTCGGTGGTCGTCGACGGCATCGAGGTAGCAGGGCTGCGGGACAAGGCGCTCGCCCGGTTCCGCAACGCGCACATCGGCTTCGTCTTCCAGTTCCACCAGCTGCTGCCGGAGTTCAATGCAATGGAAAACGCCATGCTGCCCGCCCTCGTCGGTGGCCGAAGCGAAGCCGAAGCGGAAGCGGCCGCCATGGCCCGGCTCGAGGAGCTCGGCCTCGCCGCCCGGGCCAAGCACCTGCCGAGCCAACTCAGCGGCGGAGAGCAGCAGCGCGTGGCCGTCGCTCGGGCGCTGGTGAACGACCCGCCCCTCCTCTTCGCGGACGAGCCCTCGGGCAACCTCGACAGCGCCAACGCCGACGCCCTGCACGACCTGTTCTTCGATCTCCGGGAACGCCACGGCCTGACCATTGCCCTGGTCACCCACAATGAAGGGCTCGCCGACCGCGCCGACCGGCAGATCCGGCTCCGCGACGGGCTCGTCGAGGCCTAACCTACTTTCTTTTCTCCCCCATCGGACCGAAGGAATTCTCCGATAAAGTGTTATGCACGCAGAATGTATGCACGCATAGTGTATCTTGTACACGTGAGACCCGAAGAGACCATCGACTTCCACGTGCGCTACGCCTGGGCCGGCATTGCCCGACTGTACGGTCAGCTTGCCGCCTCCCGCGGCACCACCATGGCCATGGGCCAGGCCTTGCTCAACATCGAGAAGGGCGGCACTCCGTCCACCCAGCTCGGCCCACGGATGGGCATGGAGAAGACCTCCTTGTCCCGGCTCCTCAACAACCTCGAAGCCCACGGCCTGATCGAACGCCGGGCCGATGACGCCGACCGCCGCGTCGTCCGCGTTCACCTGACCGCCGACGGCAAAAAGGAGCGCGACCGCGCCCGCCACGCCGTCCGCGCCTTCAACCAATGGATGACCGACCAGCTCGGCCCTGAGCGCGTCGGCCGCCTCCTCGAGGATCTGCAACAACTGAACATCAACCTCGTCCGGTACCCGACCGACGCCACCATTGCCGAGGTGGGTCCCGACGCGAACCCCGATTCCAACGCCGCCTGACCATGGCTTCCCCTACCCTCCCCCATTCCCTCCACCGCGTCGCCGTCCTCGGCTCCGGCGTAATGGGCAGCGCAATCGCCTGCCACCTCGCCCAGACCGGCCACGAGGTTCTGCTCCTCGACCTGCCGGCCAAGGAAGGCCCGCGCAACGCCACCGTCGACGGGCACCTCAAAGCCTGCATCAAATCCAAGCCGAGCCCGCTGTACCGGAAGGCCTTCGCCGACCGCATCACCACGGGCAACTTCGAGGACGACATGGCCCAGATCGCCGGGTGTGATTGGATCATCGAGGTCATCGTCGAACGGTTGGACATCAAGCGCATCCTGTTTGAGCAGGTCGAGCAGCACCGCAAGCCGGGCACACCGATTACGTCCAATACGTCCGGCATTCCGATTGGCGACCTCGCCGAGGGCCGGAGCGACGACTTCCAAGCCTGCCTCTGCGGCACGCACTTCTTCAACCCGCCGCGCTACCTCGCCCTGCTGGAAATCATCCCGCACGCCGGCAGCGCCCCGGAGCTGGTCGACTTCTTCATGGCCTACGGCCGCGACCGCCTCGGCAAGACCACCGTGCTCTGCAAGGACACCCCGGCGTTCATTGCGAACCGCGTGGGCGTGTTCGCCATCCAGGCGCTGTTCCACACCGTGAAGGACATGGGGCTGAGCATCGAGGCGGTGGACAAGCTCACCGGCCCGGCGATGGGCCGCCCGAAGAGCGCCACGTTCCGCACCTGCGATGTGGTGGGCCTCGACACGTTGGTGCATGTGGCCAATGGGGTGAAGGACAACTGCCCCGACGACGAGCGCAAGGCCGTCTTCGAGACGCCCGCCTTCGTGCAGCACCTGGTCGACAACGGCCACCTCGGCAGCAAATCCGGACAGGGCTTCTACAAGAAAACCAAGGTGGACGGCAAGAAGGCCATCCTCGGCCTCGACCTCGAGACGCTCGAATACCGGCCAAAGCCCAAGGTCAAGTACGCCACCCTCGACGCCGCCAAGCCGGTGTATGACCTGGCCGCCCGGACCCGCATCCTGTATGACGGCAGCGACGAGGCCGGGACCTTTTACCGCCGCGTCTTCAGCGACGTCTTTGCCTACGTCACCCACCGCATCCCCGAGATCGCCGACGAGCCCTACCGCATCGATGACGCCCTACGCGCCGGATTTGGCTGGGAGATGGGCGCCTTCGAAACCATGGACGCCATCGGCGTGGCCAAGGCAGTCGAGCAGTGCGAGGCCCACGGTCAACAGGTCGCCCAGTGGGTTCACGACTTCCTCGCGGCCGGCCACGAGACCTTCTACACCGTATCGGACGGCGTGCGCTCCTGCTACAACCCCGGCACGAAGGCCTACGAGGTCGTGCCCGGCCAGGAGGGCCGCATCAAGCTCGCCTGGCTGGGTGAGGACAAGGTGGTCTGGAAGAACAGCG
>JAYYEI010000006.1:0-65063 GCA_036159995.1 Bacteroidota bacterium
TTCCGTGGCGACAATGATGCCAGGCCCCGCGACGGCGATGTCTCCAGCTGACATGAGCTCATGGGTGAACTCCATGTCACACTCGTCGTTTTGACCTGGGACAGAGCAGGAGCCATCGTCGTCGGTGGCGTTCGGGTTGTAGTTGATGGAGCCGGCATTGGTGCAGCCGGCGATTTCGTCCGCGTCGCAGATGCCGTCGGCGTCGGTGTCAGCGCAGGCCGTCTCGTCTCCGGTGATGACACAGACATTGTCGATGTAGAACTCCTGTCCGGCCACCGCCAACTCCTGGACGTTGCCTGTGATGATCACCTCGCCGGCGATGAAGCCGATATAGGTGTTGTAGGCCACGAACACATTGGCGCCACCGAGGGCAGCTCCGCTCATGTTGTCGATGTCGTCCACGAGTGCCTGGCCGTTGATGCGCAGGTTCTCGAGGCCGCCGGAATCGATGAACTCGAACTTGACCTCCTCCACAGCGCCGACACCGGTCAGGTCGTAGACAGCGGAGAGGTTGTTCAGCCACAGCACCTGTCCGTCACCGGCTTCAGGTTGGGCGTTCATGATGTCGGCGGTGCCGAAGTTGGTGGATCCGTCGACGTAGGTGATGTCCTCGAAGGAGAGGTCAATGCCGTCTTCGGAGGCCACGGTCACACCCGGACCCGGGATGGTGACCGGGCCGAAGGCCATTAGCTCGTGGGTGAACTCCACATCGCAGCTGTCCACCTGGTCCGTGCCCCCGCCACAGTCCACGCTCACATACTGGCAGTAGGTGTCCGTGCAGTTCGGGTCATTGAAGTCCGTGACGGTCACGCAGACGAGTTGGCCCGGTTGCGCGATGGGATGGGTGAAGTTGGGGCCCGCCGGCACCGGTATGCCGCCAATGGTCCAATCGAGAATGCCCGGCGTGCCGATGTAGTTGAATTCGGCGATGCAGTTGCCGATGTCCATCGCAGCGAAGGCGGCCAGTGCGAAACACGGAATCTCGATGGTACAGTCGGGGATGTCGATGTCGGGGAGGTCCGTCACGAGGACGGGGATGGTCTCCAGGACGAAGACACTGAGGCTGATCGACAGCGGGGTCAGGTTGGACCCAGACAGGAGGAATTGTCCCCCTCCGAGGTTCTGGACGCTGCCGGCCACATTGCCGTCTGCATCGATGAGGTTGATTCCGAGGGAGTCGACCTGGTCTTCCCAGATGCCGAGTTCGATGGTCAGCAGGGAATGGCATCCGTCGGCGTCGAGACTGGTGAGCTGGATGTCGAGTCCTTCCAGGAAGGTGGTGTCGTCCACCGTCGTGATGTCTGGAGCCACTGTGCCGGTCCCACCGCTGATGCAGAGGTCGTCGAGGAACAGCTCCTGGCCGCCCACGCTGAACTTGTCGACGTCGCCGATGAGGGTAATCGTGCCTTCGAAAGCGTATCCCAGACCGGTGCCGGTGACCTCGACAAGGACGCCGCCGATGACGGCGCCGTGGAAGGCCGTCAGCCCCCCATATCCGTTGGGGCTGATGACAGCAGCCGAACCGTTGACCGACAGGTTTTCGAACCCGCCCTGGTCGCGGAAGGCGAGGCAGACCGTGTCCGTTTCAGCCATCACCGACTGGACGTCGAATTCGGCCGAGAGGTTGTTGGTCCACAACACGTTCCCGAAGGGCGTGCTTTCGACGCCGAGGAAATTGAAGTAGGCGCCCGATGTGCCCTGCAGGAAGTCGATGGAGACGGGCACGCCGTCGCTGGTGACCGCGAGTCCGCCCGGCGCGACCGCCGTGGTCGCACCTGCCGTGATGTCGCCATAGCGCTCTCCGACCGTGAGCATCTCGAAGGAGGTGAAGACATCGCAGGTTGCATCGCAATCCGTTGGGTCATCCTGTGGATCGTCTGTGATCTGTCCATCGTACTTCACGCAGATGTGGTCGACCGCGAACTGCTGTCCCCCGATTTCGAGCTTCTGCACGTTTCCGGTGAGGACCACGGTGCCCGTCTGGTATCCCGCATGGGCGGTCGTGGTCACGGCCATCGTGACGCCGGGCGCCACGTTGGTCACAATGGTCTCCAACTCGCCGGTGAGCAGGGTGTATCCGTTGACCTGGAGGTTCTCCAAACCGGCACCATCGAAGAACTCGAAGCTGACCTCGGTGACGCCCGAGAAGGCGGAGAGGTCGTAGGCGGCCAGGATGTTGTTGGTCCAGAGGAAGTGGCCGGAGCCGAACGTGGGCATGGCGGCATCCACGACGGCCGTGCCGTAGGTCATGCCGAACCCGTCGAAGAACTGCTCGAACCCGAGGCTGATGGCGTTCTCCGTGGCGATGGTGGTGCCCGGTGCGCTGTAGGGCAGCACGCCGAGGGTCATCGGGTCATGCGAGAACAGGGCGTCGCAGAGCGTGTCCAGGGAGAACGGCGGCAGCGGGGGGATGATGATGCCCGGCACGTCCACAATCGTCTCGATGAGGCCCGGGGTGTTGGTGCCTGGGGGCAGGTCGACGAGGGTGAGGTTCCCGAGGGTGATCTGCAAGCCGGAGTTGTCATAGGCGCTGTAGCAGTCCGCGTCCCAGCTGAAAGTGTACGTGCCCGGGGCGAGAACGAGGGACTCGCTGACGGAGGTGGTGTCCGTCGGCATGGCGCCGCTCGCGACGACATTGCCCTGCAAGTTGGTGATGGACCAGGGGCCGGAGCCGTCTCCATATCCGTCGTAGTAGTCGATCACCAGATCCTCGGCCGTCGCGCCTGAGTCGAACGGCTCCAGCGTAGCGCTGGTGAGGAGTTGGGTGCCCACATAGGTGAACGGCGTCCACTCACTCATGGGGAATTCGTCTTCCCCGCCGTCGTTGGGCGTCCATTCGCCCATGGGGTATTCCTCTTCTTCCTGGGCGAAGAGTGCCGCCGTGTTGAAGACCTCGACGGTCACCTCGGTGAGGTAGTGGTAATCCTCCAGGCAGACCTGCCCGGTTTCCGTGATCGGAATGGAGGTGTTGCCGTTCAAGGTGAAGGCGGCGGCACCGAGCACGCCGTTGTCGTAGTAGAATCCGTCCGGCACGTCCTGCAGAAGGTCGCAGTCGTCCGCGGAGGTGGGCGAGGTCGTCAGAATGTCGTCTCCGCCCGGGTCGGCGCTGCCAATTAAGGAGTTCGTGAAGTCCCACGTGTTGTATCCGATGCCCGGGAGGGTCGGATCGATGGGGATGAGGTCGGTGAAATTGACGTCCAGTCCATCCGGGTCATTGGATGAACCGGTCGGGGTGAACATGTCGCCTGGGATGAACATGTCACCGGGGATGTAGGTGTCACCGGGGATGTAGGCGGACACCAGCTGGGCGTCGAGTTGGGCGCCGAGCATGATGGCATTGGGGCCGGCGGCTTGGGCGGCGGCCATCCAGTAGAGCGGCCCCGAGGTGTCGTCCGGGCATTCGATGACCGGGTGCAGGATCGCCGACTCGAGCACGTACCCGCAATCAAACGCGGTCTGGTAGCTGCCGAGGGTGGTGTTGGATCCGAGATAGGTGGCGGCATCGGCGAAATCCTCTCCGTCCTGGAATTGGGACAGGAAGGCCACGGCATCGTCTCCTCCGGGGAACGCGGAATTGAAGGCCATGACCCGGGTGCTGGCTTCGATGGTGCCGGGCAGGTCCCCGGCTTCGATCGAGCAGGTCATTGGATTGAACCCAAGGCTCGGGGTGAGCGCGGCAATCCGGTCGAAGGGGAACGGCTCGAAGACGATGCAGCTCTCGCGGTCGCACGTCTCGTAGCAGGGATCGGCTCCCGAGGCGATGCCTCCGTCCTCGTAGATCTTCAGACAGGCCTCCTTGAACAGGGTGAACCCAGAGAAGCACTTGATGAAGGACATGGGCATGTTGAGATTGATGGGCAGGGTGGTCCCATCGCTGAAACAGACCTCGGCATCATAGTCGGCCTCGTCGAGGTCAAACAGGGCCATGTCGAAGGTGATGGCCGCCCGCGTACCCGTCCAGCCACCCCAGCAGCCTTCGCCGCAGTAGAGCCACATGTCAAGCCCGAAGTTGGGCTCCTCCACGGTCAAGGTGATGGTCAGGCACTGGGTGTTGGTCGTTCCATCCGGACAGATGACCGTGGCGCACAGTTCAGCGGTGTAGGTGCCGTCCGCATAGGCGGCGGCGACATCCTCGACCGACCCGGTGATGGAGGGGCTCCATTGGCCGTCCGCCGCGGGCAGGGTCGAGCCATTGAGTGTCCAGGCGATGTCCGCACCGGGCACGGGGGTCACGCTTCCGATGAGGCCATACTCGATGGAGCAGAGGTCGTTCGTGACGGAGGTGAGGACCGCGCTGAGGTCGTTGTCCGGAGTGCAGTCGTCCCCACAGTCGGGGTTGATCGCCACAATCTGGGTGTAGTCGAGGCCCTGACAGTTCAGGGCGACTTCGACGAGGGTGATGACGCCTTCGGGGTAGGCCCTGGTGAAGGACGGGTTGCCCGAGCCATCGGAGCCGTCGGCGACGCCGGTCTGCTCGATGACGCCGTCGATGTCCACGTCAAACGAGAGGTCCAGGTCGGCCATGGGGGTGGAGCCGGCATTGCCCACCGTGATGGTGTAGGTCGAGCAATTGACCGCCACGAGGCTGTAGGTCAGGTTGACGTCGCAGGTGGCGTATTCATCGCACGGGGTGGGTGTGGTGCTCGGTGTACTCGTGTCCATGGGGATGGGGGCCCCGGTGAGGTTGATGTCCTCGATGAAGGGCGAGAAGGGCGCCACTGCGGGAAACTCGATGGTCATCGGGTGGGTAAATTCGATGCAGCCCAGGAGCCCGCCAAACACGTCCGTTCCGGCCGAATTCACGTGGATGATCGACGGGTCGAACACGGTGGGGATGTCGTGGGTCCGGCGGTGGCCGATCAGACCGTAGCCGAGGGCGGCCTCGCGCAGGTCCATCATTTCAGGGTGGAAGATGATGGGCTGCTGGCCTTGCTGGCTGTTGGCCGCATGGATTCCAAAGTCGTCGCCATAGTTGGTGCTGGGGCTGCCCGCGTAGATGGTGTGGTCGATGAGGTAGTCCGCGGTCACGGTGCCGGTGAGCTCCACGGCCATCAGGAAGGGCACCCGGTCCTTCTCGTCGGTATCCGGGTCACTGTCCAGGTATTCCGGGTCATTGACATAGCCGGCGATGATGACTTCGGTGTCGCTGGTGGCGTTGATTCTCCGGTACATCGAGTACCCCTTGAGGCTCGTTTCTGCGCCCGGGTTGGTGTAAGCGCCGTCCAGATGGAGTCCGCGGGCCTCCACCGCTGAGCCATCGATGTGGTAGTGCAGGGTGGTGAGGCCCCGATTCCGGACCCAGTTGACCGTCTGGACGAGGGAGAGCTGGTTCGGGTTGTTGGGGCCTGCAGCGTTGAGGACCGCGGCACAGGAGGCGACGGCGTGCCGCTGATTCTGGGCCACGATGGGCTCGTTGTCTCCTTCACCAGGGTACCAGTAGGGGGTCACTTTGGACCAGGCCTGGGTCCCATCGTACTCGACGAGGGCGGCCAGCGGGGCCTGATGGTAACCACTTGTCACGGGGTTGTCGTAGAAGGCGTTGGCCGATCCTGAGATGAAGTAGCCGATGCCCGGAACATCCAGCACGTGGGCCCCCATGTCGTAGTCCGCTCCATCGGGGTTGTTGGACGAGTCGATGGCGTGTGTCCAGTTCGGGGTGATCGACGTTTGGCTGGCGTCGGGCACATCAATTTCGACCAGCACCGCCACACGCTGCTCGTTGAGTTGGAGTCCTGACGTCCCGCCGAGCCAGCCGGTGAGGGCGAGTTTGTCGTTGCGGTAGACTCCGTGGATCAGGACGAGGCCCTTTTCGGACGCATTGGACCCGACATTCTCTTTGATTTCCGCCGTGGCCAGCACCGCGCCGGTGTTGAGGTCAAAGGTCATCACGATGCTCCGTGTGGCGCCGGTATTCACCAGGCTGGGATGGACGCCGATCAGGACGCCGGTGTCATTGCCGATGTCCATCACATGGGCGGCACGCCATCCGGTTTCCTGCGCATAATCCTTCTCCCAGTCGATGTCGCCATTGGTCTTGACGCGGGAGATCCGCACCTGGGGCAGGCTGTTTTCGGTGGCTTCGTTGGAGATGGTGGAGGCGACGAGCATGTGCTCCGAGCCATCCTGAATCTCCGTGGTGGAGGAGTACACGACGTTGTTGGGCTCGACCAGCACATCGTGCAGTTGAGCTTGGGTCGGACTGGCCATCAGCAGGGTCAGGGCGATGGAAATGACCGCAGGAAGAGCATTCAAGTGACGGAAATTCATGGTGTTAAGGCTATGGCTCCCCTTCAAGGTAGGCGTAATCCTACCCGGCCGTGTTTTTTTTCGTCCAGTGGGGATAATCACGGACCGCATCCGTTTTAATCCATTGATAATGAGGCTTGAAGACGTCTTTTTGAGGCCGCACGGTGCGGGGCAGTGGAGGCAAGGAGTGTTCATGGCGATTCGGGATTAGGGAGACCAGAGGCAAACACACCCAATGTGTAGGAATGGGCCGACGGAGCCGCTGACAATCGTCAGGCCTCGGGCTGTCATCCCTCAGTGAGCGGGATCAGAAGAGGAGCGTCAGCAGGACGCAGGTGGCCGCGCCGGCGGCCATGAACCGCAAGGTGTAAGGCAGGATGTCCTTCGCCGCGAGACCGGTGATGCCGAGGAGCGGCAGGGCCCAGAACGGCTGGAGCATGTTGGTCAGCTCGTCGCCATACGCCATGGCGAGGACGGTGCGGTCGAGGGGGACGCCGAGGTCCAGCGCGGCGCGGAGGAGCAGCGGTCCCTGGACGGCCCACTGGCCACCGCCGGAGGGCACGAAGACGTTGACGATGCCCGCTGAGAGCAGGGTCCACAGCTCAAATGTGGCGGGGGTGGAGAGGCGGACCATCGCCATGGAGAGGGCCTCCACGAGGCCGGTACCGCTCATGATGCCCATGATGCCGAAGTAGAGCGGGAATTGGATGAGGATGCCGGAGGTACCCCCGATCGCGGCGTCGATGGAGGCGAGGAAGCGCTTCAGGCTGCCGTGAAGGAGGAAGGCGAGGCCGAGCAGGGTCTGGTTGGTCCAGTCGGGGTCGATGAAGCCGAGGCGGGCCGCATCGGGGTGGGTGGCGGCGGACCGCACGGCGAGGGCCAGCAGGATTGTGCCGAAGAGGGCGGGGAGGACGCGGAGGAGGGGGGCGATGCGCTCCTGGGTGGCCGGGGCGACGGGTGGTGGAAGGGCCGGACCGGTCGCGGACTGGCGGTCGAGGCGGCGGCCTAGGAAGGCGGCTGTGCCGGCCACTGCGGCGATGAGGGCAGCGGTGGTCAAGAGGTTCTGGGCGGAGAAGACGGTGAGGCCGAGCGGCAGTGTGGCTGGTAGCAAGACGGGGTCGATGCCCGCGATGGCGGCCAGGTCGGCCAGGTGGCCCGCCTCGGCCACCTTGATGGGGGCGGAGCCGCTCAGTCCACCATGCCACACCATGAGTCCGCTGTAGCCGGCCGCGCCGATGAGGCCGTAGTGCAGGGGCAGGCCCCGCTCGGTGGCCCGCTCGCCCACCTTCCGGGCCAAGACGGCCCCGACGATGAGGCCGAGGCCCCAATTGATCCAGCCGGCCACGCAGGCCACCACGGTCACCACGGCGGCGGCCCGGGCATTGGTGGTGCCGGCGAGGTTGACGGCGCGCTGCACGCCGCGGTCGACGGCCGGGCTCAGCGCCAGGGCATGGCCCAGCACGAGCATGAAGGCCGCCTGAAACGCGAAGACGAGCAGGGGGCGGTTCCACAAACCGTCCCGCCAAGACATGGCGACCGTCTCGACATCGGCCCCCACAACGCACGCCGCCACCGCCGTGACGGCCGTGAGACCGAGGGCGATGGCGAGCGGAGAGGGGACCCAAGCAAACCGGTCCCTTTGGGGTGCGCTGTCGGAAGCCGCGCTCATGCGGGGTTCCGAATCAGAAGGGCAGGTCGTCGCTGTCCGCAGCCGGAGCGGCGGGCTGGGCAAACGGCTGCTGGGCCGGCGGGACGGGCGTTCCGGCGGTCGCGGCGGCGGGCTCGGCCGCACCACCGGTGGGGGCGCCGGCGCCTTCGGCGTCCATCTTCTCGATGCGCCAGGCGTTCAGGTCGACGTAGTAGCGGTCGTTGTACTCGCGGCCCTTGACGTCAAATTTGACGTTGACACGGTCGCCTTCGGTGATGCCGTTCAATTGGTCCGACTTCTCCTTCAGGGCGGAGAACTTCACGTCGGAGGGGTACTGCTCTGCAGTGGTGATGACGAACTCGCGCTTGTAGAACTCGCTCGTCTCGGACTTCCAAACGTCGTACAGACGCTTGACGGTCCCTTTCATCTCATAACTCATACAGCGAATATCGCCCGCCCGTCCGTCAACCGGGATTGTACGCGAGCAAGGTCTTCCACGCCCCATCCACATCGCCCTGTTCAAGGCGCTGCCTCGCCTCGGCGAAGAGGGCGGCCTCGAGGGCCGTCGGGTCATCCTCGTGCTCCATGAAGAGGTCGGACAACTCGATCAGCTTGTGCTCATTGACCTCCGTCTCGTCGGGGATCTCCCGGGCCGCTCCGAGCCGCGCGGATTCATTGAGACTCAGCCGCCCCGTGTCCCGCACCTCCTCTGGCAAGGCGTCCACACCGACGCCCAGACCGGCTCCGGTGGGCTTTGGAATCTCGAAGAGGGCCTCGCCGGAGGCCCGGACGTAAAAGTTGCCGCCACACCGTCCCACCAGGTCGATGGCGTGGGCATCGGGCTTGCCGTCCGCGCCGAGCACATCCGCGGCAATGTGGACCCGCTTCACCTTGCAGACCAACGTGTGTCCAGCCCCCGGACCGTCACCGAGTTCGAGGATTTGCGACACCGCACATTCGAAGGCGACCGGCGCCTCGCCCACGCGGGCTGGCCCGACGGTGTCAGAATCGACAGGGGTGAACCCGGCTTTTGCGAACTCGTCGACGTCGGCCGGATAGTCGCTGCTGGAGAGGGAGGTGCCTTCCACCATGGCGTGATCCACCAGATTGATCACGATTTCCCCCGTAGCCCGGGCGTTGGCCAGCGTGTCTTTCACGGTGCCATCTCGTCCGCGCAGGGTGGGGCCGACCATGAGCATGGGTGGGTCGATGGAGAAGACGTTGAAATAGCTGAATGGAGCCAAGTTGCGGCGTCCTTCGGCATCGACGGTGCTGGCGAGCGCGATTGGCCGCGGGGCAACCGTCCCGACCAGCAGACCGTAGCGGTCCCGCACAGGCAGGGCTCCGGGGTCGTGGGCCTGCGTCTTGCGGATGCGGCTCATCGGCGGGCGATGGATTCTCCTTCGGATTCAACGTCGCCGACGGTGCCCATGACCTTGTCGCGAAGGCTGCCGGCGTAGGCGTCCATGCGGGCGGCCAGCTCAGGGTCGGCCGACGACAGGATGCGCGCGGCAAGCAGGCCGGCATTGCGTCCGCCGTCCAGTGCGACCGTGGCCACCGGGATGCCGGAGGGCATCTGAAGAATGCTGAGAATGCTGTCCCAGCCGTCAATGCTGTTGGAGCTCTTGACCGGAACGCCGACGACGGGAAGGCTGGTGAGGCTGGCCACCATGCCGGGCAGGTGGGCGGCCCCGCCGGCTCCGGCGACAATCACGCCGAGCCCCCGGTCACGGGCGGTGCGGGCATACTCGACCATGCGGTCAGGCGTGCGGTGTGCACTCACCACCGTCATCTCGTGTTCAACGCCGAGTTCAGTCAGGATTTCTGCGGCTTGCCGCATGACGGGCAGGTCGCTCTTGCTGCCCATGATGATGCCCACTCTCATGGGGCAAAGATAACCCGAGGCGAAGGGTCAAGCGAGGATGGACACCACGCAGGCCGTGAGGAGGCAGGCGGCCGTGCCGCCGATGAGGGCCCGGAAGCCGAGTTTGGCGAGTTCACCGCGCCGGGAGGGGGCGAGCACGCCGATGCCACCCACCTGGATGCCAATGGAGGCGAAATTGGCGAAGCCGCACAGGACGTAGGTGGCGATGAGGATGCTCCGTTCATTGACGAAGTCCCCGGCCTCCTTCATGTTCATCAGGGTGACGTAGGCGTAGAACTCGTTGATCACCGTCTTCTCGCCCAGCAATTGGCCGACGAGCACGGCGTCCTGCATGGGGACCCCCACCAGCCAGGCCAGCGGCGCCCCGATGTAGCCGAGGATGAACTCGAGGCTCAGGGAGTCGAAGCGGGTGCTGGCGGCGATGGCATCGTTCAGGCCCGTCCAGCCTCCGACCCATCCGAGGATGTCGTTGGACATGTAGACGAGCGCGGTGAAGACGAGCAGCATCACGCCCACATTGGCGGCGAGGACGAGGCCGTCCCGGGTGCCGTTGGTGATGGCCTCGAGGAAGTTGGCGGCGTCGCTCTTGACCAGCTTGGCGTTCTCGGCCGATTGGCGGTCGGTCTCCGGCACGAGGAGCTTGGCGGCGGCCACGGCGGCCGGGGCCGAGATGAGCGAGGCAGTCAGGAGGTGGGTGGCGAAATAGGCCTGGGCCTCAGGATCATCCCCGCCGAGGAAGGCCACGTAAGTGGCGAAGACCGAGCCCGCGATGGTCGCCATGCCCCCGGTCATGACCAGCATGAGTTCCGAGCGGGTCATGCGCTCGAGGTAGGGGCGGATGAGCAGGGGACTTTCGGTCTGTCCGATGAAGACATTGCCCGCGACGGCCAGGCTCTCGGTGCCCGACAGGCGCAGGGTGCGACGCATCAGCCAGGCGAATCCACGGATGAAGAGCGGCAGGATGCCGGCGTGGTGGAGCAGCGCGCTGAACGCACTAAAGAACACGATGGTGGGGAGGAGCCGGAAGGCGAAATTCTCCAGGCTCACGTCCACCTGGCCTTCCATGCCGAAGCTGCCCAGCAGGAAGTCGGTGCCCCGGTCGGTGTAGCCGATGAGAACCACGAAAAGCTCGGCCACCCAGGTGAAGGCGTCCTTCACGAAGGGCACCTTGAGCACGAGGATCGCCAGGGCGAACTGGAGGCCGAGGGCGCCCAGGACCGTGTGCCAGGCCGTGGATTTGCGTTGTGTGGACAGCGCCCACAGGATGGCGGTCAGGACCGCGATGCCCAGGATGGCCTGCATTCAGTCGTTCTTTCTGCGTTCGAGCTCTTCGTGGATGAGGCCCGCGCGCTCGTAGTCTTCCTTCTGGACGGCGAGCGCCATTTCCTCCTTCAGCTCCTCGTCGGTGAGGCTCTGCAGGTTCTCGCCCGGGTCAATGTTCTCCTCGGGGGTGTCGAGGTTGAACGGGTCGTCGGGATTCTCCTCCGGCATGGGGGTGATGTCCTCCTCGCCTTCAGGCGGAATGGCCGCCATCTCCATCACCTTCTCCTCGCAATGGATGGGACAGCCGAAGCGCACGGCCAGGGCGACCGCATCGGAAGTCCGGGCGTCGATGGTCTCCTGTTGGCCGTCCCGTTCGCAGACGAGCCGCGCGAAGTAGATGCCCTCCACCAGGTCGTAGATGACCACCTCGACCAGCGCGATCCCGAAGGTGCTGCTCAGGCTCTGGAGCAGGTCGTGGGTGAGGGGGCGGCTCGGGGACATGCCCTCGAGCTTGATGGCGATGGACTGGGCCTCGTGCATGCCGATCACGATCGGCAACTTCCGCCGCTTCCCTTCGACTTCTTCGAGCACCAGCGTGTAGGCGCCGGAGGTGGCGCCGCTGGGCTTGATGTCGAATACGGCGAGCAGCGTTTTCTTCATGGCCGAGGCGGAAGGTAGGCGATTCGCGAGAGAGCTCAGAGGGCCTTGAAGGCCTCGGTCAACTTCGGCACGACGTCGAAGGCATCGCCTACGATGCCGTAGTCCGCGGCCTTGAAGAAGGGGGCCTCTGGGTCCTTGTTGATGACCACGATGACCTTGGATCCATTGACGCCGGCGAGGTGCTGGATGGCACCGGAGATGCCGACGGCGATGTACAGGTTGGGCCGGATCGCGATGCCGGTCTGTCCCACGTGTTCGTGGTGGGGGCGCCAGCCGATGTCGGACACCGGGCGGGAGCAGGCGGTCGTGGCGCCAATGGAGTCGGCGAGGTCCTCGATGATGCCCCAGTTCTCGGGGCCCTTGAGGCCGCGGCCGGCGGAGACGACGAGTTCAGCCTCCGGGAGCGGAGCGCGGTCGCCGCCGCTGGGTTGGGCGGCTTCGAGCACCTCCACGCGCGCCGCGCCGAGGTCGGGTTGGAAGGCCTCCACGGTGGCGGTGCCGCCCTGCGTCTCCGGCATGCCGATGGCATTGGGCGTCGTGGTCACCACCAGGGAGCCGGTGGTGCCCGTGACCCGGGCGGTGGCCTTGCCACTGAAGACGTTGCGGGTGTAGCTGCCTCCTTCCGGGGCCGCGGTCACGCCGGCAATCAGGCCGGCGCCAAGGCGAACCGCCACGCGGCCGGCCACGGCCTTGCCGAGGTGGTCCTGGGCGCAGACCACGAGTGTGGCGCCTTCCTTCTCTGCGGCAGCAGAGATGAGCTTGGCAATCTGGCTGTCGTCGAGGTCGGCTGGGCCCTGCAGTACGCGGGACACGCCCACGGCGCCGAGGCCTCCGTCCCCGTTGAGATCACCGGACACCACGGCCACGGTGTCCCCGATGCCGGCAGCGAAACCGGCGGCTTCGAGGCTGGCCTTGCTGGCCTGTCCTCCTTTCGTCTGGATGAATGCGATGTTCATGATGGCGTCGGATTCGGGGTTAGATGACCTTGGCCTCCTCGCGGAGCAGGCGAACGAGTTCGGCAGGATTCTCGGCGTCCACCAGCTTCACGCCGGCCTTCTCGGCTGGAAGGGCGAAGCGCTCAATGGACGTGCCGGTGGCGGCGCCCGAGGCGGGCACCACGCTCAGGGGTTTGGTGCGGGCGGCCATGATGCCGCGCATGTTGGGAATGCGCTGCTCAGCCATGCCCTTGGCGGCGCTCAGGACGAACGGTCCGCTGACGGCCACCTTCTCGATGCCGCTGGCAGTCTCACGGGTCATGATGGCCTTGTCGCCCTCATAGTCGAGGGAGGTGCACAGGGCGATGCACGGCACGTCGAGGTGCTCGGCGAGCATGGCCGGCACGGCACTGCCGTTGTGGTCGATGGTCTCCTTGCCGCAGAGGATGGCGTTGAAGCCCTTGTCCCCCGCGTACGCGGCGAGCTCCGCGGCGACCTGGCCCGCGTCCTGCGGATCGGCATCGATGCGGACGGCCTCGTGGGCCCCGATGGCGAGGGCCTTGCGGAGGATGGGCTCCACGTCGGCACCTCCAACCGAGGCGATCACGACCTTGCCCCCTCCGGCCTCGACAAGCTCGAGGGCCCGGACGAGCGCGTACCACTCGTCGTAGGGATTGACGATGAACTGAACCCCTTCCTCATTGAAGCGGGTGTCGCCCTCCGTGAACGCGATGCGCGTCGTGGTGTCGGGGGCTTTGCTGATGCAGACGAGAAATTCCATGCCTTTTCATTGAAGGTGGGGGCCTGTGCCCCGGACTTCGAGGACGCGAAGTTAACCCCGGGCGGCTCCCATTCCCCACCCCTTCCACAACTCGCGCGCGAGGACGTAACTTCGCGCCCCGCAAATCGCACAACACCAAAGCAGCATGCGTACCATCCAATTCCGTGAGGCCGTCTGTGAGGCCATGAGCGAAGAGATGCGCCGGGATGACCGGGTGTTCCTCCTCGGAGAAGAAGTGGCCGAATACAATGGGGCCTACAAGGCGTCCAAGGGCATGCTCGATGAGTTCGGCCCGGAGCGCGTGATCGACACCCCGATCAGCGAGCTCGGCTTCAGCGCCATCGCCGTCGGTGCCGCCATGAATGGTCTGCGCCCCATTGTGGAGTTCATGACGTGGAATTTCGCCGTGCTCGCCAGCGACCAGATCATCAACCACGCCAGCAAGATGCTGCAGATGAGCGGTGGCCAGTTCGGTTGTCCCATCGTGTTCCGCGGTCCGAACGGCCAGGCCGGCCAGCTCGCCGCCACGCACAGCCAAGCCTACGAGAGCCTGTACGCCAGCATGCCGGGACTGAAGGTCGTGACCCCGTTTACGCCTTACGACGCCAAGGGCCTGCTCAAGAGCGCCATCCGCGATGAGGATCCGGTCCTCATCATGGAATCCGAGAAGATGTACGGCGACAAGGGAGAAATCCCTGAAGGCGAGTACCTGATTCCGATTGGCCAGGCCAATGTCCGCCGCCAGGGCTCCGACTGTACCATCGTCAGCTTCGGCAAAATCCTCAAGACGGTGCACGCCGCGGCCGACGAGCTGGCCAAGGACGGCATCGATGTGGAAATCGTCGACCTGCGGACCATCCGCCCGCTCGACATCGAGACCATCCTCGAAAGCGTCAAGAAGACCGGTCGCCTCGTCATCGTCGAGGAGAGCTTCCCGGTGGCGAGCATCGCCTCCGAGGTCGGTTACCGCGTGCAGCGCCACGCCTTCGACTACCTCGATGCGCCGATCCGTCGCCTCTGCCAGAGCGACACCCCGTTCGCCTTCTCTACCACCTTGATTGAGGAAGCCCTCCCGCAGGTGGCCGACATCGTTCGCACGGTGAAGGAGGTCAATTACGTGGCCTGAGCCCTGATTTCTCGCGCATTATCTTCGCGCCCCAATACCCCTGACCTGCCGGACCTGCCGGCAAAAATCTGAACCATGCAAGACACGATCCTTTACCTCGTGCCCGCCTTGGCCGTCGTCGGCCTCATCTACATGTTCGTCCAGTCCCGCTGGGTCCGCTCCCAAAGCACGGGAGAGGAGAAGATGAGCACGATCGCCAAGCACATCCATGAAGGCGCCCTCGCCTTCCTCAGCGCGGAGTACCGCATCCTGGCCGTCTTCGTGGTGGTCGCCGGCGCCCTCCTCGGCGTGGTGTCCATGCTCGTCCCGACGACCCATTGGTTCATCGTCATTGCCTTCGTCATCGGTGCCGTGTTCTCTGCCCTCGCGGGCAACATCGGCATGCGCATCGCCACCGAAGCCAACGTCCGCACCACGCAGGCCGCCCGCACGGGTCTGGCCCACGCCCTGAAGGTCTCCTTCACCGGCGGCATGGTGATGGGCCTCGGCGTCGCTGGCCTCGCCGTTTTCGGTCTCAGCGTCCTGTTCATCTTCCTCCTCAATTTCTTCGCCGGTGGCGTTTGGGCAGGCGTGGAGAACATGACCATGATCCTCGAGGCGCTCGCCGGATTCTCCCTCGGTGCTGAATCCATTGCACTCTTCGCCCGCGTGGGCGGCGGCATCTACACCAAGGCCGCGGACGTCGGCGCCGACCTCGTCGGAAAGGTGGAAGCCGGCATTCCCGAGGATGACCCGCGCAACCCCGCCACCATCGCTGACAACGTGGGCGACAACGTGGGCGACGTGGCCGGCATGGGGGCCGACCTCTTCGGCTCCTACGTGGCCACCGTGCTCGCCGCCATGGTGCTCGGCAACTACGTCATCAACGACATGGGCGGCAGCATCACGGACAACTACGGAGGCATGTCCACCATCCTCCTGCCGCTGATCATCTCCGCCCTCGGCATCATCTTCTCCATCCTCGGTTCCCTCGTGATCCGTGTGAAGGACGGCGCCAAGGAGAGCGAAGTTCAGGCCGCCCTCAACAAGGGCAATTGGGGCTCCATCATCCTGACCGCCATCGCGTGCTTCTTCCTCATTGACATGATGCTCCCGGAGACGCTGCAGATGGACTTCTTCGGTGAAGGCACCCGCACGTTCGGCAGCATGAACGTCTTCTACAGCGTGATCGTCGGTCTCGTCGTGGGTGGAGCGATCTCCTACATGACGGAGTACTACACCGGTCTCGGTAAGAAGCCGGTCCTGGGCATCGTTCAGAAGTCCTCCACCGGTGCCGCCACCAACATCATCGCCGGCCTCGCCACGGGCATGATTTCCACCTTCGGACCGATCCTGCTCTTCGCTGCCGCCATCTACATCAGCTATGAGTTCGCCGGATTCTACGGGGTGGCCATCGCCGCCTGTTCCATGATGGCCACCACGGCCATGCAGTTGGCCATCGACGCCTTCGGCCCGATCGCCGACAACGCCGGCGGCATCGCCGAGATGAGCGAACTGCCCGAGGAAGTGCGCGAGCGCACGGACATCCTCGACTCCGTGGGCAACACCACGGCTGCCATCGGAAAGGGCTTCGCCATCGCCTCCGCGGCGCTGACCGCCCTCGCCCTGTTCGCCGCCTACGTGGAGTTCACCGGCATCGACGGCATCAACATCTTCAAGGCCAACGTCCTCGCCGCCCTCTTCATCGGCGGCATGATCCCGGTGGTGTTCTCCGCCCTCGCCATGAACTCCGTCGGCAAGGCGGCCATGGAGATGGTGCAGGAGGTGCGCCGCCAGTTCAAGGAAATCCCGGGCATCCTCGAGGGAACCGGTACGCCGGAGTACGGCAAGTGCGTCGACATCAGCACGCAGGCCGCCCTCAAGGAGATGATGCTCCCGGGCGCCATGACCATCGCCTTCCCACTCATCATCGGCCTCGTCCCGATGCTGCTCGGTGCCGATCCCGCCTGGGCGGCCGAGACCCTCGGTGGCTACATGGCCGGTGTGACCGTGAGCGGGGTGCTCTGGGCCATCTTCCAGAACAACGCCGGCGGTGCTTGGGACAACGCCAAGAAGTCCTTCGAGGCCGGTGTCGAGATCGACGGCGAGATGACCTACAAGGGCAGCGACGCCCACAAGGCCGCCGTCACCGGCGACACGGTGGGTGACCCCTTCAAGGACACCTCCGGACCGTCCATGAACATTCTCATCAAGCTGACGTGCCTCGTCGGCCTCGTCATCGCCCCGATCCTCGGCGGCCATGGCGGCGGCGACCACGACCACGGTGCCATCGAGGCCCCGGTCGAGGCCCAGCCCACGGCCGCCGTTGAGGCTGCCGAATTCCCCGGCGCCTGATGCGGCGCGCGGGATTCCTGCCGGCCGTCATCGCCGGAGCGTCCGTCCTGTTGGTCACCTGCGGGGAGGCCCCCGAATCCGGTGGCGACAGCGCAGGCAGTGAGGCCACCGTCGAGACGGTGGAGAATCCGTGTGACTGCCTCGGTCGGGACCTGACCGACGGCCAACGCCGGTACTGCCGCGAATCCAAGCGGGACACGCAATTCCTGGAATCCTTGCGCAACTGCGGCATGGGCGAGGTCGGAGGCGTCAGTGCCGTCGACAACATGCCCGATGACGGGCAGTACACGATGGACAAGGACCGGACGATCGTCGAGTGGCAGGGCCGCAAGGTGGGCATGGTAGAGAAGGGCACCGTCCCCATCCGTGCCTGCACCTTCTCCATCGAGGGAGGGCGGCTCACGAGCGGCGACATGGTCGTAGAGATGAACGGCATCCAGGCCACGAGCCAGACGGGCCAGGCCGGCCGCGAGCTCGGCCAGCATTTGCGAAGCGCCGACTTCTTCGATGTGTCCAACCACCCCACCGCCGCCTACACGGTGACGTCGTCCCGCGTGGACGGACGGGGCAACCTTGTCCTGATGGGCAAACTGAACGTCAAGGGGCAGTCCGAAGAGGTCGAGGCCCTCATGAGCTTCGCTTCGGCCGACCCGGTGGTGGCCAGCGTGAACTTCGCCTTCGACCGCGCCGATTTCGACGTGCGCTTCGGAAGCGGGTCCTTTTTCGACAACCTCGGCGACAACCTGATCGCCGACGACGTTGAGATGCGGATGGCCCTCATCGAGGATGCCACCGCCCGGAAATCCAATTGATCTTCCTCAGAAGAGGCCGTTCAGCTCGGCGTCGACCTTGGTGATGATGTCCCCGAGTTGCTCGGGGTTGTGCTCGAAGTCCATGTTGTCCACGTTGATCACCAGGACCTTGCCCTTGGTGTACGTGGAAATCCAGGCCTCGTAGCGCTCGTTGAGCCGGTTGAGGTAATCGAGCCGGATGCTCTCCTCGTACTCACGGCCGCGCTTCTGGATCTGTTCCACAAGGTGGCCCACGCTGCTGCGGAGGTAGACGAGCAGGTCCGGCGGCGTCACGAATTGCTCCATCAGCTCGAAAAGGCGGAGGAAGTTCTCGTGGTCGCGTGAGGTCATCAGGCCCATCGCCTGCAGGTTCGGGGCGAAGATGTAGGCGTCCTCATAGATCGTCCGGTCCTGCACCATCTTCTGTCCACTGGACTTCAGGGCGTGGAGCTGGGAGAAGCGGGAGGAGAGGAAGTGCACTTGCAGGTTGAACGCCCACCGCTGCATGTCCTTGTAGAAATCGTTCAGGTACGGGTTGTCATCCACGCTCTCATAGTGCGGGGTGATCTTGTAGTGCTGGGCGAGGAGCCGGGTGAGGGTCGTCTTGCCCGATCCGATGTTGCCTGCGATGGCGAGGTGCATGTCCGTGAGGTTGGGTCCGGCAAGGTAGGGTGGGCCTTGACTTCTGGCAACGTGGCCGGGCGGTTCAGGCGGTGTTCGGCACCCGTTCCGCCTCGCGGATGGTGCGCATCCACCCGTCATCCATGGAGAGCCGGGGCACCTTGTGTTGTCCCCCCAGTTTTCCCTTGTGTTTCAACACCTTTTCGAAGGTGCCTGTGGAAATCCATTCGAAGCGGGGAGGAAGGAGCACGAGGTCGGCCGTACGCTTGGCGTCGTAGTCCGAATTGACCTTCCTCAGGTTGCGGTCCAGCGCTTCGGCGAAGAGGGCCCCGTCTGGGAGTCCTGTCGGGGCTTTCCCGGCCTCGATGGCCCAATGATGGCGGCCGATGGCGCCACCAGTACCGGCCATGCGGACGGCGCAGGCGGTCCACTCCCGGATCTCCACGCCGAACTGCCGTCCGGTGCGGGCGAGGGCCCGCTCGGCATCTCCGACCATGAGCTCTTCCCCGGCGAGGTTCAGATAGGAGCGGGTCCGCCCGGTGACCCGGATGCGGAAGGGGTCGGTGCTGGTGAACCGGACGAGGTCGCCGAGCACGTAGCGGTGCAGGCCTCCATTGGTGGAGATGACCACGGCATAGTCGGTTCCCACCTCGACCTCGGCGAGGCTGAGTGTGGGGGTGAAGGGATGAGCGAGGGGATCGAACCCGGAGGCGAAGGGCAGGAACTCGTAGTGGATGCCGTAGTCGAGCATCAGCAGCATGTCGTCTGCCCCAAGGCGGTCTTGGATGGCGAAGAAGCCCTCACTGGCGTTGTACGTCTCGATGGTGTGGATGCCGGGAGGCATCATCCGGTCGAAGGCTTCCCGGTAGGGGTCAAAGGAGACGCCGCCGTGCATGTAGAGCTGGAGGTGGGGCCAGACCTCGCCGAGGTGATCCTTGCCCGTCAGGTCGAGGATGCGCTCGAGGAGGACCTGCGTCCAGCTCGGCACACCGGCCACGATCCGCACGTCCTGTTCGATGGTCGAGTGGGCCATGCGCTCGATTTTTTCCTCCCAGTCGGCCATGAGGGCAATCGACCGCGCAGGGGTCCGGCGGAATTCGCACCACCAGGGGAGGTTGTCGATGATGATGGCGCTGAGGTCGCCGGTGAGGGCGCCATTGTCCGCCTCCTCGGTGCGGCCCGTTCCGCCGACGATCAGGTGCCGCCCCCCATAGAGCCGGGCCTTCGGAACCGCATCCACATACATCGCGAGCAGGTCTTTCCCCCCCTTGTAGTGGCACCGTTCGAGGGCGGCCTCCGTGACGGGGATGAACTTGCTCCGGTCGGAGGTCGTGCCCGACGACTTGGCGTGCCACTTGACGCTGCCGGGCCACAGGACGTCGTCCTCGCCGTCCCGGACCCGTTCGATCCACGGCTTCATCCCGTTGTAGTCGCGCAGCGGAACCTGGCGGCGGTAGGCCTCGGGTGTGGTGTCCGCCGTGAGGCCGTGCTCCCGGCCGAATGCGGTGGCCGCGGCCGCCTCGAGGTGATGCCGGAGCGCCTCGGCCTGCACGTCGAGCGGGTACCGGCGAAACAGGTCGATCTGGTGCAGTCGCTTCCGGATGAACCAGCTGAAGACGGTGTTGACGGGCATGGTCCGGTCAGTTGGGGTCGATTCGGTGAACGTCGTTGTTCATCGCCTCGATCTCGTTCTTGACTTCGCGGATGCGGACCGCGATCTGGGCCCAGAGACCATCTCCCTCCCCTCGGGCTGCGGGAGCCATCAGCCGGACGGTCGCCTCGTCATCGTTGTCGGCGGCGAGGGCCATGTCGGCGATCACGTCATGGCCGTGCTCGCGCAACCAGGCCACGGCCTGTTCATTCCCTTCGGTGCCCTCGAGCAGGGCGATCAGCACATGGTGGCCAGCGTGCCGCATCCAGGCGCGGGACGTGGGCTCGTTGTGCAGGGCGTGGCAGAAGACCCCCAATTCGGGATACTCCGAGCCCATGAGCCAGTCCCGGAACTCCTCATTGCCGGAAATGGCCTCGGCCCAAGCGAGCAGGACCTTGGTTGGGTAGGGACGGAGGGTGGAGTCAGCCATGGTGCTACGGAGGTGAAAGATGCGCCGTCTTTCCAACATCGGAAACATCCTAGGGGGGGCAATGGGTTCCTTTGCACCCCTGCATGGACGCACCGTTCCCCCTTCGACGATGACGCCCGCCTCGAATCCGTCCCCGCTTCCCGCGCGGGAACTCGCTGGAATCGAGCCCGGTCCAGAGCGTGTCTATGACCGCCCCTTCTTCCTGCTCTGTGGGGGAACGGTGCTGTTCATGGCCAGCTTCGGCATGCTGTTGCCCGAGCTGCCGGCCCACCTGGCCGCCATGGGGGGAGAGGCTTATCTCGGCGGTGTGGTCGGCATGTTCACCTTGGCCGCCTTCCTCGCGCGCTTCATCAGCGGGCGCATCGCGGACCGGGCCGGCCGGCGCAAGGTCATGCTCGTGGGTTCCGCGGTCACCGCCGTGGCCGGCTTTGGCTACCTCGTCGCGACGACCATCGCCACCTTCATGCTGCTCCGGTTCTTCCATGGCCTGTCCACGGGCTTCCGCCCGCCGGGCACCAGCGCCATGTTGGCGGACCGCATCCCCAAACAACGCCGGGGAGAGGCCCTCGGCTACCTCGGGGTGGCCGGCAATGCCGGCATGGCCACCGGTCCGGCGCTCGGCAGCTGGCTCACGGTCGAGTGGGGCATCGAGTGGATGTTCGTCGCGTCCGCCCTGCTCGGCATGGCCAGTGTGGCCCTCACCTTTCCCCTCGAGGAGACCCTGCCCGAGGCCCGGCCGGTCAACCGGTCCGACTTCAACCTGCTCGACGGCGGGCTCATCGACCCCAAGGCCTGGCCGGCCGCCCTCGTCCTCCTGCCGGTGGCCCTCGCCTTCGGCATCTACCTGACCATCACCCCCGACTTCGTTGACCACCTCGGCTACGTCTACAAGGGCTCCTTCAACACGATCATCGTGGTCAGCTCGATTGCCATGCGCTTCATCGCCGGGAGGATGAGCGACCGCCACGGCCGCATCCCGGTCCTGCTCGCGGGCACGGCCCTGATGACGGTGGGGATGGTCGTGCTCGGCAGTGCGGAGACGAAAGGCATGGCCACGCTGGGGGCCCTGCTCTACGGAGCCAGCATCGGCATCAACATGCCCACGGTCTTCGCCTGGACCACCGATCTGGCCCAGCCGGGCAAGATTGCCCTCGCCCTCGGGACCATGCTGATGGCCCTCGAGGTGGGCATCGGGGCCGGCGCCCTGTACAGCGGGATGCGCTTCCAGGGGGTCATCGGGCGCATTCCGGAATTGTACTACGTGGGAGGATTCGGCACGGCCATCGCCGCCATCGCCCTGCTGCCGCCGCTTTTGAAGGGTCGACGCTCCTGAGGGGGCTCCGTCCATAATCCGCCCTTGAAAACCTCGCCGGTCCCGCCGGCGGTTCAGCCTATCCGCCGCGTAATTTTTGACTATGAGCACGAAGGAACTCTCCACCACCGATTCCATCCAGACCACCCGGACCGAAGGCACCCCGTCCCGTCCGGCACTGGATGCCTTGCAGGGTCAGGATCTGGATGTCCAGAAAATCCAGGCGGAGCGGAGGGAACTCGCCCGGGACTTCGTGACCCTTAAGCACACCATTTCCCAGTTGCGCTCAGAGCGCGATCGCCTGGCGGTCGAGAACCGGGACCTGCAGATGCGGTTGTCCGCCCTCGAGACGGACTACGCCAACCTCTTCTCCTACGTCGAGGGGCAGCAGCAGGCGGGCGTTTAAGCGACCACGGCAGAGGCCGTCGCGAGTCCTCGGTCGACCTTCTTGAACAGGCCCTGGAGCACCTTTCCGGGGCCCACTTCCACCACGTCATTCACGCCCTCGAAGAGGAGCCACTGCATCGTTTGGGTCCAACGGACCGGAGCGGTCAGCTGCGCGATGAGGTTCTGGCGGATCACTTCCGGATCGGTCTCTGGCGTGGCCGTGACATTCTGCACGATGGGACAGCGCGGCGCATTGAGCTGGGCGGCTTCCAGTGCGCGGGCGAGGCGCTCGCGGGCCGGCTCCATCAGTGGGGAGTGGAAGGCGCCGCCCACGGGCAGCACCAGGGCGCGACGGGCACCGGCTTCCTTGAGCTGCTCGCAGGCCGCCTCGATGGCGGGCACCTCGCCGCTGATGACGAGCTGGCCCGGGCAGTTGTAGTTGGCGGCAACCACAATGCCCTCCGTTCCGGCGCACACGGCCTCGACGTCGGCATCCTCCATGCCGAGGATGGCGGCCATCGTGGAGGGGGTGGCCTCACAGGCAGCTTGCATGGCTTGGGCGCGTTCGCTCACGAGCTTCAGTCCTTCGGCAAAACCGAGGCCGCCGGCGGCGACCAAGGCGCTGAATTCCCCGAGGCTGTGACCGGCCACGAAGTCCGGATTGAAGGCGTCGCCCATGCCTTCGGCCATGATGACCGAGTGGAGGAAGATGGCCGGCTGGGTCACCTTCGTCTGCTTCAGGTCCTCGTCGGACCCGTTGAACATGATGTCGGCAATGTCGAAGCCGAGCACGTCGGCGGCTTCGGCGAAACGGTCACGGGCAAAGGCGTGGGCCTCGTGAAGATCCTGCCCCATTCCAGGGAATTGCGCCCCCTGTCCGGGGAAAACCATGGCTTTCATGCTGGCGAAAATAGGCCGCCCGCCGGATGTGCCGCTGATCAGAGCGTATAGGAGAAGCCCACGGAGAGCACCTCCTTGAACTGGGTGCCTGGACCGAGCCGCGCGGGAATGGCCACAACGACCCCCTGGTCATTGGTTTCCGTTCGGGCGGGTTCCTTCTCCAGCACCACGTCGTCGTCGTAAATGAGGTGCGTGCTGATGGTGGTCCGGAGGCTTTCGTTGACCTCGAGTTCGAGCAGACCGGTCCAGTTGATGTCGATGTTACCCGGTGAGTCGAGGTAATTGGAGAACAGGTCCACCTGGTGGGTCCATGTCACATTCTCCATGAGGGGCCATTTCAGGTTCCAACGGAGGTAACCCCCCAGCTCGATACGGGACGTTTGGCCCGCGGGAACACCGAAGGCTCCGGCGGCGGACAGGGTGTCGTCCAGCAGCACGGTGAGCTTGCCCGTGAAGGGGGCGAGGAAGAACTGGTGGCGCTCTCCTTTTTTCGGGGCGAATCCGGCAGCGGCCACGAGGTAGCCGGGCGACAGGAAGTCGGAGATGCGCTGGGACCGGTCGGGCAGGCCGTCGACCACGGCATAACCGGGGAGGAACTGGGTCCGGGCGTCTAGGAGGAGGGACAGGCGGCCGCCGTTGAGGCTGGACCGCATGGCGGCATTCCATTGACCGGTCACCACGATCCGGTCGTCCGTCTTGCGCCACCCACCCTGCTGGCGGAGCAGACCGAGGGCGGCGTCGACTCCCCAAGAGGCGCTCCGCGGCCCTTTTTCGATGGTCTTGCCCAGTTGGCTCAGGGCTGTGAAGGCCACCGAGCTTTCACCACCACCGGCCCAGTTCTCGAGGGCGGTTTGGCTCAGGTTCAAGCCGATCGTGCCGTTGAAGACGCGCACCGTGTCGTTGGGGTTGTCGTCCTCCACCTGGACGGCCTGCTCGACACGTGGAACCGAAAGCTGGGCACTCACTGCACCGCTGAGAAGTGAGTTAGAAAAGGATAATAAAATGATGAAATAATATATCCTTGTCATGAAAGTGTGTTTTCTGCAAGTGGATTTGTAGACGTTGCCTGCGGGGGCAACAGGAGAGGCTAAATTTATATGAACGCCATGCGTCTCTTGCCCATTGCCTTCTTGCTGACCCTGTTCCTTTCGTGGTCCCCGACCGCGGAGGCACAGGTCGTGGACGAGGCGGCGGCGGGAGTGGAACTCTGTGATTGTCTTCCAGCAGACTCCTACATCCTCCTGAAGAAGCTCAAAACCTTCGGGGGAGAGTCTACCATCACCTACCATGCCAATGTCGAGGTGCTCATCACCTTCCTCACCGCCTATGGCGTCTATGGAGCCCACGCCATGAATCTGAACTGGCCAGCTGACCTGGTCGTCGGTGCGGGCGATCTGACGGCCCTGCTCACGGGATTCAATTATTACCCTCCTTTTGAGGAGACCCTGTGCAGCTGGGAGGTGGTCAACGTGGCGAGCCACGGCTGGATCCTGGAGGAAATCGGGGCGGATGCCTTGACGGAGGCGTACGTACACGAGTCAACTTACGACGAGTTCGACCTCGGAGATGAGACCTACGGCCAATGCCTGCTCAACAGCTTCGATCTGGAGATGGTGTACCTGCCCGACTCAGTGGTGAGGCTCACTTTTGCCCGGAAATTCCTCGGGAACGGAGACGACTGAATCGGCCAGCGTTCTCCCTGCTTTTATTTAAATCCCCTAAAAAGGGGATGTCTCGGATGAATTCCCGCGACGAGGTTTGCGACGTTATTTAGAATAAGTCCAAATAAGCCTTTACCATGCGGAAGCTGTCCTTTCTCCTCGCTCTCTTTATCGGAGCAACTCTCACTTCATGTAACAAAGATCTCCCGGGTTGTACAGATGCATCAGCCTCCAATTACGATTCCGACGCCACCGAAGATGATGGATCCTGTGAATATCCTATCACTGCTCCATCGACGTACAGCTTCTTTGATGCAGACGGAAACAGCACTGTGAGCTACAGCGGCCAGCACCAACGGCTCAATATGTTGGACGAGATGGTCGACTACATGAAGACCGCGAACACTCCGGGAACCGCAGTGGATGAGGCTACCCTCTTGGCCATGTACGCCAATGATGGCCATGTCTGGGCGGACGACGAAGGCCTGGGTATGACGGGATCCTCCAAGCAACTCAAGAACAAGACGGCAGGTGGAGATCCCGCCATAACCGCTCAGTTCGAAACGTGGATGACAGAGTTGGCCGATGCCAGTGCCACCACAGTAGAAGGTGTTTATGATGGAGCTGCGGGCACCACGGGTGTGGTTCAGTCCGGCATTTCTTCCTCCGCCTATCTCCAAAGTGGAACCGGACAGGAATGGGTCCAATTGATTGAAAAGGGCTTGATGGGGGCTTGCTTCCATTACAACATCAGCGTCGTGTATCTCGGTGCTGGCAAGATGGACGTGGACAACACCACCCCGGTCGATCCTGTAAATGGAAAGTACTACACGACCATGGAGCACCACTGGGATGAGGCCTATGGGTACTTCACCACTGCCGTCAATTACCCTGAGGAAGGCATCGACCGTTTCCTCGGTAAGTATGCCTGGAAGCGCGAGGAGCCCCTTGAATCGGCTTCAAAGATTGGAGAGGCCTTCCGGCTCGGCCGCGCGGCCATCTCCGAAGGCGATCTCGCCGTGCGGGACGCCCAGATTGACATCATCCGCCATGAGCTCGAACTCATGTTCGGTGGCACGGCCATTTACTACCTGAAGGCCGCCACCACTGACATCGCGGACGATGCCAAGCGGAACCATGCACTCAGCGAGGCCATGGCCTTTACCCAAGGACTCGTATACGCAGACAACCCGACGGTTACCCAAGCGGATGTTGATGCGGTGTTTGCCGCAATGGGCAGCGACTTCTACGCAGTGACTCCTGCCTCATTGACGGCAGCGCGGGACATGCTGGCCGACATGTTGGGCCTCACGGACGTGGTGGACCAACTCTGATCTTCTGGTGCCTACTTTCACCGCCCTCATGCGACGCACGTCGATCCTTTTTTCACTCGGTTTCGCCGCACTCGTGATGCTCGTCATCACCGGGTGCGGCGGTTCCACTCCTGAGCCGACATCGCCTGAGTTTGATCGGGCCGCATTGCTCTCTCAGTGGGCAGACCAGAGCGTGGTGCCGGCCTATGAGGCTTGGTCGGGGTCGGCCACCCAACTCGCAGCCGTGACCCTCGAGCTCGTGGGCATGCCATCGGCCGAGCGCGTTGAGGAGGTTCGTGATGCATATCGGGCAGCTTGTCTTGCATGGCAGAGGGTGGCCTTGTTTGATTTCGGGCCTGCCGCTGATCGGGCTCTGCTCTCTACCACCAACACCTTTCCGGTCGATACGGCGGGTGTGCTAGAGGACATATCGGTCGAAGAATGGACCCCGGGGACACCATCGAGCTTGAGCCGGATGGGGCTTCCTGCATTGGATTTTCTCCTGTTCTCCCAGACTCCGAATGCGCTGGTCAACGAGTTGGAGGAGAACCCGCTCCTTGGGCAGCACCTGCTGCGGTTGACCGGGCACATGGGCACGGAAGCCGCGGAGATGGTGGGCGAATGGACGGGCGGATACCGGGACGCCTTCGTTGCGGCCACCGGTACGGAAATGGGAAGTAGCTTGGGTGCTGTTCTCAATGCGTTCAATCGCACATACGAGGGCAATTTGCGCAAGCAGAAACTGGGTCTTCCGGCGGGCATCAGCACCTTTTCTCAGACCCCATTGCCCGGGCATGTCGAGGCGCCATTCGCCGGCGACATGAGTGTAGACCTGATGCAGGAAGCCTTTTCTGCGTACCGAGATCTCTACATCGGGGTTCCTGTCCAAGGAGATGGGAATCTGGGCTTGGACGATTACCTGAGAAGCTTGGGCGATACGGAATTCGGCCAGCAACTCGATGCGGACATCCAAGCGCAGTTGGTCGCTACAGAAGCGGCTTTGAATCGGCTGGAGAATCCGTTGGCCGAGTATGTGGTGGACCACCAGCAGGACGCTTTCGAAGTGTATGCAGAGTTGCAAGCGCTCGTGGTGCTATGGAAAGTGGACATGATGTCGGCTCTGGGCATATTGGTCACCTATCAGGACAACGACGGCGATTGAGGTCATGTCTTTGAGAACTGTGAAGACATGGGGAATGGCCCCCGTGGATGGAGCGCCCCTTGTGGCGCTCCGCCTCGTTTTTGCGGTTTTGGTGTTGCTGAGCACGGTGCGTTTTGCGGCCTACGGATGGATTGAGGCCCAAGTCGTGAATCCTCAAGTGACCTTTCCTTTCATTGCGGGTTTGCCCCGCCCGGGCCTAATCGCTGCCCGGTTCCTTTTCGCGGCCATGGGCATCGGTGCGCTGGGCATGCTCTTGGGGCGGCCGCGGAGTGGGGCACTTCTCTTTTTCCTGGCATTCACCTATGTGGAGCTGCTGGACAAGACGAATTACCTCAACCACTACTATTTCGTGTCCCTGATGGCATTGCTGCTGGTGTTTCTTCCCACCTGCAGGACCGATGCGAAATCCGTTCCTCGTTTCGCCCTCCTCGTGCCCAAGGCGCTCTTGACCTTGGTTTACTTCTACGCCGGGGTCGCCAAGCTGCACCCAGACTGGATGTGGAGCGGAATGCCACTTGGACTGTGGCTGCCCCAGCACAGCGACATGCCGGTTCTCGGTCCACTCCTCGCGCATCCCTTAGCCGGTCTGGCATTCAGTTGGGGGGGGCTGGTGTTTGATCTCACAGTGGGCTTTCTTCTGTGGTCGGACCATTGGCGACCTATTGTCTATCCGGTTGTGGTGGCCTTCCACCTCATGACGTGGTGGCTGTTTCCCATCGGAGTTTTTCCTTGGGTGATGATCGGCCTCACCATGGTCTTCTTTCCACCGTCAGTTCACCGCACGTGGGTGGAGTCGATGACCCGCAAACCGCTGCCGACGTTCATGCCTTCTGCAGTCCCATCGCGAGCCAATCTCGGATTGGGATTGTCCATTGCATTTCTTCTGGTTCAAATCGCTCTTCCTATGCGGTATCTGGCTTACCCCGGAGAGCTGTTTTGGCATGAAGCGGGGTATCGATTCAGCTGGCGGGTGATGTTGATGGAGAAGGCGGGTGTGGCTTATTTCTATGCTCGTGATGACGAAGGGCGAGAACGAGAGGTGGATTTGAGCGGTTCCTTGACTCCCAATCAGATGAAAATGGTGGCGACCCAGCCCGATATGCTGTTGCAAGCGGCCCGGTGGATTCGCGATGAGGATCGCCGCGCTGGAGGGAGCACAGATGCCGTCCGGGCGGAAGTGTGGGTGAGCCTCAATGGCCGCCGCTCCCAGTTGTTTCTGGATCCATTTGTGGATTTGACCCGTGTGGATGATGGTCCTTGGGTCGCACGGGATTGGGTTCTTCCTCAGGACAGCATCGTCACGACGGCGGAGTACCAGCGGGTGAAGGAGGACTGGAAAATGAGGGCGGGATGGTAGAGAATGCCCATCAGTACGGTGCCACGGTCTTAACCGTTGTTCTCATGGCCTTTTGTTCCGCACGCGGATGGACGCAGCAGGAATCGGCTGTGACCGACAGCTTGCCGCGCATGGCCCGCGAGCTGTCTGCCGCCCCTGTCGTTGAGCAGCGGCCCGATGCCGTCCGTTGGATGCAGTCCATCGGTGCTGAAGGCATCTACACAGGGATGAAAAGCCGTGTCTTCGGATGGGCTGAATCTCCAGCTGTCCAGTCTGCCCAGCACCACAGACAGTTGCTCATTGCCGTGCCCGGAGCAAACATCTGGCAGAGCGATGCCGCTGGTTTACAGCTAGGCATTGGCGTTCGGGGATTGAGTCCGAGCCGATCGTCTCACTTGTCGGTCCGACAAAACGGAATGCCGATCGCAGCGGACCCACTGGGGTATCCAGAGGCGTATTACACCCCTCCGACGCGGGCTGTGCGGGAAGTGCGCATGGTGAGTGGTGCAGGAGCCTTGCAGTATGGATCGCAGCTCGGTGGCATGCTGGACTTCGTCTTGCGCGACGGTCGTGAGCATGCCGGACTCTGGGGCAGTGGAGCCCTGTCCGGCATCGTCTATTCCGGGGCCGTGGACGAGGAAGAGGGGACGGGTATACGTGGATTCGGCCAGTGTTTTGCCGAAATGGGGTGGCAAGATGAGGGCGGCGAAATGCATGCATACGGAGCCGTAGAGCGCAAGTCAGGTGGAGGATGGCGGCCCAATACGGCCTTCACCACCACCACCGCATTGGTGAGTGGCGGTGGACGCCTCGGTCAGGATTGGAGCTGGGAGACCGACTTTGCATGGATGGACCGGGTGGAGCAACAGCCTGGTGGATTGACCGATGCTCAATTCGCCAATGACTCGAGGGTGTCCTTCCGGGATCGCAATCACTTCCAAGTCGCTCATCGTTCGGCAGCCCTGCGCATTCGAAACCGGCCGGAAACCGTCAGTGCTTGGGAATGGAATGGCCGCTTTCACCTTTTGCAGGCCGAGCGAGCCTCACTCGGGTTTCTCGGATTTCCCAACCGGGTCGATCCCGGCGTGTTTCGTGAACTCATATCGGGTCGATTTCGGCATGGTGGAGCAGATGTTCGCGCCGTCAAGCGCTGGCTTAATGAACATGGAGGCCTCCACGGGTTGACCATAGGTGGGCAACTGCTACAAGGGCGCAGCTTGGCGATGCAAGGGGAAGGGGTCCCCGGAGACATGCCCGACTTCGAATACGTGGTGCCTGAAGCGGGCGATGGGAGCCGTTACATCTTTCCCAACCTTCAGTTGGCTGTGCATGCTCAGGGCGCCTGGAATCCGGTTCGCGGTTGGGTCTTCACACCTGGAATCCGCGTCGAGTTAATCGATACCCGTGCAGATGGCCGATACCGTGAGGTCGTTTTTGACGGAGCGGGCAATGTGTTGGAAGACAGTGTGTTCACGCAGGTGGAGCGCCGTGAACGGGCCGTCATGTTGCCCGGCGTTGGGTTCTCCCACAAGTTTCAGTCGCTCGAACTTTACGGCAACGCTGTGGCCAATTACCGCGCCATCAACTTCAGCGACATCCAATTGCGCAACATTGGTCGCCAAGTGGATCCGAACATCCGTGATGAGCGCGGTCGGAATGTGGATCTCGGGTTGCGCGGCGAGCTGGCCAAAGGCATCCGGTTCGACCTCAGCGCATTCCAATTGAATTACCGGGATCGCATCGGTTTGGTGGCCACCACAGTTCCTGATCCAGTCATTCTTCAGCGTATCGTTCTTCTTCGCACCAACATCTCCGACGCCCGGACGAGGGGAGTCGAGCTCACCCTAGGTGGGCTTCTCCACGAAGATGTTGAGCGTGGCCTTCGCTGTGAGAGCCTCATCACCGGGTCCGTTATGCAGAGTCGCTATTTGGCTAGTGCTGAGAGCGCATTCCGGGACAAGGAGGTGGAATTCGTTCCGGATTTCATCGTCCGCGCCTCCGTGCAGTTTAGTATTCACCGTTGGGGCTTCAACTTTGGTATGCATGCAGTGGGCGATCAATTTACCGAGGCCACCAATGCTATTCTGACACCGGATGCCATTCATGGCGAGGTGCCTGCCTTCATGGTGATGGACGCCGGCATGCATTGGTCCTCCAATTCAGGTTGGTCGGTGCGCTTATCCGTGGACAATCTGAACGATTCCCGGTACTTCACGCGCCGTGCTGCCGCCTATCCCGGCCCTGGCATCCTGCCAGCTGATGGCCGGTCCATCCAGTTGACCTTGGACTTCAACGGATGGGATTGAACCGGATCCAATCCACTTCGAGTCCGAAGTCCCCGGCGGTGCCATCGTACTTCATCATGCCGATGCGGAGGATGTCGTCCAGTGCGCCCCACGACCAGAGCTTGGGCAGGTCGCCCGTCATGGCGCTGCTTTTCTTGAGGTCGGCGAAGTCGAGGGTGACCTCGCTCCACTCCGGATCGACGCTGAAGTTGGCCTTCCAATAGGGCATCCACCACTGTTCGTTGGTCTCCATGGTCAGGGTGAAGGTGTCGGCTGCTCCGGTCGTGGTCCGGCAGCGGAAGGTCATGGAGCCGAACCCGGAGAGGTCGCGGAGGCCCCACGGGGACCGGACGGAACTGAAGCCGCCGTTGTTTTCCAACGAGACCGTCCCTTCCCACGTCATCGTGTTGCGGCCGTAGTCCACCACGCCGATGGAGCGGCCGCCCATGACGCCGTCGTTCAGGGCGCGCCATCCGGTCGCTTCGCCTTTGCCGAAGTCGAGGGTGATCGGTTCGGTGGGCGCATCGGACGAGGTGGAGCAGGCCCCGGTGATCAGGGCGGCGCCGAGGAGGGAACGGAGGAAGGCCATGACGGAGGAACCGCCAGGCCGGGATCCGGGTTCACTTGCCTATGCAGAAGTGGCCGAAGATGTGGCCCAGGAGGTCATCCGGGGTGATGGCCCCGGTGATGCGCCCCAATTGCTCAAGGGCCTCCCGGTGGTCCACCGCGAGGAGATCGCCACTCAGTCCGGCGTCGAGGCCGTCCAGGGCTCGCTGCAGGGCTTCGCGGGTGCGTTGGAGGGCCTCCCGGTGACGGAGGTTGGTGACGAGGATGCGGTCGTCCGCCAGAGCACTGCGGTAGTCCCGGCCCAGCCGTTGCTCCAGCTGCTCCAGCCCCTGCCGTTCCTCGGCGCTGATGGCGAGCACTTCTTCCGCTCCCGAGGGCAGCCACCCTTCGGGTGCCGGCGCCAGATCCGTCTTGTTGACGAGCACGAGCACGACGCCCGCGGGTTCGCCGGTGGCTTCGGCCGCAGAGGCCAGCGTGTCGGCCGCTTCTTGGACTTCGGCGGCGGCAGCCGCCCGGCCCGCGTCATCCTGGAGATCTCGGGCATCGAGGAGATAGAGCACGAAGCGCGCCGAAGCGGCCTTGCCCCAGGCTCGCCGGATGCCCTCCGCCTCGATGTCGTCCACCGTGTCCCGCAGGCCGGCCGTGTCGATGAACCGGAACCGGATGCCCTCCAAGGTCAGGACTTCTTCGAGGGTGTCGCGGGTCGTGCCCGGCGTGTCGGAGACGATGGCCCGGTCCTCACGGAGCAACGCGTTGAGGAGGGTGGACTTGCCGCGGTTGGGGGCGCCGAGAATGGCCACGGGCACGCCTTCTGCAATGGCCCGGCCGGTGGAGAAGCCGCACACCAATTCGTCGATGCGGTCCAGCAGTGCAGTGACGTGCCGGCGGTACCCGTCCCGGTCCGCGAATTCGACGTCCTCCTCGCCGAAGTCGAGCTCGAGCTCCATCAGGGCGGCATACTCGATGAGGGCCGCACGGAAGGCGTTGATCTCGTCGCTGAACCCGCCCCCGAGCTGCTGCAGGGCGAGGCGGTGGGCCCCGGCGTGGTCTGCGTCAATGAGATCGCCAATCGCCTCGGCCTGGGCGAGGTCCCTTTTGCCGTGGAGAAAGGCGCGCTGGGTGAATTCCCCTGGAAGGGCCGACCGGCAACCAGCGTCAATCAGGCATTCCATCAACCGTTGGACGATGAAAGGACTGCCGTGGATGTGGCATTCCACCACGTCCTCTCCCGTGAAGCTCTTCGGTCCCCGGAAGGGCAGGATGAGCGCCTCGTCGAGCGGACGGTCGCCATCCATGAGTTGCCGGAGGGCGGCCCGCCCCGGGGTGGCACCGTCGAGTTGGCCTCCACACAGGCCATCCACCACAGTCCAGGCGGCGGGGCCGCTGACCCGGACCACAGCCACACCCCCGCGTCCGGGAGGGGTGGACAGGGCGCAGATGGTCGTGCCGTCGAGAGGGTGTGCGGGCATGGGGGCAAATTAGCCCGAAGCCCTTCCCAAAGGTGCCCTGCGCCGCGTTACTTTTGCGCCGCACTTCGGTGCGCAACGACACCACGAACCCCGACCCACCGTCCCCATGAGCGTTCTCGTCAACAAAGATTCCCGCATCATCGTCCAAGGCTTCACCGGCTCCGAAGGCACCTTCCACGCCAGCCAGATGATCGAGTACGGCACCAACGTCGTGGGCGGCGTGACCCCGGGCAAAGGCGGTCAGACCCACCTCGACAAGCCGGTCTTCAACACGGTGGAGGACGCGGTGAAGCAAGCGGGGGCCGACACCAGCATCCTCTTCGTTCCGCCGGCCTTCGCCGCCGACGCCATCCTCGAGGCGGCCGATGCCGGCATCAAGGTCATCATCTGCATTACCGAGGGCATCCCCGTGGCCGACATGGTCAAGGTCAAGGCCCACCTCGATACGCTGCCCGGCTGCACGCTGGTCGGCCC
This sequence comes from Bacteroidota bacterium, assembly GCA_036159995.1. Classification (GTDB taxonomy): domain Bacteria; phylum Bacteroidota; class Bacteroidia; order Flavobacteriales_D; family Sanyastnellaceae; genus UBA8752. The sequence goes on from JAYYEI010000006.1 coordinate 33,238, forward strand.
GAACTGCCCGGGCGTCATGACGGCGGGCGAGGCCAAGGTGGGCATCATGCCCGGCTTCATCTTCAACCCCGGCCGCATCGGCATCGTGTCCAAGAGCGGCACGCTGACGTATGAGGCCGTGGACCAGATCACCAAGGCCGGCCTCGGTCAGAGCACGGCCATCGGCATCGGCGGTGACCCCATCATCGGCACCACGACGCTCGAGGCCGTTCAGCTGCTCATGGCCGACGACGAAACCGACGGCATCATCATGATCGGCGAGATCGGCGGTGACCTGGAGGTCAAGGCCGCCCGTTGGATCGCCGAGAACGGCACCAAGCCGGTGGTCGGCTTCATCGCGGGTGTGACCGCGCCGAAGGGCCGCACCATGGGCCATGCCGGTGCGATCGTGAGCGGCGAGGAGGAGAGTGCCGAGGCCAAGAAGGCTGTCATGCGCGAGTGTGGCATCCACGTGGTGGACAGCCCGGCGCAGATTGGCGCCAAGATGGTCGAGGCCCTTGGGGTCAACGCCTGACCCGGACCGTCACGGCTTCACCTGGTGAACGCCGACCTTCCACGGTTGGCTGAGCACCGCCACCAAACGCTCGAGGTCGTCGGCATTCGCCACGAAGTCCAGTTCCGACGTGTCGACCCACAGCACCCGGCTGCCCCGGGCGGCCTTGAAGTGCTTTTCATACGCCTTCTCGATGTTCCGCAGGTAGTCGACGTCGATGTCCTGCTCGTAGCTGCGGCCCCGGGCTTCGATTTGAGCGCGTTGGCGCGCTTCACCGGGCCGGAGGTACACGATGAGCTCGGGTTTGGCCATGCCATCGGCCATGACCTCATAGAGGTTGCGGAACAGGGCGTACTCGGTCTTGGGCAGGGTGATCTTGGCGAAGAGGTCGCTCTTGGCGAAGAGGTAATCGGACACGAGGGCATCCCGAAAGAGGGTGCGGGCGGACAGGGCCGCCTTGACCTGCTTGTATCGCTGGGCGAGGAAGCTCAACTCGACCGGGAAGGCGTACCGCTCCGGGTCGAGATAGAACTGCTCGAGAAACGGATTGTCCGCAAACGGTTCGAGGAGGGGTTCGGTGCCCAGCCGTTCAGCGAGTGCCATGGCCAGTGTGCTTTTGCCGGCCCCGATGCCGCCTTCGATGGCGATGTGTCGATAGGGAATGCTCATGCGGTCAGCCACAGTGCAATGTCGGGCACGTCGGCCGGAAGCCCACGCAAATGGTCGAGGACCGAACGGTCCGTCCCCGGCACGGGAGCGCCCGGCACCAAATCCGCCAGCGGCCGAAGAACGAAGCGGCGGCCAAGCATCCGGGGATGGGGGACGAGCAGACCGGGAAAGTCAAGAATGCGGTCGCCCCACAGCACGATGTCGAGGTCAATGGGGCGGGATTGGACGCTACCGGACACCCGCGTCCGGCCCATCTCGCGTTCGATGTCGAGCAGGGCGCGCATGGTGCCCTCCGGGTTTGCCGCCCAGGCGGAATCCAGTTCCACTTCGACCACCCGGTTCAGGAAGTCGGGCGTGCCGGGCGCCATACCGACAGCGGCCGTCTCATAGGTGGGGGAGACCCGGAGCACGCGGCCGAGGCGGCTGAGTTCTGCATCGGCCCGCTCGAGGTGGTCGATGCGGGTTCCGAGGTTGGATCCGGTGGCGATGTGGACAATCACGGCGGCAAAGGTCGTGCGCGGAAACCGGGCCACCGACCTGTGGGAATCGTCCGGTCATTGGCAAAATTTGGTACTTTGTTTTGCATAGTAGCGGGTCAAGGAGATATGTTTGTCCTCCCATGACACAGGCAGCATCGAAATCCACAGCGCAAATGCGCAAGGGCGTCCTTGAGCTCTGCATCCTCCGCATCCTGCGGAAGGGGGAGGCCTACACCTCCGACATCGTAGATGCGCTCAAGGCGGTCGACCTGCTCGTGGTGGAGGGGACGATCTATCCCCTGTTGACCCGCATGAAGAATGCCGGCACGTTGACTTACCGCTGGGCGGAGAGTTCATCCGGTCCTCCGCGCAAGTACTATGACCTGACTCCCGAGGGCGAGGCCTTGCTGGCCGAACTCGAGGCGGCATGGGACCAATTCGTCTCTTCCGTCAATTCCCTCGATTCCACCTCTTCAACCCCCCGAACATCATGATGGAGACCCGCAGCATATCCCTAGGCAACCTGCTCTTTCAAATGGAGCTTCCCGCCTTTGAGCGGCTGGAGGCCTACCTCGATTCCCTTCGCCGCGCCCTCCGTGGTTCGGATGGGGCGGAGGACATCGTGAAGGAGGTCGAGTACCGTATGGCGGAGCTCTTCCAGGATGCCTTGGCTGGTGCGTCCCGGGCTCTCCAGCTGGACGATGTCGAACGGGTCTGTGCCCAGCTCGGGGACCCTTCGGATTTCCAGGATGAAGGAGACGCAGAAGACCCCTCTCAGAGCCGCCGGGGTGCAGCGGACGAGGGACAGCAGCGCGGCCGGCGTCGGTGGTACCGCGACCCCGATGAACGGGTGCTCGCGGGCGTGGCGTCGGGCATCGCCTACCGGTTCGGGGTGGACCCCATCGTCATCCGGGCCCTGTTCATTGCCCTCGTCGTGTTCACGGGCACGGGCTTTCTCTTCTATCTCATCCTCGCGGCCATCATGCCCGTGGCGAAGACGGCGAGCGATCGCCTTGCCATGAAGGGTGACCCGGTCACGCTCGCATCCATCATTTCCAGTGTGGAGTCACAAGTGCGCACTGGCCCCAGTCAAAAAGGAGCCGAATCCACCTGGGCCCAGCGCTGGCGGAACTTCGTTTCCCAGACCCTCCCAGAAGCCTTGCAGGCCCTTGGCAAAGGGGTGCTCTGGACCCTTTTGGCCATGGCCATTTTGTCGGTGCTCGTCCTCGGAGCATTCATCCTGTCCACGGCCGTCGGCTTCAACGGGCTGTTCTAACTGAATACACCCCACTCGACCCTCTCTTTTTTCTCACCTTTGACCTCGCATCTCGCGAGCCACAACACCACCATGAATTTCGGAAAGCAATTCCTCGCGAGCCTCCTCGGCTCTACCGTCGCGCTCATCGCAGCCGGCACCATCCTCATCTTCATCTTCGTCGGCGCCCTGGTTGGGGGCCTCAGCTCGGCCTTTGCGGAGGCGGGGGATGACATCGAGTCCGACTTTGACTTCGGCGTGGACATCGAGGAGGGGTCCGTTCTCCACCTCACCTTCGACGCGCCTTTCGTGGAGCGCGGCATGGAAGTCCCGGTTTTATCCTTTGGTTTGGGTGGGGTCGACTCCGAATCCCAGACCGGGCTCAACCATTTCCTCTCGGACATGGAGCGTGCGGCGCAGGATGACCGCATCGAGGGCATCCTCATCCAGGCGGATGTGGTCTCCGGCTATCCCTCCATGCTGGGCGAGGTGCGTGATGCCCTCGTCGGCTTTAAGGAGTCGGGCAAATGGATCGTCGCGTGGAGCGAGGTCTACACCCAGGGCGCCTATTGGCTTAGCACGGTCGCCGATGAGGTGTACCTGCACCCCGAGGGGGGCATCGACATGCGGGGCATGGGCATGGAAACGACCTTCTACAAGCGCATGCTGGAGGACGTGGGCATCGAGATGACCATTGTCCGGGGACCGGACAACAAGTACAAGAGTGCCGTGGAGCCATTCTTCCGGGAGAGCCTGTCAGAGGCCAACCGTGAGCAGAACATGGCCCTCCTCGAGGACTTCTGGGCCCGCATGGGCGGGGACATCGCCACGGCCCGCGACAAGTCCATGGCCGAGCTTGACGGCGAGATCAACAGTCTGGCCATGCGCACCCCGTCCGATGCCCTGTCACTGGGGTTCGTGGATGGCCTGCTTTACGAGGATGAGCTGCACGCGCTCCTCCTCGAAAAGGGGGCAGTGGAGGATGAGGACGAGGAGAGCCACGCCCAGTTCGTGGGCTTGAAGCAGTACCACAATCCCGACTTCTTCGAGGATTTCATCACGACCCTGCAAGCAGAGATGGAGGGCGGCAACGACGAGGAAGACGAAGAGGAAGACGGTGAAGAGACGGAGGCCAATGCTGTGGCCGTGGTCTTTGCCGTCGGGGCCATCGAGAGTGGCCAGGGAGACGATGCCACCATCGGTTCGGAGCGCATTGCGGGCGCCCTGAGGGAAGCCCGCCTCGACCCCGAGGTCGGTGCGGTGGTGCTCCGCGTGAATTCTCCCGGGGGCAGCGCCCTCGCCAGCGATGTCATCTGGCGCGAGACCGTGCTGCTACAGGAGGCGGGCAAGCCCGTCGTGGCTTCGATGAGCGATCTCGCCGCCAGCGGGGGGTACTACATCAGTTGCGCCGCCGACCACATTCTCGCCCAGCCCAACACCATCACCGGCAGCATCGGGGTCTTCGGCGTCCTGCCGTCTTTCGGTAAGCTGACCAAGGAACGGATTGGACTGGATTTCGATGGTGTCAAGCTCCACGAACACGCCGACGCCCTGAATGGCCATACGCCCGTGCAGGGCGACGCCCTCGCCGCCATCAACGAGAGCGTCACCAAGGTGTACGATGCGTTCATCGCCCGCGTGGCGGAGGGTCGGGACATGACGGTCGAAAGCGTCAATGAGGTCGCCCGAGGCCGGGTCTGGACCGGACAGGATGCCATGGACATCGGCTTGGTTGATGGGATGGGCAACCTGCAGGACGCGGTCGCGATCGCGGCGGACCTCGCCGGCATCAATGGGCCTGAGCTTGTGGAGCTGCCCGAGGCAGTGGACCCGTTCGAGCAGTTCATCGAGGACTTCGCCGGGGTGCAGGCCGCGGTGGCCATCGCGGAGGCTGCTGGCCTCGACGGTGACCTGGTTGCTCCGCTCCTCGAGGTGGAGTCGTTGGTGCACGCCGCACCCCAGGACCGCATTCAGGCGCGCATGCCTTACACAATCCGGCTCTACTGATGGGGGAGGGGCACCGCGCCACCTCCATGGACGCGTTGGGGCGGATGACCCCGGAGGCCTTCGAGGCCGCCGGGAAGCTGCCTCTACGCTTTGTCTTGGACAACCTGCGGAGCGGACTCAACGTCGGCTCCGTGTTCCGCACCGCGGACGCCTTCCGGCTGGAGGGCATCGACCTTTGCGGCTACACGGCGCGTCCGCCGCACCGCGACATCCTCAAGACGGCCCTCGGCGCCACCGACCATGTCGCGTGGTGCGGCCATGAGGACGCGGTGGCGGCCATTCGCAGTCTCCAAGCGGAGGGGGCGAAAGTCTTCGCCCTCGAGCAGGCCTCGGCCTCCACGGCGCTGGATCAGTGGTCTCCAGCCGCCGGCGAGCGCTGGGCTGTGGTGCTGGGCAACGAGGTCCACGGGTGCTCCGAAGACGTCCTAGACGCCGTGGATGGCGTGCTGGAGATTCCCCAGTTCGGGGTCAAGCACAGCCTCAACGTGTCCGTCGCGGCGGGCATGGTCTGTTGGCAGGCCTTCCGGTCGATGGGCGCCCCAGAGGAGTCGTGAATCCGCTCGGCCTCTGGCCATGAAAAAGCCCCGGTCCGCGTCAGCGGCCGGGGCTTTTTGAATGCAGTCTTTGGCGCGATCAGTCGAGGTCGCGGAACTCGAGGTCAGCGCTGGCCTTTCCGGACAGCCCGGCGTCCTTTTGGACGGCGAGGTCGCGGTGGCGCTTGGCCTCGGCGTCGTTGCCGACATGGGCGTAGCAGATGGCCATCACGTAGTGGGCCACGGCGCTGTCGTCACCGGAGTTGTCGAGGATGGTCTTGGCTCCGTTGGCGTCGCCGTTCAGGAGCTTGGCGAGAGCGGCATTGACCGTGTTCTCTCCGCTGAAGTTGGAGATGGCTTGGCTGTAGTTGCCCTCTTGGATGGCCAGGATGCCCTTGTTGTACTTGACGGCGTCACCGGCGCCGGAGGCACTGCCGAGGAAGCGCTTGGCATCGGAGAGGTTGCCCTTCATGCGGGCCACGGCACCGAGGTTGTTGTTGATGACCGGGCTGTCCCCGCGCTCGTCGGCCGCCATGAAGCGGTCGGCAGCTTGGTTCAGCTTGCCCATGGCCATGAGGACGACGCCCTCATTGTTGGGACCACGCCAATCGTCGGCGTGGACGCGGCTGGCCGCCTGGTAGACTTTCAGTTGGTCGTCGTTGCTCTCAAACAGGGTCGCGGCGTAAAGGGCCTCTTCCACGGTCAGGATGTCGGGGTTGGACATGGCGAGACCCTTGAGCTCCTCATCGGTGTAACCCTCGATGTCGTAGCGGAGGGTGATCATAGAGCGGCGCAGGGCGGGCAGGATCTCCTTCTCGATCTCCTTGTACGTCTTGGCGATGTTCTTGATCTCCTCCTCGCGGCGGTTCTTGTCGCTGTACATGGAGAGCACGCGCAGGATGAGGTCCTTGTCTTCGATCTCGGAGGCGCGCATCAGGGTCTGGAAGCCGTCCCAGTCTTCTCCCTTGGGGTTGTTGCCGTAGAAGCCGTCCTCGACCTCGATCTTCTCGCGGCGGAGCATCTGGGCGACGGCGGCATTGGCGCTCTCGGCCCGTTCCATGGCCAGGTCCTCGTTGAGGGTGATCTCGCCCTCCGGAGAGGCGTAGGCGCTCACGCTGGTGCCCTTGAGCATCACGCTGTCGTGGTCGGCGGCGAAGCCGATGAACTCCTTCAGGGCGACGATGTCGTCATCCCGGAGTTCGGCGGAGCGGACGTTGGAGCGGTTGTAGGCGTAGTGGATCTCGGCCTCCTCGGTGTAGGAGACCACGCGCTGGAAGGCATCCTCACCAATCACGAAGCGATCGTCGGAGCGGACCCAGTTCTGCGTGGTGATGACACCGTCTCCGAGCACGACGGGCTCGAAGTCCATGGACTTGCTGCCCATCACCCCGCTGATGCGGAGCTCGAGTCGCGCACCGTCTTCCATGCCCTCCTGGTAGGAGACCTTGGCGGTGTAGTCGAAGGACTTGGCGGTCTTGGACGGCACCACGGTGTAGTTGCCGGCGGCGTCCTCACCCTGGAAGCCCTGCGTCTCGAAGGCGGCTTCTCCTCCATCCCAGACGAGAACGGGGGTGGCTTCGATCACAGCCTTTTTGGCGAAGTACTTGGCCGGGAACGTGCCGGAGAGGTTCAATTGGACCTCATCGCCACGGAGGACGAGGGGTTCGGGGTCCATTTGGAGGTTGAGCTCCTCGATGGCCTTCTCCATTTTTCCGAGTCCGCCACAACCGGGCAGAGTGAGCAGGAGGGCGAAGGCGGGGAGCAGAATCGCCAGGGGCTGGCGGAAGATATACTGCATGTCGATGAATCGGATTCGGTGCGAATTTAATGCGTCAGGGGACGCCAATCAGGCTTGGACGACCCCCATTGCGGAGAACTTTCGAATACGGGCGTCAATGCGCTTGTCCGGATTTTGGACCCGGAGCTTGCGAAGGTGCTTGAGGATGTCGGTCTTCACCGCGGCAAACGCGGCTTCCCGGTCGTTGTGGGCGCCGCCCAATGGTTCCGGAATGATGCCGTCGATGAGCTTCTGGCCCAGCATGTCATCGGCCGTCAATTTGAGGGCCTCGGCCGCTTCGACCTTGTGGTCCCAGGACCGCCAGAGGATGCTGGAGCAGGATTCGGGGGAGATTACGGAGTACCAGGTGTGCTCCATCATGAGCACGCGGTCGCCGATTCCGATGCCGAGCGCCCCGCCGCTGGCCCCCTCGCCGATGATCACGCAGATGACCGGCACGCGGAGTTGCATCATTTCCATGATGTTCCGGGCGATGGCCTCGCCCTGTCCGCGCTCCTCGGCCTCCAGGCCGGGGTAGGCGCCCGGGGTGTCGATGAGGCAGACCACCGGACGATTGAACTTTTCGGCGAGCTTCATCAGGCGGAGTGCCTTCCGGTAGCCTTCCGGATTGGCCATGCCGAAATTGCGGTACTGGCGGAGCTTGGTGTTGGCGCCCTTCTGCTGGCCAACGAACATGACGGGCAGGTCGTCAATCATGCCGAGTCCGCCCACCATGGCCTTGTCGTCCTTGCAGTTGCGGTCCCCGTGGAGTTCCATGAACCGGCCGTCCGTCAACGCCTCGATGTGGTCGAGGGTGTAGGGCCGGTCGGGGTGGCGGGAGACCTGCACGCGCTGCCAGGGGCTCAGGTTGGAGTAGATCTCCTGGCTCACCTCGGCAATCTTCTTTTCGAGGTCGGCCACGGTGCTCTGCATGTCGACCTGACCTTGGCCGTCGATGTCCTGTGCCTGCTCCATCTGCTCCCTGAGCAGCCGGATGGGCTCTTCGAAATCGAGGTAGTTCATGGGCATTCCGTTTCGGGATGTCGGATGAACCGCAAACCTACAGCGGCACCGCGGGGTTTCCGCCGCCATGCCCTGCAGATTCTCAACCTCGGGCCTTGAGTTCCTCGACCATGGCCCGCACGGCCCGACCGCGGTGGCTGATGGCGTTCTTGTCGGCTGCGTCCATTTCGGCAAACGTGGCCGATCCGCCCTCGGGCACGAAAAGCGGGTCGTACCCAAACCCCTCGGTCCCGCTGCGTTGCGCCGCGATGTGGCCCTCGCAGACCCCCTCAAAGATTCGGGTGCCCTCCGGGGTGGTCAGGGCGATGACAGTCCGGAAACGGGCCGTGCGGTCCGCCGCCCCGTCAAGGGCGTCGAGCAGCTTGGCCATGTTGGCGTCGGCATCTTTGGCCTCGCCGGCATAGCGCGCCGTGTGCACCCCGGGCGCCCCATCCAGCGCGGTCACCTCGAGTCCCGTGTCGTCGGCGAAGCAATGGGCACCGTAGTGCTCGAGCACGTATTCCGCCTTCTGGATGGCGTTGCCGGGGATCGTCGGGGCGGTCTCCGGGATGTCTTCCGTGCAACCGATGGCGTCGAGTCCGACGATGTCGTAGTGGTCGGAGAGCATCTGGGCGATCTCCCGCACCTTTCCGGGATTGCGGGTGGCGAAGACGAGTCGGGGCTTGGACATGGGGCGAAGTTCGGAAGGATCAACGGCGCCGGACCTTGCCCGTTGCGGTTTCCTCGAACCGCTCCCGCCATTCCACGGCCCTCGGACGGTCGGGATGCGGATGGCCCTCAGCCAATTGCTCGAGGAAGGAGAGTCCCAATTTAGGATCCTCTTCACCCTCCAGGATGAGGGTAACCTGTTGGCCGGTGATCGCGTGGGGTCGTCCGGCCAGATACCATCGACGTTTGCCCATCAAGGGAAGGACCAGTGGGGCGATGCGGCGTTCGAGATCGGCTGGGTGGACCTTCAGCCCGCCGGTGTTGATCACGTCGTCGAGGCGGCCAAGCCAACGGAATCCTGGAAGGCCGGAGCCGGCCTCCGTCCCGGGCTCCACAGCGTCGCGGGTGTGCAGCGCGTGGACGCCCCGTTCAGGAGCCTCCACGACGAGTCCGCCGTCCGGTCCCACAGTCCACTCGACCCCGGGCAGGGCGTGGTACAGCGTCGTGCCCAACCGGCGGGTGGCGACATGGGTCAGGGTCTCCGTCATGCCGAAACCGTGGTGGAGTTCGCACCCCACGGCGTCTCCGGCGTCCATCAACCGGTCCTCGAGGCTGGGCGGCACCGGTCCGCCGCCCAAGAGGAGGATGCGGAAGGCGCCGAGGCCTCCGTTCCGAGCGAGGGCTTCGGCCTGTTGGGGGGTGGCCACGGCGAAGTCGAACCGGTCGCCGTTGAGACGTTCCGGGACCACAGGAAAGGCAGTCGGTCGCCCCTGAGTCAGCTGCCAATCGAGAATGCGGGCGCGCCACCACATCATGCGTCCGCCGATTCCGGCCGCGGGGAGGGCCGACCACACTTGAAGGGCTCGGTCGGAGCCTTCGAGACCGAAATGTGCAGCCGTTGCCCGGGCGGAGGCGATGACCGCCTCGGGGTCAAAGTCGATGGCCTTCGGTTCGCCGGTACTGCCGGAGGTGTATCCCCGCGCGCGGCCTTCGGTCCACTCGGCATCCAGCTCGAGGAAGGGCTGCACCCATTCAGGAGCGTCGGCCATCGGTCCGGGAAACCGCCAGGAGTCGGTCATCCGAGCAGGTCGCTGAGGTCCCACGTGCGGAGCGTGCCGTTGGCCTGGGCTTCCGGCCGGTCAAGGCGCAACGTGCCTTCACCCACCACAAGCGGCGAGGGGAGGTTGTTGGTGAACAAGCTGCCGGTCCCCAAGCCCTGGGGCATGGGGCGGGCTTCCTCGGCAGTGGCATCGGCCGCCCATTGGGCGATGGCGTTCAGCCCGATGTTGCTCTCCAAGGCACTCGTGGCCCACCATCCGGCCTCCACTTCCGCGGCGAGGTCGATCCAGTGGTTGGCCTCAACCAGCCCGCCGATGAGGCTGGGCTTGAGAATGATGTAATGCGGCTTGACGATGTGGAGGAGGTTGCGGCGGAGGTCCGTGTCGTGGACGCCGATGAGCTCCTCGTCGAGGGCAATCGGGATGTCCGAGCCAATGCACACGGCCTGCATCTTCTTCCACTGCCCGGGCCGGATCGGCTGTTCCATGCTGTGGATGTCGAAGGCGGCGAGCCGCTCCAGTTTGCCGAGGGTCACGGAGAGGTCCTCGTCGTCGAGGCCGCCGTTGGCATCGAGCCGCAGGGTGACTTCGCCGGCCGGTGCAATGGCCCGGATGGCCTCCAGACACTCCAATTCCCGTTCGAAGTCAAGCGCCCCCACCTTCATCTTCAGGGTGTCGAAGCCGCGCTCGAGCAGGGATTCGGCCTGCGCCACCATGTCGGCGACGTCCCCCATCCAGATGAGCCCGTTGATGGGCACGGGCCGCCCCTCGGTGAAGGGGCCGGGAAACAGCGTGCGGTCGCCTTCGTTGAGCAGGTCGATGAGCGCCGTCTCCGCCGCGAACCGCACGGCGGGATACTGCAGGCTCATGGACTTCGGGTCCAAGGCTCCGGAGGCGGCGAGCTTCTTGAGCTCCAGCCGAGCCCGCATTTCGCTCTCCGGGGAGAGCCCGGGAATCAGGCTGCATTCGCCGATGCCCACACGGCCGTCTTCCTCGAGGTCCCTGGCGACCACATAGAAGCTCGGCTTCTCGGTCAACACGCCCCGGGACGTGCCGGCCGGGGTCTTGAATTGGAGCGCGCGCTCCACGATGCGGATGTCGAGGCCGGTCATGCGGTGGCGCTGAGGAAAAGGAACAGGGAAATGGCGAAGGTGCTCAAGGCAATCTTCTTCAATTCGCCATCGAGCTCAGCCGGATCCGAAGTCTGGAACACGAAGGCGAGGTGGCGGGCGTGGACCAGGCCGAAAAGCCCGTACCACAATTGACCCCGCCAAGGCCCGGCGGCATCGAGCTGCCAGAAGGCAAGCAGGGCCACCCACGCTCCGATGAGCAGGGCGGCGTGGTAGACCTTGCCGGCGCGAAAGCCCATCCGGACGACCAGCGTTTGCTTGCCTGTGGCGGCATCGGACCGGTGGTCGCGGAGGTTGTTGAGGTTGAGCACCCCGACACTGAGCAGGCCGATGGTGGCGGACGGCAGAAGCCAGAGGGGGTCGAAGCCACCCGTGATCAAGGCGGCGGTGCCGGCCACGCCCGCAATGCCGAAGAAGACGAGCACGCTGATGTCCCCGAGTCCACTGTAGCCATAGGGCCGCTTTCCAGCCGTGTAAGCGTAGGCAGCAGCGATGGAGGCGAGGCCAGTACCCACCCACATCAGGAGCGCCATCCACGCATCGCCCACGGCGAGAAGCACGGTGGCCACACCGGTGGCGAAGGCCAGTCCGGCCGTGACCAGCACAGCGCGCTTCATCTGTGCGGCCGTGATGCGGCCCGAAGCGACGGCGCGATCGGCCCTCTCGTTGCCCTCTGCACGGTCGGCGCCGTTCTCGAAGTCGCCGAGGTCATTGGCGAAATTGGCCAAAACCTGCAGCAGGAAGACCGTAACCAGACAGCCGGTGAAGAGGGGGATGAACCGGACGAAACCCACATTGCCCGTGGCCCCCGCCAAGGCCCCGCCCGTCAGCACGCAGGCGCTGGCGAGGGGCAAGGTCCGCAGACGGGCCGCCTGAATGAAGTCCCGAATCATGGGGCCGTCAGGGGAACTTGGGGTACTTCTGGAAGTCGGGGTCGCGCTTCTCGAGGAAGGCGTTCTTGCCCTCCTGGGCCTCTTCCATGAGGTAGTACATGAGGGTGGCGTCCCCCGCGAATTCCATCATGCCGGCCTGTCCGTCGAGCTCGGCGTTGAGGGCGCGCTTGAGCATCCGGATGGCGAGTGGCGACCGCTTCATGATGGTCTGGCACCACTTCACGTAGGTGTCTTCGAGCTTCTCGAGCGGTACGACCGTGTTGACCATGCCCATGGCCTCAGCTTCCTTGGCGGAGTACTGTTCGCAAAGGAACCAGATCTCACGGGCCTTCTTCTGGCCCACATGCCGGGCAAGATAGCTGGATCCGAATCCGGCGTCGAAGCTGCCCACCTTGGGGCCGGTCTGGCCGAAGATGGCGTTCTCCGAGGCAATCGTCAGGTCGCACACCACGTGCAACACGTGACCACCGCCGATGGCGTAGCCGTTGACGGCTGCGATGACCGGCTTGGGCAGGGAGCGCATTTTGCGGTGCAAATCCAACACGTTGAGCCGCGGTACGCCGTCGCCACCGATGTAGCCGCCGACGCCCTTGACGTTCTGGTCTCCGCCGCTGCAGAAGGCCTTGTCTCCAGCCCCAGTCAGCACCACCACGCCGATGTCTTGCCGCTCACGGCAGATTTCCATCGCGTCGAGCATCTCCATGTTGGTCTCCGGCCGGAAGGCGTTGTAGACCTGCTGGCGGTCAATCGTGATGCGGGCGATGCCCTCGAAGAATTCGAAGTGGATGTCTTCGTAGGCCTTGATGACCTCCCAGTTGCGCGTGTTGCTCATGATGTGGGTGCTGGTGGAATGACAATGCGCGGGGCACCGGGGTTCACAGAGCCGGCCGGCATTTCACCAACGGGGGGCAAATCTACACGCTGACCGCCGCCATGTAGGCTCGGTAGGCCTCGGCACTGACCTCGGGGGGTGTGGCGATCTCCAGCACGCGGGGTGCTTCGGAAGGAGACCACCAATCGGTCAACGCCTGGCGCAGGCTGTCCGCGTCGGTCACGCGCTGGTGCTCGAGCCCGTGGAGATCGCACAGGCTTCTCAACTCGAGGCCGTGGCGCATTTCGAAGTGGCTTTCGAGTAGACCGGTGCGGTCGGGGCCGTCCAGCCAGCGGAACACGCCACCTCCGCCATTGTGGATCACCGCGACCCGAAGGTCCGCCGGAAGCGGATGGACGTGGAAGGCATTGGCGTCGTAGAGGAAGCCAAGGTCCCCGCTGATGAGCGTCGTTTTGCAACCGGAGAGGGCCGACCCCACCGCCGTTGAGGAACAGCCGTCAATCCCCGCAACCCCGCGGTTGGACCAGGGTGTCGGCCGGTCGGGGTGATGAAAAAGTTGGGCATACCGGACCGGAGTGGAATTGGCCAGATGGAGGCCCCACTCCATAGGCAACGCCTCGTGGAGGAGGGCATGGGCCGTGAGGTCGCACCACGGGGCGGCCTGGAGGGCAGGGCCATGGGCGGCCCGGGCCTTGGATTCGAGGTGCCGCCATCGCCATTGCCACGCCTTCACCTCGTCGGAAGGGGCATGGCCTTTCATCGGGTCGGCCAGCGCATCCAGGGCATCCGACACGGGAAGGCCGAGGCCCATAGGAGCTGAACCAAAGGCCTGCGGGAAGCGGTGGCCGGGGTCGATGTGGAGGTGGTCCACGTCGGCTGTGCGCAGGGTGTGGCGCAGGGATTTGCTCAGCAAGGGGGCTCCGAAGCCGACCACGAGGTCGGGCTTCATGTCGTTCCACGGGATGCCGGACGCCTGCCACCGGCGCATCCACCGGTCCATGGCCACGACCGAATGGGCGTCGAGGCCGAGGCCGCTGGTGGAATCGCCCGCCACCACTCCGACGCGGTGCCACTCCGCCAGGGCGGCGGCGGGCAGCGGGGTCGGCTGCGTTCCGCCGAGGAGCAGGATCCGTTGCTGTCCTTCCAGCGCCGCCTCGAGCCGCTTCCGGGCGGTCTCGGGCAGTGGGGGGGTGGGAGACGCCTTGGCGGCCGGGGAGTGCATGGGTGCCGGCTCCACCAGGGACGCGGCCATCTCCGGGTACAAGGGCTCGTCGAAGGGGCAGTTGATGTGTACCGGTCCCGCCTCCAGCGCTTGGGCGATGGCCTCCAGCGTTCCGCCGTCCTCCGCTTCGGACCATTGGAAGGAAGCCCGCACGAGGCGGTCGTGCAGGCGGTCCTGTTCCAAGGTTTGGCTCTCCCAGCGGTCCGCTGCGCCCGGCGGGCGGTCGGCGGTGAGGCTGAGGAGGGGCAATCCCATCCGGTGGGCTTCCGCGAGGGCGGGGCCGTGGTTGAGGGCGGCCGTTCCGCTGGTGCAACAGACCGCCACCGGCCGTCCGAGGGCGAGGACCATGCCGAGGGCGTGGTGGGCGGCGGCCCGTTCGTCGAGGGCGACAATGGGGGGAAGCCCTGCCTCACGGATGGCCTGCATGAGCGGGGCGTTCCGGGATCCGGGACTGACCACCACCCCGGCAAGGCCGCGGTCCACGAGTCCGGTGATGAGCCGATGAGCGGCCCGGAGGGCGGGGCCGGCGTCGTTCATTCGGACCACTGAGCAATGGGGTCGAGCAAGGACCGGAGCTTGTTCCGGGTCTCCATCCACTCGGCGGCCGGATCCGATCCGGCCGTGATGCCGCCGCCGGCAAAGGCGGTGATGATGTCGTTCTCGAGGCGGGCGCAACGGAGGTTGACGAAGTATTGGACGTGGTCGTCCTCCTCCAGTCCGACCCATCCCGTGTAGTACGCCCGGTCGTGCCCCTCATGCCGGGAGATGAAGTCCAGGGCCGCCTCCCGAGGCGTGCCACCCACGGCTGGAGTCGGGTGCAGGGCGGCCATCACTTCTTCCACACCGCATTGGGCAGAGAAGTCGACCAGTGTTCGAAGGTGCTCGAGGGGGCCGTATTGGACCGTCTCGCGCAGTCCAAGCCGGATGTCGAAACAGGCAATCGATTCGAGGGCGTGGACCACGGCATCGGTCACGAGTTGCTGCTCGTGGCGCTCCTTGTCCGTCCACGGGGTGGGGGGCGCGCCGTTGCTGGCCATTCGGGTGCCCGCGAGGCAGGCGGTCCGGAAGTGGGGCCGAATCCCTTCCACGAGGGGCTCAGGAGAGGAGCCGAACCAGGTGCCGATCTCCTCGTGATGGAGCAGCCAATTGAAGCAGTCGGGGTGGGCGGCGGCAAGCTGCCGGACGATGGCGTCGAACTCGAGGCCGTCCACGCGTACGCTCAAGCGGCTGGACAGGACCACCTTTTCGAGGGGGCTATTCTCAATGGTCTCGAGGGCGAGGGCAATCCGGTCGAGGTGGTCCTGACGCGCTGTCCCTTCCACGGTCGTGGCCTGCCGCAGGGTCCCCGGCATGTCTGGAGCGTCGAGGCGAGCGAGGGTTTCGAGCCGTCCCTCGACAACCAGGTCCAAAGACTGTGTAGCCCCCTCCCAAGGGTGCATTCGGAACCGCACCGGACCCTCCGCGCCGGGCACGAGGCGCTCGAGCACGGCCGAACCCGGGCGGTGGAACAGGACCAGCGGTCCTTCGGTCATGGCCTGGTCGACGTTGCTCATGAAGCCGGTTTCTCCGGTTGGGGAACGAGCATCACCGTCAGCCGGCTGGTGCAGATCGACCGGCCTTGGTCGTCCTCGATGTCGATGTGCCAGACATGCAGCCGCCCTCCTTCGTGGTGGAGGCGAGCCGTGCCGGTGACCCAGCCGGAGCGTACGCCGCGCAAGTGGTTGGCATTGACCTCGATGCCCACGGCGCCTTTGCCTTTCGGCGCCGCAATGAAGTGGCTGCCCACGGAGCCGAGGGTCTCAGCGAGCACGACACTGGCTCCGCCGTGAAGAAGGCCGTAGGGCTGGTGGGTCCGGGCATCCACGGGTAGGCGGCCGACCACGCGGCCATGCTCGACCTCCAAGACCTCCAGGCCCAGGGCGTCGCTGATGGTGTCAGCGCCCAAGGCGCGGAGTTCGTCGCGGCTGATGCCGCCGGAAAGGGAGGAGTCCTCCGTCATCTCGACAAATTTAACCGGTGAAGGCCCCCACTGTTTCGCCCGGTCCATGAAGGAATTCGAACGATTCCCACGGGGGAGACGAAATTTTTTTTCGTTTTCGAGGCAACGATTGGAAACGTGTCCGTCATACACGTGGATGCAGCTTCATGGCTGTATCGGTTTCAATATCCTTGCAGGTTTCGGAGGGGGCAGAAATGCCCCCTTCATTCTTTTCAGCCCAGCGCCACATGCAGGAGCTGTTTGGTTTCGAAGAAATCGTCCTGCAAGAGCGGAGACAGGGACCAGGAGGTGATCGGTTCCCGGACCGGAGCCAGTTCCTCCGCGAGATCGCCCCCCTTCAGGTAGAAGACCCCGTTCGGCACGCCGTGCCGGTGGTCCCCATGGATCAGGGGGCGCACCCAGTCGAGAAAAGCCGGCATCCGGGTCACGGCCCGGCTGACGACGAAGTCGAAGGGCGGCCGGTCGGACAGGCTTTCCGCCCGACCCCACACGCCGGTCGCATTGTTCAGTCCGAGGTCGGCGATGACCGCGTCCACCACCTTGATTTTTTTGCCGATGGAGTCGCAGAGGATCCACTCGGCCTCCGGGAAGAGGATGGCGAGGGGAATTCCGGGGAAGCCACCTCCGGTGCCGACATCGAGGAGGCGCGCACCGGGTTCAGGCCGCAGCACACGGGCCATGGCCAGGCTGTGCAGCACGTGCCGGACGAAGAACTGGTCGATGTCCTTGCGGGATATGACGTTGATGCGGGCGTTCCACTCCCGGTACAGTGGGCCGAGTCGGGCCAGTTGGTCACGCCGCTGCTCGTCGACG
Source organism: Bacteroidota bacterium (assembly GCA_036159995.1). Taxonomy (GTDB): domain Bacteria; phylum Bacteroidota; class Bacteroidia; order Flavobacteriales_D; family Sanyastnellaceae; genus UBA8752. Next base: position 50,069 of record JAYYEI010000006.1, read on the forward strand.
GGGGGCAAGGGAGAACCGAAATCCGGGAATTCCGCGGACAACGCCTCGAGCGCGGCGTCCACGGCCCTGCGGTCCTGCTCGGTGAGGGCCAAGGTCAAAAGTGCTCGCGGTCGATTTCGAGGACGCCGGCGAGGATGTCGCGGGCGCGGAAAAGCTGGGCTTTGACCGTGCCGAGGGGCAGGTCGAGCTCCTTGGAAATCTCGTCGTAGCTGTACTCCTCGAAGTACCGCAGCTCAACCAGCCGGCGGTAGCGCGGCTTGAGCTGGGCCACCACCTCGCGCATCCGGTTGACGCGCTGCTGCTTCTCCAGGGTTTGGCCGGGGTCGAGTCCGTCGTCGGCCACCTGGATTTCCATGGTGTCGCCCTCCGCATCGGTGAAGCCCTTGTCCAGGCTCAGGGCCTTGATGCGCTTCTTCCGGATGAAGTCGATGGCCCCATTGGAGGCAATCTTGAACAACCAGGTGGAGAAGGCGAATTGCGGGCTGTACTGCTTGAGCCGGCGGAAGGCCTTGCCGAAGGTCTCGATCATCAGGTCCTCGGCATCGTCGCCGTCGTGGACCATTTTGAGGAGCATGTAGTAGATGGGCTCCCGGTACCGCTCCATCAGTTCGGCGAAGGCCCCCTGATCGTGGGAATCCAAGGCCCGGCGAATCAGGCCATAGTCGTACTTGGCCTTGTCGGAGAGGTGGTCGATCACGACCGGTTTGTCGGTGCCCGCTGCGTCCATGTCGGCGATGAGGTGAAGGTTGACAGGGTGGCCAGACCGAGCAGTGCCCACCGCAATGGACCGAGCCCGAAGGCGCGGAGGGCGATGGAACCGGGGTGGTCGAGGTCCCTGACGAACGAGGACAAGGTAGCGGAGCGCACCGTCAATGCAAGGCCCGCGGCCACAAGCGGTATCCAACCCCCGATGTGGACAAGGCCCGCGGCTCCGGCCACCGCCATGGCGGCCACGAGCGGGTCCAGCAGGGCGTCGGTGGCGAGGGTCCACCTCACCCGGCGGCGATAGTGCGGGGCGGTGGTCAGGTGCCGCGTCTTGCGCCGAAAGGCGTCCCGAGAGGAGGAGGCGGGCTGCGTGGGGCAGGCGGCGTTGGCCCCCGAGGCCGCCACCGGCCAGCACGCGAGCCCTGCGCCCGCGGCGTCCTGAACGAAGAGGTCGTCATCGCCGCTGGCCAGGTCCAGGTGGTGGCCAAAGCCGCCAATGCGCATCCAGTCGGATTTCCGGTAGGTCAGGTTCCGGCCTACCCCCATGTAGGGCGCGCCCGCGGCGGCTAGGCTGCCGTATTGCCAGGCGACACGGAGGGCGTCGAACTGGGGCCAGGCCGGGCCGCCGTCGGGAAGGCTGAAGCCGAGCAGAATGTGGGGCGGGGCGTCGGGCCCGCCAAGGCGGGATGCCATGGAATGGGCCCAAGCTGGCCCGGGGAGACAGTCCGCGTCGGTCAGGACGAGCCGGTCGTGCCGTGCGGCGGCGATGCCCGCGCCCAGCGCCTCCTTTTTGCCGGGCCGTTCCTTGGCGTGGTGCACGACGGTTAGCTCGTCATCCTCTTGTTGGAGGCGGTCCTGAAGCCAGTCGGCGGTGCCGTCGGTGGAACCGTCGTCCACCACAATCCACTGCACGTCCCAACCGTCCGGAAAGCGCTGTCCACGCCACATCGGCCAGATGCGACGCAGGGCCTCGAGGTCATCGTGAACGCTCAGGATGAGGGAGGCCGACCGGTCGCCGGCCGGAGGCAGGGTGCCCTCCGGTCGAGGCCGACGGCGCCAGGCCGAAAGCAGCCTCAAGTCCCACCCCATCCGGAGAAGGGCGGGAAGGCTGGCGGTCAGGGCGGGAATCCAGTCCGGGGAGGTCGTCACTGTGGGTAAACGTACTCCAGCGGGGCGTTCCAGCCACCGAGGAGGAGCACCATGCGGCCTTGGGATGGGTCGCGGAACGGCCGAAGGTCGAACGCCTTGTCCTGCGTGATCAGGGCCCTTCCGGGATCGCCGTTGCCCTGGTGCTCTACGGTGAGCGGTTGCTGCCTGGGCAGGGATTTGGTCGCCGCTCCCCCGGACACCAGCCGAAAGCTGTGGTCGCGGAAGCCTCCGCCGTATTGGACCGTGACCCGAAGGGAATCGCCGTCGACCGACGCGGTCTGGATGGAAAACGGGCTGTCCCACGACGCGGAAACAGCATCACGTGAACCGGAACAAGCCGCGAGGACCAGGAGCGGAAGCAGGGAAAGAAGGCGCATGATGGATCTCAACGCAGGAGCACCCGTTCCACGTGCACTCCGGCTGCGGTTTCCACCCGAAGGAGGGTCCAACCCCGTGGCCAAGTGGAAGTGTCGACGCGGCCATCCGCCCCCAAGGTCAATGGAGCCGAAATCGTCCGACCGAGAAGGTCCACGGGCGTCACTCGGGATCCGGTGGGCACGCCATCCAGGATGAGGCTGCCGGTGGCCGGATTCGGGCTCACGGTCAACGCGGCTCCCGACAGGTCTTCGACAGACATTTCCTGGGTGCAGAATTGCTCCAGATCGGAGTCCGTGAACTCGCCGCCGGTGTAGATGACGTCGCCCTGCGGATCGTAGACGGTGAAGCTGCCTTCGCCGTAGTCGCAGCACATGCCGTCGCCGTAGCTGTCGTCGACCTGGAGGATGTAGCACCCTTCCTCGAGGCAAAGCGGGATGGTGATGACGGTGCCGTCGAGGTCGTCCTCATAGGGCCCGCCGGAGTAGACGACGTTGCCCAGGCGTCGGATTTCCCAGGTCGTTTCGCTGCCGTAGTCGTCGAGAACGAGCTCGAAGGTGAAGTTGAACGTGTCCTCCACGAAAGCGGTGAACTCTACCACGGCCGCGTCATTGAAGCCGTTCTCGTCTTGTGTCTCATTGATGGACAGCACGACGACCTCCACTTCCGTGTTGCCATCCTCGGCTTCGATGGGGGGCAGGGCGACGGTGGTGTTCTCGTACTGCGCCAGATTGCCGGTCCAGTTCACGGTCTGTTGTGGCCCTCCGTTGACGGTGTAGCCGATCGTGGCCGATGTGATGGGGTCCGTTCCGAAGTTGCTCAGCGCCAGCTCAATGACGACTTCTCCACCCCCGCAGAGCACACCGTCTGGTGCCTCGGCAATGCCGAGGCCCAGGTCGAGGGCGAAAGAGGTCACGCACCCTTCGCTGGGGTAGCCGTCGAGCACCTCAACCCCCAGACCAAGAGGGTCCAGATGTTCCGTGATGCCATTGTTGAAGCTCACGCCCATCCGGCCGTAGAAGTCATACAGGCCGTTGTTTTGGGTGCCGCTGCAGGCGGCGGCTCCTCCAAAGAGCTGGCCGATGACGCGGTGGTTGTGGTCAAACAGGGGGGCGCCAGAAGAGCCTGGCTCCGTCACGCCGTCCTCCCAGGCGTCGATCCACCAGACGGCGGCACCGCTGGCATTGTCGTGGTCCGGCGCGTCCTCATCGAAGCAGATTTTCTTCAAGTCGCCACTGGGGTGGTGGATGGAGGTGGCATTCTGCACGGTCTCGTCGTCGGTGCCATCCCAGCCTGCGTAGAACACATCGTAGCTGGCCGGCGGGGTCTCGTCGAGGAGCAGGAGGCCGAAGTCCGAGGCGCCGCTGCTGACGAGGAGTTCCGCGCCACTGACGGTCTGGTTCGTCGGTCCCGTGTTGCCGGTGCAGCCCTCCGTCTCGTGGTTGAACACGAAGACCCAGTTGCCCACGTTGCCCAGGCAGTGGTTGGCCGTGAGGAAGAGCGGAGTGCCGTCCTGGGCGGTGTTGTTGACCATGGCCCCGGAGCAGATGGCAAACGCACCCTGCAGGATGAGGGCCACGGAGCGCTTCTCGCATTGCCAGGTGGCGCCTTCCGGACAGTTCACATTGATGTTGCAATCGCCGCTGTTGCCATACGGGCCGCGCTGCTCACCGAGCGCTTCGGCCACGAGGGCCGCCTTGCCGGCGATGTCCCGATAGGCGTGCACGACTTGGTCGATGTGAAGGGCCACGGCGTCCTCCTTGCCTGCCGTCACGTGGATCTCGACCACCACGGCATCCCCAGCCACGAGGCCTGTGGCAAGGCCGCCCCACTCCTTCATGTTCCGGTGGTCGAATCCGCCGATGTACTCGATGCGGTCCGCGCTCCAGATGAACAGGCTCGCTCCCTTGGGCAGGTCGAATTCCGAGAACCGCAAGCTCATCGCCAGGGCCCCCGGCGCTTGGATTTGCGTGCGCCAGACTCGGGTGTCTTCGATGTCGAGCCACACGCCGTCGGTGAGGCCGAGGTCCACCTCGAATTCCTGTCCGAACCGCCAGGGAGCGCTCTTCACCAGGTCCGTCACGGCATCGCCCGCACGGAGGGCCTCCAGATCGATGCCCGGCATGCGGTGCACCGGCCACGCCGGGTTGTCCATGTTGGTTCCGGGGGTGTTCCAGAAGGGCGCACCGCCGCCATGCGGCACTTGGGCGAGGAGGGTGGGCGGGAGCAGGAAAAGGGCCATCAGGCCCGAGGCGCAAAGGCTTCGCAGGGTCATGGGGTTCGGGTTCAATGCAGGCAGGAGAAGGACGCAGAACGGGCCTTCCGGGTTGCAAGGTGGGGCACAAAGACCGAGTTCAAGCAGGCCAGTCCTTGACCGCGTCCTGGAGGGCGAAGAGTTCGTCCCGCATCCGGGCGGCGTCCATGAAGGCGAGCTCCTTGGCGGCCCGTTCCATCTCGCGCTTCGTGCGGGCCATGAGCTTCTCCATGGCCTTGCGGTCCTGGGCGGCGATGTAGCCGGCGACCACGGGGTCGGCCAGGATGCCATCGCCGGTGGGGGCGGGCTCGGCCGCCATCGGAGAGGGGCGGTCCTCGATGAGTTCACTCTGCTCGAAGACCGTCTTCTTGGTCCGCTTCACCTGCACGGGGACGAGGCCGTGCTCGGCATTGTAGGCCTCCTGCTTCTCCCGGCGCCGTGCCGTTTCCTCGATGGTCTGCGCCATTGAATCCGTGATGGTGTCTGCGTACATCAGCACGCGACCGTTCACGTTCCGCGCGGCCCGACCGGCCGTCTGCGTCAGGGAGCGGTTGGAGCGCAGGAAGCCCTCCTTGTCGGCGTCCATCACGGCCACCAGCGACACCTCCGGCAGGTCCAGACCCTCGCGTAGCAGGTTGACCCCCACGAGCACGTCGATCACGCCTTCGCGGAGGTTGCGGATGATCTCGATCCGGTCCAGGGTCTTGACTTCGCTGTGGATGTAGGAGCATGAGATGCGCAGGCGGTCGAGGTAACGGGAAAGCTCCTCCGCCATGCGCTTGGTCAGGGTGGTCACCAGGACCCGATCTCCCGCGTCAATGGTCGCCCGAATCTCGCCGATGAGGTCGTCCACCTGGTTCTGGCAGGGGCGCACCTCGATGGGCGGATCGAGGAGGCCCGTCGGGCGGATCAATTGCTCCACCACCACGCCCTCGCTCTTCTCCAGCTCGTAGTCGGCCGGGGTGGCGCTGACGTAGATGGTCTGGCGGATCATGCCCTGGAACTCGTCGTCTTTGAGGGGCCGGTTGTCGAGGGCGGAGGGCAGCCGGAAGCCGTGCTCCACGAGGGACACCTTGCGAGACCGGTCGCCGCCGTACATGGCGCCCACCTGGGGCACTGTCACGTGGCTTTCGTCGACCACGAGCAGGAAGTCGTCCGCGAAGTAATCGAGCAGACAGAAGGGGCGCTGGCCGGGCTGGCGCCGGTCGAAGTAGCGGCTGTAATTCTCGATGCCGCTGCAGAATCCGAGTTCCCGCATCATCTCGAGGTCGTGCGTGGTGCGCTCCTCGAGACGTTTCCCCTCGATGAACCGGCCCTGCTCGTTGAACCACTGGACCTGCTTCACCATGTCCTGCTGAATCTCCCAGATGCACTGCTGCAGGGTGTCCTTGCCGGTGACGAACAGGTTGGCCGGATAGATGCGGAGCGACTCGAAGGTGTGGAGGACAGTACCGTGCTCGGGGTCGATGGTCTCGATCCGTTCGATTTCATTGCCCCAGAAGTGGAGACGGACGGCGTGATCGGCATAGGCGAGGAACACGTCGACCACGTCCCCATTGACGCGGAAGGAGCCGCGGCTGAAGTCGCCGCGGGTTCGGTGGTAGAGGCTCTCCACCAGGCGGTGAAGGATGGCGTTGCGGCTGACCACCTGGCCCACCTTGACCTCGATGACGCTTTTGTGGAATTCCACCGGGTTGCCGATCCCGTAGATGCAGCTGATGGACGCCACCACGATGACGTCGCGTCGGCCGCTGAGCAGGGCGGACGTGGCGGACAGGCGCAGCTTCTCGATCTCCTCGTTGATGGCGAGGTCCTTCTCGATGTAGGTGCCGCTGGACGGGATGTACGCTTCGGGCTGGTAGTAGTCGTAGTAGCTGACGAAGTACTCGACGAGGTTGTCCGGGAAGAACTCCTTGAACTCGCTGTACAGCTGGGAGGCGAGGGTCTTGTTGTGGCTGAGGACCAGCGTCGGCCGCTGGGTCCGTTCGATGACGTTGGCGATGGAGAAGGTCTTGCCTGACCCGGTCACGCCCAGCAGGGTCTGGTGGGGCACCCCGGAATCCACGCCCTCCACCAATTGGCGGATGGCTTCCGGCTGGTCGCCGGTCGGTTGGAATTCACTGTGGAGTTTGAACGTGGACATCGCGGGAAGTCAGGCACAAAAAAAGGGGGCAGCGCCCCCTTTTGTTTCGTCTCCTCACGGCTGGGAGGGAAATCTTATTCAGCGACCACCTCGAAGGCAATCTCCGCAACGACCTCTTTGTGAAGCTTCACCTTGGCGGTGTAGCTGCCGAGGTCACGGATGGAGTCCGTGCCCAGGTCGATGTTCTTCCGATCCACCTCGTAGCCGGCTGCGGCGAGGGCCTCAGCCACCTGGATGTTGTTGACGGAACCGAAAATCTTTCCACTCTCGCCGGCCTTGGCGCCGATTTTGACGGACACACCGGCCATCTTCTCGGCCACGACCTTGGCGTCTTCCAGGGCCTTGAGGGCCTTGTGGGACTGCTGGCGGATGGTCTCGGCGACCACCTTGCGCGCACTGTCCGTGGCGGCGATGGCAAAGCCTTGGGGAATCAGGTAGTTCCGGGCGTAACCGGTCTTGACGGTCACGATGTCGTTCTTGGCGCCCAGGCGCTCGACGTCCTGCTTGAGAATCACGTCCATGTCTCAGGGTCTTGGGCCGATCAGCGGAGCTGGTCAGCGAGATAGGGGAGCAAAGCGAGGTGGCGGGCCTTCTTGATGGCCTTGCCGACGCGGCGCTGGTACTTGAGGCTCGTTCCGGTGAGGCGGCGCGGCAGGATTTTGCCCTGCTCATTCACCAGCATCAGGAGGAAGTCCGGATCTTTGTAGTCGATGTACTTGAAGCCCTTCTCACGGAAGCGGCAGTACCGCTCGCTCTTCGTGTCGATGGCGATCGGATTCAGGTAACGCACGTTCTTGTTGTCGGCCATGTCAGTGGACTTTGGGGCGGTCAGGCTTGGGCTTCCGCGTTGGACTGCTGCGGCTTCTCGCGGCGGTCGGACTCGCGGTCACGGCGGCTCTCGGCGTACTCGATGTGGTTCTTGTCCATCCGGGTCGTCAGGAACCGGATGATGCGCTCGTCGCGGCGGAACTCCGTCTCGAATGGCAGGATGGTGTCGGGCTCAGCATCGAACTCCACGAGGTAGTAGAAGCCCGTGGACTTCTTCTGGATCGGGTAGGCAAGCTTCCGCATGCCCCAATTCTCCTCATGGGTGATGTTGGCTCCTTTGTCTTTCAGGAGGTCCTTGAACTTCTTGACCACCTCCTTCGTCTGCTCGTCAGAGAGGACGGGGGTGATGATGAAGACCGTTTCGTATCGATTCCGGAACATATGCTTTGCGCAAAAGGGGGCGCAAATCTACGCCAAATGAGGTGGGTGCGCAAGGGTCATGCCCCGGATTCTCCCACATCGGCCTGACGGCGGCAAAATGTGGGCGTGCTGTGCAAAATTGAATCCCCCGGAATTCACGGGCAAGCCGCACCTTTGACCTGATGTCCGAAGGGAACCATTTCCTCGTCTCCGCACGCAAGTACCGCCCCACCACATGGGAGACGGTGGTGGGCCAGCAGTCCATCACCGACACCTTGCGGCACAGCATCGAGTCCGGACAGATCGCGCAGGCCTACCTCTTCTGTGGGCCCCGGGGCGTCGGCAAGACGACCTGCGCACGGATTTTCGCCAACGCCATCAACGGGTTCACCACCGAGCAGGCCGAGCGGAGCTTCAATGTCTTCGAACTCGACGCCGCCTCCAACAATGGGGTGGAGCACATCCGGAGCATCATCGACCAGGTGCGCATCCCTCCGCAGGACGGACAATACAAGGTGTACGTCATTGATGAGGTGCACATGTTGTCCAAGGATGCCTTCAACGCGTTCCTGAAGACGCTGGAGGAGCCGCCGAAGCACGCCGTGTTCATCCTGGCCACGACGGAGAAGCACAAAATCCTGCCGACCATCCTGTCGCGTTGCCAGATCTATGACTTCCGCCGCATCACGACCCGGGACATCGCCGACCACCTCGCCTTCGTGGCGGGCAAGGAGGGCGTGACCGCCGAGGCGGAGGCGCTGAATGTGATCGCCCAGCGCGCCGATGGGGCCATGCGGGACGCCTTGAGCATCTTCGACCAAATGGTGGCCTCGAGTGCCGAGGGTGTGACCTACGCCGCGGTCACCCGGCACCTCAATGTGCTGGGCCATGACGTCTACTTCAATGTGGTGGACGCGGCCTTGGATGGTCGCATCGGCGACATGCTCCTTCAGCTGGAGGAAGTCGTGGCCGCTGGGTTTGACGCCCACCACTTTGTGACGGGCCTCGGGCAGCACCTCCGCAACCTCCTCGTCTGCAAGGACGAGGCGACCCTCTCCCTGATGGAGGCGGGGGCCACCGTGGCCGATCGGTTCGGGGAGCAGGCCCGCCGCTGTGGGCTTCATTTCCTCGTGGGGGCCATCGGGCATGCCAACGAGGCGGACCAGCAATACCGACTCTCGCGCCATCCACGGTTGCTGGTCGAACTGATGCTCATGCGCATCGGCTCCCTCGAAGCGGTCACCGCGGAGGGGGCAAAAAAAAAATGAGCTGATTCCCATCACGGGATGGGGTGTGGATGTCGGTCTCCGCGAGGCCGTGTCTGTCCGCTCTGCGACCGAGCCCGCCACGGTGATGGCCGAGCCTTCCCCGGTCGGGGTACAACCTGTCACGGTCGTGGAACCTGTGCCTGTAGCCAACCCAAAGCCCGAGCCCGAACCCGTGCAGGTCGCCGAGCCAAGCGTGGAGCCGGCGGAGCCGGTTGTTGAGCCCGCTCCGGAACCGGCGCCTGAGCCGGAGCCAGCGCCCGTTCCGGAGCAGGCAGACGCGTCGAAAGCACTGGAGGCTCCAGCGGAATTGGATGCCGATCTCGCCATTGTCCTGGGCAAGCCGAAGAAGACAGTCAAGCCCACAGGCAACCTGTCGGCCCTCGGAGGCAAGAGTGTGCTGTTTGCCATGGAGGATGAGACGGCGGATTCGGCAACAGAGCTGTCCGACACCACGGCCCTGCAGGGGGAGTATGATGCCGCGAAGGTCAAACGGGCATGGAAGGTCCTGGTCGAGGACCTGCGCAAGAAGAACAAGGTGGGCCTGGCCGCCACACTCGCCAATGGCGACTTCCAATTCGTGGACCCGACCATTCGCTTCACCGTGGCCAATGAGGTTCAGTTCGAGGAGCTGAAAGAGTGTTCCACGGAACTGCTGCACTTCGTGCGGACCCAGGTGGGCAACGGGTCGATCGCCTTGGAGGTAGAGATCTCCGAAGTGGAGGCGCCTGCAGAATTCATGACGCCCAAGGACCGGTATGTGAAGTGGGCGTCTGAGCACCCCTCCCTCGAGGTCATCCGGAAGCGATTGGACCTCGACATCGGTTGAGGAAACCTCCGGGGCCTCGGGGTGTTTCCTTTGTTCAGTACAGCACGCCATGCCGAGAATTGACGCCCGGAGACTGATTTCCGCCCTTTCATTCCTCTTTCTTGCACTTTCTGCCATGGGGCAAGCCGCCTCGGTGAAGGGGGTCGTCACCGATGAGGTGACGGGAGAATTCCTCCCGTTCGTGAGCGTCGTCGTCCAAGGGGCGGCCACCGGTACCTCCACCGATTTCGAGGGGGTGTTTGAACTCAGCGGTCTCCCTCCCGGTGTGGTCAACCTGAGCTTCAGTTCGGTGGGCTACAAGACGGCCAACCGGCTTGAGATTGAGCTCACGCCGGCCCGTCCCGCCTTCCTGACGGTGGCCCTCGAGCCCCTGACGGTGGCGGTGGAGGCGGCCGAAGTGGTGGCGGTGACTGCCAAGGGAGAGGAGGAGGCTCCGGTCTCCCTGCGCCGGATTGGCACCAACGAGATCAAGCGCAATCCCGGAGGCGGCCGGGACATCAGCAAGGCCATCCGGAGTCTGCCTGGTGTGGCGGCCATCCCAAGCTTCCGAAACGACATCGTCATCCGGGGAGGGGCCCCCAACGAGAACCGCTTCTACATCGATGGCATCGAGATTCCCAACATCAACCACTTCCAGACCCAGGGGGCGAGCGGCGGGCCGGTCGGCATGATCAACGTGGACCTCGTGGAAGAGGTCGAATTCTATTCTGGCGCCTTCCCGGCCACCCGAGGCAACGCCTTGTCGAGTGTGATGGAGTTCGGGTTCAAGACGGCCCGGACCGATGAGTGGACGTCGAATGCCGTCGTCGGGACGAGCGACCTCGGCCTGACGTTCGAGGGGCCGACCGGAGAGAACAGCTCCCTCATCCTCAGCGCGCGCCGCAGCTATCTGCAGTTCCTGTTTGAGGTCCTCGGCCTGCCTTTCCTGCCCATTTACAACGATTTCCAGTTCAAGTGGGTCCACCAAAATTCACCGAACGAGCGGCTGACGGTGCTCGGCATCGGCGCCTACGACGACTTCCAGCTCAACCTCGCCGCTGCCGAAGACACGTCCGCTGAGGACTACCTCGACCAGGTGGCCATCCTTGATGCCCTCCAGGTCAACCGGCAATGGAACTATGCACTGGGCGTCAAATACGACCGCTTCACAGAGAACGGCCGTTGGACCTGGGTCGCGAGCCGGAATATGCTCAGCAACCGCGCCTACAAGCACGAGAACAACGACGAGTCGCTGCCGCTCACCCTCGATTACCTCTCGCAGGAGATGGAGAACAAGCTGCGCCTCGAACGGCGCACCTATGGAGAAGACGGATTCAAGATGACGTGGGGTGCCCAATACGAGTTTGCCCGCTTCAACAACCGGACCGTCAGCCAGCGGTACCTCTTCCTTCAGGACACCCTTATCACGGTCGATTTCAACAGCGCCTTCGACCTGCACAAGTACGGCGCCTTCCTGCAGGCGTCGAAACCATTCGCCGAGGGGCGCGTGACGCTTAGCGGTGGCCTGCGCCTCGATGGCAACGAGGTCAATGCCCAAATGGCCAATCCGCTGCGCCAATTGAGCCCGAGGGTGGCGCTGCGGTGGAGTGTCGCCCCGAAGGTGAGTGTCAACGCCAACGTCGGACGATACTTCCAGCTGCCCAGCTACCTGATCCTCGGCTATGCGGAGGGCGGTCAACGGGTCAACCAGCCGGATGCGCGCTACCTGAGATGCGATCAGGCCGTGCTGGGCATCCGGTACGATTGGACCGAGAAGAACACCACGCTCGGTCTGGAGGGCTTTGCCAAAGGGTATGACGGAGCGCCTGTGAGCCTGACCTCTGGCATTGCCCTGGCCAACCTCGGCGCCGACTTCGGGGTCGTGGGCAACGAAGCGGTCCGCTTCGATGGAGTGGGGCGGGCCTATGGCATGGAGTTCCTCGCCCAGCGACGCCTCTATAAAGGTGTGTACGGTCTGTTGGCCTACACCTATGTCCGAAGTGAGTACGAGTTCAATGGCGAGTTCACCCCGAGCGCGTGGGACAGCCGTCACATCGTGTCGTTGACCGGCGGGGCCAAGCTGAAGCGCGATTGGGAAATCGGCGTGCGCTGGCTCTACAGCGGAGGCCTGCCGTTTACACCCTATGACCTCGACGTCTCGCTCGACCAAGCCTATTGGGACGCGAACAACGTGGCCCAGCTTGACTACGCCCAGCTCAACAGCGGCCGGAATGACGCCTTCAGCCAATTGGACCTCCGCATCGACAAGAAGTGGTTCTTCGAGACCTGGAGCCTCGACGTCTTCATGGACGTGCAGAACCTCTTCGGTCAGGTTGCCGACTCTCCGGATGCACTGGATGTCGTGCGGGATCAGACCACGGGGGTACCCCTGGTCGATCCGATGAATCCATCCCGGTACCAGGCGCGCTACATTCCTTTGGGGACGGGGTCGGCGATTCCGGCTGTCGGCTTGATTGTCGAACTTTAGGCTGTGCGCATCGACAAGTTCCTTTGGAGCGTTCGCCTCTTCAAAACCCGCAGCTTGGCCACGGCCGCTGTCCGCGATGGCAAGGTGTCGGTCGGGGGAGACGCGGTCAAGGCGAGCCGCGAGATCAAAGTGGGGGAGAAGGTGGCCATCCGGCGGGGTGCGATCACCCTTGAAATCGACGTGGTTGACTTGCCGAAGAGCCGGGTCGGACCAAAACTGGTCGTTGATTATATCAATGACGTCACCCCGAAAGAGGAGCTGGAGAAATTGGAGGTGATGCGGATGGAGCGGAGAGATATGCCGTCAATGAAGGGGAGGCCGACCAAAAAGAACCGAAGAGAATGGAAGAGATGGATGGGATGAGCATGAGTGATTATTCGGTTCATCGAATTCTACCTGAGGAGACGTGGGCGATCCGCGCCCGGGTGCTTTGGCCCGAGAAAGCCCCAGATGAATCTTGTGCCCTGCCGGTCGATGAGGACGACAGGGTCCTGCATTTTGGGGTCCTTCACAGCGGAAGCGTAGTGGGCATCGGCACCTTCATCCCCCAGCAGCATGAGAACCTCGACGCCTCCATCGGGTATCGACTCCGGGCGATGGCCACCCACCCCGACCATCGAGGAAGGGGCGTCGGCGCCCGTTTGATCCGTCACGCGGAACATGCTCTCAGGGACGCCAAAGAGGGGGGCATTTGGGCGGATGCAAGGAAGGTGGCCCTGGGCTTTTATGCTGGACTTGGATGGAACGTTTCAGGTCCGTTCTATGTGGTCCCAAAACGGGGTCCTCACAGGCTGGTGTGGACCCGATTTGGCGAGTAGATAAATTGTTGGTCGATTAAATATCGGCATACAAAATATTATACCCGTATAATCAACCCGCTTTTCCGCGGGCCACTGATTCCAACACGTTGTTCATCAGTTGTTTAAGCGTCTGCAAAGCCGTGAAAATTAGGGGTGTAATAATTTCATATTGGCGAGTATGCTTCTCACTTTCCGAGAGCCAAAAGTATCGCCATGTCTTACCAGAAGTCTGTTGCGCTTCTCAGCTGCTGTCTGATGTTCTCGATTTCCTTCGCGAACCTTGCCCTGACCAGCGTCACTGGAACCCCTTCCGGATTTGAATCCGGAATGAGCCGAGTCAAAACATCTGCCGCTCCGTCGGCGGCGAGTTTGACTCTGCCTCCTGACACCGAAGGGCCCACACTCACCATCACCCCGCCCAGCGATGTGAATCTGACCGGATGTTATTCGGATTTCACCTATTCGATCGCCGCCATGGGCAAGCCTGGATATGTCGCCTATGACGACTGCGGAACGGCTACGGTGACGGAGACCATCTCAGACACCTACGTCTATTGCACGGATGCCGATGATGCCACTCCGGAAGGAGGGCTTACCATTTTGCGTGAGTTCTCTTATCTCGCAGTGGACTGCTTCGGAAATGAGACGGAGGAAAGCGTGATTCAGACCATCACGGTGACGGACAACTCTGCCCCGTCCTTCAACGAAACTCTTCCCGCTGACATCACAGTGGATTGCGGTTCCATTCCGACCGCTGCGGTGTTGACCGCTACGGATGACTGTGATTCAGACGCGAACGTGTCCTACACGGAGACGAGCAGCACGACGTGTGCCGGTCTCGTGCGGACTTGGGTCGCGGTCGACGATTGTGGCAACACGACCACTCACGTTCAGAACATCACAGTCACGGACACGGAGGACCCCGTGATTTCCGGAACTCCGTCCGACATCACCCAGACGGCCGACGCAGGCGATTGCGGCGCAGTGGTGACTTGGACGGCTCCCACGGCAACGGACAACTGCACCCTGGACACCTTTACTTCCACCCATGATTCTGGCGACTTTTTTGATGTGGGTACGACGACGGTGTCCTATACGGCAACGGACGACTGTGGCAACAGCACGACCACGTCCTTTGACATCACCATCACCGATGACGAGGCGCCGACCATCTCAGGAATGCCGGCCAACATGACGCAGACGGCGGACGCCGGCGAATGCGACACGGCAGTGACCTGGGCCGCTCCGACCACGGCGGACAACTGTTCCGCCGTCATGACGTCGACGCACAGCCCCGGCGATTCCTTCGAGGTGGGGACCACGACCGTGACCTATACGTCGGTCGATCCCTCCGGCAACACGACAAGCCTGAGCTTCACGGTGACCGTGACGGATGACGAGGATCCCGCCATCGCTGGAAATCCGGGCAACCTGACGCAGACGGCTGATGCCGGTCAGTGCAGCGCACTGGTGTCCTGGACGGCCCCCACCGCGACCGACAACTGTGCCATCAGTACGTTCACCTCGACACATAATAGTAATGACGCATTCGCCGTCGGCACCACGACGGTGACCTACACGGCCACGGACATCCACGGCAACTCGTCGACCATCTCCTTTGATGTGACGGTGACCGATGACGAGGACCCGACCATTTCCGGGATGCCGGCCAACATCACGCAGACCGCGGACGCCGGCGAGTGTCAGGCCCTGGTCAGCTGGACGGCACCGACGTCGGCCGACAACTGTTCCGTCGACACGTTCACTTCGGACCACAGCAGCGGTGACGCCTTCCCGGTGGGCACCACGACGGTGACCTA
>JAYYEI010000007.1:0-36721 GCA_036159995.1 Bacteroidota bacterium
GTGCTTCTCTGATTCTCTTTCGCCTTTCGCCATGACCACGATGAACCCCACCCTCTCCAACCAACTCGACCGCAGCTGGGCCGATCGCCTTGTTCCCAGCCTCAACCGGCTTCTGGCCGACTTCGAAATGCTCCGATTCAATGCGCGGAGTGCGTTGTGGAACGGATGGGGAGAGCAGTATCCGGCCATGGCCGAAATGCTGCCCCATTTCATCACCCATGCCGACAACGCGGCCAATGCCATCGGACGTCGCATCCGTTGCTTGGAGGGCCGTCCCATCTCCACCATGGCCGAGTGTCTCGAGCAGTCTACCCTCAAGGCAACGGATGGAGTGATGCACCATCGTGCTTGCACCCGCATGCTGCGGGAATCCTTGTCACACATTCTGAAGGAAGAGCGGCAGCTGGTCACCGCGGCCCAGCACGCTGGAGACGAGGTCACGGCCCAATGCCTGATCGCCTTTATGCAGTTCCAGGAAGAGACGCTCTGGACCCTGCGCACCTCCCTGCGGCGCACCGCCTTTGAAGAGCAGTACCTGTCCAAGGAGTCGGCCTGACGCCGACCGGAATCAGCGCTGGATCATGAGGTGGCCGGCGTGCTCGACCCCTTCCGGGAGACGGAGTACGAAATAATGCGTGCCATCCGCTGCACCATCGCCATCCCATTCGTTCTCGTAGCCCTCGGCTTCATAGACGACCGCTCCATTCCGGTTGTAGACCGTCAGGTGGTTGTCGGGGTAGAGCTCGATGTACTTGAAGATGAGCCGGTCGTTCTTGCCGTCTCCGTTGGGGGTGAAAATGTTGACCAGCTCCACCGCGCAGGACAGGATGGTGAGGACATGGGAGTCTTCATCGCCACACAAGCCCTCCAGGACATGGTTGACCGTCACGGTGCCGACACCGGCCGCCTGCAGATTGAGCAATCCGCTCTCCGGGTCAATTGAATTCTCTCCCGACGGACTCGTCGCACTCCAGACCCCACCGGCCCAGATGGACCCCATCTGCCACTCATCGACACCGATGCACAGTTCGTCATTGGGCACATCCACGAGGATGGTCGCATCGCGTTGCGGGACAACGGTGATCTGCACGGCATCGATGTCCGTGCACACGTCACTGATGGTGTAGGTGATGGTGTAATTGCCCGCCCCGATGCCCGGATCGAAGGTGCCGGCCGGCGAAATGCATCCCCCGCAATCGGCCGTCCACGTTCCCCCGTTGTCCGCTGCCGTGAAGACTTCGCTGGAGCCACTCTCACACAGGTCAGGAATCGCATCAATCGTGGCGTCCACCGCGGGTGCCACCACGACCTCGATGCTGCCGGACACACTGCATCCCAGCGCATCGTCATAGGACACGGTGACCGTGTGGGTTCCCACGCCGGCCTCTCCCGGATCGAAGACGCCGTTGCCGTTGATGCATCCCCCACAATCGGCGTTCCATTCCAAATCCGGCACATCGGGCCAGATGGCCTCCGCGTCCAAGTCGACATCGGCATTCAGGGATCCGCCAGAATTGTTGACACAGAACGGATCCTCCTCCTGCAAGGTCACGGTCAGGATGGGCAGGACCGTCGTGGGGAACGAGGCGCTGTTGGTGCAGCTTCCATTCTCCACGGTGTAGCTCAGGACGGAGGTTCCCAAGGGCGCCGTACCCGGGTTGAACGTGGCACCATTGAGCCCACTGCCTGACGCCGACCAGGTGCCGCCGGGCACATCGGCTTCGAGCTCGAGCGGAGACGCGTCGACACACAGAGCATCGGGCACATTGGCCGACCCGATGGGCAGGCTCTCGTCCACAACG
Source organism: Bacteroidota bacterium (assembly GCA_036159995.1). Taxonomy (GTDB): domain Bacteria; phylum Bacteroidota; class Bacteroidia; order Flavobacteriales_D; family Sanyastnellaceae; genus UBA8752. The sequence continues at coordinate 1,803 of JAYYEI010000007.1, forward strand.
ATGGTGGCCGAGCTCTCCACGCCACATCCGGCCCCCGGCATGAAGCTGACCGTGTAGGTGCCCGGTCCGGGAGGATTGAAAATGCCGGATGAAGCCACACACCCACCACAATCCGCAGACCACGTTCCCGCAATCCCGTCGTCATCGAGTTCAACGCTGCCGATGGACTCGCAGTAATTCAAATCCTCGAGATCGGCGGCGACTTCCTCGCCGACATTGACCTCCACGGTCCCCGTGGCCGTGCACAGGGTACCGAAGGTGTATTCGGCGGCGAAGGTGCCGGACCCGACCGCGGGATCGAACAGGCCGTCCGGAGAGACACACCCCCCGCAGTCTGCCGCCCACGATCCGCCACCGGGCGTACCGATGAGCTGAACGGGGTCCGAGAAGGGACACAGGGCCCCGACGTTTCCGGTGTTGATGTTGGGCGTCAGGCCCACCTGGATTTCCTCCACCTCGGTCACCTCCCCGCAGTCGCCCACGAGGGTGTAGGTCACCTCCAGGATGCCCGGCGCCACCTGCGTCGGGTCGATTTCACCCGGCGTGTTCAAACAGCCCACGCAGTCTGCAGACCAGGTTCCGCCTGCCGTCTCGGCCGACAAGGTGGCCGGCTCATCCCCACTGCAAAGCACGTCCAACGGATTGCCATCGAGGTCCAGGATGGCGAAGTCCGCCGTCTGGGATTCGAAGGTGAACTCGATCATGACGGTGTCCGCCGCCATGAACTGGGAGGTATCCGGCTCCTCGGGCTCGAGATTGCACAGGTAGTACAGGGTCACCGTGCCGTCGAAGTTGACGCCTCCACCGGAACCTGTCCATCCGTTCTGGATGGTGATGGACCACGTCCCGTCCCCCTCAAGCAGGTTGGCGGGAACCGTGAAGCACGACTCGTAGAACCCGGGGAACGTCGTGTTCCAGTTGCTCGGAAAGTCCCCGAGGTAAGTGCCGCTCAGGTCGATGTTGTAGCCCTCGATGTAGCCGCAGGTGCCGCCCGGATCGCAGATCTGGAAGCCCATGTCCCCCGGCCAGCTTCCACCGGCACTGGTCCAGTTGTTGGTGATGCCGAAGCCGAGCAGCTCGGCATCGAAATCGAAGTTGAGCGTCCCGGTCTGGGCTGCTCCCAGATTGTAGTTGTATACGATGTTGGTGTCACAGGCATCATCCGGAATGGCATCACAGCTTCCCGCCGCAGGGGGCGGAGGCAGAATCTCGGGGAAATTGGCCCCGATGACGAGCTCGGTGGTGGCATCAATGCACACGGAGAGGCTGTCGCCCTGGCCCACGATCTCATCGTCGATCAGGTAGACGAGCTGCGTCTGGGTGTCTCCGTTCGGCGAGTAGCGGAACGCGAGATCGTCGAGCACGAACTCGCCCGTGTCGTAGGCCCCAGGACCAAAGGCCCCTTCCGTGCCGCCGCCTTGAATGCCCACGCAGGCGGTGATGCCGAGGCAGGTCTGGAACTGGCCGATGTGCATCTCGACCACATTCGACGTCTCGTGCAGGACCACCTGCGTGATGAGTTCGTTGGCTCCGCAACCGGTCTGCGGCAAGTTCTCCCAGCTGATCACGAAGCGGCGGCAGGGCGCCTCGCCCAGCGTGGCCGTCCGAATCTCTCCTCCGGAATTGCTGATGTAGGCGTAGGGCGCCATGATGGAGTTCGGCGGCAAGGCGCCGTTGCCGAGCGGCTGGTTCGGGTAGTTGTATCCTCCACCGAGGCCCACATTGAACGTCACGAAGCCCTTGCGGCTGACTTTGAGCTGAAAGAAGTCCGTATCGAAGAAGCTGAAGCCGAAAGGCAGTCCGATGCCGTCGGTGTATCCGTTCGTCGCCGTGCTCTGCACCGTCCCCGTTCCGACCTCCAGCGGCGGCGCGTAGGCAATGGAGTCCACTTCATACCCCGTGGTTTCCGCCGCCCGTTCGAAGTCGGGCACGACCCACACGCAGCTGTCTTGGCATCCTGCAGCAAGACCCTCAGGCCCGGTCAGGAACCCGCAGTCGGCCTGACCGAACGCGGTGGACAGGGACGCGGACAGAACCAGAAACAGGGAAAGCAGGGCCTTGAATGTCAGGCCCTCACGGTGTCGGCAACGCATGCCGAAAAATAGGGTAGGGAATCGAACCCGCCGGGTCAATCGGCACAGGGCTCCCCGTAGAAGGCGAGGATATCGAGAATGTCCCCGACACCGACGATGCCATCTCCGTCCACATCCCCGGAAAGGCCAAGGCCGTCCTCCCCGAAGTCTGCCAAGGCAGACAGCAGGTCCGAGGCGCCCACTACACCGTCCACGTCGAGGTCGAAACCGCAGGCGAGGGACGGCGCTGTGAAAGTCCCGAACTGGCGAGACGCCCGTTCGATGCCGAGAGCAGCCACCTCTACGCCCAGGCCCCGACCGGGGAAGTCGTCGGCCGGTGGGTGGATGCCGCCCCAGATGCGGGACAGACTGCATTGGTCGGACGCATCGCGGTAAGTCGCCCATTGAATGTCGAAGGACACACTCGGGCCATCCTCAAACACCAAAAATTGATTCTGGACCACGGGGAAGACCCCCATGCCGCCCGGAAAAAACGGATCCCCGGTGATGGCGGTCAGAACCTCTGCCGCGGCGCGGGAAAAGGTGCTGTGCCCACTCACGTATCCCGCAAAAGGAGGCGTCACGAAACTCGGCCGCTGATAGGGCCACCATTGTTCGGCGAGAATCCATCCGACCTCAGCCTCATCCCAAATGGAGTTGATGATCGCATCCGGCCCTTGCCAGGCCCAGACCTTGATCTTGCCTTCATTCGCTCCAAACGCCAGAGGATCACCCGCCTCGATGACCTCGATGTGACCGGGCACGAGGGGAAGGCCTCCTGGATGGTAGTTGGAGAGGGTCGAGTCGCTCCTCTGCCCCAAGCCAGCCATGTACCGGATGGCGGAAACCGGCCGGATGTAGTCGTAGTACCCCTTGTGGGACCACGCCGCGATGGCCGCATCATGCATGGTGCCTCCCAGGGTGAGGTAAGCCCTCACGGTATACCGCAGGGCATCCAACGCCTCCCCCTCTCCCATCCAATGGGTCGTGAAATCGGGGTGGTCCATGGCCCCGTTCAGCAGGACGAACCAGTGGCCCGGAGGCGTCTCACTGTCCGGGCCGTCCGCCCAGAATTCCGCCAAAACCCGGGAGTAGTCTCCGCGGGGCACGACGTTGGCATGGTAAGGCAATCCTGTGGTCGGATTCTGCGCATGGCCCCCGCTGTAATCCCCCCCTTCAATCCAATCGTAGAAGGTGTCCATCTCTGCAAACGAGGCCGGACCGGTGCTGGAGGAATTGCCCAGCTGACCGGGACTGATGTCGATCATCACCTCATCGTTCGGGTGAAGATGCCCGCTCCACAAGGCGACGAGAGCAAACCCCCATGCATAGGGATCCGCAATCTCCCCCACGGTATCCGTGTCTTCATACAACGGGGGCGTCCCACAATCGAGGTACACCGGCCAATCCACATTGTCCCGGTTGAAGGTTTGTTTCAGGGAGTCATCCAGGGCAAAGGGCGAAACCCACCCCCACTCAGCTCCTTGGAACTCAGGAGTCTCACTGAGCACATTGCCTGCCTGGTCGATGAACACCGGAATCGCGAGCGGTTGGTAGGCATTGGGGTCCACGATTCCGTCGTTTCCAGAACCGGCCAATTCGAGGGCCGGGTTGACTGCCTGATAGACCTGGTTGGCATAGTCAGCCGCCTCGTTGGCCCCGTCCTGCAACCCGAAGGCAATGAGCTCGGCCGCGATGTGGTTGCCCAATTCCGCGGGGCCGAGAGAATAATCGGTGCTGGTGTTGGCCGGATCGCAACCCAGGTCGAGCATGGTCGACTCGAACAGGGCAAGCGACGCAGCGGCCCCCGGACTGTCCACGAATCTGTGGTTGAGCAGGCGGAAGGCAGCATGGCTGATGGCGGTTTCCTGGGCCAGCTTTCGCTCGGCCTCATCGGTCGGGACCGTCAGCAGCGCAGGGTCAAACGGAGCAGAATACCCTTGAAAATCCTGTCCGAGGAAAAGGAGGGTGTCGAGGTCGTCATACGCCGCGAAGGCATCGTAACAGGCCACGGAAAAGTGGAACAGGTTCCGAGCGTGCACGGTCGGACGGGCGAAGTCCCCCCGGATGGCCTCGAGCAGATCCTCATTCCATTGACGCGCTACGGTAGACTCGACCGCCATGGCCCGAGCCGTCTCCGGAGAACCATAGGTCGTCGGGCCCGACTGAGCCCGCCCAGAAACCGGGACCACCAACAGACAGACGAGAGTCCCGAGCACAAACGCACGAAAGACCATATATCAATATAATTATGGGCCTAAGAAGCCCCAATTCCTCCCGGGATTGAGACGCCGACCAATTTGTGGATGGAGTGAACGGAAATAGAACTCAGGAATCCTCCCCGAGTTCATCCAACACCTTCTGCACCTCGTTCTCGGTGCTTCGGAGGCGCTCCCCGCAGTATGAAATGAGGTGGGCAGCCCGCTTGACCTTCTCAGCGAGATCATCCACTCCGATCTCATCTTGTTGCAACGCGGCCAGAATGCCCTTCAACTCATCGAATGCGGCGGTGTAATCCTTCGGGTCCTCCATGACTCAATCCTCTTGACGTGGCGCAGACGTGCTGCGCACCTCCTTGACTTCGGACAGGAAGGTACCGCTTTCCAACTCCGTTTCGACCTCCATGCCGGGCTTCAATGCATTCAACTCACGAATGGCCTTGCCCTCGACCCGCGTGATGGAGAAACCCCGCTTAAGGGTGGCCCCGGGACCGAGCAGCTCCAAAGTCGACCGCATGGCCGTCATCCGTTCCTCCTGCTGCACCAACTGTCGCATCGCTTCCCGCTGGATGCCGCCTTCCACCTCCTCGAGGGCGGTCCGCCACTTGGGAGACAACCCGGCCACTCCAGCCTTCCATTCCGCGCCGACCCGAACCAACTCGGAACGGGCGTCCGACATGGCCTCCCGGGTCCGCCGGACGACACCGTTGGCTCCGCTATACAAGGCACCCCTTTGCAGGCGCAGGAAGGACAAGGGTCGCTCCGCCAGCAGGGCCTCCATCCCCTGCAACCACCCAGACTGCTCGGAGAGCTGAGCGCGGCATTCAGCGGCCACGGCCCTCCCCTCTCGTCCTAGGTCGGACTCGAAGGCTGCGATGCGCTCAATGAGCCAATCCGCCACCGCCGTCGGGGTCTTGCAATGCGTGTGCGCCACGAAGTCCACGAGCGTCGCATCCGTCTCGTGTCCAATGCCCGTGATGACCGGCACCTCCATCGCCGCGATCGTCCGGCACAGGGTGAGATCATTAAACACGTCCAGGTCCAGCTTCGCCCCGCCCCCACGCACAAGCACCACCGCGTCGACCGGGGTGCGCAGGGCCGCCCGTCCCGCCTCGTGCAAGGCGGCGACCAGCGGACCAACCGCCTGCACCCCTTGCACCGGAGCATCAAGACAACCGACATCCAGCGCATACCCATAGGGGTTGTTGCGCAGGTGGGCAAGGAAATCGGTGTGACCGGCCGTCCCGGGCGACCCAATCAGGACGATGCGCTGGGGCACCGCCTCGAGGGACAACCGTCCGTTGCGGCCGATGGCCCCTTCCCGCTGGAGGGCCTCAAAAGTCTCCTTCCTTCTCCGCTCCATTTCTCCGAGCAGAACGTCCAGGTCGATGCTCTGGATGTTGAGGGAGAATCCGTAAACGGCATGGAACGACATGTGGGCACTGAACACGATTTCCCTTCCGGGCTTGAGCACCTCATCGAATTCGGCGCCGAGCTCCTTCCGGATGATGGCGAGGCGGCTGCCCCAGATGGTGCCCCTCAATTGGGCGAGGCGCCTGCCCCCCTCCTCCTCGACCAGGTCGAGGTAACAGTGCTTGCCGGAGAAACTGCGCTGGCTGATTTCAGCCCGCACCCAGAAGAGGCGCCCGCCAGCGCGCTCATCGAGCATCCGCTCGACCGCGGCCGTCATGCCACTGAGCGGATAGACCGTTCTCTCGGGATTTGAGGAGCGATCAGTGGGGGTCTGGGCAGGAGTCGTCACGAAGGACCAACATACCCATAAAAAACGGGGAGGTGAACGCCGTTGCGATCACCTCCCCTGGAAAGAAACCAAAACCATGCTTGCTGATATTCCGGGGCGTGTGTTGAGCGTTTCCGCTTCGTTTGCCCCTGTCAGACACTGTAAATGTGGGGTGACCCTTTCTGCCATCCGGCGACCTCCGTCACCCGCTCGGATGACATCCGTCAGCTCTCCCACCCTGCCCCCGCAAAAAGCAGAAGGCCGCCCCTTGCGGGACGGCCTTCCGATATCAGAATTTCAGAAGTCCGAAGATCACTCGCTCACGAGGAGCTTCTTGACGAGCACGTAGTCATTGCTCGACATGCGGATCTGGTACATACCGCTGGACAGCGACGTGGCGTCGATGTCGAGCATGTACTGGACATCCTCGCTGGCGTTGCCGTCAAACAACTCGGCGACGTAGCCACCGCTCATGGTGTACAGGTCGATGCGCAGGCGCATGTTGTTGGACACCACGAATCCAAGCGTAGAGATGTCGTTCGTCGGGTTCGGCTGGAGGCCCGTGATGCGGATCGGATCCTTCAGGCTGCTCGTACCAGCCGTGATGTCCACCGGCGTGTGACCACCACTGACCGTGCTGTTGGCGCTGCTTCCGAAATCACCCGTACCGAGATCGGTGTAGCTGAATCCGTTGCTGTTGCCACAGTCATCCACCACGGTGTACTCGTAGTCGATCTGCCATCCGAGGCAGCAGTCGAGGTCCATGAAGATGTCACCGCTGGAGGCCATCGTGCCCTGGCTGGCGCCGTCGAGCACGTACTCACCCGTCCAGAAGAACCAGGCGCTGGCACCGTAGTTCTCGTTCTTGTTGTTGGCGCCCTCACCGACCTGCAGACCGTAGTAGGCGTTCAGAGGCTGGTGGCTGAGCGCGAACTCGGAACCGGCGTAGCGACCCGTACCGCTCATGGTACCGTTGTCCATGATGTAGTAGATCCACTCGGTCCAGATCTCGATGCCCGGGAAGATCTCAGCACAGTCCTTTTTGTAGTTGTGCATTCCCGGCAGGGCGAGCCACTCGTTCCAGTCGTGACCACCGTCGTACATGGCGTCGAAGATGAAGCCGGCGTCGCCTGCTGCATTCTCCACCTCCATCACGATGTGCATGGAGCTGTCGGCCATGATCTCCACGATGCTGCTGCCGCCGTCCACGAGGGTGTAGGACTCACCTCCGCTGAAGTTGAAGAGGCGGATGGCCTCCGGAGCGCGGTCGTCACAGGTCTCGCCGTTGGCGATGGCCTCGACGTTGCTCGGCATGCAGTAGTTGGAGATGTCATCCGTCGGCAGGTAGCCGGACTCCGTGGACGTCATGGTCAGGGCCACTTCGCTGTCACAGTTCTCAATGTAGGACGGAGCACAGGGTGCCGGAATCTCGATGAAGTCGAAGATGTCGTTCACACCGTTTCCGTTGTCATCACCACAGGTGTACTCCACCGTCTCACCATTGTCGATGTCACAAGTGTTCGTGAACTGCGGGGCAATGGTGTCGAGCACCACGATGTACTGGTAGGCGTACGCCGTATCCTCGTTGCCGCAGTCGTCCGTGATCATGGACGTCCAGAGGCGGTTGACCACATAGCTTCCCTCGATGGTGGCGTCGTCGCCTTCGCACCCGTCACCGATGGTGGCGGTGAAGAGCTGGGCGTTGGCACCGTCACCCTGCGGGAACACCTGGGCGAAGATCTGACCATTGACAGCGCCGTCGGTCGTGACCTGCGCCACGAGCACGCGGCGGTCGGCGCCGGCGAAGCCATTGGCATCTCCGTTCAGGGCGAACCAGGCGCCACCGAACTCACCGTTGAGCACGACGTCACCGCCATTCTCGAAGTCATTGCCCCAGTTGCCAGCGACGTTGATTGCGCCCTCACCTGCGCCGAGGTCCGGCTGCTGGTCGAGACCGATGGTCATGTAGCTGTCGTACTCGAGCTCCGGGTACCCACCGAAGAGGGCGGGGTTGATGAAGTTCGGCGTGGAGGCTCCCAGCGGGTGCTGGTAGAAGCTCGTCGACGTGCGAATCTGCGTGCTGAAGGCACCCTCACCGCTGATCGAGCTGAGGAAGTCGCCTTCCTGCGGCAGAACCGCGTAGATGCGGTAGGTGCTCATTCCAGCGAGGTCGCCGTCCGTATGCTCGGCCACCGTCTCCATTTCGACGGTCACCTCACCGAAGAGAGAACCGAAGTTGGCCGCATTGTCCTCGTAGGTCACCACAGCAGCCACATCGCTGTCGCAGTTGTCGCTCGTCTCCGGAGCCGGGATGGACGCCGGCGTGAGGTCGGCGTAGCAATCCAAGTCGAGGTAGAGCGTGTCCGTGGCGAGGTTCGGGAAGATCTGCGTCGGCGCGGTCTCGTCGTTGACGGTGATCGTCTGGTCACAGGACGTGCTGTGCGTGTTGCCGCAGTCATCCGTTGCCGTGGCCGTGAACGTCCGTACGAAGCTGTAGGAACCGTCGAGCTGGTCGTCGTCACCCGTGCACGTGTAGGTCGGAGCCCCGTCCTCATAGCTGATGGCGATGTCCACGTCGGAGTCACAGTTGTCCGTGCCGGATCCCGTGGCCATGCCGAGGGCATCCGTGCTGAGATCAGCCTCACAGTTCTCGTCAAGGCTCACCGCGATGTCAGCCGGGCAGGTGATGCTGGCCTCCGGAGCGATGTTGTCCTCCACGATGATGAGCTGGTCACAGGACGTACTGGACTCATTGCCACAATCGTCCTCGGCCGTGGCCGTCCACGTCCGGGTGAACTCGTAGCCACCGTTTCCACAGGTGTAGGTCGGAGCACCGTCCGAGTAGCTGTAGGTGATGGTCACGTCCGTGTCGCAATCGTCCGTCGCCGTGGCGAAGGCGCTGCCCGTGTTGGACGGGTCGAGATCAGCCATGCAGCTCTCGTCGTGCTGGACCGTGGCCGTATCCGGGCAGGTCAGTTCGATGGTCGGAGCCGTCAAATCGAACGTGTTGATGAAGTGCGAGCAAGTCTCAGTGGTCGTGTTGCCGTTGCAGTCCACAGCCGTCACCACGAAGGTCCGGGTGAAGTTGTAGCTGCCCTCAGGGTTGGCATCCACTCCGATCAGGCTGCAGTCGAACTCAAGCTCATCGCTGTACGTGTAGCTGACGTCGAGGTTCTCATCGCAGTTGTCCAAGGCCGTCCACTGAACCGCACCCAGCGTGGCGAGGCTCGTGTCCACATCTGCCCAGCAGACGTTGATGAGGTTGGCGCTCGGCGGGCAATCCAACTCCAGGGTCGGAGCGGAATTGTCGATGGCCGTGATGGCTTGGTCACAGGAAGCAGAGCTGCTGTTGCCGCACAGGTCGGTGACCGTAGCCGTCCACGTCCGGGTGAACGTGAAGGTTCCCGTCTCCTCGCCGCAAGCGTAATCACGCGGACCATCGCTGTAGGTGATGCTCAGGGCCGGATCCGTGTCACAATCGTCGCTATACTCGGATGTGGCGTATCCAAGAGCATCGGGGCTCAGGTCCACGTCGCAGTTCTCGTCGAGGTAGACGGTCGTTGTGGTGGGACCTCCGCTGCCACCCGTGACGGTGAACTCAAGCGCAGCCTCACTTCCGTTGAGGAAGTCGAGAGAGCCGGAAGCACCTCCGGAGATGACAACGGCGTCCTCTCCCGTGGCCGGAGCCCAGGACCATCCGTCTCCCCAATCGTCACCAAGGGTGATGGTGTACGTGCCGGGGTCAAGACTCACCGTCTCCTCAGTCACGGCGTTGCTCGGGAAGGAGCCCAGCGGATAATCGGCCACGATGGCGCCCTCACTGTCCGTAATGGTCGCAAACGCTTCCGCTGCGCCATACTGGTCCGTGGTGAACGTGAAGAGCACGTCAGCCGGACCTCCAGTGGAGGAAATGCCCGGGCAGGCAATGCTCACCTCCGGCGCTACGATGTCGTAGGTCGGGATATACTGGATGGCTTCGGCGGACATGTTGCCGCAGTCATCATAGGCCACCCAGTGACGCACCCACGTTCCTGGGCAGGAACCCGAGGTCAGGTACGCATTGGCTACCTCGTAGGTCAATTCGCTGTCACAGTTGTCCGTGGCACCGACCGGCATGAAGGTCAAGTCGTTCGGATCGCCCATGTCGGCGCATGGGATAGCAGCCGGATAGAGCTCGGCCGCATCATCCGACATGACCGGGGCCTCAGTGTCGGTGAACGTAATGGTTTGGTCGCAGCTCATCACCGTCTCGTTGCCACAGTTGTCGACAGAGGTCACCGTGAACGTTCGCGTGATGGTGTAACCACCCTCATCGGCGCTGTCGCCGCTGGAACAGTCGGCCACTGCCACATCGCTGTAGGTGTAACTCACGTCGACGTCCGCGTCGCAATTGTCGGAGCTGGTCCAGGTCACTGCACCGGTGCGGCTGATGGCTACCTGCTCGCAGGCAGCACCACCACCTGCCACTAGGCTGATGTCCGTGCTCTCCGCGGATCCGAACTCACCGCCGCTTGCCAGCTCTTCTCCGCCAGCAGTCAGGCTGTAAGAACCCGCTCCGTAGCTGCAGCACATACCGTCCCCGAATGCGTCGTAGATAGTGAAGGAGTAATCACCTTCTGGCAAGCAAACCTCAATCTCATTCAAGCCGAAGGAAATGCCACCCGACGCGAGGACCGTTCCATCACCGTCTCGGAAATCGTAAGAGGTCTCACTTGGGTAGTTGTCAGAGTTGATGGTGAGCATCATGCACACATCACCACCAGCTGCACCGGCGCAACCGCCGAGGTAGCACTCGTTTTCGTAGGTCACATCAGCCGGGCAATCGATACTCAGCTCAGGAGCCTGTGTGTCGACCACCGTGATGGTCTGGGTCTGCGTGTGGCTGTTGCCGGCACAGTCGACCGTCGTCCACGTGCGCTCCAGCGTGTAGCTGTCCTCGCAGTCACCGTCGGTGCGAACCTCTCCATCGTAGGAGATGCTCGGGTTGCCGTCGCAATTGTCGCTGGCAGCCAGGCTACCGAGATCGGCCACAGCCGGAACGGCGTCGCACTCCACGTCGGCCACGTCGGCTGGGAAGGAGGTGAACTCCGGAGCCGTGCTGTCGTCGATGGTGATGTCCTGAACGTGCTGAGCGAGGTTCTCATCGCAATCGTACACGCTGTACGTACGGCGGATAGTGTACTCCTGGGCGCAGGCGGTCGTGAGGATCTCGTCTTCGTACGTCACGAAGATCTCAGGATCACAGTTGTCCATGGCTTCAGCGTGGAGGCCGTCACCCGGGGTGTACACCGGCACGGCGTATCCGTCGACATCACCCGTGAGGGAAGCGTCGCTGCACTCGAGCGTCAGGTCAGCCGGAGCGAACGTGAACTCGGGAGCCGTGAAGTCGGAGGTGACCACAATCTGCTGGATGGACGTGCTGTTGCCGCACATGTCGTAAGCAGTGTAGTCGATGATGTAGTCGTCGGTGCAGGCGCTGGAGAGCGGCGTGCAGTCCACGTCGACGTGGCTCAGCTCACAGTTGTCCATGGCCGTGGCCAATCCAATGCTGTTCAGGTACTCGTAGGAGCAGTCACCCCAGAGGTCACACTCGATGGTGTCGACCGGGAGGTAGCTGAAGCTCGGCGCAATCAGGTCCTGAATGTCGATGCGCTGGTTGTCGCTGGCCACATTGGAGTTTCCACAGCTGTCCGTCGCCATGGCGGTCCAGGTCCGGATGATGCTGTAGCAACCGGTGCTGATGCTGTCGACGATGGCGTCGCTGTAACTCATGCCGGTGTCGGCGAGATCACAATTGTCGCTGTAGCTCGGCATGCCCTCACCCGTGTTGCTCGGGTCGAGGTCGACGTAGCACAGGCCGTTCACGTTGAGCGTGATGTCGGCCGGAGCCGTCACGTCCACGTCCGGAGCGGTGTTGTCCTCAATCGTGATGGTCTGGACGTGGAAGGCTTGGTTGCCGAAGCAGTCCGTGGCCACCCAGGTACGCTGGAGCGTGCGGCAGCTGCTGGCCGTGTACTGGGTCGTGGTCTCCCCCACGAGCTCGACGCACACAAACGCGTCGTCGCCGTCAGCGAAGCCGGTCGTGTTCGAATCGAAACCGGCAGCACAGCCGTACTCACTGTCGTCACAGTTGTCGCTGAAGAGGACCACCTCGGCATCAGCCGGGTTGTCCATCAGCCACTGATCACTTACAGCACAGTCGAGCGTGATGTCGTCACCTCCGGACACGTAGGTCGGGGCGGTCGCGTCGTCGCGGGTCACGTTCTGGATGTTGAGCTGAGCAATGTTGCAGAGCTCGTCGTAGGCCACGTAGTGGAACTCCACGAACTCACCATCCTGGCAGTCCGTTGCGTGGTCGACCGTCGGATCGAGGGTCGCGATGATGTCACCAGCCTGACCGAAGGCGGCCTCGCCGGCGATGGCACCACTCCAGTTGAACCATCCGGAGAATCCGTTGGCGTCGCAGTTGTGGTTGTTGGCTCCGTCACCGAGCTGGTAGCCGAAGTACTGGCTGGCCGGCTGGTGGTTGAAACGCAGGAGCGTTCCGAACTGCCAGTCGCCGCGGCCGGTGGCGTAGCTCATGTCGTCGTTGAGGACGTACATGGTCCACTCGTCGGTGTTGACGGCACAACCGTAGTCGTTCTTGAATCCACCACCCCAGGCGTCGCCGGTGGTGCGGTTCTGGAAGTAGAAGTGGAGGTCGAGACCGCGATTGGGATCGTCCATGTCCACCACAGCACCCTCAAGAATGGCCGTTCCGTTCTCGTACTGGGTCAGGGTAACACCACCTGCGGAGAGGTCCTCCACGAAGTACACGGCCTCACCCATGTTGCCGTCGATGTCATAGAACTGCAGCAGGGCATCCGTACCGTTGTTGAAGTTCGGATCATCACCAGCCGTCAGCACATTCCACGTTTGGCTCGTTCCGCCACCCATTTCCATCTGATTTTGCCCATCGAAGAGAAACTTATCGCTGTAAACAGCATCCAATTCCAATTCAGAACAAGCATATGCCGTAGCAGAAGCTGCAGTCGCTGTGAGCAACTCGCTTTCGCATTCCACCGTGTAATCGGAAAGATCACCATCCATGTCCAAGCTTGCACAGCCCAAACAAGGGTCAGCACTGTCGAGAGGAATCACACTTCCAACGGAATACAGGTAACTGTCGCCTCCAAAAAGGAATCCACCATCAATGATGACAAAGGCATCATCATCTCCATTGATTAGACTATTGGCGGCTTCAGAGTAGGTGAAGGCTTCTCCCAAGCTGTTCGTGTAGGACGCACCATCGGTCATCGGACCGCAAAGCCCTGGGAAGAAGTGACCCTCCATGAGCTCAGCGAGAATTTCCGCGGGGAGCGTATTCAGGTTGTATCCAGCAGCATCCCACGCAGCATCAACTGGGAGGAAGACTGACCCACATGAAGCTGCGGAAGGATCGTCCAAAGTAGAGCCAAGTAAGGCAGCTGAGCTGTCTATGGCGGCACCGGATGCGAGTGCCACATCAATGGCCCCTCCTTCGGATGTCAACAACTCTTCTTCATTACACAAGCCGTCAGCATCAAGGTCGTTTAGGCAGACATCATCACAGTCCACAAAGTCAACTCCATAGAGGTCAATCGGGTACTGGCAGGAACCGTCATCGTTATTCGCCTCGGCGAAGTAGTTGCAGGCCTCGGACTCGGTACATCCACTGATCACACAGGTGCCATCGTCGATGTCGGCGCCGGCGTAGTAGTTGTCGGCAATCGGGTTCGTACAGCCCGTGCAAGAACCGTCATCGTCCGTGGCCGTGGCGTCGTAGTTGTTGGCGCCATCATCGGTACAACCAGCAATCTCATCCTCGTCACACACGCCGTCACCGTCGGCATCGTTCAGGCACTCACCGTCACAGTCGACGTTGTCCACACCATAGATGTCACTGGCGTAAATGCAGAGCGTGTTGTCCGTATCAGCAAGCGGGTTGTCATCGTAGTTACAGGCCTCAGGATCTGTGCAGCTCTCGGTTTCGTCCTCGTTGCAGACTCCGTCGCCGTCGGCGTCGTTGAGGCACTCACCATCACAATCCACGTAATCGATTCCGTAAATGTCAATCGGGTACGTGCAGGATCCATCGTCGTCCGTAGCAGCAGCGCTGTAGTCACAGGCGGCTTCGTCGGTACAACCGGCGATCTCATCCTCGTCACACACTCCGTCGCCATCGGCATCGTTATAACAGTTGCCGTCACAATCCAAGTTGGTGGCGCCATCATTCACATCGACAGGGTACTCACAAAGGCTGTTGTCCGTGTCCGTGAAATCACCGGCATTACAGGCTTCCGGGTCAGTACACCCTTCCGTCTCATCGGCATTGCAGACGCCGTCGCCGTCATCGTCGTTCGGGTTGACCGTACCGTCTGCATTGCACGTCTCACAGGGGTCGTCTGCGAAAACACAGGAACCATCATCGATGGTGGCCGCCGCATCGTAGTTACAGGCGTCAGCGGCAGTACAACCAGCGCAAGTCAGGTACTCACAGGAACCGTCATCATCCGTGGCGGAAGCGTCATAGTTACAGGCTCCGCTGTCCTGGCAGCCCCCAATCTCATCTTCGTCGCACACGAGGTCGCCATCAGCGTCATTCAGGCAGTTTCCATCGCAGTCGACCGTGTTGTTCGGGTAGCCGTCGGGGTAGGTGCAGCTGTCGTCATCATCCGTGGCAGAAGCGTCATAGTTACAGGCTGCTTCATCCGTACAACCGGGCACTTCGTCTTCATCGCAAATGCCATCGCTGTCCGCGTCATTCAAGCAATTGCCATCACAGTCGAGGTTGTCGGCAGCCGGGTACGTGCAGGAGCTGTCGTCATCCGTGGCAGCTGCATCATAGTTGCAAGCCGTCTCATCCGTACAGCCAGGAACTTCATCCTCGTCGCAGATGCCATCGGTGTCGGCGTCGTTCAGGCAGTTGCCGTCACAGTCGAGATTGGTGGCTTCCGGGTACGTACAGCTGTCATCGTCCAAAGTGGCTGTGGCGTCGTAGTTGCAGGCCGTCTCGTCCGTACAACCCGGGCTGGGTGCACTGGAACCGAAGTAGAACGTGTCCCGGAACTCATTGGCTCCGTCACCATCAATAAAGACCTGAACGTAAAGCTGACCATCCAGTTCACCTGTGGTGGTGAACTGACCAGCCAACACCTTGAGGTCGTCTCCTGCCACACCGTTGGCGTCTCCATTCAAGGCATACCATGCACCACCGATGCCGTCATCGATGGCAATGTTGCCGCCAGGAAGACCACCACCCGGATCGAAGTTGGTGAACCAAGGGTTGTCATTGGACTGAACCGTGCTCACGTTGGCTTCACCCGCAAGAGCGTTCGGCGTTCCCGTCAGACCAATGGTGACCCACGTGTCGTAGGCGAGGTCCGGGTACACCGGGAACAGCAGGCTGTTGATGCCATTGGGAACCCCTGCACCGAGAGCGGCGTGGTAGAAGTTCGTCGTGGTGTTGACGAACGTAGGGTTGGTGGCATCACCTGAAACGGAAGACAAGAAGTCATCCGGACCGTTCATGGTGACATAAATATGAGTGGTACTGTATCCCGTCAGATCGGTCACGCCGAGCGCACCGACCAGGATGCCAATGTTTTCATTGACGACTTCCAGCTCGATGTCATACCCCTCCGGAGCCGGAGCGGAATTCACAGCGATTTGCTGGACTTGGGAAAAGGAGGTGGCCACAAGAAGAAAGAGGGCCGTACAGAGAGATGTGAGACGCATCACAAGAGATTTGGTTCCTTTGGTTTAGTCCTGCCGTTAAACAGGTTCGTCCAAGTTCCACAATCTTCTCCGTCTAACAATGTGCCCTAAGGGCGCTTCGTCGAATTATACACCCCATTGAGGGACATCCCCGTGCATTGCATAGAATCCCGAGTCAACGAAACTGAGTTAAGACCCAATCAAAATCGTGATTTCTTCGACCAAAACGTGTAATCTCAACCACCTCATTCTGCCTTACGTCTACAAATTCCGGAGCATTTTCTCCCGAGAGGCGGCTGCAAACCACGGTCGAATTTGATCTGGCCCCAGGGAAGCGGGAGACGAATTCAGCGGAGCAGGGGACAAACAAACGCCTGTTTATCAGACGATTGAGACTCAAGCCAAATGGAGACACATGGAGCGCGGAGCTCAGATGACCTTCAACCGGATAAACCCACGCCTTCACGGGGCAAATCATCAAAAAAGGGCCGACCATGTGGTCGACCCTTTTATCTGAGTTGCGGTGGCAGGACTCGAACCTGCGACCTTCGGGTTATGAGCCCGACGAGCTACCAACTGCTCCACACCGCGATCCGTTTCCCGGTAGCGGGACGGCGAAGATAGGCGTGTCTCCTTTCTTTGCAACACGAATTCCCCCCTGTGTCCCAAACGAATGCAAACGCCGACCACAAGGCCGGCTTCGTGAACATCATCGGTTCCCCCAACGTGGGCAAGTCCACGCTCATGAACCGCCTCGTGGGCGA
Source organism: Bacteroidota bacterium (assembly GCA_036159995.1). Taxonomy (GTDB): domain Bacteria; phylum Bacteroidota; class Bacteroidia; order Flavobacteriales_D; family Sanyastnellaceae; genus UBA8752. The sequence goes on from JAYYEI010000007.1 coordinate 18,334, forward strand.
ACGCCTCAGCATCATCAACGCCAAGGCCCAGACGACCCGTCACCGCATCATGGGCATCGTGAGTGGGGAAGATTGGCAAATCGTCTATTCGGATACGCCTGGCGTGCTCGACCCCGCCTACAAGCTGCAGGAGGGCATGATGAAGTTTGTCCGGACCGCCCTCCGCGATGCGGATGTCCTGCTCATCGTCACCACCCCGGAAGAGGAGACCCTCGCCCACCCGGAAACATTGGAGAAGGTCCAGAAGATGGACATCCCGGTCCTGCTGCTGATCAACAAGATTGACCTGAGCGACCAGGCGGCCGTCGCCGAGCGCATCGCCCATTGGCAGTCCCTCGTGCCGCGGGCCGAGATTCACCCGATCAGTGCCCTGCACGGATTCAATGTCGACCACTTGCTCGACCGCATCGTGGCCCTGCTGCCGGAATCTCCGGCCTTCTTCCCCAAAGACGAGATGACCGACAAGCCAATGCGCTTCTTCGTTTCGGAAATCGTTCGGGAGAAGATTCTCACCCACTGCAAGCAGGAAGTTCCGTACAGCAGCGAGGTCACGGTGGAAAGCTTCAAGGAGGACCGGACCAAGGACGGCAAGCCGTTGCGCCGCATCCACGCGACCATCCTCGTCGCCCGGGAATCGCAGAAGGCCATCCTCATCGGAACCGGCGGAAAGATGATCAAGCGTCTTGCCACAGACGCCCGCAAGGACCTCGAAGACTTCCTGAAGGAAAAGGTCTTCCTGGAGCTTCGCATCAAGGTCGACAAGGATTGGCGAAACGATGAGCGCAAGCTCAAGCAATATGGCTACTTCGATGGTTGATCCCGGCCGGGCCGCGCGGGTGGCCTTCCCCAACGCCAAGGTCAACCTCGGCCTCCAGGTTCGGGAGCGCCGGGCCGATGGCTTTCATGAACTGGACAGCCTCTTCGTGCCGATTCCCTGGTGCGACACCCTCGAAATCGTGACGCCGGGTTCCGAGACGGGGTGCACTCTGCATTTGCATGGCGACCCGGTCCAGGGGGAAACCAAGGACAACCTGGTCCACAAAGCGTGGGCCCTGCTCGCCGATCAGCACGGACTTCCCGCCGTCGACTTCCACCTCATCAAGTCCATCCCCTCCGGAGCCGGTCTGGGCGGCGGCAGCGCCGATGGCGCCTTTGCCCTGTCCCTCCTCGACGCCCATTTCGAACTCGGGCTGTCCACTGCAGAACTCGAAGCACATGCCGCCACCCTCGGCTCGGATTGCCCCTTCTTCATCCTCAACACCCCGGCCCGCGTCACCGGCCGAGGTGAACACATCGCCCCCATCGATTTGCGCCTGGCCGGCTGGCACATTGTGCTCCTGAATCCCGGCGTTCACATCCCCACCGCCGCCGCCTTCGGATGGATCACCCCACACAAGGACCGGCCCGGCCTCGATGCGATGGCCGGCTCCGGCCCCGAAGCATGGGGTGGCCATCTCCTCAACGACTTCACCGCACCGGCCGTCGAACGGCACCCGGTCATCGGCGAGGCCTTGCAAACCCTCAAGGAAGCCGGCGCCACCTTCGCCGACATGAGTGGGAGCGGATCTACTGTATTCGGATTCTTCCGCGAGCCCCCCTCCCCGACCCTCACGGCCGGGCTGCCTCCGGACTGGCGGAGCTGGACGGGGCGGTTCCCCGATTGATCCGCTGGAATCCCGGCGGCGATCGCCTCACTTGGGGGCCTTTCGATACAGGACAATGCCGAGCAGGCCGAACAAGACGTTGGGCGTCCAGGCGGCGACCACGGGCGGAACGCCGGCATGGATCGCCGACACGGAGGTCAGCTTGGCACTGAAGACGTACACGAAGCCAATGACCACGCCGATGAGGAGGTGAATGCCTGTCCCCCCGCGTTGTCTCCGGCTGGCCACACTGACCCCGATCAGGGTCATGACATAGATGGCAAAGGCATTGGACGTGCGGGTGTGACGCTCGAGCTGGAGCAGTCTCTCCCCTCCGGACCCCCTCGCCTTCTCGCGGGCAATGGCTTCCTTCAATTCCCGCCGGCCCAACGTCGACATGGCCTCATTGCGCTGGCCGAAATCGTCAATGCTCATGGCCAGCGCCGTGTCGAGTACGGCCACCTTCTCGAAGTGCTCGCCATCCGCGTCCCACCAACGCTTGCGCAGGTTGGAGACCCGCCATGTCTGTTCCTCCTCGATCCAGCGGGCCTTGCTGGCCATCCATTTCTCGCGGAGCCGGTCTCCCTCCCATTGCTCGAGAACGAAGCGATATCCGACCTGACGCCCGGCATTGATCGACCGCATGTACACGATTGTGCCCGGGGCGAGCTCGCGGTACAGATGCTGCTCGGCGATGTGGAACTCCTTGTGGATGTACTCCACCTCGAAGTCCAGCTTCCGCTGGTTGGAGGCGGGCAGGATGAAATGCGCCAGCACCAGGCTGCCAATGACGAGCAGCGTCGAAGCCAGCAGGTAGGGCCGCATCAACCGTTGGAATGAAATGCCTCCGGCCAGCACGGCGATGATCTCGCTGCGCTGAGCGAGGCGGCTCGTGAACAGCAGGATGGTCAGGAAGACGATGAAGGCGCTGAGCATGTTGCCCAAGGCCAGACAGAAGCTCAGGTAATACTCGCCGAAGACCAGACCCCACGGAGCGTCATTGTCGATGAGCCGCTCGAGGTTCTCCGCCACGTCAAAGACGACCGCCACCACGCAGAACAGGGCGACCATCAAGAAGAAGGTCGACAGGAAATGTCGGATGATGTAACGGTCGAGGATGCGCATTCAGTCGGTCAGAGGCGTTGGGTGAGGACGGGCACGAGGGTGTCCTTCCAAGCGCGGAAGGTTCCGTCGGCGATGCGCTCGCGCGCCTCCCGCATCAGGTCGAGATAAAACACGAGGTTGTGCACGGTGCCGATCTGGAGCGCGAGGATCTCTCCGGCCCGGAACAGGTGCCGCACATACGCTTTGCTGTAGCGGCGGTCCACATCGGCCGTGCCCATGGGGTCGAGTGGCGAGAAGTCATCCTCCCACTTCCGATTGCGCATGTTGAGGGTGCCCTGACGGGTAAACAGCATGCCGTTCCGCGCGTTCCGGGTCGGCATCACGCAGTCGAACATGTCAACCCCGAGGGCGATGTTCTCCAGCAGGTTTGCCGGAGTCCCCACCCCCATCAGGTAGCGCGGCTTGTCCTCCGGCAGAATCTCCGTGCACAGGTCGACGCTCTTGTACATCTCCTCGTGCGGCTCCCCGACGGACAGCCCGCCGATGGCGTTGCCCGCCGCCCCGCGCTCGGCGATGGCGTGGGCACTGGCCTTCCGCAGGTCGTCGTAGGTGGAGCCTTGGACGATGGGAAAGAGCATTTGCTCGTGGCCGTAGAGGGGCTCCGTTTCATTCATCTGCGCGATGCAGCGGTCCAACCAACGGTGGGTGAGCTCCATCGATTGCCTGGCATAGGCATAATCGCAGGGGTACGGCGGGCACTCGTCAAACGCCATGATGATGTCCGCCCCGATGACGCGCTGGATGTCGACCGCGCGCTCCGGAGTAAACAGGTGGGGGCTCCCATCGATGTGGCTCCGGAACGTCACGCCCTCCTCCTTGATCTTCCGGTTCTCTGCCAAACTGTAGACCTGATAACCTCCCGAGTCCGTCAGGATGGGGCGGTCCCACCCCATGAACCCGTGCAATCCTCCCGCCTTCTGCAAGACGTCCAGCCCTGGACGGAGATAGAGATGGTAGGTATTGCCGAGGATGATGTCGGGGTTGACGGCCTCGGCCAGAACATCCTGCGGGACCGCCTTGACCGATCCCTGGGTGCCGACCGGCATGAAGGTCGGAGTGCGCAGTTCCCCGTGCGCCGTCGTCAGGGTGCCCGAACGGGCTTTGGAATGGGGATCTTGGGACTCGACGACGAAGGACATGGTGGAGACGTTCGATGGATGGGCGGACGCACAGTCCGGGTCAAAAGTAACTTGGGGCGCATGTTGGGCACCTTATACAATGTCGTCACGGTCGCCGTGGGTTCCTCCATCGGGCTCCTGCTCGGCCGGCGGGTGTCCGATGGCATGCGCCAAGCCGTGTTCTCCGCCCTCGGCCTCTTCACCCTGTTCATCGGCATCGACATGATGCTCGGCATCACCCGACCGATGGCAGCCTTCATGGCCCTGGTGCTCGGCGCGGTCGTCGGCCAAGCCATCGGCCTCGACGCCCGGGTGAGGCGGAAGGCGGACCGCCTCGGCGAAGGGGAAGGCGCCGCCCTCGTGCAGTCCACCCTCCTCTTCTGCGTGGGCGCCATGACGCTGGTCGGCTGCATGCAGGATGGCCTGCTCGGAGATCCCACCGTGCTGCTGGCCAAAGGCACAATGGACCTGTTCTCGTCGATTTTCCTCGCCGCCGCCCTCGGACGGGGCGTCCTCTGGTCGACCGGCACCGTCCTGGTCATCCAGGGCGGCCTCACCCTCGCCTTTGCGGCGGCCGGTGCCGGCATCCCGGAATCGCTCATCACCGAACTCTCCGGCGTGGGAGGCGTTCTCCTTGTGGCCCTCGGCCTCGACCTGCTCGACATCCGGAAATTCCCCCTCCTCGACCTCACCTGGTCCCTGCCTCTGCTGCCCCTCATCCTCGCCCTGCTCGACGCCCTGTACGTCTCCCTCTGACCCATGCCCGCCAACAAGTACGCCCTGCTCCGCTACCGCATCATTGACCGGTGTCTGACCAACCGGATGCGGCCGTACCCGACCAAGGAAGACCTGCGTCAGGCATGCGAGGAAGGGCTCTACGGCAGCGAGGGCGAACACATCAGCATCTCCACCATCGAGAAGGACCTGTGGGCAATGCGCAATGAAAACGAGCTGGGCTATCACGCGCCCATCGTCTACAATGCAGAACACCGCGGCTACGAATACGAGGACCCCGACTACAGCATCAGCGGACTCAACCTCCAGGAACAGGACCTCCAGGCCCTCCGGTTTGCCACCCTGACCCTCCTCCAGTTCCGCGACATGCCGGTCTTCCAGCAGTACCAGAGCGCCATCGGCCGCATCTTCGAGCGGGTCCACGCCACAGCGCCGGGGCAGGGAATCGACCAACACATCCAGTTCGAACAGGCCCCGCAAACGCTGGGCACCGAGCACATTGCCGCTCTGATGTCCGCCATCGGAGAACGGCGCGTCGTGCGCTTCACTTACCGAAAATTCGTGGCGGGTGACCCCCAGGAGAGTGAGCGCTGCATTGAGCCCTATCTCCTCAAGGAATACCGGAACCGCTGGTACCTCATCGGCAAGCCCGAAGGGGCGCGGGACGTGAAGACATTTGCCCTCGACCGCATGGCCGATGTCACCCTCGACGACGCCCGTTTCGTGCGGGATGATGGGTTTGATGCCGACCGCTATTTCAAGGATACCATCGGCATCACATCAGGCTCAGGAGGCGTCCGGGAGTTCCGGTGGGCCGCGGCCCCGTTGCTGTCCCACTATCTCGACAGCCAGCCCATCCACTCGACGCAGCGCCACATCGAGCATCCGCCCCCCGCCCCGGGATGGACCTGCTATGCCATCGATGTCCACCCGACCTATGAATTGAACCAGTGGTTCCTCGGTTTCGGGGCAGACATCCTCCCCTTGGGCCCCGAAGAATGGGTCAACGACCTGCGCAACACCCACCGAAAAGCGCTGGATTCACTAGGCTGAGAGGCCGACCTCCACTTTTTTTCGGACCACCGTAAATCCGTTACGGACCCACTCGGGAACGTTGTACCGTCAACGCTTCCCCATGACCCAATTCTCTCCCCTCTCTCCCCTCGGTCGGCTGGTCTCCCTCGCCTATGCCGGCACCGACATGCCCGTCCACATCGTGTGCCAATCCGACACCGGTGTCCTTACTCCTTGGCAACTCGATTACCCCACCTTCAGCCGTCTGCTCCGAGAGCGGGCCGACCGCGGTTCGGCCATCCTCCTGCTGGAAGCCTTCCGGCAATGCCGGCCCGTGGATCCGTCAACCGGACTCCGCCGCTGGAGCCTCATCCAGGTGCGCCGCATCCTCGGTCAGGGCCTGAGCCTCGGCCCCCTCACCGTGTCTCCGTCCACCCTTCAATTCGCCGCCTGATGAACGCTTGGATCCACTCCCACATCAACAGCCTGCAGGCTGCCCGCGCCTTCATCGAAGGCTTCGACTGCCCCGATGGATTCAGCCCCTACGCCTGGAAGCAGCTCCAGAAGACCGCCTTGGCCGTCTGGCATGCCCATCTCTCAGGACGTCCCTACCGAGGCGCCTTGAACTTCTGCCGCCCCGAATTCTACTCGATGCTCGTCCAGCCGGACGGCCGTGCCATCGTCTCCACCGGAGGAATCCGAGGGTACAAGGCCGCCTGACAGGGCCTCGACCTGTGGAAAAAAGTCACGGAATTCCCACGTTCTCAGGGCATCTGGGAAATACCTTCGGAAATCCCTGCAAATTGGACGGCCTTTTTATGGTATTCGTCGATTATTTGTGTAAATTAGTGGGGCCAGAACGTGACTATGTCGAATCAAGGGTCAGCCAACCTTCAGATCCTGCAGCGAGAACTGCAGTCTGTCCTCCAGAAGGACCACGGTCGAGGTGACCAATTCGGCACGTTGCTCAGCTACATCGGTCCGGTGGATTCCGCCGGAATGGAAGGCCTCCTTGCCCTTGCCGAGAAAAGCTCGGCCGCATCCGGCGGTCGCACCATGATGAAGCGGATTGGAAACGTTCTGATCGAATGCCTCCAGAATGTGATGCGGCACGGCCTCATCGAAGAGGACGGCTTCACCCAGTTGTACCTCACCCTCGAATCCACCCCCATCGGCTTCCAGGTCCAGTGCGGGAACATGGTCGACACCGAGATGCGCCATCACCTCTCCGAGCGACTCGCCGAGATCAACGGCATGGAGGAGGACACCCTGCGGAAGACCTACATCGAGACCCTCTGCAACGGAGAACTCTCCGACAAGGGAGGCGCCGGTCTCGGACTCTTGAGCCTGGCCAAAAAGGCGAGCGGCCCGATCGACTATCGATTTGACTCTCAGGAGGATGGGCGCGAGCTCTTCACGCTGATTGTCACCGTCCGTCAGGACTGATCCCCCCTCACGTTTTCCGCTTCTTCTCCCGCGAAGCCGGGAAGAGAATGTTGTTCAGGATCAAGCGGTATCCGGGTGAATTGGGATGCAGGTTGAGGTCCGTCGGAGGGTCATTGACCAAGTGACGATAATCCTCCGGGTCGTGCCCCCCGTAATAGCTCCATTGGCCCTCTCCCAAGGTTCCATGGAGGTACTTGACCGACCCCACCCCCCGGCTCTCGCCGAGGATGGTCACATCGGGCCGGACGAACTTCTTGCGGAAAGCCGTGGTCTGCCCCATGAATCCATGAATGACCCGCTCGTGGGACTGGGTCAACATCGTCGGGATGACATCCCACTTGGCCGAGAAGTCGAACAGGGTGAAGAAGTCCTTGATCTCCTTGATTTTCCCGTGGTCCTCTGTGGCATCGATGTCACTGAATTCGTAGACCAGGGGGTCCCGGACCAGCCGGTAGTTCCAGAACGCGAAGCCCTCCTCAAAATCCAACTTCTGCTGGGCCAGAGGATCCGCCGGGTCCCCATCGAACATCGGTTCGCAGATGTCCGTCTCCTGCGCCGCCAGCGCAATGTCAAAGCTGTCGGTGCCTGAGCACATGGTGAAGAGGAAGCCTCCGCCCAGCACGAAGTTCCGCATCTGCAGCGCCACCGCCCGCTTCATCTCGCTCACCTTGTCAAATCCCAGCGAGGCGGCACTCGCCTCCTGCTTGGCCTGCTCCTCCTGATACCAGGCGGCATTGCGGTAAGAGCGATAAAACTTACCGTATTGACCCGTGAAGTCCTCGTGGTGCAGGTGAAGCCAATCGTATTCGACCAGCTTGCCCTCGACCACCTCGGCATCGTAGACCACATCGTAGGGGATTTCGGCGTAGGTCAGGACCAGGGTCACGGCGTCGTCCCACGGCAGCTTGCTCTTCGGACTGTATACGGCCACCCGGGGCGCCACCTCGAGCTTGACGCGCTGCTGGTTCACCTCCGGGTCGGCAATGCCGTTCAGGATCTGCCGGGCCTGCACGTCGGCCATCGGCTCGAAGTCAACACCGCGAATGGTGCACTCGCTGGAAATGGCCGGAGCCGCCGGGATCAGGAAGCTGCCTCCCCGGTAATTCAGCAGCCACTCCACCTCGAGCCCCTGCTCCAACACCCAGAACGCCACGCCATAGGCCTTGAGATGATTGGATTGCCCCTCATCCATCGGGATGAGCAACCGACTCGCCTGCGCGGCCGTGGCCACCATCATCAGGACAGCCAAGGTCAACACCCTCGATCCTCGAAACTGCATCATGACGGAAAGATACCCCAGCCTCCCGGCCGTTAACCCTTCCGGGTCGGCAACAAATCAGAACGGAGCGTCCTCCCCGGGACCGTTCATCTTGGAACCGACGGTCATCGTCTTGGTCCCTCCATCCGCAAAGCCGGTGTTGGGCGCCATGGCCCCACCCCCATCAAAAGGACTCTCATCGAACGCGTTGAAGTCCGAGAACTTCGCGAGGTGCTTGGTGAACCGGAGCTTGACCGTGTCGAGTCCGCCGTTCCGGTGCTTGGCCACGATGAGTTCCCCCATGTTCTCTGTGTCCATTCCGTCGGCATCTTCGGTGATCCCATAGTACTCGGGACGGTAGATGAAGCAGACGATGTCGGCGTCCTGCTCGATCGCCCCGGATTCCCGGAGGTCGGACAGGATGGGCCGCTTGTCCCCGCCCCGCGTCTCCACCGAACGGGAAAGCTGCGAGAGGGCAATGACGGGCACGTCCAGCTCCTTGGCGATGCTCTTGATCGAGCGGCTGATGGTCGAAATCTCCTGCTCGCGGTTGCCCTTGCTGTTGTCGCTGCCGGCAGTCATGAGCTGGAGGTAATCGATGATGATCATGTTGATGCCGTGCTTCTGCTTGAGGCGACGGCACTTGGCGCGCAGCTCGAAGACACTGAGGGCCGGCGTGTCGTCGATGAAGAGCTGGGCCTTGGTGAGCTTGGCGATGCGGGTCTGGAGCTGCTGGTACTCGTAATCCTGCAGGTCGCCCTTGCGGAACTTCTCCGCACTGAGCTCGGACTCGGCCGCCACGAGGCGCTGCACCAGCTGGGCCGAGCTCATCTCGAGGGAGAAGATGGCCACGGGCACCCCGTGGTCCACCGCCATGTTGCGCGCCATGGACAGCACGAAGGCGGTCTTTCCCATGCCCGGACGGGCCGCGAGGACCACCATGTCCGAATTCTGCCAGCCGCCGGTGAGGGCATCCAGCGCCTTGAACCCGGTCGGCGTGCCGCTCACCCCGTCCTCGTTCAAACGGGCCTGGTCGATGCCGTCCATCACCTCCTGGATGACGGACTTCATGTCCTGGTAGTCCTTCCGGATGTTGCCCTCGGCCACCTCGAACAACTGCTGCTCCGACTTGTCGAGCAGGTCGAAGACATCGGTCGTGTCCTCAAAGGCCGCCTCAATGGTCTGACTGGAAATCCGGATCAGCTCGCGCTGGATGAACTTCTGGGCCACAATGCGGGCGTGGGATTCAACGTTGGCCGTGCTGGCCACCCGGTCGGTCAGTCCTGCCACGTAGGCCGGACCGCCACAGAAACCGAGCACACCCTCCTTGCGGAGCCGCTCGGTCACGGTCAGAAGGTCGATGGGCTCAGACTCCCCGAACAGATCCTTGATCGCCTTGAAAATGGACCCGTGGGACTCCTTGTAGAACGCCTCCGGCTCCAGGATATCGACCACCGCATTGACGGCCGACAGCTCGAGCATGCAGGCACCGAGGACGGCCTCCTCCAACTCGACAGCCTGCGGCTGTTTCTTGCCGATTCCGGCGAGACCCGGCGCGAGGGCGGGCGACGTCGACGCCGTTTTGCGCTTGGTATTCAGGGATTTGTCTTCGGCCACGGTCAACTGGGAATGAAAAACCAAAGTAGCGTTTCGCGGCCCCGATGGAACCGCTCCCTATCCACGGCGATTCCACACGCCTGTCCACAACCTACCTTCCCTCCGTGTCCGCCCAGCGACTCCTCCTTTTCCTGCTCCTCGCCCTTGGCGCGGCAGGGTGTCGAACGGAGAAATCGCCCCCAACCGTCGAGTGGCTCACCCCCAACTCAAGCCCCACATGGCCTCCCGACATCAACGTGCCGCTGCGCTTCGTGCTCACCGACCCCGCACCCGACCGCGGAACCACAACTCCGGCGAGCTGGCAGGTCGAAGTCGGGCCGACCGACGGCGGCCTCTGGTGGACGGCATCGGGCAACGCCTCCGCAGCCCCTTCGACCGGAGGCCCCGGCCACCTCGACACCATTGATCTGCAATGGACCGTGCCCTTTCCTCCGGCCTCCGCCTCCGGCCCCATCGACCTCCTCCTCACCGCCATCGTCACCGATGGAGAGGGAGGCCGTGGCGCCGATTTCACCTCCGCCTCCGTGGCAGTGCCACCCCTCGAATCTGAGGGACTCTGGTACGTTGACCCTGACGCCGCGCTCCCCCTCCGCTTCCACCCGACCGCTCCCCTCGCCACGGAACAGGCCCTGCCGGCCCCCTGCTCTCCCATCCGGGACATGGTCCACCTCGATGGGCGTGACCGAATCGTACTGGGCTGCGCCACCTCCTTGCAGGCCCTCAGCACCCACCCGGCCGATGGTTCCCTGCCCATCTGGAGCCTGGCGGCCCCACTCAGCGCCCAAACGGGAGGGCTCCAGTTTCTCCGGCGCACGCCAGCGGAATGGACCACGTCCGCCTGGGCCATGGTGGGATGGCCGGACCGGGTCCAATGGGTCGATGCCGACGGCCACATTCAAAAGACATGGTTGCTGGCCTCGGAGGAAACCCTGATCGATGCCGGGGTCATCGATGGCCGCATGATTCTGCTGGCTCGGACTGCGACCAACGAACTGCGCCTGATCCGGTGCAACCTCGACAATGGGGCCCGCATTGCCTCGATCACATGGACCCCGGAGGCTCCGGGGTCGACGGGACCCGCCGGGATTGCTTGGCTGCTCAACGTGGAGGGAGAAGCCGCCGGGTTGGAATACGACGGAACCTGGCGCCGGTGGTTCATCGAACCGAACGGCAACTCGGGGCTGTCCACAGGCGAGTCTCCGGGGTCAGGAGAGGTCGTCTCAGCGGGCATACTGGAGAACGGCACGTCGTGGGTGGCCCGGGACCAGACCCGCCTTCTACAAGAGCCCGTCCTCAACTTGGGAGCACCGGCACACCGCATCGAACAGGACCGTGCCGCAGGCCTGTATTGGCTGCTCCAAACCGACGCGGATGGAGCGCTTTTGACCTGGAATGCCTTGGATGCCTTCACAGGCATGTCCATTCCACTCGCAACTCCCAATCCTCCTTCCGCTCCCGTTCCAGCAAGTGTTGCACACAATCGACCAGGTCCTCCTTGAGAACTTATGGGCCACTTTGCGCATTTCATTCTCGTCAATCCTTGCTTTGCAACCCATGTCGGACATGCTCAAGTTCCCCCAAGACGACCCGGATTTCAACGTGGCCCTCAGCATGAGCCTCGTGCTCTTCGGATTTGACGGAAACCAGCTGCAACTGCTCCTCGCCAGAAGCCAGCGCGCACCCTACGAAGGCGCCCTCCTCCTGCCCAGCCGGTACCTCGAAGCACAGGATGAATTGGCCCTGAGTGCGCGTAGCATGTTCCACGGCCTCTTTGGCTATGACGATCCGGAAATCATCGAGCAACTGAAGGCCTTCGGAGGCGTGTTCCGTCACCCCATGGGTCGGGTGGTCAACGTGGCCTTCTACGCCCTCGTGCGCAAGGAGGACTTCCTGGCCGAGAAGTGGGAATCCCACGGCATGCAATGGGTCCCGATTGACCGGGTCCCCGACCTCGCCTTCGACCACAATGAGGTGGTCTCCTACGCCCGGGAACGCCTCAAGCGCCGGGTGAAGCGCCGTCCGGTGGGATTCCACCTTCTCCCCTCCGAGTTCACGCTGGGCCAGCTCCAATCCCTCTACGAACAGGCACTCGGCAAGACCTTCGACAAGCGGAACTTCCGCAAGAAGTTGTTCAAGAGCCCGCTGCTCACCGACCTCGACAAGAAGGCATCAGGTGGCGAAAAGGGACAACACAAGGGCAGCCGACTCTACACGTTCGACCGCGACCGCTACCAGCGGATGAAGAGCGAGGGCTACGACTTCCTCTTCTGATCGGGATTCGGTCCGCTCAGAGTCCGAATTCGGCCTTGAGGGCCTCCACGCAATCCAGAGCTTCCCACGGGAACAGGCGCACCTCGCGGGAGACCGTCTCGCCGCTGGCCGCCCGAAACGTCTTGGTGACTGTCTCGGTCTGGCGGCCCATGTGACCGTAGGCAGCCGACTCCGTGTAGATCGGGGTCCGCAGGGCAAAACGCTGCTCGATGGCGTACGGGCGCATCGGGAAGATGTCGGCAATGCGCTCGGCAATCTCTCCATCGGAAACGCCCACCTTGCCGGTGCCGTACGTATTGACGTACAGCCCCACGGGGTCGGCCACCCCGATGGCGTAGGCCACCTGGACAAGCACCTCATCGCACACCCCAGCCGCCACGAGGTTCTTGGCCGCATGGCGTGTCGCATACGCTGCACTGCGGTCCACCTTGGACGGGTCCTTGCCGCTGAAAGCCCCGCCACCATGAGCACCCCGACCACCATAGGTGTCCACAATGATCTTGCGGCCGGTCAACCCGGTGTCCCCGTGGGGCCCCCCGATGACGAACTTGCCCGTCGGATTCACGTGCAACTTGTGGTCGCCCTTGAACAGGGCCTGCACGCGCTCCGGGCAATCCGCGAGGACGCGCGGGATGAGAATCTCAGCGACGTCCTTCTTGATCCGGGCGAGCATGGCCGCCTCATTGGCATCGAAATCATCGTGCTGCGTCGACACCACGATGGCCTCCACCCGCAAGGGCGTGTGATCATCAGCGTACTCAATCGTGACCTGGCTCTTGCTGTCCGGACGCAGATAGCCCATCTGGTCACCCTCACGGCGCAACTCGGCGAGCACCTTGAGCAGGCGATGGCTCAAATCGAGCGGCAGCGGCATGTAGTCGTCCGTCTCTCGGCAGGCGTAACCGAACATCATCCCTTGATCACCGGCCCCCTGCTCCTCGGGAGCCGCCCGCTCGACCCCCTGGTTGATGTCGGGGCTCTGCTCGTGGATGGCGCTCAACACGCCACAGCTTGCAGCGTCGAACATGTATTCACTCTTGGTGTAGCCGATGCGCCGGATGCACTCCCGGGCGATCTCTTGGACATCGAGGTAAGCCTGGCTCTTGACCTCACCGGCCAACACGACCTGTCCCGTGGTCACCAGCGTCTCACACGCCACCTTGGATTGGGGGTCAAACGCCAGGAAGTGGTCAATCAGGGCATCGGAGATCTGGTCGGCCACCTTGTCGGGGTGGCCTTCGCTGACGGACTCGGAAGTGAAGAAATAGGACATGTTGGCTGTGTTGGGGTCTCCAATGGCGACCATCCCAGCCGCGAAGATGCTAAAGACGGAGGGATCGGCCCGATGATGTCTTGGCAACCCGTGAAATGAGGGCGGGTGCCAAATCCGACCCCGGCATGACCAGACGGGGGAATTACGGAACCTTCTGACAAAACGCCCGTTCTTTACGTACACCCGGGCAGTGAACTCTTGGACGATCTTCAAGAGCCTCGATGCTGCCCGTCATGAACGCCATGCCCCACAACCCTCACCGCCCCTCAAGACGAGATGTCCTGAGGCTGGACGCGTTGGGCCTGCTGAGCGAGTTTGCCGGCGACCTGGTGGGCATCGAAGATCCTGACGCCTTGCTCTGGGCCGTAGCCGAGCGCACCATCAGCAAACTCGGCTGGATGGACTGCGTCATCTACCTCCGCGACCCGCACCGCGACATCCTCATCCAAAAGGCGGCCTTCGGCCCGAAGAGCATTGATTACAAAGCCATCTTCCAACCGATTGAAATCCCCATGGGGCGCGGCATCGTGGGACGGGTCGCCAGCACGGGAGAGTCCATCCGCGTCGCCGACACCTCCCGGTTCATTGACTACATCACCGATGATGCGAGTCGACTCTCCGAACTGGCCGTCCCCATCTGCTGGGGAGACCACATCCTCGGCGTCATCGACAGCGAGCATCCTGACCCCGACTTTTACACCATCGAGGACCAGCTGATTCTGGAAACCATTGCTGGGATTACGGCCACCAAAATCCAGAATGCAGCCAGCGCAAGGTCGAACCAAGCCTTGGCCCTCTTCTACGAGCGCAATCCCAACGCCGTGCTCCAGATCGATGCAAGCAGAACCATCTCCTTTATCAACCAGAGCGCGCAGATGTGCTTTCCGGAGCATCCGGAATGTGGCAATACGCTCAACCGGCCGGGACTAGAAGAAGCCTTGCAGACCGCCCTTGAGAAAGGGCGCGCCACCTGGCGATGCACGCAGTCCTACCCGGAGACGGGAAAAACGAGAACTGGGGAGTTCCAAGTGGTCCACCTGCCTTCAGGGCAATTCAACCTGTACGGCAACGACATCACCCACCTCCTCGACCTCCAGAAGGCAGCCGAAGCCGCCAATGAAGCGAAGTCGCGCTTCCTCTCGGTCATGAGCCACGAAATCCGGACTCCGCTGAACGCCATCCTTGGCCTCACCGACCTTCTGATCCACGACGACCCGAACCGGGAAGAACAACTCCGGCATCTGGCGTACATGGAATTCAGCGGACGCCACTTGCTGAGCTTGGTCAACGACATCCTGGACCTCGAGAAAATGGCCTCGGGAAAGACGACCAGTCTGACCAGCGAATTCAACTTCCACGACCTCATCAGCAACATCATGGACTCCTTCCGCAACCGGGCGGAACGGGTCGGACTGGAATTGACCCTCTCCATGGGCAGCACCGTACCCGAGAAGTTGGTGACCGATGCCAAGTGGATCACCCAGATCCTCAACAATCTCATCAGCAACTCGATCAAATACACGGACCAAGGACACGTCACCCTCCGCATTGAATGGGAAGACCCCATCTCCAGCGACCCGAAACGCGAGATGTTGAGGATGCAAGTGACTGATACTGGGCGGGGCATCGACAAGAAGGAACAGGACCGCATCCTCAAACCCTTCGAGCAAATCGAGAATGAAGCCAACATCGAAGGCACCGGATTGGGCCTCGCGATCGTCAAAAGCATAGTGGACCAGATGAAGGGATCGCTGTCCATTCTCAGCGCCAAGGGAGAAGGCTCCACCTTCACAGTGGAACTCCCTATGGAGGCCGCCCAATCCACGACAAGGGGCCCATGGAATCCCGGCACGGGAGCTGGCGAACATGATGAACCGCATGACCTGCCAACGGAGGCCCAGAATCCTCAGGAAGACCACGCCCCCGACAAAAAGGCCGGTCCAACGTGCCCCATCCTGCTGACGGACGACAATGAGCTCAACCGGTTCGTGGCGTCCAAACTGCTGTCCCGATGGGGATTCGAAGTCATCGAAGCCAAGGATGGCCTCGAAGCCATCAACGCCTGGGAGGACCAGGGACCTTGCATCATCCTGATGGATGTCCAGATGCCGAAGATGGACGGCATCGAAGCCACGCGGCACATCCGCTACGAAGAAGAAAAACAGGGCATGCTCCGGTCCCCCATCATCGCCCTGACGGCAGATGCCGAAGAGAAGACCTTGGAGCGCATCCTTGCCTGTGGCATGGACGACCGCATCGTGAAGCCATTCGACCCCCCGGCTCTGCGCGGCATCATCGAGCGGGTCATGGCCCAATTCAAGACCACCCTCTCCTGAGCTCCGACCCTTCGGCGCCTCGGCTTATTTCTTCCGGAAGAACAAGCGGATCGGCACGCCACTAAAGTCGTAACGCTCGCGGAACCGGTTCTCGAGGAACCGCTTGTACGGATCTTTGATGTACTGCGGCAGATTGCAGTAAAAGGCAAACGTGGGCACCTGCGACGGAATCTGCGTGATGTACTTGATGCTGACACTTTTGCCCTTGTAGATGGGCGGCGGCTGGTCCCGGCAAATGGGCAGGAACTCCTCATTCAGCTCGGAAGTCGATATCTTCAATCCGCGCTGGTGGTGCACGTGCAAGGCGGCCTCGAGCGCCTTGAAGACCCGCTGCTTCGTCACGTTCGATGTGAAGATGACGGGGACATCGGAGAACGGCGCCATCTTCTCCTCAAGCTTGGCGCGGTATGCGTTCATGGTGTGCTCGTCCTTCTCGACGAGGTCCCACTTGTTGACCACGACCACCACCCCACGATAGCTGTCCAGCACATGCCAGAAAATGTGCTGGTCCTGCTTCTCGAATCCCTGGGTCGCGTCCACCAGCAACAGGCACACATCGCTCTGGTCAATCGCCTTCACCGTCCGAACCGCGCTGTAGAATTCCAGGTTGTCGTCCACCTTCTTCCGCTTCCTCAACCCAGCCGTGTCCACGATTTCAAAATCGAAACCGAACGCATTGAAGCGCGTGTGTACACTGTCCCGGGTCGTCCCGGCGATGTCCGTCACGATGTTCCGCTCCTCACCCAGCAAGGTGTTGATGAGGGTGCTCTTGCCCACGTTGGGCCTCCCCACGACGGCGAGCTTGGGCAACCCCAAATCCTCCCCTTCCTCTTGGGTCGGCAGCTTCTGCACCAGCGCATCCAGCAAGTCCCCGGTACCATACCCGTTGTTGGCGCTGATGCCGAAGAGCTCATCGCCAATGCCCAGCCCGTAGAACTCGGCCGTGGCGTACTCCTGCGCCCCCGTGTCAATCTTGTTGACCACGAGCATCACCGGCTTTCCCGTCCTCCTCACAAGCTGGGCAATGTCCTGGTCCAAGTCGGTGATTCCAGTCTGGGCATCCACCATGAACACGATCAAAGCCGCTTCCTCCATGCTGGTCTGCACCTGCTCCCGGATGACGCCCTCGAAGACATCATCCGTCCCGGTCGCGTAGCCCCCCGTATCGATGACGGTGAACACACGCCCACCCCAAAACGCCTTCCCGTATTTCCGGTCCCGCGTTGTTCCCGCCGTCGGATCGGTGATGGCATCGCGCGTCTCGGTCAACCGGTTGAACAACGTGGACTTCCCCACGTTGGGCCGGCCGATGATGGTCACGAGATCGTTCATGTCGTATTGATGAATGGTGCGCCTGAGCGCCCCGCAAATTTGAGCAAAAAAAAGGGGCCCCCGAAGGGGCCCCAAGGTGGCGTCGACATACTCTCCCGCAGTAGCAGTACCATCTGCGCTGGTAGGCTTAACTTCTCTGTTCGGAATGGGAAGAGGTGGACCTTACCGCAATAGACACCTATCGTTCTTGTTGAATGCAGTGGGCCGTTGCCGTGCAATCAACGAATGTGTTGACATATTGGTAGAGTAATCAGCTTCATAAGCTTTTGAGCAATTAGTACCGCTCGGCTTTGATGTCACCATCTTTACACCTGCGGCCTATCAACGTGGTCGTCTTCCACGGCTCTCAACGAGATCTCATCTCGCGGCGAGTTTCGCACTTAGATGCTTTCAGTGCTTATCTCATCCATACATAGCTACTCTGCGATGCAGCTGGCGCCACAACAGATACACCAGAGGTATGTCCATCCCGGTCCTCTCGTACTAGGGACGGGTCCGCTCAAATCTCGAGCGCCCACAACAGATAGAGACCGAACTGTCTCACGACGTTCTGAACCCAGCTCGCGTGCCACTTTAATGGGCGAACAGCCCAACCCTTGGGACCTTCTCCAGCCCCAGGATGTGACGAGCCGACATCGAGGTGCCAAACCTTGCCGTCGATATGAGCTCTTGGGCAAGATCAGCCTGTTATCCCCGGAGTACCTTTTATCCTATGAGCGACGGCCTTTCCATGCAGAACCGCCGGATCACTATACCCAACTTTCGTTCCTGATCGACTTGTAGGTCTCTCAGTCAAGCACCCTTTTGCTATTGCACTCTACGCACGGTTACCAAGCGTGCTGAGGGTACCTTTGGAAGCCTCCGATACTCTTTTGGAGGCGACCACCCCAGTCAAACTACCCACCATGCACTGTCCTCTGTAAAAAAGTTAGGATCCAAATATTTGAAGGGTGGTATTTCAACGGTGGCTCCACAACACCTAGCGGCATCGCTTCAAAGCCTCCCACCTATTCTACACATCAAATATCCAAACCCAATGCAAAGCTATAGTAAAGGTTCACGGGGTCTTTTCGTCCCGTTGCGGGTAATCGGCATCTTCACCGATACTACAATTTCACCGAGCTCATGGCTGAGACAGTGCCCAGATCGTTACACCATTCGTGCAGGTCGGAACTTACCCGACAAGGAATTTCGCTACCTTAGGACCGTTATAGTTACGG
>JAYYEI010000008.1:0-2935 GCA_036159995.1 Bacteroidota bacterium
GATGGGCCAACGCCATGACCGGAACGTCAACGAGCCGCGGCGTCTGGCTGTAATCCCACAGCACCGACCCACCATCCGTGCCCCACGCTCCGCCTTCGTTGGTCGCGTGATGGGCGTTGCCCGAAAGGTCTTCGAGGACATTGCCTTCGCCCTCGTCCAGCGGCCAATGGCCCCGGAGGGAATTCCAGTCCGGATGGGCTGCCGTCAGGAGAGAGCAATGCCAGTCGGCGATGGTGGCAGCGTCCAAAGCGCCGTCCCAATAGCGGACTTCGGCCACGGTGCCCTCCATGCCATACGCGGTGAAGGCATCGGCTCCGAAGAACAGTCCTCCGACATCGAGACTACCGAGTGAAGACATGGGGGCCTCGTCGCTGAGCACACCGTCGGTGTACATCCGCATCGCGCCGTCGCGGTCGAAGGAGCAGGAGAGGGTGTGCCATTCTCCATCGGCAATGGGCGGCCCGTCGAGGTCGACGCGTGCGCTACCGTCTCCGGCATTCACCCGCCATCCGGGCCCCGAAGGATAGACGAAGGAAAAGACCCAGCCGGGGTTCAATCCCGAACCCCAATCCTTGTTGCCCACCATGGCGACATCAGCGGCCTGCGTGGTGCGCACCCGGCACTCCACGGTGAAGTCGCTTCCCGTGCCGGGCAGGAAATCCGGATGGGCCGGCACCGCCGCCCTGGAATTTCCATCGAACGAAAGCCGGGGTGCATCTCCAAGACAGTTCTCAGCGACCCCGATGACGGAAAGGGTGTCCCGCTCCACCGTCTGCTGGGTCACCGACTCGCCGGACGCGATGACGAACACCCGGCGCTCCTCCATGCTGTTCCCTCCATGGGTCGTCCCAATGCCGCCGTGATCCGTGGTGACCAGCACCAGCCAATCCTCTTCGGCATAGTTCGGTCGGGCCTCCATGGCACCGATCATCTGGCCGATCAGGACATCCATCGCCTCGATGGCGTCCAGATAAGGGAATACGAAAGGGGAGAAGCCGTAGGCATGCCCGGCGTAGTCCGGGTCATCGAGGTGCACGAAGACGGCGTGGGGGTCGCCATTTTGCAGGGCGTCCACCACGGTTTGGGTCGCCTGCACAGCGGAGCCCGGGTTCACGATGACGTCCGCCGAACTGCCCACGATTTGTCCGTTGATCGGACTCCATTGGCTGGCCGACAGCGTATTCCACTCCGGATGGGCCGTCTCAACGCGCTCGAGCCAGCCGGGATACTGGAGGTAATTCTGTCCGGCAAAGCTGTTGTCCACCACATTGTGCTTGCCCGATCGGACACCGCAATGGATGGCGGACCAGCCGGGGCCGCTGATCGTGATGTCGTCATTGAGGGCGTCAGGGGAGAAGAGACCTCCCTCGATCAACCCGTCGAGGTTGGGCGTCACCGCCACTTGCAGGGCATCAGGCCGAACTCCATCGATGCCGATCATCAATACCCTCCCCGGTTGCTGTTGGGCGTGAAAGGAGGACAGGC
Organism: Bacteroidota bacterium; assembly: GCA_036159995.1. Lineage (GTDB taxonomy): Bacteria > Bacteroidota > Bacteroidia > Flavobacteriales_D > Sanyastnellaceae > UBA8752. The sequence goes on from JAYYEI010000008.1 coordinate 1,486, forward strand.
TGCCCATCACCAGAACGGCGAGAGGCGCAAAGCGGGCAAGGAACTTCACCCTTCCAAGATACGGCTCCCTGCCGCAGGCGGTCAGATCAGACAGCCGCAAAGGCTAGTTCCACCGCGGCGTAAACGATGTCTCCCCCACAGATGTTGAGGCCCTTGGCCAGAGCCGGGTCGTCCTGACAGGCGGTCTGCCAGCCCTTCTCTGCGAGCGCAATCACATACGGCAGCGTCACATTCGTCAGGGCCAGCGTGGACGTGTAGGGAACCGCACCCGGCATGTTGGCAACGCTGTAGTGCACGACATCGTCCACGATGTAGACCGGATCGTCGTGTGTGGTCGGGCGGGTGGTCTCCACACAACCGCCCTGGTCCACAGCGATGTCCACGATGACCGTCCCCGGCCGCATCAGGGACAGCATCTCTCGGGTGATCAGATGGGGCGCCTTGCCGCCCTTCACGAGGACCGCACCGACAATCAGGTCATGCGTCGCGATGGCCTGCCGGATGTTGTAGGCATTGGAGTACTCCGTCACCACATGGTGTGGCATAATGTCGTTGACCCTGCGGAGCCGGTCCATGTTGATGTCCATGATGGTCACATGGGCTCCAAGCCCCGCCGCCATCTTGGCCGCCTGCGTACCGGACACACCGCCACCGAGGACCAGCACGCGGCCCGGAGGCACACCCGGCACTCCGCCGAGCAGAACGCCACGGCCCTTGCGCGGCTTCTCGAGGTACTTGGCCCCCTGCTGGATGGCCATGCGCCCGGCCACCTCCGACATCGGGGTGAGCAGCGGGAGGGAGCCGTCCTCGGCCTCCACCGTTTCATAGGCGATGCACACCGCTCCGCTCTCGACCATGGCATGGGTCAGCGGCTCGGAGGAAGCGAAGTGGAAGTAGGTGAAGACCACCTGGTCCTTGCGGATGAGGGGATACTCCGCCGCAATCGGCTCCTTCACCTTGACGATCATCTCTGCCTCGGCGTAGACGGCCTCAATCGTCGGCCGAATGTCGGCCCCGACCTCGAGGTAATCCTCATCGGAAAATCCACTACCAAGTCCAGCCCCACTCTGCACGATGACGGTGTGTTGGCGGCGGGTCAATTCAAACACGCCAGCAGGCGTCATGCCCACCCGACTTTCGGAGGGTTTGATTTCGGTGGGAATTCCAATGGTCATGGCACAAAGCAAATCCCGGGGACCCGAAAGAGGCCATTTGTTTATGGCAATTCTTCACACAACATATTGACAATCAGCAATATGTGTACTTGGTACACGATTTTCATCGGCCAAGAAAAAAACCCGGACGATACAGTCCGGGTCTCTGCGGAGAAGGAGGGATTCGAACCCCCGGTACCCGTGAGGGCACACCTGATTTCGAGTCAGGCCCATTCGACCACTCTGGCACTTCTCCGGGCGCGCGAAGATAGGGAGCAGAATAGGACCGGTCATCC
>JAYYEI010000009.1:0-46674 GCA_036159995.1 Bacteroidota bacterium
CGGCGGCACTTCCGCGAACATGGTGAAGCCCGTGTTCATGGCCTCCTGCAGGTTGATGACCTGCGGGTTCCGGCAGCAGCGCTGGTACACGAGGGTGTAGGTCTGGTCGCTGGCCGGCAGCGTGAGCGTCGAGACGTATTCCGCCCGTTCGATGCACACCCCCGGCGGCAACACGGCACAGGGGTTTCCACTCTGCAGGTCGATGTTGGTGACCTGATTGAAGTCCAGGTCCATGGTGCCCGTAGCGTAGAGGCTTTGCCCCTCATACACGCCGAGTGTGGCCGACAGGTCGAAGCCCGTCCCGTTTGTGTTGGTCGGTCCGCAATCCCGGTAGATGATCAGGTGGACTTCATAATTGTCCCCGCCAAGGTGGTCGTAGTACATCTCGCCCCCGACGAGGTGCGTGGCCTTCGTGGTCAATGAGGCCAGCAAACAGAGGGCCGTGAGGACCGCTGTGCGCGCCATGGGCGTCCATGTATCTTGCAGGTTCATCATGATGCCGAAGGACAATTTAATGGCCCCATTCCGTCTACGGAGGATGCCCCTCCGGGTTTTGTTGTTCGGAATCCTCCTGCTTTCCTCTGCTCAGGAGTCCGTTGTGGCCCAAGGAACCGTTCCCGGGATCCGATTGGCCACCCGCCAATTCCTGTCCCCCGAAGGCAACCCCTACCTCGAGGTGCAAGTGGAATTCATGGCCGAAGGGATGCAGTGGCTCATGTCCCGGGACAGCCTCGTTCGGGCTGCTGCTCAATGGACCGTGGTGGCGTACGACAGCACGGGAGCCGTCGCCGGATTCTCGAAGGCCACGGCCCGGACGGGGGAACTGGCCGCTGCCGGGGATTTTGTGGACATCGCCCGAATTCCGCTCCAGTCCGGTCCGCACGTGCTCGAGTTGGAAGTGGCGGATGTGGCCCTGCCGGACGGCACGCCCCTCCGCCATGAGGCCGTGATTGAAATCGACACGCCCAATGCCTTGGACATCAGTGACTTGTTTCTGGTCCAGGGAGTGGCCCCTGCCCAGGAACCAGCGACCAGCCTGACCCGTTCCGGCAAGGAGGTGCTGCCGCTCGTGGATCAGCGCATTTCGGCCGATGCGGAGTTCATTCCTTTCTACGGTGAGCTCTACGGAACCGATGGTGAATTCGGGCTGGACGGGGCGTTTCTCGTCGTGGCGGGATTCAAGGAGCCCGGTGGAGATTGGGTGGGCAGCACCCGGCGGTTCATCCGCAAGAAGGGGCGCCCGGTCCTTCCCCTGCTGGAATCGGTTCCGGTGCCCGACCCGGGACTGTACGAGCTCACCGTTGAGGTTCAGACGCCGGAGCAGATGATGCTGATGACCCGTAGCCTCTTCGTGGAGGTCATCGGAGCCGCCGACCAGGACGCGGCCGTGGCGGCGGGTTCCCTCTCCCCGTTCGTCTTGGCCTTCACCGACCGTGACACGTTGTATGCGGCCCTCGAGACTTTGCTTCCGATTGCGGATGCAGGGGAGCGCCGGACCATTGAGTACACGCTTAGCGGCGCGGAACTGCGCCCGATGCAAGCCTTCCTCGATCAATTCTGGACGGTCCGCCAGCCGGCTGACCCCGAGGGCGCCTGGCTCGAATACCGACGGGAGGTCGGGATTGCGGATTTCGAATATGGCAGTTGTCCCAACCGTGAGGGCCACGAAACGGACATGGGCTGGATCCTCCTTCGCTATGGACGCCCCAACACGATTGTCCAGCGGCACAACGGAACGCAGTATTACCCCTACGAGATCTGGCACTACCACAAGGCAGGCCAGTTCAACAACCGGCGGTTCCTCTTCTACACTCCGCAGGTCGTCGGCGAGTGCTTTGAGCTCTTGCACAGCGATCATCCTCAGGAGCTGCGGAATGCCGATTGGCTCGACATCCTGAAGACCCGCGAACTGGGCCATTCGGTGTCGGAGACGTCGATTAACCAACTCGGGCGCCGGGACACCTACAGTCGGGAGGAACCCGAAGACCTCTTCTTCAACCCGAGGTGATGGAGCCGAGCGGCAGCGCGACGTCCGAAGCGACCACCTGTCGGGTGGTGGTGGCCATCCTCAATTGGAACGGGGAGGCTCACCTCAAGCGCTTCCTCCCCTCCGTCGTGGCCCACACGGGCGACGCTGACCGGGTCGTGGTCATCGACAATGGGTCGGACGACGGCAGTCTTACACTCTTAAGCCGGGAGTTTCCCAGCGTCCACCTCGTCCGGCTGAACGAGAACCACGGATTTGCCGGAGGGTACAACCGCGGATTGGACCAGCTCTTGTCCGATGTGGCGGCTGAATGGATTGTGCTGCTCAACAGCGATGTCGAGGTCACGGAGGGCTGGCTAGATGGCTTGGTGACTGCAGCGGAATCCGAAGGATGGTCTGCGGCACAGCCCAAGATTCGTTCTGTGGAACGGAGGGCGGAATTCGAATATTCCGGTGCGGCTGGTGGCTACATGGACCGCCATGGCTTCATGTTTTGTGCCGGACGGCTGTTTGATGAGAAGGAAATCGACCACGGTCAATACGACTCGGCCCGCGCAGTGTTCTGGGCTTCCGGGGCCTGCCTGTTGGTCCGGACGGAAGCGTGGAGGACTGTGGGCGGTCTTGACGAGGACTTCTTCGCCCACATGGAGGAAATCGACCTGTGCTGGCGCCTGCAGAACCGGGGACTGATGGTGGGGGTCACTCCGGAAGCCCACGTTTACCATCTCGGTGGAGGCACCCTGCAACAGGAGAGCCCCAACAAGGCCTTCCTCAATTTCCGGAACAACCTCTACCTCTTGCTCAAGAATGACCACCGCCCAGGGATTCGGGGCCGGATTTTGTTTCGCCAGCTTCTCGATGGATTGGCGGGCCTTCGGTTCCTCATGGAGGGCAAGCCGGCCTTTTTCAAGGCGGTGATCCGCGCCCATGGTGAGTTCAGGAAGAACCGGACCCGGATGGCGGGCAAACGCCGCCTGGAAAAACAATCCTGCTCCTCCCCTCGGCCTGTCGGGCAATTGCCTGGCCACTATGCCGGCAGTGTGGTCTGGGATTTTTTCGTCCGAGGCCGAAAGCGGTTCTCTGCCCTCGACCAGAACCGAATTTCCTGACGCCCGCATCTTCGGTTGACCCGTCGACAAACCGCCCGGTGATGGACGTGGATGGGGTCGGGTTCTGGGGGGAGACTGATGTGGTCAGATGCGGCTTTGTTGGCCCGATCGCCACGGGATGGGAGGGTGTGGGTTAGTTCACCTCGGTCACGTTCCGAATCACTTGGTCCACATAGGCTTCCCAGGACTCCATGCCCATGATGGGAAGGATGGCATTGACGCGGTTGTTCTGCTTGCTGTAGATCGCCTCGACGTAAAAGCCGTTGATCTCGAAAATGCAGAGGATGTAGCGGTTCTCGACCATGCGTTGAGAAATGCAGTTCCCGTGGTCCCACATGTAATTCGTCTTCTCGTCGAGCGGAAGCCGGTTGAAGGTGCGGAGGTCCATGTCGTGTGCGTGTCGTTGTGAATCGCGGATCCGAGGGTCGGAACCGGTCATTCGATACGCGGTGAGGTGCCCGTGGGTTTCAGTTTTGTTCAATCTTTGTTTCATGGCCACCACCAAAGCCCCGGTTTCTTGGCGATTGACGGATTGTCCCCGCGATGCGATGCAGGGCCTTCACGAGTTCATTCCCACCGAGCGGAAGGTGGCTTACCTCTCGGCCTTGATGGAGGTGGGGTTCGATGTGCTCGATGCCGGGAGTTTCGTCTCCCCGAAGGCCATGCCGCAGATGGCTGATACCGCCGATGTGCTCTCCTCCCTGCCCCAGACTGGCACCGAGGTCCTGGCCATCGTGGCCAACCTCCGGGGCGCTGAAGATGCATTGGCCCATGGTCGGCCCGACACCCTCGGCTTCCCCTTTTCGATCTCGGAGACGTTCCAGCAGCGGAATACTGGCGGGGGCATCGAAGACGGGTGGCGCCGTCTTGACGCCATTCGGAATGCAGCGGAACGGAACGGGAAGGCTGTGGTGGCCTACTTGAGCATGGGCTTCGGCAATCCCTATGGAGACCCTTGGCATGCGGCCATGGTGGGCGAATGGTGTGGCCGACTCCATGCCGAACTGGACATCCGGACGATTGCGTTGAGCGACACCGTGGGACAGGCAACTCCGGATGCGGTGGAATCTGTTTTTGCCACGGCCGTGGAAGCCTTTCCGGAGGTCACTCTTGGGGCTCACCTTCATGGAAGGCCGAAACAAGCGCGCCTCCTGATGGAGGCGGCGTGGAAAGGAGGGTGTCGCGCTTTTGATGGCGCTCTGGGAGGGCACGGAGGTTGCCCGATGGCCAAGGATGATCTCGTCGGTAACCTGCCTACGGAAATTCTGATGGCCAGCCCCGCAGAATGGGGTGCGGAAGAGAGGGAGTGGAACCGGGACGCGTTGGAACGGGCCCAACGGATCCGGAAGGAGCTCTTTGACTGAGCCTGTCCTCAGTTGAGACAGTGCTCGAAGAGTTCGAAACCGTAACGGTCGCGATTCAGTTCGATGCGTTCGAACTTCTTGATCGTGATGCGGATGCGAAAGCGCTTCATGGGGAATGCTTTGCCCCCCATTACGCCGGGCTCTGGAAAAAGGTTACGCGAACCGCTCAGAGGTGTGTCGTGAAGAGGGACAAGCCGAGCCCCAGCAAAACCGTCAGGAATTTCCGCGCATTGAACTCATGGCCGTCCGCCGTCTCAAACAGGATGGTCGTCGCGATGTGCAGCAGGATGCCGACTAGGAGCCCGTTCAGGGCGCCGAACGTTGCCGCATCCTGAGGCAAACGACCGGCAAGGAGAATGCCGGCCACCGGGGTCAGCGCAAAGACGAGCACCCAGGTCCATCGGCGCATTCTCGAACTCACCGTGGCCCTGAGGATGGCCATCAGGGCAATCGCCACCGGGAGCTTGTGCAGGCCAATCCCGAAAAGCAGGGACCACCCTCCCCCGCCATGGTCGTGATCGTGGTGGTGCCCTCCGTGGCCGTGGCCATGGTCATGGGCAGCGGAGGCCACATCGTCTAGGCCAAAGGGCATCGCTTCGATGAAGGCGTGAAGACAGAGGCTGGCGAAGGCCACAGCACCAAACCGGTTTCCATGGACATGACCGTGTTCCATTCCCTTGCTCAGGTACTCCAGTCCGATCTGGACCAAAAAGCCCCCGATGACCCAGAGTCCAGCGCGACCATTCGCCGCGAAGGCTTCGGGCAGGAGATGGAGGAAGCAGAGGCCGAGCAGGAAGGCTCCGCCGAAGGCCAAGAGCAGGGGAAGTTGACGGCGCAGGCCGTGCCCCATGGCTTCTCCCATGGCGGCGCCGAGGATGGCGACGAGAAAGAGGGCAAGTCCGGGCATCATGAGGCGTGGGCGTATAGGATGAGTCGTGGGCTGTCCCCAGGTGTCCAGTCGGCAAGATTGTAATCCCCGAAGGTTTGCCGCACCGTCAGGCCGCTCGCTTCGAGGAGCCCGGTCAACTCCTCCCGGTCCATGCCGGACACCCGTTCCGTGAATCGATGGGGCCTTCCCTCCTCCTCGAATTCAATGGTCTTGATGAACCCCTGGACTCCGTGTCCAAGATCGCCGAAGGACCGGGTGATGGCGTACTCTACCCCCTCCCGTTCGATGGTTTCTTCCGAGACGAGGCGGGAACGGGAGAAGTCCACATTGAGGTAGTCCAGAATGAGGAATCCGTCAGGTTTCAGATGGCGCCGGATGCCCTTCAATACGGCTCGGTGGTCCTCCCTCCGATCGAAATAGCCGAAGCTGGTGAAGAGATTGAGGACGCCATCAAACCGCTGGCCCAACTCGAAGTCGAGCATGTTGCCCTCCACGAAGGTGAGTCGCTCCTGACCGGAGTGGGTTTTCCGGGCGTGGTCGATGCTGTTTGTACTGAGGTCCATCCCCACCACGTGGTGGCCAAGGGTGGCTGCGGCGGCGGCGTGCCGTCCCTGCCCACAGGCGAGGTCCAAAAGGTGGAGGTTGGACCAGCCGAAATGGCGGTGCAGGTTGGAGACGAAGGTGGTGGCTTCGCTCCCGCTGCGGTGTCCATACAGACGGTGGTAATGCGGGCTGTCGAACCACGCTTCATACCAAGGGGAAGGGGGATTCTGCGGCATGTCCTCCGTGCGGGCGGGCAAGATAGTCCTCCCGAAGGGCAACCCCTCGGCTCTTGCTTCCGTATGGGGAAGCGATTCCTGCCCATGCCTGTCCGCAACACCGACTGCTCCGGAGTGTCCAAGCGCATCCAAACGCGCTGGCAGTCCATGCTCCAGTTCTCCGGGATTCCCGAGCCTGGCGATTTCGACCGCATCCTCTCCGAGTGCGAGTTGCTTATGGTTCAGCGCATGCCCGACCGCCGGCCATTCCGGGCCTTGATTGAATGCGTCCAGAATCTCCAGCGCCACTCCGCGCCGGATTCTCCCATTGAATTTCGCCTCCTTGGACGCTGTGTGGAGGGAGAGCCTCGGTTTCTGATCCGAACGGTCAACACGCTGCTCCAGTCCGATGTGGACCGGGTCAAACTCTGGCTGCAGCGCCATGAGCGCTGGCAACGGGACATGAATCGGATGGCCAAAGAAGGCCATCGGAAATGGCGTGAACTGCACCGGGACATGCTCGAATCCAGTGAGCGGACTCCACGGGGTGGTGCCGGTCTCGGTTGGGTCTCCATGGCTCGATTTGCGAAGGGCACACCCTCCATCCGCATGATTGCAGACCGGGATGTTCACCGGTTGTTCTTTTCGGTCGAGGTCGCTTGCGGAGGTTGATTACTTTGCATGCATGAGATCGCTCAGCATCGCAGCCACGGCCAAGACGCCGCAGATTGAATACGACGCCCAACAGAATCAATTGACGTTGAGCGGCCGGTCGATTCCCGAGAATGCGGTGGATTTCTATCGCCCTGTATTGGATTGGACGCATTGCCTGGAAGCCGAGACCCCGTTGACGGTGGTCGTTCAGCTGGAGTATTTCAATACCAGCAGCAGCAAATGCCTGCTGGATCTCTTCAAGCGTCTGGAAACGAGTTCCGAGGTCAGCATCAAGTGGCACTTCGACGCCGATGATGAGGACATGCTCGAAGCTGGGGAGGACTACGACCACATCGTCAGCGTCCCCTTCACCTTCATCGAGGTCGATCCGAGCGTCTGACTTTTTCCCCGAAGATCAATCCGGCCATCAAGAGGAAGGTGGCCAACCACAGCACGGTCCAGTTCGCCGTTCGTTTGGAGACGGTGGTTCCCATCCAGGAATGGGCCGAGTAGAACGTGCCCAGCCCCGGCCAATCCGCGCGGGCATACAGGGCGTCCACAGAATTGAGCAGGTCATCCTTTTCGACGGCGATTCCGGCGGACAGGACGTCGGCTCCGGTGGTCCAGTCGAGCAGGACCTGATTGAATTCGGCATTCTGGATGGCCTTGCTTGCTTCCGGGGCATCCCACCCTTGCGCAATCAGGGCATCGTCTCGTTGTGACTTCCGCTGGCGCCAGGCCTTGCGCTGGGCATCCCGGAACCGGTTGAGTCCGCGTGTCAGGAACGCGGCTTCAGATGCAGAGACACCGTCTTCAAAGGACACGGAGTCGACTGGAATGCGTTGAGCGGCGCATCCCTTGGCGACCCGTTTCAGGGCGGCAGCCTCGCCCTTCTGGGCTTCACGCAGCTGGCTCTTCATTTCGGGCACCCACCGATCCCGGAGGAATTCCGCTTGCGCCATGCCTTGCTCGGCCTGGTACAAGGGGCGCGTGAATGCGTTGTCCGCCGCATACATCGTGGCGAGGGCCTCGAAGCCCCACCGGCTGATCATGGTTTGGGCCGGCCACGGCACGGCGGTGGTTCGGGCAATGCCGGGATGCATGGCATTGAACGGAACAATGGCCCCGCCGAGCATGAGCTGGGGAATGATGAACAGGGGGATCGCGAGGTAGATGACCCGGACACTGTTGAACAACAGGGAAATGATGAGACCGAACAGGTTGGCGCAAGCGGCCACGCTGAAGAGCGTGAAGGTGTACCCGAATAAGTGGCCGGGAAGGTCCAGGATGAGCTGGGCACACAGGGCGAAGAGCAGGGTCTGGATGGCTGAGATCCCGAACAGGACGGCGCATTTCGCCGTCAGGTAGGCGCCCCAATCGAGATGAAGGTTGGCTTCCCTCTTCCTCATCAGGCGGTCGCGGAACAGCTCCTCGGCACTCACCGTGAGCCCCATGAAGATGGCGACGATCACGGAGATGAACAGGAAGTGCGGGATGTTCTGGGATGCCCCGTAGCTGTAATCACCACCCGACTCGGTGGACCGCAGCAACACGGCAAGGAGGGTGGCCAGTACGGGGGCTTCCAGCAGGTTGATCAAGAGATATTGGCGGTTCTTGACCTTCCGGTTGAGGTCGCGTTGAGCCTGGATGACCCATTGGGCGAACCAGCCCGGGCGCCGACTTCCGGTCGCGGGCAACTCCGAAGGGGTGTCCTCCTTCCCTGCCGACGTCTCCAGACCAGGCACGATGAGCACGTTGTGGAAGTCGTTCCACTCTTTTGGGCTGATCCTGCGTTGACCCGTCGGTTTGCCCCGTCCATCGAGTACGGGGACCTCGATGATGTCGAAGATTTGCTCGGGGTTCACATGGCCGCATTGGCCGCAGGCGACCTGTTCCGCATCGAAATGGTTGACGATGGTGCGGAAATGCGTCAACGCATCGAGGGGTCGGCCGGTGAATACGGGGTATCCACCTTGGTCGAGGACCCACAGGGCATCGAAGCTTCGGAAAATGTCACCGCTGGGCTGATGGATGACCGCCACGACGAGGGTGCCGGCGTAAGTCATCTGCTTGAGCAGGTCCATCAAGAGTTCGGAGTCCTTGCTGCTCAGGCCGCTCGTTGGCTCATCGACGAGGAGCACCTTCGGCTCCCGAATGAGTTCGAGGGCGATGTTGAGCCGCTTTCGCTGGCCGCCACTGATGGTCTTGTTCAAGGCGTCTCCGACCGGAAGGTGGCGCGCTTCCTGCAGCCCCAATTGTTGAAGGCAACGGTCCACCCGCTCGCGGGTTGTCGATTCGTCTTCCTTCCCGTGGGCGAGCCGCGCCGCGTACCAGAGATTCTCCTCCACCGTCAGCTCAGGGAGCAAGTGGTCCTCCTGTGGCACGAGCCCGATGTGGGCATTGGCCTTCTCTTCCGTCACGGGAATGCCGTCGAGGGCAATGCGCCCGAAGGTGGGCTGCGTCGTGCCGGCCAAGAGGTGAAGCAGGGTGGACTTTCCCGAGCCGCTGGCGCCCATGACGCCGACGAGCATACCGGAACGTGCCGTGGCACTGAATGGGTGCAGGGCCTGTTTTCCAGGGTATTGGAACCAATGGCTGACCTCGTCCACGGAAAGCGTGATTTCCGGGATGTTCTCCTCCTCCATGAAGGAGCGCTGGATGTCGACGAAGTGCAGCGGAGCCGCACCGGGGTGACGCAGGGTTGAGCCGGGCGTGAAGGGCTGGGTGCGGCCTGCATCGAGCAGCTCGCCATTGAGCTGGACGGCGCCGGCCCCCATGGGACGGAGGAAGACGACCTGGGATTCCGGATGCCGGAAGCAGGCAAGTGGTGTGCTCCAACCGGGCTTGACGACCCCGCCGAGCTGGGGTTGGTCCCCGATCATGAAGGCCTCGTGATACCGCTGGGTCATGGTCGGCCACTGCTCGGCGTCGAAGACCAGCGTCTCGTAGCACCGCTTCTCCCCTTCTCGGATGCCGAATCCATCGGCGACCAAGTCGATGAGTTCGTGGCTCAGCGGATCTCGCTCCGCCTCTTCCCCGCGGATCGCGTGTTCAAATTCGAGCACACGCAGGAAAACCAGTGCCTTTTCACTCGCCTGCAGGTCCCGGTTGATGTCGGAGCAGGCGCGCAGGACCTTGGTGGATCGGAGTGCGGTGCGCTTCAGGCCGGCGACCTCCCGGGATTCGACCGCGCCACCGTAGCTGACTAGATACTCTTCGAACGTAGCGAGCCATTCGCTCACCAGTTCCCGGTTGAGCCGGCTGCGCAGGAAATTGGCCACGACTTCCCGGCCGCGGTCGAGCCCTTCCTCCCTCAGGGTGATGAGGGCGAAGAGTTGCATGAGGGCGTCGAGAATGTGGCGGCTCATCCGACGGTCTCATACGCGACTCGGGTCGCTTTGGATTCACTGACGTTCGTAGCACCCCACATCGGGTGCGGAGCCCACCACCCGCGGCAGGCCGTCGAGGTCGGTGGCGAGAAACGGCAAGCCGGCAGGGACACCGACTCCGTTCCATTCACTGTTGCCACTGACCAGGTGGAAGTCGCGGCTGAAAATGTCGGCGAAGGGCGGCGTGGCGTCGAGGGTGCTTTCCTCGATCCAGTCCGCTTCTCCTGTGGCATCCAGGTCCACCGCGCATCCGCGAATGAGCAGATCGTTGACATCGCCTTCAAGGTCGACGACGAGTTCGTCGAAATCCTGGAGCTGCGCATTGTTTCCCCACAGGATGCAGTTCAGGAAACGGGTTTCCTCCAGCGGCCGGATCTGCAGGTTGCCATTGATGTCTTCGTAGTGGTCATTGATGAGCACGGAAGGCGTGCCCCGCGTGCCGTCCGACCAGGTGTTGGCGAAGGTGCTGTGGGTGAAGCGGTACCGCCCGCCGAGCGTGAAAGCCGCACAGGCCTGGCCGCAATCGTAAAGGAGGTTGTTGGTGCCGTCAATGTGGGCGCCCTGCGCCAGGAGGCCGATGGCGCTCATGTTGTGGATGACGCAATTCTCGAGGGTGACAGCCGCCCCTTCCGTGCCCGTCGTGTCGACCTGCAGACCAATCGTGCCGTTCCGCAGGATGGTGTGCCGGAGCGTGCTTCCGGGAGACCCGTAGATCCAGATGCCTCCGCCGAGGATGCTCGCTTGGGCCACGCCGATTTCAGTCTGGATGAGCGTGTCAACCTGAATGCCCCATTGCCCGGGGACATCCGCGTATTCCGGCTCCAGCCTGTCCCCTTCGAAGACGACCGGGTTGCCCAGTTCCCCGTTCACATCCAAGGTGCCTCCGCTCACATACAGGCCGCCACCAGAATGGACATGGACATCGGCTCCCGCCTCGATGGTCAGGTTGCACCCCGGGGCCACGCCGACCACACCATAAATGACGTGCGGTTTCTGCGCCGTCCACAGGGCATTGCAATCGAGGGTGCTGATTCCGCCCGGCGACCCATGGAAGAACGCGTCCTGACCCCAGGCGAGCAGCTGGACGTACTGGCTGAAGCCGTTGACGGTGACCCGAATCCGGTCCTTGACGATGAACGGCAGGTCGTAGTCATTCTGCGGGTCAATGGTCACCTCCACAAACACGTAGAGGGAATCGCCCTCGCCGAGTTCGAGCCCGCCCACGGAGGGACCCGGTAGGCCGTCCACATTGATGCGGAAGGGGCTGTCCTCCCCGTCCTCCAGGGTGATGTCCTCGAGCAGGATCCGGCCCGGGCTGTCATTGACGATGCGGAAGGCCTCGCTGGCACTGCCAATCGTGCTGAACACCGTGTCGAACAGCACCGTGTCCTGACTGAAGGCCACACGGGCATCCGCCCCGAGGTAGAGCTTGTCCCCACTGCAGCTCCAGAGCGTCAAGGCCACAAGGGTGACCGTGATGGCCATCCATGCGCGATGCCGGGGGGTCATAGTGTGGGGCGTCTCCTTCATGCCGGGTGCGAAGCTAAGGCGTGTGCCCATGTCGGGATACCTTGTGTGTCATGGAAACGAACGCGTCCATGATTTCGCATGCCGGACTCGATTGGTCGGCGGCTCGAGCCCATTTCCGGTCGGTGGACCCCGTGCTGCATGCCTTGGCCGACTCCATGCCCGATCCGGAACCGTCCCCGGAGCGTCCGGTCTTTGAAAGCCTGGCCCGGGCCATCCTTGGCCAGCAGCTGAGTGTCAAGGCGGCAGCCACCATCTGGGGCCGGTTTGCCGACCACCACCGTGGGGTCCCTACGGCGAACGGAGTGCTGGAGACCGCTCAGGCTGTCCACCGCTCACTTGGGGTGAGCGGACAGAAACATGGCTATCTGCGCAGTCTGGCGGAGCATTGCCTGGACACCCCCTCCTCTTTCGAATCGGTGAACGGCAGAACGGATGAGGAGATCATATCGGACTGGACCCGGGTCAAGGGACTCGGCCGGTGGACCGTCCAGATGCACCTCATGTTCCAATTGGACCGGCCCGATGTCTTCCCCGTCGATGATCTTGGAATCCGCCGCGCCATGGAGGCCCATTGTGGAATTCCAAAGGATGCCCCGAAGTCCACCTACGAGAAACGGGCCCTGATGTGGAGCCCGTTTCGCACGGCGGCGTGCCGCGTGTTGTGGAAGTCGTTGGACAATCAGCCCAAGTAAGACTTCAGGATCCGGCTGCGGCTCGTGTGCTTGAGACGGCGGATGGCCTTCTCCTTGATTTGGCGCACACGCTCGCGGGTGAGGTCGAAGCGCTCCCCGATTTCCTCGAGGGTGAGCGGATGCTCGCCACCGAGTCCGAAGTAGAGGCGGATCACGTCGGCCTCCCGACTGGTCAGTGTCTGGAGGCTGCGCTCGATTTCCTTGCGGAGGGATTCCGTGATGAGCACGGTGTCTGGGGACGGCGTGTCGTTGGTCTGCAGCACGTCGTACATCGTGCTGGAGCTGTCGTCGCCATCCTTGAGCGGCGCGTCCATGGACACGTGACGGCCGGCGTTCTTTAAGCTTTGCTTGACCTCGTCGAGGGTCATGTCCAGGACCTCAGCGAGTTCCGCTGGTGTCGGGGGGCGCTCGAACTCCTGCTCAAGGCGGGCAAAGGCCTTGTTGATCTTGTTGATCGAGCCAATCTTGTTGAGCGGAAGACGGACAATCCGGCTCTGCTCGGCCAAGGCCTGTAGGATGCTCTGGCGAATCCACCAGACCGCGTACGAGATGAATTTGAAGCCCCGGGTCTCGTCGAAACGCTGCGCGGCCTTGATCAGGCCGAGGTTGCCTTCATTGATGAGATCCGGCAGGGAGAGTCCCTGATTCTGGTACTGCTTGGAGACAGAGACCACGAAGCGGAGGTTCGCCTTGGTCATCTTTTCGAGCGCGGTTTGGTCGCCTTGCTTGATCCGACGGGCGAGTTCGACTTCCTCCTCTGCCGTGATCAGGTCGACCCGGCCGATTTCCTGGAGGTACTTGTCGAGAGAGGCGGTCTCCCGGTTGGTGACCTGCTTCGTGATTTTTAGCTGTCTCATGGGCGGTGCAAATCGGAGAATGGGAGGCGGCTGACGTCACCCGCCTCCCTTACAACGTATTTTCTTCAGTTTCGTTTCACTCGGGCTTGGGAAGGAGAACCTTCCGGCTCAGCTTGAGCTTGCCGGAGCGCGGGTCACGGCCGGTCACCTTGAACTTGACGATGTCGCCTTCGTTGATGACGTCGGAGACCTGGTTCACGCGGTGGTGCTCCAGCTCGGAGATGTGCAGCAGGCCGTCCTGTCCCGGGATGATCTCCACGAAGGCGCCGTACGGCATGACCGTCTTGACCGGTCCCTCGTAGATCTCGCCCACTTCCACGGTCGGCGGGAAGGCGATGGCCCGGATGCGGGCCACAGCGGCGTCGATTTTCTGCTTGTTGTCGCCGGAGACCTCCACGATTCCCTTGCCGTCTGCATCCTCGATGGATACGTTGGCGCCGGTGGTGTCTTGGATTTCGTTGATGATCTTACCGCCCGGGCCGATGATCGGTCCGATGGCTTCGGCGGGCACCTCGAAGGACACGATGCGGGGAGCGTGGTCCTTGTAGTCCTCGCGCGGCGCGTCCATCGTCTTCATCATCTCGCCGAGGATGTGGGCGCGGCCCTCCTTGGCTTGAAGCAAGGCTTCGGTCAGCTGCTCAAAGGACAGGCCCTTGATCTTGATGTCCATCTGGCAGGCGGTGATGCCTTCCGAGGTGCCGGTCACCTTGAAATCCATGTCGCCGAGGTGGTCCTCGTCACCGAGGATATCGCTCAGCACGGCGTACTTGCCGGATTCTTTGTCGGTGATCAGGCCCATGGCGATGCCGCTCACGGGGCGCTTGATCGGCACACCGCCATCCATCAGGGCGAGGGTACCGGCACACACGGTGGCCATGGAGCTGGATCCGTTGGACTCGAGAATCTCACTGACGAGTCGAATGGTGTACGGGCAATCGTCCACCGGGGGCAGCATCGGCTTGAGGGCGCGAAGTGCGAGATTTCCGTGGCCAATCTCCCGGCGGCTGGTGCCGCGAATCGGGCGGGCCTCACCAGTGGAGAAGGGCGGGAAGTTGTAGTGGAGCAGGAACTTCTCCGTCTTCCGGACCAAGGCATTGTCGATGAGTTGCTCATCGTCCTTGGTGCCGAGGGTCAGGGTCGTCAGGCTCTGCGTCTCGCCGCGGGTGAACACGGAGGAACCGTGGGGCCCGGGCAAGTAATCGACCTCGCACCAAATGGGACGAATGTCCTTGGTCCCACGGCCGTCGAGGCGGATGCCCTCGTTGAGGAGCAGGTCGCGGATGGCCTTCTTCTGCGTCGCTTTGAAGTAGTCCCGGAGCATGTACTGCTTCGCGGCCTTGTCCTCATCGGACATGCCAGCAAGGAAGTCCTCCTTGATGGCCTTGAAGGTGGCGCCGCGCTCTTTTTTGGAACCGGCGTTCTTGGCGGCATCGTAGTACGCCTGGTAGCAGGCGTCGTGAATGGCCTGCTTCAGGCTGTCGTCGTGCTTCTCATGCTCGTACTCCCGCTTCGGCGAAGAGCTGGGCACTTCGGCGGCCATGTCGAGCTGGACCTGGCACTGCACCTTGATTGCGGCGTGGGCCGCTTCGATGGCGCTGACCATTTCCTCCTCGGACACCTCGTGCATCTCTCCTTCCACCATGACGATGCTGTCCATGGAGCCGGCGATCATCATGTCGATGTCGGCCTCCTCGAGTTGCTCGTAGGTCGGGTTGATGACGAATTCTCCTCCAACGCGTGCGACCCGGACTTCGGAGATGGGGCCGTCAAACGGAATGTCGCTCACGGCGAGGGCGGCGGAAGCCGCGAGACCAGCGAGGCTGTCCGGCATGTTCACCTTATCGGCGGACATGAGCTGGATCATCACCTGCGTCTCGGCGTGGTAATCTTCCGGGAAGGTGGGGCGCAGGGCGCGGTCGACGAGGCGCATAACGAGCACTTCCGTGTCGCTGGGGCGCGCTTCGCGCTTGAAGAAGCCCCCCGGGAACCGTCCCGTGGAAGCATACTTTTCACGGTAATCCACCGTAAGGGGAAGGAAGTCCACTCCTTCGGATGCGTCATGGTTGCTGACGGCTGCGGCAAGCAGCATGGTGTCGCCTTGGCGCACGACCACACTTCCGTGGGCCTGCTTGGCGAGTTTGCCCGTCTCAATCGTCACGGGCCGACCATCACCGAGGTCGATGGTCTTGGTTACTACGTTCATTTCCTCTTCGGAATTGCAAATCGGGCACTCGTAAATCCCGCCAGGCGTTTCCCAGCGGTGGGTTTGCGTCCTCGTCCACGACCGGGTGCCCGTGCCGTGACGAATTCGTTGTGTTCTGCGGCGTTCCGGATCAGCGGCGCAGGCCGAGATCCTTCACGATGGCGCGGTAACGCGTGATGTCCTTGGCCTTCAAGTAGTCAAGGAGACGGCGACGCTTGCCGACCATGGTGATCAGGGCGCGCTGGGTGTTGGCGTCCTTGCGGTTCTTCTTCAGGTGCTCCGTGAGGTGGGCGATCCGGAAGGAAAACATGGCGATTTGACCCTCGGCGCTGCCGGTGTCTTGGGCGTTCTTGCCATACTTGGCGAAGAACTCCTGCTTTTTCTCTGGTGTGAGGTACATGTGGAAATCTCGTGGATGTTCTTGATGCGGCCTGATTTTCAGGGGTGCAAAAATAGGGCGGGCCGGTTCGATTCACAAGCCCGAACCGGGTGAAACTCAATCAGTGAGCATCCCGATCAGGGCGGACAACTCCTTCTGCAGGTCCTTCCTGTGAACGATGCGATCGACGAAGCCGTGCTCGAGGAGGAACTCCGACTTCTGGAAGCCCGGGGGCAGGTCCTTTCCGATGGTCTCCCGAACCACGCGGGGGCCGGCAAATCCAATCAGGGCGTTCGGCTCGGCGATGTGCAGGTCGCCCAGCATGGCGTAGGAGGCGGTGACCCCGCCCGTGGTCGGGTCGGTCAGGATACAGATGTAGGGCAAGCCCGCTTTGGCCAGGAGGCTCAGTCGCGCACTCGTTTTGGCCATCTGCATGAGGGACAGTCCGGCCTCCATCATCCGGGCTCCCCCGCTTTTGGTGACGCAGACATAGGGCAGGCCGCTCTTGATGGCGTAGTCCACGGCGCGGGCGATCTTCTCTCCGACCACGGAGCCCATGGATCCTCCGATGAACCCGAAGTCCATGCAGCTGACGACCATTTGGCGGCCGCCGACCTCCCCCACTCCCGTGCGGATGGCATCCTTGAGTCCGGTCTTGGCCATCGAGGCTTCGAGTCGGTCTTCGTAGTCTTTGGTGTCCTTGAACTGCAGGGGGTTGGCCGAGGTCATCTTGGCCTGAAGCTCGCGGAACTTGCCCTCGTCGAACAGGATGGAGAAGTACTCGTTGGAGCCGATACGTTCATGGTGATCGCAGTGGGGACAAACCCACAGGTTCTGCTCGTGCTCTTGGCTGGCGACGACCGTCTTGCACGACGGGCACTTGTACCAGTTGCCTTCCGGGATTTCCTTCTTCTCGGCCGTCTTGGTCGTGATGCCCTCCTTCATCCGCCGGAACCAACCGAGGCCGTTTCCGTCCTGACCTTCGGTGTCCTGCTGGGCGCTGGTCTGATTCTGTTCTGACATGTTCGGTGCGCAAAGGTAACCGCCTTCAGAATGGCAGGGAGACGGCGGGGTGAATCCGCCAACCATCCATTGTGGGTGACTGTCCGCCGGGCATGCGGAGGGGCCTGGCCACGTCACAACGGAGCAGGAAGTATTCGAAGTCCAATCTCAACCCGACCCCAGCGGACACACCGAGATCGGAAAGGAAGCGGTCCGCCCTGAAATGGGCATCGGGCCGCTCTTCCTCCGGCCGGGTCATCCAAATGTTGCCGGCATCAAGGAAAGCGGCGACCTGGACCCAGTCGTTCAGGAATTGGCGCCCTTCAAGGTTGGCTTCGAACCGCATGTCCCCTCGGACTCCCTGCAATGTGGCGTCACTTCGCCCCGGACCGAGCCCAAGGGCACGCCACCCCCTCATGCTGTTGGCGCCCCCGACATAGAACTGCTTCTCGAAGGGGACGGCCGACCCGGGAATCGTCGAGGCCGCCACGCCCAGGAAACACCGGGCATGCAGACCGAACCGTGGGGTGGCCGGCCAATCGCCGCGGGCGTCCATGACCCACCGGGTATACCGGGCCACCTCCACGGCGCTGTTGGAGCCGAACAGCGAGGGGATGGGGATGTCCGCTTCCGCAGGGTCCCTGGGGTCGAGCGCATGAAACAGATGGCCGGCGGCCTCGGCCTCGAGATGAAGGCTGAACCGTGGGCGACCTGGCCGCGTTGGCGGCTGGTACCACCAGCTGACCCCGGTGGCGAAGAGGGCCCGCGAGGCAAACGTGGACGCCAGGATGCCCAGCCCGAGTTCCTCCAGATCCTGTGCGAACCCAGACTCCAGTCGGCTTGCTGTAAGCGTCACCTCCATCGGGCGCAGTTCGAATCGGGATCCGATGGCCTGGTTTTCGATGAACTGTTCGGTCAGGGCGAGTTGCAGGAACGTCCTGCTGAATTTGGGCCGATTCTCGTCCCGAAGGGTCAAAGACAATCGGCTTCGGGGCCGGTTGGATCGGGGAAATCGGTCTGCTGCGAAGGGCAGGATGCGGTCCGCATCGTATTGGAGGCTGGCCGCGAGGATGCGCGATACACCGCCCTCGCCCCCAGGGTTGTCCTCATCCAGACCATTGGCGAACAATTGGATGGTCTCCAGCCCCACCTGAAGGTCCATGGACAAGCGCTCCATCCGACGCCGAAAATCCAGGTCGGACAAGGCGAGCTTGGCTTCTCCCCCGATCTGCTGCCGCGAAGTCAGTCCCCCATTGAGGCGGAGCAGCCTTCTGGGCGACGGCGTGATGGAGGCCTTCAACTCGAGGGGCCAGTCCCGCTCTTCGGTGGTTTCCGGCAAAGGGGACACCTCGAGGTCGACCCGGTCTACCAGAGAGGCCGACCGCAGAAGTTGTCGAGTCTCGGCGATGGCCTCGGGAGAAAACCGGTCTCCCTCGGAGATGGCGAGGCGCTGGGTCAAGGGCCGAAGGTCCCGGTCGATCGGCAGATGCCAATGGACACCATCCGCAAGGGTGTCCCGGTAGACATTCAATTCAGCGGCCTTCCAGTCCACCGTGACCTTGCGGATGACGCCCCTCCGGTGTGGCGCCAATCGGCCGCTGAGGTTGCGCGGGAGAATGCGAAGGGTCATCGCTGCCCATCCGGTTTGGCGGCACCTCCCCGTGTCGATGTCAAGGACAAGGTGGTCGCGGAGGAATCCATACCATCCTTCCTGCTGGAGTTGTCGCGCACCCTCGGCCCGGGCCCGATCAAGCTGGTCGAGGTCCAGCCACTCCCCCTCCCATCTGGACCACTCCTGCTCCAAGCGCTGAATGTCGGCGCTGGACAGTCCCGCCCCTCCTCCTTCCACAGCGATGTGGCCGCAGCGTATGCGGCGACCCGGGTCGAGGGTGATGGCGAGGTGGACCTTGTTGCCTTCGGAAATCGTATCAAATCGGGCGCGACCGTCCAGGTAGCCGGCCCGCAGCATGCGGGACTCAAAGAGGAGTCGAGACTGTTCCATGGCCGTCCGGTCCCAGGCGGACGCCGCTCCCCGAGGGACGGACGTTCCGGCGTCAAAGGCCTTTTTCCAGCGCCCCGTGATCCGGCTACCGACGTGCTGGAATGGGATGCCCAAGATTCTTTGTGGTGGTTGGAGAACCATTGCGGATTCTAGCATGGCTTCCCATGCCTTCTTTTCCATTCGGGAGGCGCTGTCTTCCGGTTGGATCACCGTCCACTCAGCGTCCCAGACCAAGGGCACCTCTTGCGCCTGCGGGCCAACGTCCACCAGACCCAAGCAGCACAATGCGGTGGCCGTGAGCCATCTTGCGGCTCCCCACCACGTCATGCCGACACGAAACGACATCGCCTTCATTCGAAGCCTTCGGGACAGGAATTCACGCCACACGGAGCGAAAGTTCGTGGTCGAAGGCCAGAAATGCGTAGCCGAAGCGCTGTCCAGTGGATGGTCCCTCCATGGGGTGTATGCCACAGAAGGCTCGGAGACCCCGGTGTCTTGGAATGCTGACGCTGTGCCTTCCAAGGACATGGCGCGTATGAGCGCCTTCAAAACGGCGCCGGGTGTGCTGGCCGTGGTGGGCATGCCTGAGTCCAAGGAACCTTCGGCGGCGGAGTGGGCTGAGGCTGACCAAGGAGCGCCCTTCGGGTTGGCCGTTGAGAGACTCTCCGATCCGGGCAACCTGGGAACGCTCATCCGCACGGCAGACTGGTTTGGGCTCAGCGGAATCTGGATCTGCCCTCGCACCGTGGACCCCTTCAATCCAAAGGTCATCCAGGCCTCCATGGGCGCCTTGTTTCGGGTGTCCGTCTGGACACGGGAGATTCCCAAGCTCATCGGAAGATTGCAGTCTGTCGGGGTGTACACCCACGGCCTGGACATGGAAGGAACCGGAATCTGGGAGGTCGAGGGCATGCCGACACATTCAAACAAATGGTGTGCCATCCTTGGGAGCGAAAGCCATGGGCTTTCGGAGGAGGCTCGAACAGCCTGTGCTGGTCGCCTGCACATTCCGGGAGCCGGGGGCAGCGAGTCACTCAACGCGGCGATGGCGGCGGGCATGGTCCTTGCCGATTGGTCCCGTAGGGCTGGAGGCCATTGATTCGGTCCCGCCAGGCTTCTTCTCAGACCTCTTCCCGATAGAATTCCAGGGCGCACTCCTTGATGTCGGCGGGGTCCGTCCCGGGCAACATCCCGGACACCTCCGTTCCGATGTGCTCGACCCGCCCGGACAAGGCCGTGTCCTCGAGCCCGGATCCGGTCCGGAGCTCCTCTTCGGCGGCATCGGCCCACGCCCCGCGCACGGGCAAGCTCGACATCGTACGGTTGACCTCTTCCGCCGCTTCCAACCACCCTTCTTTTCCCATCATGCCAGAAAAGTGGAGCGGCGTGGACTCAGCGAGGCGGACCTTTCCTTTCCAGCCGCGCAGTCCTTCGAGCATCGACACGACGTCGTCCTCAGGCAATTTCTCGCCCCGGATCCGCTCGGCCACCACCCGTGCATCGCAAGGATTCACATCATACCGGATGGCGACGGCTCGGACCATGCCGCTCAGGACATCGGCCCCCTTCTTCTCGCCTCCGTGTGCCAACGCCAACATGCGGAGAATGGCCGGGTGGGTCTTGTCGACCCCATTCTTGGTCCGGCCTGGCGATTGGGCTATCCACACCTTGCCTCCGTCGGCTACGACTTCGGCAATGCGGTTGCTGAGGCTGATCTGCTGTTCGAGCGCCGCCCGTCCAGTGGCACTTCGATCGATGAAGAGGGCCTTGTTCAGCTGCATGACCTCCTTCACCCAGGGGATGCCGGCGAGATTCGTTCCAAGCACGATGTGGGTCGTGTCCAGTCCCGCCTCGACGCGGGCCAGGTTGTACAGCGCCGGGTCGCAGACGATGTCGCGGTGGGTGCTGAGGATCACGCCGGGCGGGTCCTCACTCCCGATGGCGGCTTCCATTCCAGACGTCGTTTCCGCCACGACCCAGCGCATGAAGGGCAGGCTCCATTCGTCCTGCAGATCCATGGGGTGACGTGGCAAATCAATCCCGAAGCTGTGGAGCTGTTCCAGCACCATGTCAACTTCAGACCGTTGGAGAAAGCGGTCGAGCAGGGTTTGATTCACAGCCCAAAGGAAAGCAGACCGAGCGTCATGGGGTTACTTTGCTCTCGTTGATTTACCCAACAAGGCCCTGAATGACGTTTTCCGACCTCAAGGTGACCCGCCAATACCTCGATGCACTGGAGGACATGGGGATCTTCGAACCCACGGAAATCCAAAGCAAGGCCATTCCCCGCATTCGGGCCGGTCAAGATGTGATCGGCATCGCCCAGACGGGCACGGGCAAGACCCTGGCCTTTCTTCTCCCCCTCATGGCCATGCTGTCTCACGCTCAGGGCCAGGGGCCGCGTTGTGTCATCCTCACTCCGGCCAAGGAATTGGCACTCCAGATTGCAGAGGTGGCCAAGCGGCTTGCCGCCCGAACGGATTTGAGGGTCGAGGTGGTCTACGGCGGTGTGGGACACCGCGCTCAGCAGGCCCGGCTCGAGGAGGGGTGTGACCTCGTCGTGGCCACGCCAGGCCGGTTCATGGAACTGTATCTCCGTCAAGCCTTCCAGACCGGATCGATTGCCCACCTGGTCCTCGATGAAGCGGATCGGATGATGGACCTCGGCTTCATGCCGCAGCTCCGCAAACTGCTCGAGATTCTGCCCACCAAACGACAGAATCTCCTCTTCTCCGCCACCTATCCTCCCAAGACGGAGGCCATGGCCGGAGAGTTCCTGCTCTGGCCGACCCGGGTCGAGGCCTCGCCACAGAGCACCCCGGTGGAGACGGTCATCCAGTCCGGCTATCGGGCCGACAACTTCGGCACCAAGCTGAACCTGCTGTCCAGCTTGTTGAACGCCCTGCCCGAGGAGACGCAGGCGCTGCTCTTTGTGCGGGAGAAGGATCAGGCGGAGCGCATCGGACAGCGCATCGCGCAGGCCGTTTCCCCTTCGGTTCGCACACTGCACGCCAACAAGGGGCAGAACTCTCGAATCCATGCGATGGACCAGTTCAAGGAGGGCGAATTGCGGTTCCTGGTCGCAACGGATGTGGCGAGCCGAGGCATCGACGTGCCCCAATTGGATCTCGTGATCAATGTGACCGTGCCCCGCGATCCCCACGACTACATCCACCGCATTGGGCGGACGGGGCGGGCCAAGCGGGAAGGCCGTGCGATCACCATGATCGACCCCAGTGAGCGGGCTGCCCTGCAGCGCATTGAAGGGTTGCTGGGGACCACGCTGTCCATTGCGCCCCTGCCGGAGGACATCACGGTCGAGTCGACCCCCAAGTGGGAGGCCCAGGCCATGGCCAGGGCAGTGGATCGGGAGAAGCGGAAGGCGGATCCGAATTTCAAGGGCGCTTTTCACGAGAAGAAGCGGAAGCCATCTCCGTCGCGGACCAAGGGCAAGAAGCGCCGGCGGTGAATCACAAGGGTTGGGCGCCCCCACCCGGCAGGATTCGAACCCCCAGATCGTAGCACCAGACTTCCGTGCCTCCATCCGGATGGGGAACCAGGCGGGTGTGCACATCGAAGTCGTATCCCCGGCTTCTGAGCCATTGCAACCCCCCAATGTCCGAGCAGGAGGGGCGGGTCTCATCCCATCCGTGAAAGGCGGTGAGGATGCCGTGGTTCCGACGAAGGATGCGGTCAATTTCATTTCGACTGTCCCGCTGTCGGTCGGCGGTCCATCCCGGCCGCGAGAACCTCGGAACCTGACCCGGATGGGTCGCAAAACAGTATTCGGAACAGAAATCACCGGCGTAGGGACTGGATGTTGGGGTCAGGGGATTCTTGCAGGACAGACAGCGTTTGGACATGGAGTTCATTGGGCTTGGCCACAATCAACACAAGGCGTGGTGGATTGCCCGCCACGGGGCTTCCACGCTTCATTGTCGTGGCCCTTTCCTTTGTGATTGATGGAACAGAGCATGACTGTGGGCGTCATCGGCGCCGGAACGATGGGTCAGGGCATTGCCCAGATTGCCGCTTCGGCTGGCCATGATGTCCTCCTTGTAGACCGGGATGAGGCCGCCATGGCACGGGCCTTGGCCAATCTGGACCGCATCCTCAAGCGGCTCGTCGAGAAAGGGCGGCTGGCCCCCGTTGAATCCGATGACATCCTGTCCCGAATCCGGACATCGTCCGAGTTGACGGCGTGTGCCCCCTGCGGTCTGGTCATTGAGGCCGTCGTGGAGAAGGAAGACGTCAAGCAGACCGTCTTCGCCTCGCTGGAATCCATTGTGGGGGAGACCACCATCCTGGCCACGAACACCTCGAGCCTGTCCGTCACCCGGTTGGCGGCCGGATTGGCCCATCCCTCCCGCTTCCTGGGCCTGCACTTTTTCAACCCGGCTCCCCTCCTGCCCCTTGTGGAGGTGGTCCCGGCCCTGCAGACCCGGCAAGGGCTGGCCGAGGAAATGGCGGTCCTGATGCGGAATTGGGGCAAACAGCCAGCCATCGCGAAGGACACGCCGGGATTCATTGTCAACCGTGTAGCGCGGCCCTTCTATGGCGAGGCCATCCGGATTCACGAGGAGGGCATTGCGGACATCGCCACGATCGACTGGGCGATGACGGAACTCGGCGGCTTCCGCATGGGCCCTTTCCAGCTGATGGACCTGATCGGCAACGACATCAACTACGCAGTGACCGAGAGCGTGTGGAAGGCGTTCCACCACGACCCGAGGTACACACCGTCCTTCTCCCAGAAGCGGAATGTGGACGCCGGGTGGCTCGGCCGCAAGACCGGTCGCGGATGGCATGACCACACCGAAGGGGCGCCGGTGTCAGAGCCGCGACGGGACAAGGACCTCGGGCAGGACATCCTGTGGCGCATTCTGGTGATGCTGATCAATGAAGCGGCAGATGCCGTGTTCTGGGGAGTGGCGAGCGCAGAGGATGTGGACCGCGCCATGAAGGGCGGGGTCAATTACCCCAAGGGCCTGCTCGAGTGGGCCGAGGAAGTCGGCCTTGACCGGTGTGTCCAAGCACTGGACGACCTGAGGGCCGAATATGGTGAGGAGCGGTATCGCTGCAGCCCCTTGCTCCGACGTTGCGCCGAGCAACAACGCGGGTTCTTCAACTGATTGAGCTCAACAGTCCGTCCCGAAACCTCCGAGCAGGGACAGCACATCCGCCACGGTGACCAGGCC
Source organism: Bacteroidota bacterium (assembly GCA_036159995.1). Taxonomy (GTDB): domain Bacteria; phylum Bacteroidota; class Bacteroidia; order Flavobacteriales_D; family Sanyastnellaceae; genus UBA8752. The sequence continues at coordinate 24,014 of JAYYEI010000009.1, forward strand.
GTCACCGTTGATGTCTGCGGTGCATCCGGTCAGGCAACCGAATTCCGACAGCAAGATGAGCACGTCGGAAACGGTGATGAGCGCATCGCCATTCAGATCGAGCAGACAGGCGAGTTCCTCGGAGGACAAGATGCCATCGCAGTTGTTGTCCACGCCTTGGGCCGTGCCCGGTGCGCCGGGGAAGACCGCCGCATTGCCATCATCGCAATCACACACGGTGGATTCCCCATCGCCGTCGAGGTCGACAATTCCGGCACAGGACTCAAATCCGGATTGGCAATTGGCGGCCACGCAGGCTTCACAATCCGCTTCGCTCCCGAAGGCACAGGTGAGAAAGCAACTGTTGGTGACGCACGTGCTTTGGTCGGCGAAGCACCCGACACAGCCCGCGCTCATTTCCGGTACTGCCGCGGCAATGCAATCCGCAAAACAGGTGGTGATGTCACTGGCCAGGAAGCAGGAGAATCCGCAGGAAAACACCGCGTCATTCACGGCCGCTCCGTCGTTGCACAGGAGGGCGAAATCCGTAGAATCGCATTGGGCCCTCAACCCGAATGAGAGCGTGAACAAGGACAGGGCGAGGATGAACAGTCGATTGGCGAGCATGGGGCAAGTTCTGCCTATTCGACAATTCGAACGGCGCCTTGGTTCAAATCCGCAATTCGAACCCGCCTTGGTCGAGGCGTTCACCGGCCTTCACGATGTCCTGAGGGTGGGTCAGGTCGAGGAAGGCTCCCGCCATCGGCAGCACCTGTAGGTCACCCGGGTGGCCTTCCGACCAGTTGGAGAGGGCCACCGGCAATTCCTTCTCCTTGCGCATCGGATGTTCGGGAACCGTTCTGACCGCCTCGAGCAGGTCGCAGTACGGAACCCGGAAGTAATTCATGCTGACCCTTACGGTGCCATCTAGCCAAATGGCGGATTGGATGGTCGCCTCGTCCGGCTTCTCGTCGATGCGCGCCAATCCTCCCTGGTCGTTGCGGGAAATGACCGCGAAGGCCTGCACGCGGCCCGCAGGCAGCCCGAGGTGGTCGCGGTCAAAGGCCGGCAGACAGGCCCGATAGGCCAGCATGGCCTGGAACATCCCGAATGGCGGCAAGTTGTCGCCATTGGCTACTGTCACGCTCGCTCCGTCCCAATCGGGATGCGCCTCCAGCGCCAGCTGCACGGCTTGGGCGGTCCCTGCAGGCTTGGTCCGCCCGGCCGGAATGGTCTGAACCACGAAGCTGAGGTCGATTCCATCCAGCCTCAAGGCGTCGAAATGGGGCCGGGTGATCTCGTCGTGCTCCCCCACGACGATGCAGATGTCCCAAAGGCCTTCCTCCTTGGCCCGCTCGACGAGATGTTGGAGCAAGGGCTTCCGGTCCCGCCCGATGCGAATCATGGCCTTCGGACGCGAGGCGGCCTCCTCGAGCACCCACTCGGGAACGTCGGCGGACGCCTTCATGCGGCTGCCTTTGCCGGCCGCCATGATGATGAGGGGGTTCCGTTCATCCATGGCGAACCCCTTCATCCATGCGCACGGCCCACGCCCCTTTGGCGCCGGCAGCCATGATCGCCTCGATCACGCTGTCCACTTTCGATTCTGTGGCGTAGGCGAACATGCACCCTCCGCCACCAGACCCATTGATCTTGCCTCCCCATGCACCCGCTTTGAGTGCCCCGTCCAACATGGCCTCGATCCGGGGCGTGGACAGGCCGAGGACATCCCGCAGGACGCCGTGGTGCCGGGTCAACGCCTCGCCCATGCGTTGGTCGTCCACATTCCCTCCGGAGAGGTGTCCGGCCCACTCTTGTTCCAGATTGCGGTTGATGCGGGTTCCTTCCGCCAAATGGCGCTGTTCCTCGTTCCAATGCGGTGGGTTCGCATCGAGGTCTGCCATCAAGGGCAACCGCGCCTCCTTGCATCGGGCCAAATGCCCCTGAGTATCCTTGGGCTTTCCAGAATCACCGAGGATGAAGGTTCCGGACAATGGAGTCAGTGCCTGTGGCTGTCCGAGTCCAAACCGATGAATGCCCCCATGGGCACAGGCGAAGTGGTCCATGTCGCCTCCAGCCCCATCGAATGCGAGGACCTCCGCATGGTGACACCGGCGGACCAGCTCATCTGGGGATTCCCTGAGCCCACAGATTCGGCTCCAGCCCAACGTCCACGCCGTCATCAGGGCCGTGGAGGAACTGCACCCTGCCTGGATGGGAATGTCACTCCGGATGTGGATGTCCATCCCCTTGGGTGTGGCTCCCGTGTCGTGGAGAATGTGGGTCAAGGCCACTGCCCAAGGGGTCTGCCCAGCGCCCTGTCCCATCTGGTCCAGATCCAATTCGGTGACCTCCCCCATCGATTCGCTGGTCAATCGAATGACGGAATCGGATCGAGGGCTCCAGTCCAATCGGCAGCGGCGGTTGATGGCCATGGCAATGACCGGAAGGCCCAAATAGTCTTGGTGTTCGCCGAACAGGCAGAGCCGCCCAGGGGCCGAGGTGGTGAACGGGATCATGCCGCCCTGCGCTGGAGGATAAGGATGCCCTGAATGCTCAACCCCGTCAGGGCTCCGAAGGCCATGCCCGCAACACCATGGCCAAAGAGGACGCTGCCCATCCCGAGCAAGGCGCCATACACGGCCAAGCAGCCCAGGAAGGCCTGCAGCAAGGAACGCGGCACGTTCCACGTGGCCTCCTCCTCTCCTTCTGCGGGGAAGCGGGCCCATCCTGGACCGCCGGGGCGAACAAGGTTGACAAAGCGCTGCAGTGTCGCTGGTTGTTCTGGAGGGAGCAGATAGGCAGCGGCGACCCAGCCGGCCGTGGTGATGAGGCTGCCGGCCACCAGCTTGACCCAGTCCGCCAGGGCAGGCACGAGGGCCACCGGTTCGGCAGCCAGTGCATCGTGGATCCACGTGAAGTAAATGGCGACCACCAGCGAGATGGCCATGGCCGCGATTTCGGTGCCGGCGGAAATGCGCCACCAGAACCAACGGAGGATGAAGAGGCCACCGGTTCCGGCTCCGAGAAGCAACAGCAGGTTGAAGGCCTGTCCGGCCGAGGTCAGGGTCAAGCTCAACGCGGCACCAGCCAGCAGGGACAGGATGGTGGCCCATCGGCCGGCGCCCACCTTTTGCTGTTCAGTCGCGCCCGGGCGAAGGAACCGCACCCAGACATCGTTGACGAGGTAGCTCGCGCCGAGGTTGACTTGGGTGCTCATCGTGGAAATGAACGCGGCCAGCAGAGAGGCTGTCACCCAGCCAAGCAAGCCGGACGGCAACAGGCTGAGCATGGCCGGATAGGCGACATCATGCCCCACCTTGTCCGCGGCCAGGGCCGGGAAGGCCGAGGCGATGCTGTCGAGATCGGGGAAGACGATGAGGGACGCCAAGGCCACCAAAATCCATGGCCAAGGGCGGAGGGCGTAATGGGCCGCATTGAACAGCAGGGTGGCCCCAACGGCGTCCTCTTCGCTTCTTGCGCTGAACATTCTCTGGGCGATGTATCCGCCTCCACCGGGTTCGGCTCCCGGATAATAGCTCGCCCACCATTGTACGGCGAGCGGAACGAGGAGGACGGGAATCCACACCTCGGGGTCATCAAAATCCGGCCAGACGGACAGCTTGCCCGCGACATTCGGATGGGACATCAGCCCCTCCATGCCCCCCACTTCCGGCAGGTACACCACGTAAAGGCAAGCGGCGACGGCCCCACCCATGGCCAGGACGAACTGGAAGAGGTCGGTCCACAGGATGGCCCTCAGTCCTCCGTAGGCGCTGAAGAACAAGGTGACGCTGCAGGTCACGGCGAGGGTCAACCAGCCGGGCCAGCCGAGCAGGATGCTCCCCAGCTTGATGGCGGCCAGGCTCACGGTGGCCATCACAAGCACATTGAACACCAGCCCGAGGTAGATGGCGCGGAACCCCCTCAGGAAGGCGCCGCCTTTGCCGCCATAGCGCAATTCGTAGAACTCGATGTCGGTGAGGACGCCCGACCGGCGCCAAAGCTTGGCGTAGACGAAGACGGTGACCATGCCCGTCAACAGGAACGCCCACCAGGCCCAATTGCCCGACACACCCTGCTGGCGCACGAGGTCCGTGACGAGGTTGGGCGTGTCCGCGCTGAACGTGGTGGCGACCATGGAGGTGCCGAGCAACCACCAGGGCATGGCGCGCCCACCGAGGAAATAGTCGTCGGCGTTGCCTTTTGCCTTGCGGCCTGACCACCAGCCAATGCCCAGGACGATCAGCAACACCGCTGCGATGATGCCCCAGTCCAATCCCGTCAATTGCATGTGGTCAATGTACACGCGGCAATGCGGTTAAACCGGGATGGGCGAGAACCGTTATCTTCAAGGTCCTGACATCCTCATGCGCCGTCGCTCCCTCCTCTTCCTTCTCGGACTCTACGGCACCCCTTGCGAATGAACGGAGTCAAGCCCATCTGGCGGGTCATCCTGTTCCTCGCCCCCCTCTGCCCCATCTGCCAGAACATGACGCACGAGATGCGCTTGCTCGAGGAGGAGTTCGCTGATGCGCCGGTGGAATTCGTGGGCGTCTTCCCCAACCCATCCACCCGGACTGAGCAAATCGAGGAATTCGGAGATACCTATGGCCTGGACATGTCCCTTACAGCGGACACGGCTGACTGGGCTGGTCGATTGAATGCCCGGTGGACTCCGGAGGCGTTCGTGCTCGACGAGCAGGACTCCGTGGTGTACCACGGACGACTCAATGATCGATACTTTGCGCCTGGCAAGCGTCGGCCTCGAACCCGCAACCGAGATTTGCGTCATGCATTAAAAGATGTCCTCAACGGTCAAGCCGTCACCACGCCGGTGACGGACGCCATTGGATGTCCCATCGAAGGCCTCCGCCTACAGAAAGACCCTTGAACTTCACACCATGAGATTCTTCCTTCTCCTCCCCCTTTTGGTCCTTGTCTCCTCCGTCCACGGTCAAGGTGTGACCTACCACGCGGATGTGGCCCCAATCATCCACGAGAACTGCACCCAGTGTCACCGGGTGGGCGAAATCGGACCAATGCCATTCACCACGTTCGAGGAGGTGTCTGCCTACGGCGAGTTCATCGAATACGTGACGTCCACCGGCTACATGCCCCCGTGGACGCCGGACCCGACCTACAGCCACTTTGTGGGGGAACGGGTGTTGAGTGCGGAAGAGATCGAAACCCTGAGTGCCTGGGTCGATGCCGGAAAGCCCGAGGGAAACCCTGCCGAGAACCCGGGCCTGCCCGTCTTCCCTGAAGCCAGCCAGGTCGGAGATCCGGATCTCGTGATGCCCATGCCTGCTCCGTATGTGCACGAAGGTTCCATGACGGACCAGTATCAGGTCTTTGTCCTTCCGACTGGTTTCGATACGGACATGACCATCCGTTCGCTGGAGGTTATGCCAGGCAACCACGCCATTGCCCACCACGCTATCTTGGGCATCGACATTTCTGGGACGGCGGCAAACCTCGATGCGGAGGACCCCGATCTCGGCTACGAGAGCTTCGGAGACTTCGGCTTTGACGCGTATGAGAACTTCTTCGGCGGATGGGTACCAGGCACCCTGCCCGTGGTGTACCCAGAGGGCATTGGCCGGGTGGTTCCGGCAGGAAGCGACCTGCTGGTCCAGATGCACTATGGCCCTTCTGCCGTGGAACAATCCGACCAGACGGAAATCAATGTCTTCTTCACGGAGGGCCCCGTCGAGCGGGAGGTGACCACCGGCATCATGGGACCTTGGGACCTTGGGGAGCCGTTTTTCATCCCGGCCAACCAAGTCAAGGTCTTCCACGGGGAATTCGACATCAGCAGCGACATCAGCCTCATCAACATTGTGCCCCATTGCCACCTGATCGGAGCCAGCTGGGATGTGTTCGCCACCTCAGCCGATGGAAATGACACCATTCCGCTGATTTCCATTCCCGATTGGGACTTCAACTGGCAGGGGTTCTTCACGTTTCCCACCCTGACCAAAATTCCGGCGGGCTACACCTTGGAAGCGATTGCCGTCTATGACAACACGGCCGACAACCCGTTCAATCCGAGCTCACCTCCCCAGAACGTCGTCTACGGCGACAACACCGAGGACGAGATGTTCTTCGTCTTCCTCGACTACGTAGAATACCAGGAGGGAGATGAGGACATTTCCCTTGAGACGCCCCTTTTGACTGGTATCGGGGCATTGGATCCATCTAGTCCCCTCGTGAGGCTGCAGCCCAATCCGAACCGGGGCACGGTACAACTCCTTGTGGACCCCTCCCTCATTGGTCAGCCGTGGGAAGTTCTGGATCTGGGAGGACGGATTTTGCGTTGTGGTGCATTCCGGTCAGCGAACCAGCAACTCGGCCTTGATGGGCTGGGCGACGGTGTCTACCTGTTCCGGTCGTCAGATGGCGTCGAACGGCTGGTCATCCAGCGCTGACGCCCCACCCCGTAGCGCCCGTCCAAAGGTGGGTCAAGGAGCCGTTGCGGTCAATGCCGTCTGGTGTCAATGCATCGAGGCGAACCTCGCCCGACGCATGGAGGACCGTCCATTCTCCTGACCCGGAGTCCAGCGCCAGGCCGACATGGGTCACCGCGTCCTGCCCTTCCTTGTGGAAGAACACGAGGTCACCATGCTGCAATTCGTTCCAACCGGCACGGTGGTCTTTTGAATCAGCCCATTGTTGGCTCGCATCCCTGGGGATGTCCATGCCGCAGAGGGCTCCGGCCAACTGCGTCAAGCCACTGCAGTCCATGCCGAGAATGCTCTTGCCACCCCACAGGTAAGGTGCTCCGAGAAACTGCATGGCCGCGGCCAGAACATCGGAAAGGGGAGCTGGGTCGTGGTCCGGAAACGCGGCGCGAGGAATCCGGCTGCCTGCCGGCAGGTTCAATGTCCGTCCTGCCCATTCAAAGGCAGTCAAGGGGGTGGTGAGCTGAAGGCAATCGGACTCGAAAGCCTCCACGGCTTCCTCCGACGTGTCCACGAGTTTGGGGTCAATGAACCCTCGGTAGCCGTCGAAGTGCAGGTGGACCTTGGCCCAATTGGGCTGTCCTTCGACCAGCTCCAAGTCCAGGAGCTCACCGAAGAGGGCCTGGGTGACCATTTCCGCCCGGTCCGAGGGTTCGAAGCGCACAGGGGCCAAGGGGACGCGGATGACGCCTTCCATCAGGCTCCGCAGTCGATCACCATGGCGCTCGCCCCTCCTCCTCCATTGCAGATGCCGGCGGCGCCATAGCGCTTGCCATGTCGCTTCAGGGCATAGATCAGCGTCACGACGATGCGGCTCCCGGAGCTACCTAGGGGATGGCCGAGCGAAACGGCACCACCGTTCACGTTGACCTTGTCGGCATCCAAGCCGAGCAGCTTCATGTTGGCCAATCCTACCACAGAGAAAGCCTCATTCAATTCCACGAGGTCCATCTGATTCAGGCTCATGCCTGCCCGATCGAGGGCGATGGGCACAGCCTTGGCGGGCGCAATGGTGAACCGTTCGGGTTCACGCGCTGCATCCGCATTGGACAGGATGGTGGCCAAAGGAGTCACCCCCAATTCCGCGGCCTTGTCCGCCGACATCAGGACGAGGGCACTGGCGCCATCATTCAAGGTGCTGGCGTTGGCCGCTGTGACCGACCCTTCCTTGTCAAAAACGGGACGCAGGGCGGGAATCTTCTCGAGCTTCACGTTGCGGAACTCCTCGTCCTCGGTGACCATGACCGGGTCGCCCTTTCGCTGAGGGACCGGCACAGGAACGACCTCTTCGGCGAAGGCCCCGGCCTCCCACGCGGCAGCGGACCGGCGATAGCTCTCAATGGCAAAGGCATCCTGATCCTCGCGGCTGAATTCGTGCTCCTTGGCGCAGAGTTCGGCACAGAGGCCCATGTGGTGGTTGTGGTAGACATCGGTCAGGCCGTCGAGGACCATGCCGTCGACCGCCTTCAGGTTCCCCAGCTTGACGCCCTGCCGGCCGCTGAGATAGTGCGGCACCTGGGACATGTTCTCCATGCCCCCTGCGATGGCGACATCAATCTGCCCGAGGGCAATGGCGTTGGCCGCCAGGTGAATGGCCTTCATGCCGCTGGAGCAGACCTTGTTGACGGTCGTGCAGGGAACCGTGTCGGGAATGCCCGCGCCCATGGCGGCCTGTCGGGCCGGGGCTTGGCCCAGGCCGGCCTGCAGCACATTGCCCATGAAGACCTCGTCCACCTGATCGGAGGAGAGTCCAGCGGCATCCAGCGCGCCTTGGATGGCGATGGAGCCCAGTTTGGGGGCGGGAACGGTGGAGAGGGCGCCGAGGAAGGACCCCATCGGGGTGCGGCGGGCGGAGGCGATGACGACGGTTCTGCTCATTTCAGACGGTTTCAACGTCCCGAAGATAGCCTCCCCCACGCGCCGTCCATTGGCATTCGTTGGGAGTCAGAATCAGCCCTTTGACGGTTTTGGCACGGGGCTTGCTTTTCTCTTTACAGCTGAAAGCAGCGAGATATGGTTCAAAGTGCAGGCGGCAAGCCTGCACAGATTTGGTTAAGGTTGAAGCGCCCCGAAACGTCGGGGCGCTTCTCATTTCACGACCCGGAGAAACTCCTTGGGCATGCGGGTCTTCACTTCCCACATGGCGTCCAGGGTTGGATCGGTCAGGACCGCACGGAACAAATGGACGCCCTGACGACCAAGCGGGTCCGGCGCGTCCTGTCCAAGGCCGCAGACCATGCAGTTGTGGTGCCGGAGACCGGGCAGGATTTCGGGAATGTCCTGAAGGCCGGCTTGAACCCGCAAGATGGTGAACCGTCCACCTGACCGCATTTTCCGGAAGGGAAACTTCTTGGCCGAGTACTTCTCCCCCGGCTTGCGGCGGGCGCTGAACTCGCCATCCTCCGGCATCTCGCCCCGAAGAAGCAAGTACGACTCGAAGCGGAACTCACCCCACTTCTCCTGCAGGCGGCGGCGAAGGGCAATGTCCCGGACCACCACGGCGATGCCGCTGCTGTCCTTGTCGAGCAAGTTCACGAAGTGCACCGGACGCTCCACATTCCCTTGCTCCAGATCCCGTGCGATGAGAAATTCCTTGACCCGTGTGAAACTGGTGTCCACCCGGGGATTGGGCGACGCGGCGACCCAGCCGGCCGGTTTCATGTAGCAGAACAGGTCATTGTCCTCGTAGAGAATCTCAAACGGCAGATCATCTGCTGGCCGGATGGACTTCGGGCTGTCGGCCGCCTCCAGTTTCCTCAGGTCCTTGGCCTCGGGAGCGGAAATCTCCTGCCCCACCTTGATCACCGTGGAGGGGATCTTGATGACTTCATCCGAGACCCTCACGGCACCGCCCTTGATCAGGTTGCGGGCTGCGGTGGTGCTGGCGAGGCCGAGCTGGGAACGCACTTGCGCATGGAGGGGCGCTTCGATTTCGGCAATCCATCGGAGGATCACCGGTTTCGGACGGGAAGGACGCTGCGGCATTGGGGGCGCAAGATGCACCGCTCCGGCTCAATCCGAGCACGTCTCGCCGTACAATGCCAACAAGGCGAGGATGTCGTGGGTGGAGACCGTGCCATCTCCCGTGATGTCCCATGTGCAATCGGCGGTACAGCCGAATTGGGACAGGATCACGAGAATGTCGGTGGCCCCATGAACGCCATCCCCATCGACGTCGCCCGGACAAGAGGGGTTGGGGCAGGCGTAATCACAGGTCCCATTGTCAGTGGATGCAGCCGGATCGAAGTTGCAGGCCTCCGGGTCAGTGCACCCATTGAATCCGATGACCGGCAGGAGAAAGGACCCCGTACTGCCATCGCTGAAGCCCGGACCGGGGCCGTTCGAATCCAGAACAGACCAGATTGTTCCGCCTCCCAAGGCCATCACGTCTATGGTGCCCGTCATGCCGCATTCCGCGCCTGCGACCCCATTGTCTCCCAGATCGTGGAGCTGGATGGTGTAGTCCCCATGGACAAGACACAGGGTGTCCGTGGTCCACTGTTCGGCAGCGAAATGGAGCCCCTCTCCCATCCTGGTCCCTGCGCTGTCGAGCAGAGCCCATGAGAGCTCAAGGGGTTTGCAGTCTGAGAGTGTCCGGATGAATACCGGGCCGGCAAGCGCCCGATGTCGCCAATCAGCCTCCGCCACGTCATTCTCTGCCACCGCATCCGGCCCGGAGGTCAGGAGTCCGTCCTGAACGGACCCGGTGACCCCCACGACGTTGGCCAGTCGGGCCTGTAGCGTCGTCCCGTAGGGCAAGACATCAGGCAGGACATTGGGCCAAGGCAATTCTGCCACACGGTTGGGCGGCAGCACAAAGCCGTAGTCCACAGTGTCCACTCCCGCCCAGACCACGGTGGCGGCCACAAGGGTGTCCGTCCCGGCATTCCGAAGGACGAGCCGAACGTTGGGAATGGCGCCACACTCCCGGTCCCCGGCCCCCTCGATGTGAAGGGCAGCTCCATCCCGGTCCGGGAGCTCCCGCAACGGAGCCTTCCACAGGCCCCGCCCATAGGTGGCGAGGAGCAATTCCCCCGTGCTCTTTCGAATGCCGAGGTCCGAACACAGCACCTCGGGCAACCCCGCCTTGTACGGGTCCCAGGCACCACTGCCGGTCGCCCGGACATAGACGCCCGCATCGGTGCCGGCATACAGGTCCCCCGTGGCCTCGTCCATCACCATCGTGTTGACGGGAAGGGCCGGGAGGCCCGTTCCGACCGAGCTCCAAGAGCTCCCCCCATCGGTGGTTTTCCAGACCCTGTTCTCAGCATCATACCCGCCGAAGGAAAGCCACCAAACTCCGGCTGAATCCGGGTGCAACACCGCGTCGGTGATCGGCAGACCCGGCATTCCGGGCAAAGGGGTCCAGTTCTGGAGGTCCTCGGTGAAGAAAGCCAAGGTCCCCTTGGCCACCAAAGCGAGGCTGTCCTGAGCGGGGGTCAAGGCCAACACTTCAATCTGATCGCCGGGAAGAGCGTTGGACTGGCTCCAAGTGGCGCCGTCGTCGTTCGTGTGGTAGAGCCTGCGCTTGGCCACAAAGGCTCGTCCCGGGCCGCCGGGTGCGAATTGCATGGGGGTGTCCCAATCACCACGCTCGTGGACGCCTTCCCCACTGCCGCCGATCCACTCGTGCCAGCTCCACCCTCCATCCGGTGATCGAAAAGTTCGACCGTAGTATTCCGCGGCGTAGAGGGTGTCCGGATGCTCAGGGTGGATCATGCAATGGAAGCCGTCAGCACCCAGGACCTGGGCATGGATGCCACGGTCCAACTGGTTGACCCCATTGTCCTGCCAACCGGTCAGGAGGCGGTCGAGGCGGTTTTCCGAGAACCCGAGGCGATAGACCTGACCGATGTCGAGTCCATCCGAACGGTCCTGAATGCCCTGCTCCGTGACGCGGGCAACGCCACCATCATGGGCGGAAAGGACGTCAGACGTTCCGGGGACGAAGGTCAATGCGTGGTGGTCTGCATGCACGAGGGGAACCGAGTCTCCACCGAACCAATGGCCAAGGCAGTTCCATGTATTACCGCGGTCCCGCGTTTCCCAGAGGTTGATCCCACCGGCCACGACTCGGTCCGGATCGAGGGGATCCACCGCGAGGGCGAGATCATAGAATCCCTGACCACCGAGGTCCATGCCGTTGACCGTGTACCCCAGGAGGTTGGGTACATCGGGAATCTCTGTGTAGCTCGCTCCACTGTCGGTACTGAGGTAAATGCCCTCCAATCCCTGGGTGCTGGATCGGGCGCCAATGGCCCAGACTTCGTTTGGCGCAACAGGCGAAGTAGCGAGTGTAAATCGACTGATTCCGAAGGGGTTGGGCAATCCTGAGACTGGGGCCCAACTGGCTCCTCCGTCCGTCGATCGGACAATCTCTCCCGGCCGCAGGGCAGCATGCCATACGGACGAGTCTCCCGGATGAGGCAAGAGATCCGAACAGAGGCCTTCGAGCGCATTCTCGAAAGTATCCCCGCCATCCGTGCTGATCCAGATGCCATCCGTCGTGGCCGCAAGGATGTGGTCCGGGGCTCCGGCCATGCGGTGGACCCGGCTCACCGAATTGGCATCCGAAAGCCCAAAAGCGAGACCGGTGGGTTCCCAATTTTGTCCCCCATCCGTGGTTTCCATGAGGCCCACCCCGTAGGCACTGCCGAAATCCGCGTCGCCAGTGGCCACAAGCACATGCCCGGGATTCTCCGGGTGAAAGGCCACGTCCGACACCCCCATTCCGGCCCAGTCCGATGTGCCGAGCAAGGACCAATTGTCGCCTGAATCCAATGTCTGCCACACGCCTCCACTGGGTGCGCAAGCAATCCACCGAGAAGAATCGTTTGGATCAATGACCAGACGATTGACGCGTCCAGCCCCATTGTGCAAAGGCAGTCCGGACGGTGTGGCGGGTGACCAGACCGTGGGAAGTGGCGTGGTCCTCGCCTGTCGGCCCGCCCGTTCCGCTTGGGTCGCCAACCACGGAGAATTCGAATGGAAGGGCTCTTGTCCGGCGGCGTCGAACGCCCACCGCTTTTCCGCGAAGTGCCACCACCTCTGAAAAGGCTTGAACCCCTTTCCCTTGGTGGGAAGGCTGTCGGACCATGTGCTGTCGAAGTCGGCCTTTGCCTGGGCCCAATCGGCACCGGGAAGGAGGCCGTCGGACCAATGTTGAGCCTGAAGTTTGGGCTGCGCAAGCAACAGCCCCACCGTGAAAAGCACGAGGGCGACCTCCCTCCTGGGGCTGTCTGGTTTCGGTTTGCGGCGCATCGCGATCTTGGTGTCGCTTGATGATGCGACGGGGCCATCGCATGCCGCTGGATCCGGGCCTCAAGCGCGCAACCCGGAGCGGAGATTGTTGATCATTCCGGGCAAGCCACACCGAACGTGTTGGCCGACAGCTCAAGATGGTCCCCTGGGGAGGCATTGTCGATGGCTTCCGCAATGGTCTCATGCCCAGTGCCTGTCGTGAGGTTCTCCACGAGGATGAGTTGGCTCTGGGTCAGCCCAGCGGAGGCCAAAAGGCACATCAAGATTGCTGCTTTGCGGAGCATAGTAGGGGTTTCATCTATGAATATACAAATTCCTAGAGAAACAGTCGGTTTTGACCGCCTTTTGGGACGAAAGCACATACGCAACCACCGTGCGAGGGTTACGCCTTGACCTCTCCCATCAAATCGCATCAGGTGATCTGGAATTGTCATGACAGGAGCTCGACCATGAAAACACACGCAGGCCCGAGTTCAAGAGCATTTTCCTTCACAGAGAAATACTGCAATTCAATACTTATATATGGCTCTTCGGTATTTCTTATATATTTTACAGCTGAGGATTTCTGGTTGCGATGAATCGCATCTCGGTTATTCATAAATTCAATGAACCAAATGTTGACCATGCTCCGCACGACCCTTCTTCTGGCCGCAGTGCTCTGCGCTCATGTCGGCCTCTCTCAACTTTCCATTGAGGCCACGGCCTACTCTACGCGCTGTGCCGGCAGCTCCACCGGGTTGGTGGAATTGACCGCGAGCGGGGCCATCGGGGCGGTCACCTATCAGACGAATTTCAACTTGGCCGCACTCCCTGCTGGTGCCTACACGATCGAAGCCACGGATGAAGGCGGTCAGACGGCCTCCGTCAGCTTCGAAATTCTCGATCACCCTGCCTCGTGTGGCTGCACCTACCCACAGGCCTTCAACTATGACTTGAATGCCGACGTGGACAATGGCAGTTGCGTGTTTGCTTCCGATCAGAGTTGTCTCGGAGACATCGTGCCTGACGGTGTCGTGGGTACCAACGACCTGCTTCAGCTTCTCGTCGAGTTTGGCGAGGTGTGCGAGTGACGAGGCGTTCAGTTCTTGATGCTCAGCTTTCGTCCTCTGTGCTGGAGGACATGGTGTGGAAGACGTTCTGGACGTCATCGTCCTCTTCCAGTTTCTCGATGAGCTTCTCGACCTCAGCCGTGGCTTCCTGGTCGAGTTCCTTGGTGTCCGTAGGGATCCGATCAAAACCGGATTCGAGAATCTCCCGGCCGTCATCCTCCAATTTTTTCTGGAGCGTTCCGTAGCTCTCGAAGGGGCCATAGATCATGATGGCATCCTCATCGACGCCGATGTCCTCGGCTCCGAAGTCAATCAGCTCCAATTCGAGCTCTTCCGCGTCGATGCCCTCGGCGGGCACCTTGAAATGGCAGACGTGCGTGAACATGAACTCCACGCTTCCCGTCGTCCCAAGATTGCCGTTGCACTTGTTGAAATAGCTCCGGACGTTGGCCACCGTCCGATTGTTGTTGTCCGTGGCGGTTTCGACGAACACCGCAATGCCATGGGGGCCGTAGCCTTCGAAGGTGACCTGTTTCAAATCCGCGGCATCCTTGTCCGTGGCCTTCTTGATGGCCCGCTCGATGTTGTCCTTTGGCATGTTGGCCGCACGACAGTTCTGGATGACGGCCCTCAGCCGGGCATTCAAGTCCGGGTCCGCAATGCCGCCCCCCTCCTTGATGGAGAGAATGATGTCCTTGTTGAGGCGGGCAAACGTTTTGGACATCGCGGCCCACCGCTTCATCTTGCGCTCCTTGCGGAATTCAAAGGCTCTTCCCATGTCCTCAAAGATAGCCGCGCCGGTTTCCTGACCGGAAACGCAACCTTGGGGATTTCCGGACGTAAGGGTGGGAAATTCCAAGAATCATGATGCCCTTCCGCACCCTCTTCCTTCTCGCCGCCATCAGTTTCGCCGGTTTCGCCCAGGCCCAAACTCCCGGATCTGCTGAGCGCCACGCCCTCACCGGTTTTGACAACAGCTATGCCAACACCCTTCCGGTTCCTGTCTATGACCGTGGTCACGACCAGAACCGCTATGGATTCAATGCCATCTTCGAAGTGCGCGTCGCTCCCGGAGTCGTCAAGACCCTCGACGTCCGCCAATTCTACAGCACGGAACAGCTCGCGGTCCAAGGCTTCATGAAGGTCCGCAGCGCCATGCCAATCCATGCCGTCCTCGTCCACGTCGAGTGGGTGTCTCCCACCTCGGGGGCCGAGGTCATCGGCCACTGACCTCCACAGCTTTACTTCCGCGTTCGGAGCAGGAACAACCCGATCACCACGACCAGGGCTCCTGCTCCGACCGCGAAGTAGAGCGGGTTGTTGGCCGCTGTGCTCAGCGTGGCCCCCACCCCGAGTGTTCCGAGGAACAACAGAATGTAGACGTAGTCGGGAATCCGCTCCGTCGTCTCCACGAATTTCTCCGTGCGTTCCGTCTTCACCAGACGGCTGAGCGCATCCTGCATGTCCCGGCCGTAAGCCGGGACTTTCACTTCTGTGCCATCGGTTTCCCGGATGGTGATGAAGTACTTGTTGAAGCCGGGGGCAGACTCGCTGTCCCGTTGCCATTCAGCGCGGATGGCCATCCTGCGCGGCTTGGTGCTTTTTGCCATTTTCTTGAAATGCGGGCGCAAAGATGCGCCGCACATTCCTCATTCCCGCATGAGCACCACTTTCTTCACACCCACTTCACCTGACCGTCGCATTCCCGTCATGAGGGCGGAGCCGGTCAATCCCGGGGGCAGGTTGAAGTGAACCTGGCCATGGGCATCGGAAGCTTCTTCAGCGACCAGCTTGCCGGTACCATCGAGAAGACGGATTGGAGTCATGGGGGCCCAGCCTGCTGCGTGGATCCGATCCCGCGCCGGAACCGGCCAGGCGACGATGTCCGCCGCAGCGCTCTCATTTGCCACATCGAGGCTGGCCAGATCGAGGATGAGCAAGTCATCCACGGCGGCTTCGATGAGCGAGCCCCCTTCATATTCCTGTCCGGGCCGCAGGCTGTCCGAGGCCACGAAACGGATCTTGAACTCGTCGGTCAGGTCGACATACTCCTGAATGGCGAAGGCATTGCGGCGCCACCGGATGTCCTGGGTCAGGGTCTCCTCGATTTCGACCCAGTTCTGCCCACCATCATCGCTGACGTGGACCTGCCACCAGTCGGCTCCCGGGTTGGCGCCGGAGGCCGGCGCGTTGACATACCACCGCCAGTAGCTGAGGATGGGCGACACCATCCCGCTCAAGTCGATGGCTTCCGACTGAAGGGTCGTGGAGCCTGCGTCCACATCGTTGGAACCGATTCCGGCATCGGCTCCCGGGCTGACGCCCGTCAGGAAACAGAACAGGCCATCCCCCGGAGTGTGGTCCTCGGCCGGGGCGCAGATGCTGGACGCATCGCCCGGCGTGCTGTATGATCCGACGGGGATGGTGGACTCCCACTCCCCGGTCTCCGCGTTGTCCTCGGGCAGTCCGATCTCCCAGAATCCGAATTCCGAGTAGTCGTCCTGGTCGTCGATGAGGACCGGCTCCATGCCGACGATGATGTTGAACGGCAGGTTCGGGTTGGCAACGTCTTCCGCCGAGAATGGCGTGATGGCGCTGGTCGCCCCGAAGAGGTCGCTGATGCCGAAGAAGTACTCCACCACTGTACCCGGGTTCTGGGCAGGCAGGGTGGTCACGAACACATCGTTGCTTCCCTCCTCCATCGGAACCACGGTCCAGGGGTCAAAGGGCGAGGTCCGGTAGTGGAGGTCACATGTGCTGAAATACTGGCCGAACGGGAAGAGAATGGCCGCTTCGGCTTCCACCGTGATCGGTTCCGCCTCGCTCGCGAATTCGATGGCGTCGTGTTGGATGTCGACACTGCTGAAGAGCGAGATGCCGTGCATTCCAAAGCCCTCCAGAATGGCGTTTCCATTGGGCGTGCCGTTGGACAAGTCGTCGTCGTCGTCATCCGCTTGGAGCACGTCCAGTAGGATTTCCACAAACGCCTCCCCCTCGTTGCCGTTCTGGGTTTGGGCCTGGAGGCCGGGATAGACCGCCACGAAGAGGGCCATGGTGGCGTCCCAATCGCCCCCCATCAGAAGGTGCGTGTCATACCACGCGCCACAGATGATTTCTCCGTCGGCATGAACCTGGCCGACCAAATCCTGCGGATAGACTTTCGGGTTCTCGTCGTACCGGCGGATGAAGAAGGACTCGTCTTCCATGTAGCATCCGGCCCCCAAGACGGGATTGCCAGTCAGGCTGATGGCCCAGAAGTCCGCGTAGCCCTCATTGATGCCCCCATTGGTGAAGGCCCCGCCCTGGCTCTCGTAGAACAGGTCGTTGATGCCATGGCCGTATTCGTGGAACACGACATCGCTCACCACCGAGAAAGCATTGCACCCATCTCCTTCGCTGTAGAAGTTGATGCTCGGCGATCCCGGCGTGTAGAAGGCGTTGCAGGTCCCATTCACATCCACGAGGGTGGGCAGGGAGAAATCCAGACCGTCGAAGTCGGGCAACCAAGTCGACATGTGGTCGTGGATGCGGTTGACGTTGTGATAGGCACTCAACTCCCGGATGTTGGCCGCATCGTCCAGGCTGATGACGGTGTCGCCGGACACCTCCGTATCGAGAGAGGGCGTGACATCATTGGTGGTCACCGTGCTCCACAGGCCCTGGAGTTGCAAGCCGAGCTCTTGGGGTTGTTCGGTGTCGAGCACGACCATCCCGCCTTCCGAGGCGGTCATGGCCCCCTGCATGGTTTGAACCTGGAGATGTCCAAGTCCGACCTCCACCGGGGCTTCAAAGGGCTGTGTCAAGTGAACGGTGCCGGTCAGCTGGCAATTGATCATCTGCAGCAGGGCGGGCGGGCCCATGGGCTGAATGCGGGCGTGGGCCGGCCCTTTGGGATGTCCGACGTGCTTGACCTCATTCTGGCGGAGCCACACGGTGCCGTCCTCCAGGTCGACCAGGGTGCGGTATTGGACCGGCACGCCTTGCTCGCTGATTCCACGGACGTCGATTTCCCGGACGGCCCGGTGGTCGAATGCAATTCGTTCACCCCCCACCGGAGTCGGCAAGAGCCACTCCCCCTTCAGGTCGACCGTCATGTCCGCCAAGGACAGCCCTTCGGTCGCAGCCGAAAAAAGCGCATTCTCGCCCAACTCATCGTTCAGGGTGGGCCAGGTGGCGCCCGGGTGGCATTGGGCTCCCCACGAAATCACTCCGCTCGATCCGCTTTTGACCACGAATTCCGTTCCGAGCACCGGGCGACCGTCCACCTCTTGATGGGAACGATACAGCACGTGCTTTCCCATCGGGATGGTCGTCCACTCGGCCACCTCCGCACTCCAGCCGGCAGACAGCAGTTGGCTTTCCATCCACTGGGGGGCATCCTCCACGGCAAAAGCGGGACCATAGGCCCGGTGCACAGTGCCCGTCGAAGGGTCAAACTGGACTTGCCAGCGCGGATGCTCAGCGCGGAATTGGGACCAGAAGGGACCGCCCCGCAGACGGGACTGGAAACCCGCATCCGGCTCGCTCCATGTCGAGACCAGCCGGATTTCGTTCGGATCCACCGACACGGTAGGATCCGACCATTGGGCGAGCGAGATGAGGGGGGCGAGAAAGAGGAGGAGCGCGGAAAGCGCGAAGGCACGGATGGTCATGGTGACAAGGTAACGCCCACGGCACTGCCATGTTCGACCACAGGCAGATCAGGGGCACCGGACAATTCATTTTCCAGCTGGCGTGCCGAATCTCGAATCCCAGAACATTCAACCCAAAAGAAAAGCCCGGTCGATGCCGGGCTTTTCAAGTCGTTCAGAGCGACGGATCACACGCCATCGAACTCGACGTACACGGAGTCGCCGCACGCCACGGTCACCGTGGTGTCGAGCGCCGTGCAGAAGGTGAACAGTGCAAGGCTGAACTCAATGTCAATGTCACCGGCGTCCACTTCCACGCTCTGGGTGGAGAGGATGCCCATGTCCGTGGCAATCTCATCACCGCCAACGCTGACGTCCGGGGTACAAAGGGAGTTGTTGTAAACGGTGATGACGGCCTTGTTGCCCTCGTCACACACTTCGGTCACACCATCATCGCAGCTGGCGAAGAGGGTGCAGGCGGCAAACATGCCGAGCAGGGTGCTCTTGTTCATGGGTAGGATTTTGAGGGCGCGAAACTAATTCGGACCGGCGGAACGCTGCGGCCTTTGTCTGAGCATACCCGGTATATGTTCCCATTTCGCTTCAAGGTGCTCTCAATGACATCCGGAGCCATCCTTTCCCCCCGTGATTGTGGATTCGGAAACACACAAGCAGCAAAAAGCCCCCACCAAGGGTGGAGGCTTTTTCAAGGTCGGGATGACTGGACTCGAACCAGCGACCTCGTCGTCCCGAACGACGCGCGCTACCAACTGCGCCACATCCCGATTCCCTTCGTGGAAGGGGCCGCAAAGATAGGACGTTCTGTGATTTGCCCGATGCTTACCTTGTGACCATGAACCGAACCTTCTGCTGCCTCATCCTCAGCAGCCTCGCCCTGCTTCCTTTCCTCTCCTCTGCCCAGACACCCGGCAACATCGAGGCCGTGGAATGCGACCCCGCTTCGGACCGCTGGTTCGTGAGCAATGGCAGCAGCCTCCTTGTGACCGAGGATCTCGGTGAGAACTGGTCCTTCTTTGGGGAGGCCCAAGCTTCCCATGGCATGGAGGTACTCAATGGCCACCTGTATGCCATCGGAGACAACGTCATCCGGGCCTATGATCTCGAAACGGCCGACGAAGTGGGGTCGCTGAGCATCCCGGGCGTCGGATTCCTCAATGGGATGGGCAGCCACAGTGATGGCTTCCTTGTGGTCAGCGATTTCTCGAGTGGCCGGATCTACACGGTGGACGTCACCGAACCGCAACAGATGGAGCATAGCCTGCTCGCCGGCAACTTCGGGGCCACCCCCAACGGCGTGGTGATCGACGAGGCCAACTTTCGCGCCGTGGTGGTCTGCTGGGGCAACAATGCCGACATTCTTTCCGTCGACCTCGAAAGCGGCGACGTCACCCCGCTGGTCGATGGCACCGGCATGGGCAACCTCGATGGGGTGGACATGGATGGCGAGGGACGGTTCTACGTCAGCTCCTGGTCCCCCACCCGCGTGACCCGGTTCTCTGCTGATTTCGCGGACGCCGAAATCGTGGTGACCGGAGCAGACGGGCTGTCCAATCCCGCGGACATCAGCTATTCCATCACAGCAGACCTTCTCGGTGTCGCCAATTCCGGCAGTGACGAGGTCACCTTCCACAGCTTCGCCGAAACCAATGGGCTGAACGAAGTTTCCGCCTGGCATGCGCAGCACAACGGGGATGACCTCGTCGTGAGCTTGGGGGTTGGCGGAGCGGTCGAATGGACGGTGCATGACGCCATCGGCCGTGTGCTGGGCCAGGGAGTCGAATGGCTCCCGGCCGGAACCAACCGCCTGCCGTGGCCTGCCGCCCGTCCGGGCAGCCTGGTTGTGCTCCGGTGCAAAGGAGACGTGCTGAGCTTGCGCTGATTCGCGCCGGTCAGGCGCCTTTCCGCTTCGGGGATGTCAACCGGAGGCTGTACATCAGCCCCACCGTCCATTCCTCGGCGCCAAAGAGGCGCAAATCGTCGAGCCCAGCCCCGATCTCCACAAGGGCCACGCCCGAGGCTGCCGGGTTGTAACGCTCGATCCAGTCTCGCTGGATGAACAGCGACACCTTTTGTCGTTTGGCCAGCTTGCGGCCCGTGGCCAGACGCATGCGCCAAGCGCCATCCGGCTGCCATCCTTCCGGGACCCGGTCAACGAACCGCTCCACGGACACCGCGGGATCCCATTTCCACCCTTTGATGTTGTAGCTGACGGTACCCTTGAACCGCCAAATCCGGCGCTGCCCATAGTCCGCGGGATCTTCGCCTCCCTTCAGGGCGAGGGCGGTCTGCTGCTGGCAGCGGACGCGCGTCTTGAATTCCCAGCGGCCGGCCTCCAACTCCATCCCATGCTCAACCTGCAATCGCAGGAGCTTGTCCACGCCCTGAACGTCGCCCCGATTGTCCGGCCGGGTGCTCCGGCGCAGCCCAACGGCCAAGCTTTGGGGCTTGAGGATGCGGTCCAAGGAGGCATTGGGACTCTTCGGGTCCCATTCCACCTCGAATTGGTGGAACCGACGGTCGAAGCGGGTGAAGTCGTCTCTCCACCGCCATTGCTCTTGGAAGGCCACCGTGACCGTCTTCACCGGGCGCCACTGAAGTTGGATGCCGGTCCACCCCCGCCATTCGGTGGTGTCCTGGTCCGGCGGAAGAATGACCTGGCTTGACGCTGCGTGAGACCAGGCGAACAGGATGAGCAGGGGAAGCACCCGCATCTCAGAGGCTGTCGGTGGGGTCGATGTGTTCCGAATGGTCGTCTCCCCGATAGGAGACCTTGATGACGGCCGTTTCCCGGAGCAAGTCCACGTTGCCGATCTCCATCCGCTCGACCTTCTCCCCGATCCGCTCGCCGAGATCCTTCCTCAATTCTTCCCGACGGCCTTCCTGAAGGAGTTCAATCCGGTCGTACACCACCCGCTTGGTCACGAGGTGCTCCACGAAGAGCAACCGCTCGAGAATGAAGGCGATGGCCCAGAGGAGCCCATTGCCCATGGCCACATCCAACAAGTCCATGGACATCGGAGCCAAGGCGTTCATCACGGCCATGGCGATGACCAGGAACAGATAGGTCATCTCCCGGATGGGCACCGGATTGGTGCGGTAACGGATGATGCCGAAGATGGCAAACAGCCCGAGGGCGAAGGCGAGATCGAGCTCTACCCCGCTCAGCATCCGACACAGCAGGAACACCGAGGCGCTCACCATGGTGAAGGTGAACACGAAGTCCCGGCGCTTGGCCTTGGATTGGTAGATCATCCGGACGATGATCCAGCAGGAAATCAAATTGGCTGCGAAATGCAGGGCGATCTCGGTCATGTGCGGTTCAGGCTTGCAGGTCCCCGGCCCAGGACTGCGCGTCCTGTAGCCTCCGATAGGTCGCAAGGTACGCGCGCCCGGCGATGTCGGGGTCCCGGTCCAGTCGGGCCATGGTGTACTTGCTCATGCGGGTGGACCGGCCAATGGCCCCTTTCCGGTCCGTGAGGTTCCGGAGCCACTTCTGGAGGGGGGTGTACCGGTCCGGGCGGGGCTGTTTGATTTCGATGACGGCGAGGCCCTCCAGCAGGGGCTCCATGTCCTGGTCAACGAGTCCGGCCTCCAGGCTGCGGTCAATGGTCACCCTCTCCTTCCGGTCGAAGTCGACCAACGTGGTGCGGAGGAAGGATCCGTTCAGCCTCGCCTCGAGCTCCCGTGAGCGGTCCACATGGTCTTCGAGGAACTGGAATTGCGACTCTGTCAATGAGGAGGCAACCCCTTCCGGACAGGCCATCCGGTGTTTTTCCGTCCGGCCGCCCGGGACACGCTCCTTGACTTCGAGGAACGTGAGTCTGTTGCTGCCATAGGTTCGGGAACGCACCTTCATCCGCCGGGCCTTGCCTCGCAGATGGTCTTCCAGGAATTGCTCGCCGGGGAGCTCGAAATAGAGGTTGTCGTAGCGGCATTCCACTTGACCCGCCACCTCCAGTGCATGGGCATGAGGGGCCATCGTCGCGAAGAGGTCCGGTAGCCACGATTCGGGCAGGACGTATTTCGTGTCGAAGCGACGCATCAACTGAACAGCCTCCATGGCTTCCAGCGATGTGCGCGGCAATGAGGCCACAGAAGCGGCCAACTCATCAGTCAAGGTGATCTTCCCCACAGGCTCGGTGAAAATACGACTGGAACACCGACAGGGTTGCTCGTGCTCCTGAAGGTTGTGCCCATCGACGCGGATCAGGCCCGACGGCTGCCTGCGTGGTGTTGGTTCAGGGCGAAGTCCCGGA
>JAYYEI010000010.1:0-22625 GCA_036159995.1 Bacteroidota bacterium
GCCGGTGAGGATGACGGAAGCTGCATGAGCCCCATTGTGGCGGGATGCACTTACCCGGACGCCGACAACTTCAACCCGGCGGCCACGGACGATGACGGTTCCTGCGAGATCACCGGAACGAGCTCTTGTCCGACGGACCTCGACGGCGACGGTGCCACGGCTGTGGGTGACTTGCTCCTCATGCTCGGTGCCTTCGGCCAGACCTGCGAGTGATTATCACCTGCACATGACATTAGGAAAGGCGCCCACTGGGCGCCTTTCTTTTTGCGCGGACAAACGGGGGAGGGGCGCTCGTGAGCCGGTTGTCGTGGGTGCGCATTGAGGGCTCAGATTGCCCCTGTCGGGTCGACTTTGGGGTGCAGCCCGACGGCTTCTAGGTTTTGGTTACGGAAGGCCGTTCGAAACGTCGGACGGCCTCCTCAATTCCACTGTGTTCCGGTCTCAACTTTGCCGCATGAGTTGGCAGAAGGATGCATCGATGCTGTTGCTGCGCGCGGGCGCAGGTGGCCTGATGGTGCCCCATGGCTGGGGCAAGTTGGAACGGCTCCGGACCGGTCTCGCCGAAGGGGAGGTCCGGTTCTATGACTGGATGGGGCTCGGTGAGGAGCTGTCGCTCGGGCTGGCGGTGTTCGGTGAACTCGTGGCGCCGGCCTTCATCGTGCTGGGGCTGTTCACCCGGTGGATGTCCGTTCCGGCGGCGATCACGATGGCGGTCGCCGCGTTTGGTGCGCATGCGGGCGACCCCATCAGCGACAAAGAGCACGCGCTTCTCTTCTTGGTGCCGTTTGTGGTGCTGGCCCTGATGGGCGGCGGGCGATACAGCCTCGACCACCGCGTGGGACGGCCCCGCTGATCAGCCCAAGGCGTCGAGCTGGGCCTGGAGCACCTCGATCTTGGCGACCGCGTCGGCTTCCTTGGCGCGTTCGGATGCGACCACCTGTTCCGGGGCGCCGTTGACGAACTTCTCGTTGCTGAGCTTCTTGCGGACGATGTTCAGGAAGCCCTGCTGGTATTCGAGGTCCTTGCGGATTTTGTCCTTCTCGGCCTCGAGGTCGACGGCATCGCCCGCTGGGATGAAGAATTCGTGGGTCTCCACAACAAAGCCGAAGGCCCCGGTCACCTTTTCTTCGACACGCTCCACGCCCGTGACATTGCAGAGGTGACAGACGACGCTTTCGAGGGCGGCGGGGTAGGGCTTGCCGTCGGTGTCGACGATGACCTTCAGGTCGAGGGCCTGCTTGTTGGGGATGTGTCCTTTCTGTCGGATGCCCCGGACCTCGGCCACGATGCGGGTGGTCTGGTCGAAGTCGGCGAGGAGCTGCCCGTCGACGGCGTCACCCGAACGCGTCGGGAAGGGTGCGGTGCACATCAATGTGCCCTTGGGCCGCTCCTGAAGCAGGCTGTAAACTTCCTCGGTGAGGAACGGCATGAACGGATGCAGCAAGGACAGCATGCGTTCGAAGAGTCGCACCGTGGCATCGTAGGTGGCGCGATCGCACGGCTCGCCGTAGGTCGGCTTGGCGAGCTCGAGGTACCAGGAACAGAAGTCGTCCCAAATGTGCTTGTAGGTGGCCATGAGGGCCTCGCTCAGACGGAATTCGGCAAAGCTCTGCTCGATATCGGCCAGTACCTGCTCGGAGCGGGCTTCGAACCAGCGGATGCCGGCGGCCGCGTGGTCAGGCTGGGCAGCGGTTTCGCTGACTTCCCATCCCTTGACCAGGCGGAACGCGTTCCAGATCTTGTTGGAGAAGTTGCGTCCTTGCTCGCACAAGCTCTCGTCGAACGGCAGGTCGTTGCCGGCTGGTGAGGTCAGCAGCATGCCGACGCGAACCCCGTCTGCCCCATACTGCTGCATGAGTTCGATGGGGTCGGGGCTGTTGCCGAGCGACTTGGACATTTTCCGGCCTTGCTTGTCCCGCACGATGCCTGTGTAGTAGACGTTGCGGAAGGGCGGAGCCTGACGGTACTCGTATCCAGCGATGATCATCCGGGCGACCCAGAAGAACATGATCTCCGGAGCGGTGACGAGGTCATTGGTGGGGTAGTAGTAATCGACTTCCTCCTGGGTGTAGAATCCGTCGAAGACACTGATTGGCCAGAGCCAAGAGCTGAACCAGGTGTCGAGTACATCCTCGTCTTGGCGCAGGTCGGCCGGGGTGATGGTGCGGCCGGCGGCTTCCGTGGCCATCGCGGCTGCGGTGTCGGCATCGGCAGCGACCACATACTTCGCCTCGGCAGAGGTGGGTTCTCCTTCGTAATACCACGCCGGGATCCGGTGGCCCCACCACAGTTGGCGGGAGATGCACCAGTCCTTGACGTTCTCCATCCAATTGCGATAGCTGTTCTTGAATTTGGCCGGGTGGAACTGGATGGTGTCATCCATCACATGGTCGAGGGCGGGCTTGGCCAGCTCTTCCATGGCGACGAACCACTGCATGGAGAGGCGAGGCTCGATGATGGCGCCGGTGCGCTCGGAGCGGCCCACCTTGTTGGGGTGGTCCTCCACCTTGACGAGGTGGCCAGCCGCGTCGAGTGCAGCTGTGAAGGTCTTGCGGGCCTCGAACCGGTCTTGTCCCTCGAATTCTCCGCCGACCGCGTTGACCGTGCCGTCGGGGTTGAGCATGTCGATGACCTCGAGGTTGTGCTTCTGGCCGAGTTCGTGGTCGTTCGGGTCGTGGGCGGGGGTCACCTTGAGGCAACCCGTTCCGAACTCGCGGTCGACGTACTCGTCGAGGATGATCGGGATGCTCCGGCCGAAGACGGGGACGATGGCCCGCTTGCCGTGGAGGTGGGTGTAGCGTTCGTCCTCCGGATGGATGCAGATGGCCGTGTCGGCGAGGATGGTCTCCGGTCGGGTCGTGGCGATGGTGAGCCAGTCGTTCGTGCCTTCGACCTGGTAGCGCACGTGGTGGAGCTTGGACTGCTCCTCGGTGTGGAGGACCTCCTCGTCGGAGACGGCTGTGAGGGCCTGGGGGTCCCAATTGACCATGCGCAGGCCGCGGTAGATGTGGCCTTTGGCGTGCAGGTCGAGGAAGGTGTCGATGACGCTGCGGGAATAGTGCTCGTCCAGCGTGAAGTTGGTCCGCTCCCAGTCGCAGCTGGCGCCAAGTTTGCGGAGCTGCTTCAGGATGATGCCGCCGTGTTCGCGGGTCCAGTCCCAGGCGTGCTCGAGGAAGGCGTCGCGGCTGAGGTCGGACTTCTTGATGCCCTGGTCGCGGAGCTTGCGGACCACCTTGGCTTCGGTGGCAATGGAGGCGTGGTCGGTTCCCGGCACCCAGCAGGCATTCTTGCCTTGCATCCGCGCGCGGCGGACGAGGACATCCTGAATGGTGTTGTTGAGCATGTGGCCCATGTGGAGCACGCCCGTCACGTTGGGCGGGGGGATCACTACGGTGTAGGGCTCCCGGTCGTCAGGGACGCTGCGGAAGGCCTTGGCGTCTTCCCAGACTTGGTTCCAGCGGTCTTCGACGGTGGTCGGATCGTAATGGGAGGGGATCTCTTGGGCCATGGCGCAGGCGAATGGGGCGGATGCGGCGCCAAATTTAGCCTGTTAAAATCGCGTTAACCCCTTTCTGACCTGCGGATTGCCCCCCGTATCTTGGAGGCAGAACACATTTCAACCCTTTCCATCATGAAAAAGGTCCTCCTTACCCTCGCCGTGGTCTTCGGCGGTTTCGCCCTCGCTTCCGCTCAGGAAGTGGTCAATGGTCCGGTCATCAGCCTCGACAAGGAGGTCCACGACTACGGCACCATGGATCAGGGTGGCGACGGCAACTGCGTCTTCACCGTCACCAACGACGGCACCGAGCCCCTCATCATTTCCCGCTGCAAGGGTTCCTGCGGTTGCACGGTTCCCCAGTGCGACAAGGACCCCATCATGCCGGGTGCCACCAGTGAGATCAAGGTCAAGTATGACACCAAGCGTGTCGGCCCGATCAACAAGAGTGTCACCATCACCTCCAACGCCTCCAACGAGCCGACCAAGGTGATCCGCATCAAGGGCAAGATCGAAGCCGTCGCTCAGACGGTGGGCGCCCCGGTCAAGAACGCCGCCGGCCCGACCAACAAGCAGTAATCTTCTGGCGCTCAGCGCCTTTTGGGAGCCGCTCCGGAATTCCGGAGCGGCTTTCTTTTTGTCCGGGGCCGGGCTTCGTTGCATTCCCGAACCTGTGGCCGGGCCCGGCTGTTGTTCCGGCATGTTCGGATTGTTCAAGAAGGACCCCGCCGAGAAGCTCCGGAAGGAGCATGCCCGGCTGTTGTCCGAAGCGCACCGCCTCAGCACGGTGGACCGCGCCCGCAGTGATGAGATGACCGCCAAGGCCGCAGAGGTCGAGGCGAAGTTGATGGCCTTGCAAGACGGGACGGCATGAGGACCATCGCCATCATCGGGGACAGCAAGGGCATCGGCCTCGCTTTGCGTCAGCGTCTCTTGGACCGGGGCGACAAGGTGATTGGGGTGTCCCGTACCGGTGCCCAGGCCGAAGGGAACTACACCGGTCTGGTCTTCGACGCGGCGGCTCATCCCTGCGACCTGTCCTCCTTCACAGACCGCCTCGATGGTCTGGTCTACTGCCCGGGCACTATCAACCTGAAGCCGGTCCGGGGTGTCAAGCCCGAGGTGATTCTCGAAGACTTTAAAGTCAATGCCATGGGGCTCCTGCAGACGGTGCAGGCCAACCTCAAGTTGTTGAAGGCTGCTGCGGCCGACCCCATCGGAGGGCAGCCTTCCATTGTGGGGTTCAGCACTGTGGCGGTCCAGACGGGCATGGGGTTCCATGCCTCGATTGCCATGGCCAAGGGCGCGTTGGAAGGGCTCATCCGGACCATGGCGTGTGAGTTTGCGCCGGACATCCGGGCCAACGCCATCGCCCCCTCCTTGACGGATACGCCCCTTGCGGCGGCTCTACTCTCCTCAGAGGCCAAGCGGGAGGCCAGTGCCGAGCGCCATCCCTTGAAGCGGGTGGCCACGGCCGACGACGTGGCGGCCATGGCGGCCTTCCTGCTGTCGCCGGACGCCGCGGCCATCACCGGGCAGATTCTGCAGGTCGACAATGGCATGAGCGCCGTCCGATGAGCAGACGGACCCGCTTGGATCGGGAGGGCATCGCCGCCTTGCCGCAGCGCCATCGGGCCCGCCTCGTGAATTCGCTCAGCGGATTCAAGTCGGCCAATCTCGTTGGGACGGCCGATGGGGAGGGGCGGACGGCCTGCTGCATCGTCTCGAGCGTGGTCCACCTGGGCTCCAATCCTGCTCTGCTCGGGGTGGTCTTTCGACCGCCAGGGGAGGATTCGCACAACTACCACAACCTCGCTGCGACCGGGCACTTCACGCTGAGCCATGTCACAGCGGCCATCCATGAGGCGGCGCACCAGACGAGCGCTCGATACGCAGCTGATGTCTCCGAATTCGAGGCCGTGGGGTTGACGCCCCATTGGCACGTCGAAGGGGAGGCCCGATTCTCGGCCCCCGCTGTGGCGGAATCTCCCGTTCGGATTGGGCTGGCCGTTCAGGACGACCTGCCGTTGCCGAATGGCTGTCGATTCGTCATCGGGGCCATCCAATGGGTGGATTTCGAGGAGGAATTGCAGGCCGAAGACGGGTTCCTCGATCTCGCCTCGGCGGGCACCATCGCCATTGGCGGGCTCGACGCCTATCACACTGCAGAGCGGGTGGCCCGATTGAGCTATGCCAAGGCGGGTCGGCCGTTGGAATCCCGTGAGGATTTCCGTGACGGGTGGGATTGACCTGCATGCCATGTCGAGCCGACCTGCCCTCCGTGTCATCTGGTTGAAGCGCGACCTGCGCCTTCGGGACCACGCGCCCCTCGCCGAAGCGATGCGGATGGGCGGGCCCCATTTGCTGCTGTATTGTTTCGAGCCAACCGATCTCGCGCACCCCACCACGTCCGGGCGCCATGTGGCCTTTGTCCAACAGGGCCTGGCCGACATGGATGCCCAATTGGGCGAGTGGGTGGCAACCGGTGCCATCCGTCCTGGCATCCGGACGGTCCCCGTCCACGCGGATGCGGTGGACGTGTTTCGCCACCTCATGCAACGGTTCACTCTGAGCGGCGTGCACAGCTACCGCGAAACGGGGTTGCGGCATACCTATGAGCGGGACCTGGCGCTCGCTGACTTGTTGGCTTCGGCGGGCGTTCCCTGGCATGAGCACCAGCGGGATGGGGTGCACCGTGGCAAGCGGGACCGCAAAGGCTGGCGCGAATCCTGGTTCGCCCACATGTCGGCACCGCAGGACCATCCCGACTGGTCGCGCTTCGAGCCCGTCGCGCCCGAGATGCTCGGGTGGCCCGAGGCATGGCGGCAGTTGCCCGTCCCGGACGAGGCGCCTGAACGGTTTCAGCCGGGCGGGGAGCGCAAGGCCCACGCGTATCTCGAGACTTTCGTGACCGACCGGATTCGGCGCTATGCGCGCACCATCTCCAAGCCGGAGGGCAGCCGGGAAGGGTGCAGTCGGTTGAGTGCGTACCTCGCCTGGGGCAACCTCAGCATCCGGCAGGTACACCAGCGTCAGGAGGCGGCGCGGCGACGCGGCGGAGACGGTCCCGCTGGTCAGGGCCGGAACTTCTCGGCCTTTGACAGTCGCCTCCGCTGGCATTGCCATTTCATCCAGAAATTCGAAATGGAGGACCGGATGGAATTCGACAATGTGAACCGCGGCCACGATCTCCTCGACAAGCCGGTCGACCCTGAAAAGGTGGCCGCTTGGGCAGAGGGCCAGACGGGGTTTCCGCTCGTTGACGCCTGCATGCGGAGCGTTACGGAGACGGGATATCTGAATTTCCGGATGCGGGCCATGCTCGTGAGTTTCCTGACCCACCACCTCTGGCAGCCTTGGCAGGCGGGGGTCGAGCATTTGGCCCGGCAATTCCTCGACTTTGAGCCGGGCATTCACTTCCCCCAGTTCCAGATGCAGGCCGGGGTCACCGGGATCAACACGGTGCGCATCTACAATCCCGTCAAGCAGGCGGAGGACCACGATCCGAAAGGGGACTTCATCCGAAAATGGGTGCCGGAACTCGCCGGATTGCAGACGCCGGCCGTCTTTGCCCCCTGGACGATGCCGCCCATCGAGGCTGAGCTTGCTGGGTTCCGGTTGGGCGAGACGTATCCATGGCCCATCGTGTCGTTGGAGCAGGCCTCGCGGGCGGCGCGAGAGCAGCTCTGGGCCCACCGCAAGCATCCGAAAGTCCGAAGAGAGGGGGCGCGGATTCTTCGTCGCCATGTGGTGGAAGGTTCGCGTCCCATGGATTGAAATGCCGCCCGGCTGACCGAACTTGCCTTCCCGATGTCGGAAGAACGTCCCGTCCTCCTCAATGCCGATGGCCGCACGCTGCTCTACCACGAGGTGGTGGACCAGGCCGGTGCCGAGGCCCCGTGGCTGGTCTTCGTGCACGGCGCGGGGGGCAGCATCCGGACGTGGAAGTACCAGATTGAGGCGTTCCAGCCGCATTACCGTCTGCTCCTCATCGATCTGCGGGACCACGGGTTCAGCAAGGACATCCTGCCGGAGTTTCCCGAATACGACTTCGACATCGTGTCCGAGGACATCCTCGCCGTGGTGGACCACCTCTGCATCGAGCGGGCGCATTTCGTGTCGCTCAGCATCGGCAGCGTCATCCTCCAGAAAATCGACATCGAACGCCCAGAGCTGATTGACCGCATGGTCATGGCCGGCGCCATTTTCGACGGTTCCCGGCTCATGCACTGGTTCGTGCACAGCGGCAAGCTGCTCAACTACATCCTGCCGTACCGGGCGATTTATTGGCTGTTCAGCTTTATCGTGCTGCCCCGCCGCAACCACCGCCTCAGCCGGTGGATCTTCCGCCGCCAGAGCCTGCGCTTGACTCCGGGGGAGTACCTCAAGTGGGTGGAACTCTACAAGCCGTTCTTCCGCCTGATCAAGCAATATGTGGAGCGCACGGTGGACAAGCGGGGCCTCGTCGTGATGGGGTCTCAGGACCACATTTTCTTCAGCGCCGCCGAGAAGTTTGCCCAAGCCCAGAAGAACATGCGCCTCGCCGTGATTGAGAACTGCGGGCACGTCTGCTCGATCGAGGCGCCGGAGCTCTTCAATGAGCTGGTGCTCAAGTTCCTGTCCGGGAAGGACGTGCCTTCGCGGGTGACGGCCAACCCCGTGCCGTCCTCGTGGGCGGACCTCAAGGCCATGAAGGCCTGATTCCGCCCGTCTTCGGGGCACTTCGTATCCTTGTGGCCATGCGCAAACTCGCTGTCCTTCTGGCATTGGCTCTTCCGGTCAGCCTTGCCGCCCAGACCATCAACACCGACCGTCCCGACCAGACCGAAAGCTCGGCGGTCGTCCCGGCGGGGTCCCTCCAATGGGAGTGCGGATTCTCCAGCACGTGGACGCCCACCTTTGGCGGCACGGTGCGGGAACTGGCCGTCCCGAATTCCCTGTTCCGCGTGAGCCTGCATGAGAAGTTCGAGTTGCGGGTGGTCCACCAGTTGAACCGCATCTCGGATGTGGCCTGGGGAGGGGAGGACCAGATTGCGGAAGGAACCAGCGATGTCGAATTGGGCACCAAGATCCAACTCTGGCAGCGCGAAGGCAGCCGAACCGAAATCGCCTACCTCGGCCATGCCGTCCTGCCGACCGGAGATCCCGACCTCAACGGGTCGTCCACCGGCATGGTCAACAAGCTGTGCATCAGTCACGATGTGGGGCCAGATTGGGCCCTCGGCTACAACCTCGGCTATGACCTCGCCGACGAGCAGGGCACCTTCACCTATGCCTTGGCCATCGGCAAGGCCATCAACAATCAGTTGGGCGTGTATTTCGAGCCGTATGGGGAAATGGCCAACGGCGTCCACCTCGCCAGCTTCGACGCGGGCCTGACTCTGCTGTCCTCCGACCAGTGGCAGTGGGACATCAGTTATGGCACCGGCATCAACCACCGGATGAACTACACGGCGATCGGCTTCAGTTGGTTGGTCTTGCCCAACCGTTGATCGTGCTCAGGCGGCGATGTCCGCCTTTTTGTAGACCGCCGATTTGGCGATGATGTCGTGCAGGGCCTGACGCTTTTCGCCGAGGGCAGCGAAGCATCCGAAGAAGAACACGGTGCTGACCAGTCCGGCGATCACGGGCAGGATGTAGTTCAGGATGCTTCCGCTGTTCTTGAGTGCCCAGCGGAGCAGGTACAAGGAGGTGTCTCCGGCCGTGCCGTCCGCCTTGGCGATTTGCATGCCCATCACCCGTTTGCCGGGAGAGGCCCCCGTGAAGGCTTCGATGAGGGTGTATACCGTGCCGAGAAGCCCGCAGATCAGGATGGACCCGATCATGCCGGCCGAGACGCCCAGCAAAGCAAAGGCTTCGGTCTGTTCGCCATCCATCATCGAGTCAAGTCCCAAAGAGGCGGCCAGGCCAGCTCCGGCCCCGAACATCAGGATGGGTGTGCAGAGCAGGATGGTGAACAGAATGTCGAGGAGGGCGGCGCCGAGACGCGGACCGAAACCGATGCGGTTGGAGAACATGTCGTTGTGATTTGCTTCGGTCAAAGTAGGGGAATGAACCGGTGAACCGGGGGGTGGGGGCGGTGTTGTTTCCACATGCACAAGAAGCCCCACCTCCCGTCCAAGGAGTGCGTCCACTGCGGACGTCCTTTTGATTGGCGGAAGAAATGGGCCCGGTGCTGGGACGAGGTGAAGCACTGCAGCGAGCGTTGCCGTCGCACCTCCAAAGTCAAGGCCACATGAAAACCCTTCGCCTCCTTCTCGGGGATCAGCTCAATGCAGCCCACCCTTGGTTCGACACTGTATCCGAGGACGTGATATACCTCATGGCGGAGATGCGGCAGGAGACCGATTACGCGCCGCACCACATCCAGAAGGTGCTCGCCTTTTTCGCGGCGATGCGGGCCTTCGCAAAGGCGCGTCAAGCCGAGGGGCACAAGGTCGTTTACCTCTCTCTCGACGACCCGGTCAACACCCAAGGACTCGAGGCCAATGTCCGCAAGGTCATGGCTGATGAGTCATGTGAACAATTTGAATATCAGCTTCCTGACGAATGGAGGCTCGATGATCAGTTGAAGCAATTGTCAGCCGAGTTTGGCGATCGGGCGAAGGCCGTGGACACCCATCACTTCCTGACCGAACGAGGTGATTTGGCCGAGCAGTTCAAAGGCAAAAAGACCTTCTTGATGGAGTCCTTCTACCGCCGGATGCGCAAGGCCCACGACATCTTGATGGAGCCGGGCATGGACGGCCCGGAGCCGGCTGGAGGGAAGTGGAATTACGACGCCACCAACCGCAAGAAGCTTCCGAAAGGACACCGGCCTGTGGAGCCCTTGATGTTCGATCGGGACTTGACCGAGTTGGAGGCCATGCTCCGAGAATGTGGGGTCGAGACGATTGGCTCGGTGGACGCCGCCCATTTCCTGTGGCCGGTCACACGTAAGGAAGGGCTTGAGTTGCTCGACTTTTTCGTGGAGGAATGCTTGCCCCGGTTCGGAGACTTTCAGGACGCTATGCACCCGGAGTACTGGTCGATGTACCACGCGCGGATTTCCTTTTGCATGAACGCCAAGTTGATCTCCCCGATGGAGGTCATCCGTGCGGTGGAGGACAAGTGGAGGTCGGACCCCGACCATGCGGACATCACCCAAGTGGAGGGGTTCATTCGTCAGGTCCTGGGTTGGCGTGAATACATGCGCGGGGTGTATTGGGCCCATATGCCGGAGTACGCCAACCTCAACTTTTTTGAAGCAGAGAACGCGCTGCCGCAGTGGTTCTGGACAGGGGAGACCCGGATGGCCTGCATGCGGCACGCCATTGGCCAGAGCCTTCAATACGGCTATGCGCACCACATTCAGCGCCTGATGGTGACGGGCAACTTCGCCCTGCTGGCCGGCATTCATCCCAATGAGGTGGACCGCTGGTACCTCGGCATTTACCTCGACGCCATCGAATGGGTGGAGATCACCAACACGCGGGGGATGAGCCAATTCGCCGACGGCGGTATCGTGGGGACCAAGCCGTACGCTGCCTCGGCCAACTACATGAAGAAAATGGGCCCGTACTGCAGCGGATGCAGCTATGACGCGGCCGACAAGACGGGCGACAACAGCTGCCCGCTCAACAGCCTGTACTGGCATTTCCACGTCCGCAACCGGGCCAAGCTGGAACGCAATCCGCGCATCGGCATGGCCTACCGCACCTGGGACAAGATGCCCGCCGAGAAGCAGGACGCCCTGCTTGAACGCGGCGATGCGGTCCTGGCCAACCTTGAAACCCTCTGACCATGCGCAGCCTGATTTGGTTCCGAAACGACTTGCGGGTCACCGACAACGCCACCCTCAATGCAGCGGTGAAGGCCTCCACGGAGGTCATTCCGGTGTTCATTCTCGACCCAGCTCAATGGGCGGAAGACCGCTGGGGACAGGTCAAGACCGGCCCATTCCGTACGCAGTTCTTGCTGGAGTCCTTGGCCGATTTGAAGGCCGACCTAGAGGACATGGGTGGGGCACTGCTCATCCGCTCCGGTGAGCCCGCCGAGGTGCTGAAGGTCCTCGCCGAAGAGCACGGCGTACGGACCGTGTTTGCCACGGCAGAGCACACGAGCGAGGAGCTCCACCGCGAGGCGCAGGTGGCCGAGGTGCTGGACCTGCGGCTGGAGGAGCAGCTGACGATGTACCACCCGGACGACCTGCCTTTTGAGCTCGAGCAGTTGCCCGACGTCTTCACCCGCTTCCGGGGAAAGATGGAGAAGCGAAGTGAGGTGCGGGACCCCTTGCCAGAGCCTGAGGCCTTGGCTGTGCCGGCAGGATTGCAGAGCGACGGCGTGCCGACGCTGGCCGACCTCGGGGTCGAGGCCAAGGTGTCCGATGCCCGCGGTGTGTTGCCCTTCAAGGGGGGCGCTGTGGCCGCATGGGAGCGGCTGGACCATTACTTCTGGGAAACCAAGAAGCTCCGGGTCTACAAGAAGACCCGCAACGGTTTGCTCGGCGCCGACTACAGCTCCAAGTTCTCGCCTTGGTTGGCGCTCGGGTGCATCAGCCCGCGCGAAATCCATGCGCAGGTCCGTGCCTTCGAAAAGGAAATCGAGAAGAACGAGGACACCTACTGGCTGATTTTCGAGCTCATCTGGCGTGACTATTTCCGCTACGTGGCGATGCGCTACGGCAACCGCATCTTCCACAAGCGCGGCATCAAGCAGGAGTCTCCTAAGTGGCGACAGGACCGCCGCGTCTTCGAGGCGTGGTGTGAGGGCCGGACAAAGTGCGATTTCGTCAATGCCAACATGCGGGAGCTCGCCGCGACGGGCTTCATGTCCAACCGGGGCCGGCAAAACGTGGCCAGCTACCTCGTGCACGACCTCGGGGTGGACTGGCGGCTGGGGGCGAGCTGGTTTGAGCACCACCTGCTCGACCACGACCCGGCGAGCAACTACGGCAATTGGATCTACGTGGCCGGTGTTGGCAACGACCCGCGCCCCAACCGCAAATTCAACACCGGAGGCCAGGCCGAGCGCTATGACGCCGACGGGAAATACCGCCGACACTGGAGCCATGCGACTCTGGAACTTGACCTACAATGACCCGCGGCGTTGGTCCGAGGTGCACGCCATCTCGGGCAAGCCACTGGGATTCTGGGCTTCGGTGAAGGCCGGTGGAACGGGGTCACCCCGCGCTGAGCTCGTCGGCGGATCCGGAGAGCTCGACGCACTCGTGGGCGTGGCCTCGGACCGGACCGGATGCAACTTCGAGCGGACGGACCATGGCGCCATTCTCTACTTCCGCAGCCGCCTCGAGGTTTACGGAGCGCCTTTTCGCCAGGGCGAGATCAGCGGCATCACCCGCATGCCCGAAGGCGCCGGCGAACGCATCACGGTGTGGTGCGGTTGGACGGATCTGGAGGGCGCGACCCACTCGGGCAACGTGGATTTGCGGTGTTCCACGGCCAATGCGGAGCGCATGGAAGCTTGGGTCCGCCGTTGGCTGATGGCCTGAACGGAGAAGAAGGGATTAGCCCTTCCAGTTGGGCATGCAGACTTGGCCGTCGATTTGAAGGCGCCGGATGGCGTCGAGCTCGCGGATGACGGCGTCGATGTCCCGACCGAGTGGAGCGAAGTTGTAGCTCTGGTGCAGGATGACGCCCTCCTTGTCGAGAATGAACGTGCCGCGGTGGCAGGTCAGGTCGGAGGTGGCCGTGAGGCGGCCATATTCGTCGTAGTCGAACTGGCCGTTGAGGGTGCCGAAGCGGTCGGATACCGTGCGGTTGGTGTCGGCGATGAGGGGGTAGGTCACGCCTTCTGCGCCGCCATCGGCCTTGGGGGTGGCGAGGAACCGTTTGTGGATGTCCGCAGCGTTGGTGCTGCAGCCAATGAGGACGGCGTCGCGGGATTCGAAATCGGCGAGGCGCTCCTGAAAGGCGTGGACCTCTGGGGTGCAGACACCGGTGAAGTCACCGGGGTAGAAGAAGAGGACCACGTACTGTCCGCGGTAGCGGTCGAGGGAGAACTGACGGTCCACCTTGCCATCGACGACTGCGGTGGTGGTGAATTCGGGGGCGGGGTGTCCAAGCAGGGGCATGGTGCGAAGGTGGGGGTTGTGGAGGGACGAAGTGCACGAGGGCGCCAAAAGTTCACACGGGGGACTCGGTCCCGGTGGGGCTCGAGGGTATCTTCGCGGGGATGTCCGCCACGCGCAAGACCAGCAAGGCCGGGGGCAAGCAGGGGCTGTCCGCGGAAGAGGAGTTCTTCAACCGGGAGATCAGTTGGCTCGCGTTCAATGAGCGCGTCCTGCAGGAGGCGGAGGACGAGGACATGCCACTGATCGAGCGGATGCGGTTCCTCGGCATCTTCTCCAACAACCTCGACGAATTCTTCCGGGTGCGGGTGGCGGCCCTGCAGCGCATTGCCCTGATCGGCAAGCGCACCACCACGACGCTCGGCCACGGGGTGGGGGCAACCCTCACCGCAGTCAACGACCGGGTGATCGAGCTTCAGTCTCGGTTCAATGAGGCCTTCGACGAAGTGGAGTCGCAATTGGCCAACCAAGGCATCGACCTGATGTCCGAGGAGCAATTGGACGAGGAGCAGTGGGACTTCGTGCGGAGCTGGTTTGACCGGAAGGTCCGTCCGCATCTGGTGCCCATCCTCATCTCGGATGTGGGCGTGCCCGAATTGAAGGACGGGGCCATCTATCACGCCATTGCCCTCGAGGGGGAGGTGGCGAAGCGGGCGCGGTTCGCCCTGCTTGAATTGCCCGATCACCTCGACCGGTTCCTCGTCCTGCCTGAGAACGAGGGGCGCCATGGCATCCTGTTTCTCGACGATGTGGTCCGAGTCGGCTTGCCCCGCCTGTTTGCCACGTTCGAGCCGACTGCAGTATCAGCCTATGCCATCAAGGTGACGCGGGACGCCGAGATTGACATGGACGACGACCTCTCCAAGTCCCTGCTCGAGAAGATGAGAAAAGGCATCGCCCGCCGGAAGAAGGGTGACTATGTGCGCTTCCTGTACGACCGGACCATGCCGGAGGAGCTGCTGAAGTTCCTGATTCGAAAGCTGGGCGTGGTGGACGAGGCGAGCATCATCCCCGGGGGCCGGTACCACAACCGCAAGGACCTGATGGATTTCCCCGACCTCGGACGGCCGGGATTGGTCCACCGCAAGCTCCGGCCTCTGCCGCACCGGCACCTGCAGGGCCGCACCAGCTATTTCGAGGAGATTGCGCGGCGGGACATCCTGCTCCATTATCCCTATCACGCCTTTTCCCAGCTGGTGGACCTGCTGCGGGAGGCGGCGATTGATCCGAAAGTCAAGGCCATCCGGATCAACCTCTATCGGGTGGCAAAGAATTCGCACATCATCAACGCGCTCACCAGCGCCGCGCTCAACGGCAAGGAGGTGCAGGTGGTGATCGAGCTCCAGGCGCGGTTCGACGAGCGCAACAACATCAAGGTCACGCAGGCCCTGCAGGAGGCGGGCATCCAGGTCATCTTCGGGGTGGCCGGCCTCAAGACGCATTCCAAGCTCCTGCTCATCACGCGCGAGGAAGGCCGCGTCCAGCGGAACTATGCGCACGTGGGAACAGGCAACTTCAACGAGGCCACGGCGGGTGTGTTCAGCGACCTCGCCCTGCTGACGGCTGACCGGCGCATCACCGGGGAGGTCGAGCGGCTGTTCGCCTTCTTCGAGCACAATTACCAGCGGGGGGTCTTCCGTCACCTCATCGTATCGCCCTACAGCACGCGGCGCCGGTTCTCCCAGATGATCGACCGGGAAATCAAGGAGGCGAAGGCGGGCCGGAAGGCGTGGATGGTCCTCAAATGCAACAACTTGACCGACGCCGGCATGATCCGGAAGTTGTACGAGGCGAGCCGGGCGGGGGTGGACATCAAGCTCATTGTGCGGGGCGCTTGCGCCTTGCGTGCCGGGGTGAAGGGGTTGAGCGAAAACATCGAGGCCTACAGCATCGTGGGGCGGTTCCTCGAGCACGCCCGCATCATCGCCTTTGGGGCGGGGGGCAAGCCCGAATTCTATCTTTCGAGCGCCGATTGGATGACCCGGAACCTCGACCGCAGGATCGAGGTCAGCACGCCGATTTACGATGAGCGCCTGCAGGGGGAGATTTCCGCCATGCTTGAATTGCAGTTAAAGGACAATGTGAAGCGGAGGAAGCTGGACAAGAAGCAGCGCAACCGCTTCGTCAAGCGCCCGGAGGGGGCACCGGCGGTGGAGAGCCACCGGGGACTCCATACCTACTATGCCGAACAGGTCAGGAAACCATGAGCCGACGCTACGGGGCAATCGACATTGGATCGAATGCGGTCCGGCTGATGGTGAAGGCCATCCGGGAGGAGGCCGGTGAGGTCCGTTCCGACAAAGTGGCCTACACGCGCATCCCCATCCGGCTCGGCGAGGACGTCTTCGAGACTGGGCGAATCAGCCCGGCCAAACAGGAGGCCTTGACCCTCGCCATTGAGGCCTTCCACCTGTTGCTCCGGTCGATGGGCGTGCAGGACTTCCGGGCCTGTGCCACGAGTGCGATGCGCGAGGCGGCCAATGGTCCCGAGGTGGTGGAGGCCATCCGCAAGCGGACCGGGATCACCATCGACATCATCCGGGGCCGGGAGGAAGCGGACCTCATCTTTTCGAACTTCTCGATTGCGACCCTTGACCGGGACCGGGATTATGTCTACGTCGATGTCGGAGGCGGGTCGACGGAAATCACCCTCATTCGGCAGGGGGAGCGGGTGGAGGCGAAGAGCTTTCGCATCGGGTCCGTCCGCCTGTTGAAGGACAAGGTCAAGCCCGAGGTGCGCGAGGGGCTCGAGGCGTGGTGCCGGGAGCTGGTGGCCAAGCACGATGTGGCCGACCCCATTGTCATCGGCAGTGGAGGCAACATCAATCGGCTCTACAAACTGTCGGGGGGGGCGGGCACGGACCCCATCACACGCCAGGCGCTCGAGTCGACCTACCGGAAGCTCAAAAAGGCGAGCCATGCGGAGCGATTGGACCGGTATGGGTTGAAGCCGGACCGGGCCGACGTCATTGTGCCGGCGTGCCGGATTTACCTGGACGCGATGGACCTGTTCGAGGCGGAGACCATCATTGTCCCCAAGGTGGGGCTTGGCGATGGCATGGTGTTGGAGTTGCACCGGTCCCGGACCGCTGGATGATCAGGCTGTGACGGTCGATTGGGCCAGGGTGCGGATGCGCAGGAGCTCGGCGGCGAGCATGCTCGCTGTGTCTTCATTGAGATCCTCTCCTTTCCGTTCCGCTTCGAGGGCGGTGGCCAAGGCGGCTGGAGACCATTCGTCTCGCATGGGCTTGACTTGTGCTCCGTCGAGGGTGCGTTCGGCGGACCAAGCGGCCATCCATTCGAGGTAATTCCGTTGGATGCGGACGAGACATTCACCCAGCCGGCTCAGGCAGGTCGGGTCCAGTGTGGCGGCCATGGAGGTGCGTAGCCGGCCGACGTTGTCTGCATGGGTGCGCACGACCTCGTCCGCGGTGCCCTCGAGCGGGGCCATCTCCGGCACGGTGCCGTCGAGGCAGGGCAACTCCACACCGAGGGTCTCGCCGACCTCCGAGGCGGTCAGGAGGCGGTCGACCTTGGCCCGGAAGACCTGAGGCACCACCGTCTGGCGGAAGAGGAAGTCGCGGATGGCGAACACGTGGGCCTCGAAGGCATCGTGGACTTCATCCGGTGTCGGGGCATCGGGCAGCTGGAGGACAAGCAAGGCGGTCTGGCGGTCCATGGAACCAAGGTACTCCGCCGGACAGGGACTGCGCTGCGCGGTCCGGGACCGTAATTCACGTTCTTTCGTGCGTGGCGCTGGTGAAGCCCTTGACCACAGGGCGTTGCCGGGCGTATTTTTCGGCATGCAATACCGCATTCCTGCTGTCATGTGGATTTCTCTCTGTCTTTCCCTGATTCTGACCGCCTGTTCATCCGGTGACGCGCCCCAGGCGCGCTCCAAGCGTCCGGTCGTGGATCCTACCGCTGCCCTCACTGCCCAAGTGAAAAAGGACAAGCCGGCGCCGGCGGCGGAAAGCCCGTCTTCCTCCGGGGAGGGACAACAGGTCTCCGGGGGCACCCGGGAGAATCCCGATTTCCTCAATGGCATCGACGATGACAACCGGGGAGACAAGGTGGGCAAGGTCGATTTCAGCGGCACCATCGAGGCCCGCAACGGCATGCTGTACCTCTTCGAAACCGAGGGCCGGAACATCGCGGTCATTGATTCTGCGGCGCTGGTCAACGGCAGTTTCGACTTCGGTAAGGTCGAGGTGGGGCGGGGTTTCTACGGTCTGGGCTACGAGCGGGCCAAGAAGACGGCCGAGATTGTGATGAACCCGGATGAGGCCGAGCTGCGCATCGAATTCCAGAACGGACGCCTCGTGGGTGGTCGGACCGACAGCCGGGAGAACCGCGCCTGGTTCGCTTACCGCGGGGCCGAAGCGGCCAACAAGAACCAGGTTCGCCAACTCTACAAGAAGCGCCGGGGCAACGAGGAAGCCATTGACGCGCAGGTGAAGGCCAAGGAGAAGGAGCTGGCCCAGACCCAGCACAAGTTCATCCGCGACTACCCGGGCACGTACATGGCCAAGTTCCTGACGTGGAAGCAGCCGCGCTTCCTGGGCAACAAGGGCACGTTCCTGAGTGACCTCGACGTGAGCGACAACAGCCTCATTCGTTCCATGGCCCTGCCGGACCGCATCCAGTCGATGATGCGCACGTTCAGTGAGGGCAAGGACTCCGGATTCCTCAGCTGCATCGATCTGGTCAAGGCTTCCTGTGAGGACAATCCGGTCGTGTTGGAATTCGCCCTGTACAACATGCTCGATGGGTTCTACAACACTGGGAAGGAGACCATTTGTCAATACATCCTCGACAACTACATCTTCGACGAGGACTGTGGGGCCAACCTGTCGGACGTCATCCGCCAGCGCGCCCAAGGCATCATCAATCTCCGTGTGGGCAACACGCCGCCCAACTTCAAGATTGCCGACCCCTCCGGCAAGACGGTGGAGCTGTCCAAATTGGTGGCCGCGCACGAGTACACGCTCGTCATGTTCTGGGCGAGCTGGTGCCACAAGTGTGAGCAGGAGATTCCGAATCTGGTGCCCATGTACCAGGAGATGAACCCCCGTGGCTTTGGCATGGTCGGCATCTCGGTCGACCAGCAGAAAGCGGCGTGGACCAAGGCCATTGCCGACAACCAGATTCCGTGGCCCAACGTCAGCCAGCTCAAGGGGTGGGACGCGCCCATCACCGATGACTATAAGATCACGCAGACGCCGACCTATTTCCTGCTGGACAAGGAGGGCAAGATTGTGATGAAGCCGGAGCGCTGGTTCGAGGTCCAGAGGTTCCTGCAGTCCCGAATTTGACCGTTTAGTCTGCGGATACCAGGGCGCGATACAGCTCGGCGTGGAGCTGGGCGGACCGCTCTGCTGAACAGGCGGCCGCGTTGACTTGGCCCTTGGCGATGAGCCCTGCTTTGAATTCGTCCTTTTCCAGAATCTGGAGAACGGCCTCCCGGATGGAGGTTGCATCGTCGGGATCGGCGAGCACAGCACCGTTCCCGGCTGTCTCCCGCATGGGGGAGCGGTCGCTGGTGACCACAGGAACGCCGATGGTTTGGGCCTCGATGATGGGCATGCCATAGCCTTCCAACGTCGAGCAGAACAGCAGCACATTGGCGGCCGCGTATTCCTCTTGGAGTTCCTCCTCGCTCAGCTTGGATGCCGTGCTGAACTCAATTCCGTGGCTTTCCAGCATCGCCACCTGCTTGGTCGAGGGTTCGCCAATGATGCGGAGGTGGACCTCGAGTCCGGCGAGGGCTTCGGCGTGCCGCTGGAGGTTCTTGTTGTCGGCGAGTCCGATGTGCAGCACGCGGGGCGTCGGGTGGCCGGGTTCCGTCGCCCGCTTCCTGAAGGTGGGGGAGATGACGCTGGGGATGACCAGAATCTGGTCTTGAGGGTAATCGGTGCGGCGGAGGATGTCTTGCCGGGTCGTCTCGGAGACGGCGATGAGGCGGTCGCAGGACCTCAGGGGCAGGGTCAGCCAGAACCACCGCTTGAGGCGACGCTTGAGCGCAGAACCCTCCTCCAGCATCCCAAGGTCGTGGATGGTGAGGACCACGGGTCTGTGGCGGAGGCCGATGGCGGCGAAATGGATGTCGCCGGTGATGTGGAGCACGGGATGGTCGAGTTGCCGAACCTCGTTCCAGATGGCGAGTCGGTCGAGGATGCCCGAGGTGAACCGGCTCGCGGTGTGGATCTCCGGACGCGGGCTGTCCGAGGGCCAGGCATTGCCCATCGTGCGGTACGAGGCTTCGATGCTGAAATTCCCGAGGCTTCGGGGCTTTCGCATGATCCAGGCGACGCGGGGTGAAGGGCGGTCAGGCATCCCCTCAAATTTACGAAGGGGCCGTGGCTCAGGCGTGCCGGAGAGACTCGATGGGGTCGAGTTGGGCGGCCTGACGGGCAGGGTAATAGCCGCTGCCGAGGCTCACGGCTCCGCTCAGGGCGAGGGCCACGAAGACCCAATCCCACGGCAGGACAAATGGGGCGTCGAGCTGTTGGGCGACCAGGTTGCCGACGCCGATGCCGAGGAGGATGCCCAGCAGTCCGCCGAGCAGACCGATCATCACCACCTCCACGAGGAACTGGGCCCGGATGGTGGCGGCCGAAGCGCCGAGCGCCTTGCGGAGGCCGATTTCCCGGGTGCGTTCGGTGACGGTGACCAGCATGATGTTGGTCAGGCCGATGGACGACCCGAGCAAGGTGATCAGTCCGAGGAAGAGGGCGGCGTAAGTCACGCTGCTTAAGCTTTGGTTGAACTGTTCGATGAGGGCGTCGGACCGGGCGATGCGGAAGCTGTCCTCCTCCCCGGGCAGGTCTCCCCGGATGGCCCGCATTTCCCCGATGACCCGGTCGGACAGGGGGGCAATGCCATCGGGATCCGGGGACTTGACCTGGATGGTGTAGGAGGTGCGGGGCCCGCTGAACCGCGCGCGGATTTCCCCGACGGGAAGGATGGCCTGGTTGTCCTGGGACATGCCGAATGAGGCGCCCTGCTCGGCCAGGATGCCCACCACGCGATAGCGGCGGTTCCGGATGCGGACGTCTTGGTCAAGCGCATCCTCGCCAGGAGAGAAGAGCTTGTCCACCACGCCTTGACCGAGGATGAGGACGGGGGCGTTGCGCAGCACCTCCTCGGCGGTGAAGTTCCGTCCCGTGAGCAGGTCGTAATCGCTCATCGGGAGGAAGCCCTCGTCGCCGCCGACCACCAGGACGTTGGGGTCGGTTTCCTCGCCTTTCCGGGCGAGTCGGCCCATCATGGTGCCTCGGGCGGAGACCGAGGTGGAGGCATCCTCGGCCATGGCGGCCTTCAGGGACATGGCCTGCTGGTAGGTGAGGGGGTCGCTGGCGCCGATCCTGCGGCCGCGGAAGGATCCGCCGCCGGATTTCTGGCTGATTTGGATGGTGCCCGCACCGAGGCCCACGAACTGATCGATCAGGCTGGACTGCAGGGCGGCGGTGGCGGTGATCATGGACATCAGGGCCATGATTCCGGTGCCGATGATGGTGACCGTGAGGAGCGTCCGGAGCCATTGCGCCCGGATGGAGCGCAGGGCAATCTTGACCTGCTCGAGAAGGACGGCCCGTGTCATGCGCCAAAGCTACGGGCACGCGTATCTTCGCCGACCCAACGCCACAACTGATTCGAGATGTTTGATTTGGAGATGATCCGCGCCGTGTACGAGCGCTTCCCGGGCCGCGTCGCCGCCGCCCGTCAGGCCACCGGCAAAGCCTTGACCCTCGCCGAGAAGATTCTGTACACCCACCTGTGGGACGGAGAGGCCAAGACCGCCTTCACCCGGGGTGCGGATTATGTGGACTTTGCGCCCGACCGTGTGGCCATGCAGGACGCCACTGCCCAGATGGCCCTGTTGCAGTTCATGCAGGCCGGAAAAGCCCAGACGGCGGTACCCTCCACGGTGCACTGTGACCACCTGATCCAGGCCAAGGTCGGCGCGGACACGGACCTCCAGGAGGCCATCAACCGCAACAATGAGGTCTACAACTTCCTCGAGTCCGTCTCCGACAAGTACGGCATCGGCTTCTGGAAGCCGGGGGCCGGCATCATCCACCAGGTGGTGCTCGAGAACTACGCCTTCCCGGGCGGGATGATGATCGGAACGGACAGCCACACCGTGAACGCGGGTGGCCTCGGCATGGTCGCCATCGGTGTGGGCGGTGCCGACGCCGTGGACGTCATGGCCGGCATGCCGTGGGAGCTCAAGTTTCCCAAGCTGATCGGCGTCAAGTTGACCGGCAAGATGAGCGGATGGACCAGCCCCAAGGACGTCATCCTCAAGGTGGCCGGCATCCTCACCGTGAAGGGGGGCACGGGCTGCATCGTCGAGTACTTCGGCGAGGGGGCCGATGCGATGAGTTGCACGGGCAAGGGCACCATCTGCAACATGGGCGCTGAGATCGGGGCCACCACTTCGACCTTCGGATATGACGAGAGCATGTCCCGCTACCTGCGGGCCACGGGCCGCGCCGACGTGGCGGAGCTCGCCGACGGCATCGCCGAGCACCTGACCGGTGACGCCGAGGTGTACGCCAACCCCGAGCAGTACTTCGATCAGGTCATCGAGATTGACTTGAGTACCCTCGAGCCCCACCTCAACGGTCCGTTCAGCCCGGA
Source organism: Bacteroidota bacterium (assembly GCA_036159995.1). Taxonomy (GTDB): domain Bacteria; phylum Bacteroidota; class Bacteroidia; order Flavobacteriales_D; family Sanyastnellaceae; genus UBA8752. Next base: position 22,212 of record JAYYEI010000010.1, read on the forward strand.
CCTCGCCACGCCAATCAGCAAGATGGGCGAGCTCTGCGCCGAGAAGGGCTACCCGACCGAGATCGAGTACGGCCTCATCGGGTCCTGCACCAACTCAAGCTACGAGGACATCACGCGCAGTGCGTCCCTCGCCGCCGCCGCCGTCGAGGCCGGTGTCGAGAGCAAGGGCAAACTGACCATCACCCCGGGCTCCGAGCTGGTGCGCTACACCCTCGAGCGCGACGGCGTGCTCGACACGTTCGACAAGATGGGCGCCGATGTCTTCGCCAACGCCTGCGGTCCGTGCATCGGCCAGTGGGCCCGGAACGGTGCCGAGAAGAAGGAGAAGAACAGCATCGTCCACAGCTTCAACCGGAACTTCGCCAAGCGTGCCGACGGCAACCCGAACACCCACGCCTTCGTCGGATCGCCGGA
>JAYYEI010000011.1:0-7551 GCA_036159995.1 Bacteroidota bacterium
GGCCTCAACGGCAAGGGCTTCGTGTTCCACAATCCCAACGCCAACAGAACCTGTGGCTGCGGGGAGAGTTTCTCCATCTGAAGACCGCACGATGAGCGCCGCAGAAGAGAATCCCCTGTTGGACGAATTCACCCGGAAGGAGTACGAATTCGGATTCACCACGGACATCGAGGCCGACAAGGCGCCTCCGGGATTGAACGAGGACATCATCCGCTTCATCAGCGCCAAGAAGAACGAGCCCGACTGGATGCTCGAATGGCGGCTCGAGGCCTTCCGCGTCTGGCAACAGATGGAGGAGCCGGAGTGGGCCCATGTCGAATACGAGAAGCCGGACTACCAGGCCATCAGCTACTACAGCGCGCCCAAGTCCAAGGCCCCGCTCGGCTCCCTCGATGAGGTCGATCCCGAACTCCGGGCCACTATGGACAAGCTCGGCATCTCCATGGAGGAGCAGGAGCGCCTGTCCGGCGTGGCCGTGGACTTCGTGATGGACAGCGTGTCCGTGGCCACCTCCTTCAAGGACAAACTCGCCGAGCTCGGCATCATTTTCTGCTCGATGAGCGAGGCCATCCAGGAGCACCCTGAACTGGTCCGCCAGCACCTCGGCACGGTGATTCCGGTCAAGGACAACTTCTTCAGCGCCCTCAACTCCGCCGTCTTCACCGACGGCTCCTTCTGCTACATCCCTAAGGGCGTCAAGTGCCCAATGGAACTGTCCACTTACTTCCGCATCAATGAAGCCGGCACCGGACAGTTCGAGCGGACGCTCGTGGTGGCAGAAGAAGGCAGCTATGTGAGCTACCTAGAGGGCTGCACCGCCCCCCAGCGCGACGAGAACCAACTTCACGCCGCGTGCGTCGAGCTCATCGCCAAGGACGACGCCGAAATCAAGTACAGCACCGTCCAGAATTGGTACCCAGGCGACGCAGAAGGCAAGGGAGGCGTCTTCAACTTCGTGACCAAGCGCGGCATCTGTGAGACCCGCGCCAAGATCAGCTGGACCCAGGTCGAGACCGGCTCCGCCGTCACCTGGAAGTACCCGAGCTGCATCCTCAAAGGCGACGGCAGCGTCGGCGAATTTTACTCCGTGGCCGTGACCAACAACGCCCAGCAAGCGGACACCGGCACCAAGATGATCCACCTTGGAGCCAACACGAATTCGACCATCATCTCGAAGGGCATCTCTGCCGGCCGCAGCCAGAACAGCTACCGCGGCCTCGTCCAGATGGGCCCCCGCGCCCGAAACGCCCGGAACTTCTCCCAGTGCGACTCCTTGCTCATGACCGACACGAGCGGTGCGCACACCTTCCCCTACATCGAGTCCAAGCATCCGACCGCCCAGGTGGAGCACGAAGCCACCACCTCGCGCATCGGAGAGGACCAGATCTTCTACTGCCTCCAGCGCGGCCTGACTGAAGAACAGGCCATCGGCCTGATCGTCAATGGTTACGCCAAGGAGGTCCTCAACAAGCTCCCTATGGAGTTCGCCGTGGAAGCACGGAAACTCCTGACCATCTCCCTCGAAGGCAGCGTTGGCTGACCCCTTGTCATGCTCAAAATCGACAACCTCCACGCCCGCATCGGCGACACGGATATCCTCAAGGGGCTCAGCCTCGAGCTCGGCGCCGGTGAAGTCCATGCCATCATGGGCCCCAACGGCTCCGGAAAGAGCACCCTCGCCAGCATCCTGGCCGGACGAGAGGAATACGAAGTCACCGAAGGCAGCATCACGTTTGACGGCGTGGACCTCCTCGAACTCGACGCCACCGAGCGCGCCGTTGCCGGCATCTTCCTCGCCTTCCAGTACCCCGTGGAGATTCCTGGGGTCTCCAACATCAACTTCCTCCGCACCGCGATCAACAGCATCCGCGAACAGCGCGAGGAAGCGCCCCTCTCCGGCAAGGACTTCCTCGCCAAAGTCAAGGAGTGCGCCCAGCTCGTGGAGTTGGACGGCAAACTGCGCGACCGCTCCGTCAACGAAGGCTTCAGCGGCGGTGAGAAGAAGCGCAACGAGATCTTCCAGATGGCCATGCTTGAGCCGAAGCTGGCGGTCCTCGACGAAACCGACAGCGGCCTCGACATCGACGCCCTGCGCATCGTCTCCCAAGGCGTCAACGCCATGCGCGATGCCGGACGGAGCTTCCTCGTCATCACCCACTACCAGCGTCTGCTCGACCACATCGTGCCCGACCACGTCCACGTGCTCGCCGGCGGCCGCATCGTCCACAGCGGCGGAAAGGAACTCGCCCTCGAACTCGAGGAAAAAGGCTACGACTGGATTGTCGGCGCCGAAGCCCAGCAGGCATGAACGACGTGACCCTCACCCCGGCTTCGGCCCTGGCGGAAAGGGTCATTGAGGCCACCCGCACCGCCGGCCACCTCGACCTGGCCCCGGCTCGCCGGGCATCGGCCCTGTCCGCCCTGGAGACCCTCCACTATCCCACCACGCGGGATGAGCGGTGGAAATACACCCGGGTCGCCCGCATCCAGCAATTGGAATTGTCGTCCGCTCCGGCAGCTTCGGCCTCCGCTCCTTCTGTGTTGCCCGAGCTGGACGCCCACCGACTGGTCTTCGTAGATGGTCAATTTGCTGGCGGAGATGCGCTCAACGCCAGCGGAATCTTTCTCGGTCCCCTGTCGCAGGCGGTGGTCGATTGTCCGAATCGCCTCGGCGCTCTGGAGTCCGATCACTTCTCCGGCATGGAATGGTTTGCCGCCCTGCAGGCGGCCGCTCCCCAGGACGGCGCCGCCGTGTTGGTTCCCGACGGAGCCAGCCTGGACAAGCCCATCCTCATCCACCACCACCTCAGTGCCGGAACCCATGTCGCCCAGCCTCAGCATCTGGTCGTCTTGGGCAAAGAGTCCCGTGCGGAGGTCATCATGTGGACCACCACGGACGCCGGCGCTGATGGCCTGTACAATGGCGCCATCACCGCCGACCTCGGCGAACACGCCCACCTCGGGCTCGAAATTGTCCAGGACGAAGACGGTGCCGCACACCACATCGGGCATCACCAGTTCCGGCAGGCCGCCTCGAGCAAGCTGGAAGTGCGGACCGCCACGGCCCGCGCCCATTGGCTCCGCAACGACCTGCACATCCTTCAGGGCGGCCAATACGGCGACAGCACCTTCCACGGTTGCTACCTGCCCAACGAGCGGCAGTTCGTCGACCACCACACCCGCATCGACCACGCGATGCCGGACGGCCGATCCGACGAGCTCTACAAGGGCCTCGCCGCCGGTTCCGCCACCGCCGTGTTCAACGGCAAGATCATGGTGCACCAAGATGCCCAGCGCATCGAAGCGTACCAGAGAAACGCCAACCTCATCCTCGGAGAGCAAGCGGCCATCAACGCCAAGCCCGAACTCGAAATCTACGCCGACGATGTCCGGTGCAGCCATGGGTGCACCACAGGCCAGTTCGACGGCGAAGCCCTGTTCTACCTGCGGTCGCGCGGCATGACGGAAACCGCCGCCCGAAACCTGCTCGTCCGCGCCTTTCTCGCCGAGGTCCTCGACGGATTCCGCCCGCAAATCCAAGCCCACGTCGAGTCCGTCTACGCCGAGCGCCTCGGCTGGAACTGATGGACCCTGTCCGCCTTGACCGGCTCCTTGTCGACCGCGGGCTCGTGCCCAGCCGGCCCCGCGCCGAACGCCTCATCACCGACCACGGGGTCCGGGTCGACGGCATCGAAGTCAGAAAGCCCGGCAAAAAAGTTTCCCCCGACGCCCAGCTCGACCTGCTCGGCGAAGACCTGCCCTGGGTCTCCCGAGGCGCCTTGAAACTGGTCGCCGCCCTCGACCATTACGCGCTGAATCCAAGCGAACGTGTGGTGCTCGACCTCGGCGCCTCCACCGGCGGATTCACCGAAGTCTGCCTCCACCGCGGTGCCCGGTTCGTCCACGCCGTCGATGTCGGCACCAACCAACTGGTGCCGGCCTTGCGAGACGATGCCCGCGTGGCAGACCTCCAGCAGACCCACCTCAAGGATTTGACGCCCGACCAACTCGACCCGCGCCCCGATACTGTGGTCATCGACCTCTCCTTCATCTCGCTGGCGCATGTGTGGCCACGGCTCATGGCTTGGGTCGCTCCCGAAGGATGGGGGGCGGCCCTCGTCAAGCCCCAATTCGAGGTCGGACCCAAACACCTTGGCCGCAACGGCATCGTTCGGGACCCGGCCATCCGGCGGAAAGCCTTGGAAGCGTGCATGCGACAGGCCGAAGACGCCGGCTTCCGGTGCTCCGACCCCATCGACTCGCCCATCGAGGGTGGAAGCGGCAACCGCGAATTCCTGCTGCACTTCTCGTGGGGCGGCCGGGGCTGAACCTTTACTTCGCGGAGCGGTTCCGATTGAAAATGGCCAATTCCACCCTGCCCGAACGCATTCGACGCGACTTTCCGATCCTCGACCGGAGCGTCCACGGCAAGCCGTTGGTCTACCTCGACAATGCCGCCAGTGCCCAGAAGCCCTTGGCCGTCATCGAGGGACAACGCGAATACCTCTCGAACTACCACGCCAACATCCACCGCGGAGCGCACCATCTGGCCCAACTGGCCACGGAAGCCTACGAAGGCACCCGGCGCAAGATCGCGGACCACATCGGCGCCAAGACCACCGAAGAAATCATCTTCACAGCCGGGTCCACCGATGCGGTCAACCTTGTCGCGCAATCCTGGGGCCGCGCCAACCTCAGTGCCGGAGACACCGTGCTGGTGACCCGGATGGAACACCACGCCAACATCGTTCCTTGGCAGATGGTGTGCGAGGAGAAGGGCGCTGAGGTGGTGCCCGTGGACGTGCGGGAGGATGGCACCCTCGACCTCGAGGACTTCGCCCGGAAATTGGAGCGCCACCAACCCAAGCTGGTCGGCGTGGTCCACGCCTCGAACACCCTCGGCACCATCAACCCCGTCACCGAGCTCTGCGCCGCGGCACGTGCCGCTGGAGCGGTCACCCTCGTGGATGGCTCCCAAGCCCTACCCCACCTGGCCATCGATGTCGCCGCCATCGGCTGCGACTTCTATGTCGCCACCGGACACAAAGCCTATGGACCCACCGGCATCGGCTTCCTCTGGGGGCGCCGTGACCTCCTCGACGCCATGCCCCCCTGGCGCGGTGGCGGCGAAATGATCCGGAGCGTCTCCTTCGACGGCACCACCTACAACGACCTTCCCCACAAGTTCGAAGCCGGGACACCGCACATCTCAGGCGGCATTGCACTGGGCATCGCCCTAGATTGGATGAGAGGAGTGGGCCTCGCCACCATCCACGCCCACGAAAGCGCTTTGGTCCAACACGCCCACCAGGCCCTACAAACCCTTCCGGGGTTGCACATCGTCGGCACCGCTCCGGAGAAAGTGGGTGTCGTCTCCCTTGTGGTGGACGGTCTGCATCCCTACGACCTCGGCACCCTACTCGACGGCCAGGGCATCGCCGTCCGCACCGGACACCATTGTACCGAGCCCCTCATGGCGCATTTCGGCCTTGAGTCCGGGACGCTGCGGATGTCCTTTGCCGCGTACACCACCCGTGAGGAAATCGACCGGGCCGTCATCGCCCTCGAACGCGCCATGCGCATGCTGAGCTGAACCATGTCCGCTGACCTCATCGCCTCCCGCCAAGCCGACGTCATCGACGAGTTCGCCCTCTTCGACGACTGGATGGACAAGTACGAGCACCTCATCGAGCTCGGGAAGGACGTTCCGGCCATCGACGCCGGCCGCAAGACGGACGACCACCTCATCAAGGGCTGCCAGTCCAGAGTCTGGCTGGCGGCAGACGCCGAAGCGGACGGAACCGTGCACTTCACAGCCGACAGCGACGCCATCATCACCAAGGGGCTCGTGGGACTCATGGTCCGCGTCCTCTCCGGCGCCGAAGCCCGCGCCATCGCCGAGGCCGACCTCCATTTCCTCGACGCCATCGGACTGCACCAGCACCTGTCGCCGACCCGGTCCAACGGCCTGGCCAGCATGGTCAAGCAAATGCGCCTCTACGCCGCAGCCCTCGCCGCCCGCCAAGCTTAACTTCGACCCATGCCCACGCAGCAAGATGTCATCACGGTCCTCAAGACCATCTTCGACCCCGAAATTCCCGTGGACATCTATGAGCTCGGCCTCATTTACGAGGTCAAGTTCTCCGAGGCCGAGGGCGGCCAGAAGGTGGACGTCCAGATGACCCTGACCTCCCCCAACTGCCCTGTGGCCGAAAGCCTGCCGAACGACGTCAAGCAGAAGGTCGCCTCCATGGAGGGCGTCGTGGATGCTGATGTCGAGGTGGTCTTCGAGCCAGCCTGGACCCAGGACATGATGAGCGAGGAGGCCAAACTGGAACTCGGATTCCTGTGATGGAGCAGGTTCCCTACAGCGAGACCTTCGACCCCGGCGAAGGTCGCGGTCTGGCCATCCTTGGGTCAACCGGCTCCATCGGCACCCAGGCCCTCGATGTCGTTCGCGCCCAGCCCGACCGGTTTCGCGTCGAAGTGCTCACCGCGGGACGCAACGCCGACCTGCTCATCGAACAGGCCCTTGAGTTCAAGCCCAATGCCGTCGCCATCGCCGACGAGGCCCAGGGCCAAAAGGTGCGCGACGCCTTGTGGGAGCACGACATCAAAGCTTACGCCGGCCAGGACGCCATCGCCCAATTGGTGGAGATGGACGGCATCGACATCGTGCTGACCGCCCTCGTCGGTTTCGCCGGCCTCCGGCCCACGATGAACGCCATTGCCGCCGGCAAACACATCGCCTTGGCCAACAAGGAGACGCTGGTCGTCGCCGGCGAAATCGTCATGGCCGCCGCCCGGGACCAGGGCGTGGACATCCTGCCGGTCGACAGCGAGCACAGCGCCATCTTCCAATGCCTGGCGGGGGAGTTCCACAATCCCATCGAGAAGCTCATCCTGACGGCCTCTGGCGGCCCCTTCCGCGGACGCGACCGGGCGAGGCTCGAAGGCGTTACCAAGGAACAGGCCCTCAAGCACCCGAATTGGGACATGGGCGCCAAGATCACGATCGACTCCGCTTCCCTGATGAACAAGGGACTCGAGGTCATCGAGGCCCGCTGGCTGTTTGACGTGAAGGCCGCCGACATCGAGGTGGTGGTGCACCCGCAGAGCATCGTCCACAGCTGCGTTCAGTTCGAGGATGGCAGCATCAAGGCCCAGCTCGGCCTGCCCGATATGAAACTGCCCATCCAGTATGCGCTGGGCTACCCGCAGCGCCTGCAGAACGACTTTCCCCGCTTCTTCTTTGCCGATTACGCCAACCTCACCTTCGAGGCGCCGGACAAGGCCACGTTCCGCAACCTGCAGCTCGCCTATGACGCCCTCGACGCGGGAGGCAGTGCCCCCTGCGTGCTGAACGCCGCCAATGAGGTCGCCGTGGCCGCGTTCCTGCGCGACGAGGTGGGATTCCTGGAAATGAGCGAGGTACTGGAGCACGCCCTCAACTCGGTCTCACACGTGGCGAAACCAGATCTGGAACAGCTTTTCGAATTGGACCGGGCCGCTCGCGAAGCCGCCCAGGACCGCGTCAAACGGTCATGATGT
>JAYYEI010000012.1:0-3270 GCA_036159995.1 Bacteroidota bacterium
CACCCTCGGCGAGACGCCACTCCGCTGGAATTGGCAGACCCCCATCTACCTGAGTCGCCATCACCAGGACGTGCTCTACATGGCATCGAATCGCGTCCACCGCTCGCTCGCCCAAGGCGATGACTTCGAGGCCATGTCTGGCGACCTCACACGCGGATCCCGACAGGGCAACGTTCCCTATGGCTCGCTCACGTCGTTGAACGAAAGCCCCGCGCGCTTCGGCCGACTCGCCGTCGGCTCCGACGACGGCCTGCTCCACACGAGCATGGACGGCGGCTACACCTGGGAAGACCGCACGCCACTGGCACCCAACGCCTCACCGGACCGCTCACTCTGGATCTCCGAGGTCCTCTGGTCCCACCACGAAGCCGACCGGCTCTACACCACCTTCAACGGCTACCGGCACGACCACTTTGCCCCCTACCTCTACGTCTCCGAAGATGCAGGCGCGAACTGGACCCGGATCGGTGACGATGGCACCGCCCGCGGCGGCCTGCCCATGGAGCCCATCAACGCCTTGGCCGAATCCGCGGATGTCGACGGCCTGCTGTTCTGCGGCACCGACGGCGGCCTTTACGTGAGCATAGACGGTGGCCTGAGCTGGGCCCTTGCCCATGGTGATCTGCCCCGCGTTCCGGTCCACGACCTCGTCATCCAGGAACGGGAAGACGACCTCGTCATCGGCACCCACGGCCGCAGCATCTGGGTCCTCGACATCGCCCCGCTGGTGGCCGGACTGAGCGAAGAAGACATCGACCTTACAACCCTCCGATTCGACGCGCCCGACGACCTCGAGTGGCGCGAAGGCTGGGGTGAGCGCGGCTATGGTTGGGGCGAGCCCTGGGAGCCGGAAGTGAGCGTGAGCGCCTTCCTGCCGGAGGGCGGGACGTGCTACCTCCAAGCCGAAGACAGCACCGGTGCCATCGTCATGCAGGCCAAATTCGAGTCGACCCGCCGCGGGTGGCAGACCCTCGAATTCGTGCCCAAAAAACTCAATGAAGACGGATACCTCGACCCGGGCGCTTACACCATGGTGCTCAAGCTCGCCGACGGCACCACTGCCCGTCAGGAATGGGCCATCCTCGAGGAGGAATGACCCCCCAAAAGAGCTTGGCCAAGAAGGGGCGTCAAGCCCCGAGGAAGTACCGCAGGCTGACCGTGGCCGGCAAATCGCGGGGAAAGGTCCGGGACAGGGCCTCCACCTTGCGCAAGCCCGCTTCCGCGGCCATGGCATCAAACACGGGCACCTCCACGATGTACTGGTCGGTGAATCCGTGGGTCGCATCATAGGCGGTCGCCGGCATGCGGCCGTGGCGATCAGCGGCCTCCGCCGGGGACATCGTGTGTAGCTCGATGACCAGCAGACCGAAACGGGCCACATGAGGATGCCATTTCTCGAAATGCTCGCGAAGGCTCTGTTGCACATCCCGGGCCAGCAGACGCTCACCGCGGAAGGCATAGGCCCCGGTGGTCTCGGCCCACCCCTGACGCGCCACCACAGGCCGGTTGAACACTCGGTTGTGGTCGAGGAAGGAGCGAACGTTGAGCAATTCGCCCAAGGCCAAGCCATGGGCAGACTGCAGGTCCCGATTCAAACGGTCCGGATCGCCAATGTCCCCCCACAGGAAATGGCCCGCCACACCCTCCTGGGCAAAGTGCTCGGCCGTCGCATCGAGGGCGGCCTGGTTGAAGTCCGCCCCTACCAGCACCAACGGGTGGGTGTCCAGATGCTCACCACGCAACGTCTCTTTGCGGATGAACGCCTCGAGGTGGAGGAGCAAGGCACCATTGCCACAGCCCATATCGCATAACCCGTTCGGCTGGCCGTCAAGCGGGGCATCAAAAATCGACCGGACCACCTCATCCAGATGACGGAAATAGGCCCCATGGGCGCCTCCGCTTCCCCAAACGTTCAAAGTCCTGTCCACATGGATTTCGGCATCCCCCGGCGCCGTGCGCCACAAGTGGCCGCCATCGCCAAACAGCAATTCCTCAGCCCAAAGGAAGGTGCGGGTGTACGACGTCGTCACCCCGAATGCCGCGGCGCGGGCGAGGAAGAAGGCCCCCCGGTCCGTGCCGAGGAACCCAAGGTCCTCCAAAGCCCCCTTGGCCGCCTCCCGGCGCGACGAGTGCAGGACGTTCAACGCCCGGTCCACGCCGCCCCAATCGGCAATCGCAGCCGTTCCATGGGCCGTGCCGATGGACACCAGCCAAGGGGCCACAAGCGCACCTTCCACATGGGGCGCCCATGCGGTGCCCTTCACGTCCTCCAGAAGCTGCACAGCCGCAGCCCAGGCTGCCGCATCCTCTTTCGTCCACGCCGAATCCGGTCGGTACCACATGCCTTCAGCACGGGCCAACCATCGGCGGGCTGGCGAGATGGCATCGGTCAGGGCGAACCATTCGTCCCACCCCGCCTTGTCGGATCGACGAAAACGGACCCGGTCATCGGACGCGTCACGCTCGAGCCACCCTTGCGAAGCCAGCAATCGGCAAGCCACATTGAGGTAGCCCGTATTGGCACCCAGATTGTGGGCCAATGCATCCACATCGATTGGTTTCGTTCCGGAAAAAGCACCGAGAACACCCCGCTCCTTGAGAACGGGGCAAAGGATGGTCAGGGCCAATCCATCGAGGTGCTGAAAAAGAGAGGCTCGCCATGCTTTGGCGTCCGCTTTTCCGGGAACCGGAAACGCGTCAGGGGAACAATCTTCGGTCATCTTGTTCGACCGGAATGTTGCCGGCCACACCGAATACTACAAACTCCCCTCGCGAATTTCAGTCCGGCTCAGTCAAACAATGAAGAGGGCATGGTGCAGACCGGGATGGGGTCCATTTTGTGCCGGTTGGCCCGGTGGTGGCGGAGGTAGATCTCCAGCACCGCCGCCTCGCGGGAGCCAGAGTCAAACGCATCGGCCGTGCGGCCGACGGCCACCTGCTCCATGGCCCATTCGAGCTCATCGTAAGTCGCCCCGAGCTGGTCCTCATCCGTCCGGTCATCGCCCCACAGCCCGTCAGTAGGTGCGGCATTCAGGATGGCCTCTCCCACCCCGAGGGCGCGTCCGAGGGCATACACCTCGTTCTTGAGCAGGTCGGCGATCGGGCTGAGGTCCACGCCCCCATCGCCGTACTTGGTGTAGAAGCCGACGCCGAAGTCCTCCACCTTGTTGCCGGTACCGGCCACGAGGGCGCGGCGTTCGGCCGCCACGGCGTAGAGCGTCGTCATGCGCAAGCGGGCCCGCGCATTGGCCAGGGACAGCCCGCCGAACG
>JAYYEI010000013.1:0-23255 GCA_036159995.1 Bacteroidota bacterium
CGACGTGGGGGACCCAGACATGCTCTACCAGTGGCACCTCGACGATCCCGTGGACCCGTCCGAGGTCACGCGCAACAACCGCACCGAGGTGGCGCAGGGCAACCGCAATCCTTACGTCGACCACCCCGAGTGGGTCTACGATGCGTGGTTCTGGGAGCCACCGGCCATCGTGCCCGGTTGCATGGCCGCCACGGCCTGCAACTTCGACCCCGCCGCCAACGAGGACGATGGCAGCTGCGTCTTCGTGGGCGATGCCTGCGACGACGGGAACGCGATGACATTCGATGATGTCTACACGGACTGCAGCCTTCCGGGATACGGGTGCGAGGGCACACCGGTCACGGTGCCCGGCTGCACCTCCGGCTCGGCTTGCAACTTCGACCCTGCCGCCACGGAGAACGACGGCAGCTGCCTTTTCGAAGGGGACCCATGCGACGACGGAGATGCGACCACCTTCAACGACGTCTACACGGATTGTGATGCCTCGAACTACGGATGCGCCGGGGAAATCATCGACGATGGCTGTCCCGAAGACTTTGATGGGGACGGCTTGATCGCGGTGAGCGACGTGCTGTTCCTGCTCGGCAATTTTGGCTGCTTGTCCAATTGTATCGCCGACATCAATGGGGACGACGCCGTGACGGCGGCCGACATGCTCGCTATCTTGGCGGTGTTCGGTACGCCCTGCGTTAACTGAGTCCATCAACGCTCCTATGAGACCCTCCCTTTCCGCTGCCCTCTGGCTGGCTGCCACGGCCTTGTTTTCTTTTCCCGTCCAATCCCAGGTTGAGACTCCTGCTGAATTCCTCGGCTATGAATTGGGCGACCGGTTCACCCGACACCACAAGGTGGTCGACTATGCCCAGTCGCTGGCCGACGGCTCGGACCGCGCCGTGTGGATGCCGTATGGTCGGACCTCGGAGTACCGGGATCTCGGCCTGCTCATCGTGACCTCCGAGGCCAACCACGCCCGGCTCGAGTCCCTGCGTCAGGCCAACCTCACCCGTACGGAAGGGAGGGGGCTGCCCGCCGATGACCCTGGCGTCGCCTTTGTCTACCTGAGCTACAACGTCCACGGCAATGAAGCCGTGTGCACCGAGGCCGCGCTCCGCACCATGCACGCTTTGGTGTCCGGAGAGGATGCCGGCGGGCGCGATGTGGCCGCGTGGCTCGATCAGGCCGTGGTCCTCATCGACCCCTGTGTCAACCCCGATGGCCGCGATCGCTATGTCGCCTTCCAGGACCGGACGTCGGGCCTGACGCCGGATGCCGACCTGAGCACGGTGGAGCACGACGAGCCGTGGCCCGGCGGACGCAGCAACCACTTCATGTTTGACATGAACCGAGACTGGGCGTGGCAGACCCAAGTGGAGACCCAGGGCCGGGTGACGGCCTACCGCCAATGGATGCCGCAGGTCCACGTGGACTTCCACGAGCAGGGCATCAATTCGCCCTACTACTTTGCCCCGGCTGCGGAGCCCTTCCACAAGATCATCAGCCCGTGGCAGCGCAAGTGTCAGGAGCACATCGGCGCGAACAACGCCCGGTGGTTCGACGCCCGGGGCGCGTTGTACTTCACCCGCGAGGTCTTCGACCTGTTCTACCCCGCCTACGGAGACACCTGGCCGCTCTACAACGGGGCCATCGGCATGACCTACGAGCAGGGGGGCAGCGGCCGCGCCGGCCGCGCCGCGTTGACCAGCCTCGGCGACACGCTTACCCTGGCCTATCGCATCCAGAACCACCACGAATCCGGCCTGAGCACCGTCGAGGAGAGCGTCCGCCGTGCCGGTGAACTGGTGGAGGAATTTGCCGCGTACCACCGGCGCAACATCGAGTCGCCGTTCGGCGCGTACCGTGGCTATGTGTTCCCGGCGGGACAGGATGCGGCCAAGATGGCCGAGCTGCGGCGGCTCCTCGACGCCAATGGCATCGATTACGGGACGGCCCCCGCGGCCTCCGGTGTCCGCGCTTATGATTACACCACCGGACGCACCGGCAAGCGCACCGTCCGCCAAGGGGACCTCCTCATCGATGCCCGCCAGCCCCACGGAGGCATCCTGCAGGTGCTGATGGACCCGGACCCCGTGCTGTCGGACAGCATGACCTACGACATCACGGCGTGGGCGTTGCCCCATGCGCTGGGTCTGGATGCCTTGGCCCTCACCAGCCCGCTCTCTGTGGCCGGGGAATGGGTCCAGCCGGCACGGGCACAACGGGCGACCGGACCCGAGCAGGCCTACGCGTGGGTGTTGCCGGGCAACGGAGCTGATGCCATCCGCGGCCTGGCCTCCCTCCTCAGGGATGGGGTGACCGTACGCCGGGCCGACACCGGATTTGCGGTTGACGGACAGGTCTTTGCCGCCGGCGATTTCGTGATTACCCGCCGCAACAACGAAGGGGTGGCCGACATGGACAGGGCCCTCGCCCGGGCGTCGAAGGCGGCCGGCACGCGGGCCATGGCCGTCACATCGGGCCGGGTGACCAGCGGGTACGACTTCGGAAGCAGCCATTACGACGCCATCCAGGCGCCGCGGGTCGCCACCATCGTGGGGCCGGGCGCGAGTTCCCTGAGCGCCGGAGAGATCTGGCATCATTTCGAGACCAAGCTGGACTATCCGCTCAGCCGGGTGGGGGCCTTGGATGAGCTTGACCTGGACAACCTGGATGTGGTGATTCTCCCCAGCGGGTGGTACCGCATGGGCGAGGAGGAGCGGAGTGCCCTGGCGGATTGGGTTCGCGGCGGCGGTCAGCTTGTGGCTGTGGGTGGCGCCTGCAGTGCCTTCGCCGGTCAGGATGGCTGGGGGCTCGAGCGCTATGCTGAAGGAGAGCGGGCCGAGATTGAGGCCGCCGAGGCGGCGGTCCAGGAGGCGGCCGACGAGCGCAATGCCCACGATCGGTCCGCCCAGGGACTGGATCCGCTGCCGTTCACGGACCGCGGCCGGGACCGGCTCCGCTACGATTTGCCCGGGGCCATCTTCCAGGCGGCGGTGGATGACAGCCACCCGCTGGCGGATGGATACGGCACCGAATACATGACCCTTCGCACGTCAGGCCGCCGGTACGCGGCCCTCGAGGACGGCAATGTGGCGGTGTTGCCTCCCGGCGACCAGGGACGGCCCTTCAGCGGCCACGCCGGTGAGATGGCCATCCCGGCGCAAGCGGGCTCGCTCGTCGCTGGGGTCCACAACATGGGTCGGGGCAGCGTCGTCTATCTGGTGGACAACCCGCTTTTCCGGGCCTTCTGGAAGTCCGGTCACCGCTTCTTCGAAAACGCCGTCTTCCTCGGCCCGTCGATGTGATCAGTTGCAGAGGTTGGTGGTGGAATGGCAGTCCCGACAATGCGGGGCGGAGCCACATGAACGAGTTGTTCACCTGGCGCCTTGAGGCGCAGGGCCAATGCAACGCCGGGCGCTTCTCGAGCAGGGCCAGGGCCAGCTCATCAAGTGACGCTTCCGCGCCTTTGGCTGTAGTTTGGACTCATGTATCAGCGTCTCCTCTTCCTGCTGTCTGCGGTCCTGCTCTTGGGGTGTGCCACCGAACAGCGCCTTGGCGAGTCCCGCATCCAATCGCGCCGGTATTCCAAAGGCTTCCACGTCCAGCATCACCGCGAGGCCAAGCCCGCTCCGCAGAGCAATCGGGGCGCCATGCCCGCTGAGGCCACAGCCGCCGCTCAACCGCAGCCGGAACCCAATGGAGTCACCCTCTTGGAGACCGAAGCGGTCATGGAGGTGGTGAAGGCTGTGGAGCGCGCCGGACTGGCGGCCCCGTCCCGTCCGGAAACCGAGCGGGTGACGTTCATGGAGCCGCGGCTTCCCAAGGGCATCGACCATGAGACGCGGGTCGAGCTGCTGTCCTCTGAAGAGCTCCCCGAAGCGGTGGAGGGTCGGCATCCCGAATCCGTGCCCGGCTTCATCCTGTCACTCGGGTGGGCCTTCGGCCTGATCGGAGAAGCTGCCGTGAGCCATCTTGAGATGCCGGTCAACGGCATCCCCATCGCCTTGGGCGTCCTCGCCAGCATCATTGGATACATCCTGTCCCGGAGGGCCTATCGACTCTCTCTCGAGCACCCGGACCGGTACCCGCGCTACCGCTTGTCGAGGGCAGCGCGGTTCGTGTCGTTCGGATTTCTGGCGCCGATTGCCCTCTACTTGGCGATTGTCCTGCTCGTGATTCTTCTCCTCGGTGGAATCGGGATCATGTAAAGCCCCGGGCGCTCACAGGCAGGGCTGTCCGAATCCAGACAGCATGTTCAGAATGTCGGTGACGCCCACGATGCCATCTCCATCGAGGTCAGCCACACAGATACCTGAGCAGCCAAATTCGCCGAGGGCGATCAGCACATCGTTCACGGCGATGACGCCGTTTTCGTCGAAGTCGCCCGGACAATCCACCGGGAACTCGCAGGAGCCGTCATCGTCCGTGGCGTCGGGGTTGTAGTTCGTCGCCTCTGGATCGGTGCAACCCGGGATCTCGTCGACGTCGCAGACGCCGTCGCCATCCACGTCGGCCGTGCAGTCTCCGCCGCAGACGCCGAGGGCGTCGTCGTAGAGGCAGGTGCCATCGTCGACGTTGGCCGCGGGGTTGAAGTTGCAGGCCGCGGCATCGGTGCAGCCTGGCACGTCGGGCACTCCGGAATTCGGGCAGACGTCGGAGATGGTCCAGTCCACTTGGTAGGTGACCGCCGAAGCCGAAGTCCAGCCGTTGTAGAGAGAGACGCTCCAGTCGCCATTGCCTGTGAGACCGGCATCGCTCAAGTTCACGGTAGCCGTAAAGGTGCCATTTCCAGTGCCGGCCCAATCGGAGGGCCAGATGGTTTGGTAGCCACCGAGACTGGCGCAGCCGGCAGGGGAGTCGTTGTATCCGCCGAACGCTACGCAGTTTCCGTTTCCATCGGTGATCGACATGGCCATGTCGGCCGGCCAGCTGCTACCCTGTCCGGTGAAGGTCAGCGTGATGTCGATTGAGCTGGCTGCCGGATTGGCAATCGCGTCGACGACGACCGGAGCGCTGCTCTCGCCGCCTGCCAACGAGACTGTCTGGGAGCCGGTGATCGAGCATTCGCATCCGAACTGGGGGTCGGGTGCGACACACGAGGCGTCATCAATGGTGGCAGTGTCGTCATAGTTGCAAGCGCCGGGATCGGTGCACCCGTAGCAACTGAAGTCACAACTGCCGTCGTCGTTGAGCGCGGCTGGGTCGAAGTTGCATGCCGTGGCGTCCGTGCACCCGCAGTCCTCGAAACAGGGCGGGGTGATGTCGGGCCGGAGGACAAAGAGGCCCTCCTCGATGTGGCTCACGATGACATTGCCGGAGGCGAAGTAGGGGTAGTTGCTCCAAGTTCCATTCATCTGGGCGGAATTGCTCGACGGATACACGTCGAAGTAGGCCACCCGCTCGAGCTGGCCCTGTCCGACGTTGTCGAGGTCGAGGATCTCGAGACCGGCGCGGTAGTTCGATTGGTACACAAGCCCGTCGTGGACGTACATGTTGTGGTCAGTGGCTTCCGTCGCACCCACGTGCGTACCGATGAGGCTCACGTTGTTCAGGTCCTGCACGTCGAAAATGTAGGTCCGCGTGTTGACGGAGCCCTCGTCGAGTTCGTCGCCGACCAGCAGGTATTTGTGGTCCTCCGTCAGCCAGCCCTGGTGGGTATAGGCCGAGGTGGCATAGCCCGTGGCGCTGAGCAACACCGGGTCACCGGCGTTGGTGACGTCGACGATGGTGACGGCGTTCTCGTTGAAGCAGAAGGCGATTTCCTTGCCTCCGTACTGGGCGTCCGGACCGATATAGTTGACGACCTGCACGTCGTGGCTGTACCCGTCCTCGGCGAAGCTGCCGATCAGCGTCGGGTTGAGCGGATTGCTGATGTCGATGATATTCAATCCGCCGGAGAAGGTGTTGGCCCCAATGGGGTAGGCGCGGCCGGACTCCTCGTTGATGGCGATGTTGTGGCAGTTGCCAAACCCATTGTAATGCGCATCCTCGGAGAAGGTGACGGGCGGGTTGGATACGTTGCGGAGGGTGGTCAGATCAAACACCTGCATGCCGTGGCCGGAGGCTTCGGACACGATGAAGGCATGGTCGGCGTAGACCTTGATGTCGCGCCACAGGGACGAGACCGTGTGGGAGGGGAGATTCCCGAGGTAGACTGGGTTGTTGGGGTCGGTGACGTCGATGAAGGCCGTGCCGGTCGTGCGCCCAAGCAGAGCGTACTCCTTGCCGTCCAGCGGATCGGTCCAGCCCCAGATGTCGTTCATCTCGCCGCCGCCGACCTCGCCGGGCGTCAGGTGGCTCATGAAGTCGACCTGGTCGCAGGGGTAGATGCCGGCAAACCCGTCCACGCAGGGAGTCGTGGGCACGAAATCGGGAGTGTCGCAGACACCGTCGCCATCCGCATCGGACGCGCAGTCGCCATTGCAGACGCCGAGGGCGTCCACCTGACCTACGCAGGGGTCCACATCGTCACAAACGTCATCTCCATCGGCATCGGCCGTGCAGTTGCCGCCGCACACCCCTAGGGCATCGAGTTGGTTGCCATTGCAGTCGCAGTCTCCGGTGGGAATGTCGCTGCAGCCACAGTCGTAGATGGCGCCGGGTCCCCCGCAGACACCACAGGCATCCAGATCTTCACAGGAGCCGTCGTCTGTGGTTGCGTTTGGGTTGTAGTTGCAAGCATTTGGATCGGTGCAGCCGGCCACATCCGTAGGGACAGGACAGACGTCGTTCAACGTCCATGTGACGTCATAGGATACTTCGCCGGAGCTGGTGTATCCATTGTACAGTGTAAAGCTCCACGTGCCAGAACCCGAAAGTCCAGTGTTGCTCAAGTCCACCGTTGCCGTGTAGGTTCCGTTGCTGGATGTTTGCCAGGAGCTGGGCCATACAGAAGAGTAGTTTCCGATGCTTTGACAGCCGCTTGGCGAACTGTTCCAGCCGCCAAAGGCGATGCAATTTCCATTGGGGTCGGTTATGGTCATGGCCATGTCGGCCGGATAACTGTTTCCGCTATTGAGATTGTTGAATGCGACTGATACGTTCATCGTTGATGGGCTGGGGTTGCCGATGGCTTCCAACTCCAAGGCGCCCCCGGATTCCCCTGCACTGAGTGAGGCAGACTGATTGCCATCCACGCTGCAGTCGCAGCCAAATGTTGGGCTAGGGGCGACACAGCTGTTGTCGTCGATGGTGGCATCCGCATCGTAATTGCATGCCGTGGGGTCGGTACAACCGTAACAGCTGAAGTCACAGGTGCCGTCATCGTTGAGGGCATTGGGGTCGAAGTTGCACGCGGAGTCGTCCGTGCACCCGCAGGACACCTCGCAGGGTGGGGAACAGCCTTCGGAGTCGAGGATGCTAGCGCGGGCGCCTCCGGGGGCGAACAGGGCGCGCATCCGTTGCTTCTGGCCTTCGGTGAAAACGTTCATGCACGCGTCATCTGAATAGTCCATGTAGTTCTGGACCATGTCGGTGGTGCCACAGCTTGTGTGGCCGAGAGCGCAGCCGTAGTTGGCCCCGTCGGATTCGGGAGTGTCGGAGACGAAATCGTCTGCACCACATGGGCCATCACCCCAAATGTGGCGGAGGTTGAGCCAGTGGCCTACCTCATGGGTTCCGGTTCGGCCAAGGTCGAACGGAGCACTGGCGGTGCCGATGTTTCCTGTGTACTGGTACCCGCACACCACACCATCGGTGGCAGCTGAACCGCCCGGGAATTGCGCGTAGCCGAGGAGCCCTCCGCTCAGGTTGCACACCCAGTAGTTGAGGTAGTCGGAAGCGGGCCATGCATCGGATCCGCCTTGAGAAGAAAACTTCATCGCATCGTTGGAGCCAAAGCTGCTAACGGACGTCGGAACCCGAAGAATGCCGTTGGTGGGCGCTCCATCGGGATCAAAGGAGGCCAAACAGAATTCAATCTCCGTGTCGGCGGCCACGGATTCCCAGACGTTGTCCTGATCGCTGTTGGTTCGGCGGAAGTCTTCGTTGAGAATGTCTAGCTGAGATTGGATCTGGGCGTCTGAGATGTTTTGGGTGCTGTTTGCGTACAGGATGTGGAACACCACCGGGATGGTGATCACGGCCGGCGCAGCGGCGGCCCGCTCTGCCTCCGTCATGCTGTTCCACAATGTGGTGTGGTCTTCAATGCGCTGGTGCATTTCGGCATATTTCGGAAGGCCCATCAGTTGGACGTGCTTCTCGTGGGACGCACAGGTCCGTTGGGGGATGCTGATGGCGCTCTCGGTTCCGGTGAGGGAGGAGGACTGGGCCATCAGTCCGAAGGGCATTCCAAGGAGGACAGCCGCGAAGAGGTTGAATTTGGGCATGGTGTACTACGCTACGGAGAAGGTAACACGCTGAGCAGGTGAATGGTGCAGACTGCCGACTCGGTCCTAATAAGATACGTCTAATAGCAGTATTTATCAGATATAAAGAAGTCAAAGTCAGTCAAGATCAAATGCTAAGATGAAACCCAACGGACCCTGCGGAGGAGGGGACAGCGCAGTTCAGCGGCTCGTGCCGCTGGTGGTACGCTGAGGCGCAACGTCCACGCCGGAATCACTCCCGGTCTGAGCCCTGCGTGTTGGGAGCGGGACTGCGCCCACTGTATTGCATCGTGGACAGCAGGTTGCCGGCAGAATCGACAAGGCGCAGGAACAGCGTGCCGTCGGTTGGCAGTTGCCAGGTGGTCCAAGGACCGCTCAGTGTGACCGATCCGACCCGAGCGCCCAACGCGTCAAACGCGATGAGGTCGGTTGGGGTGGGCCCGCTCCACTTCAGGGCGACCTGGCCGCCGCCCTGGCGGGTAATAAGAAGGGGGGCGTTTCCGTTTTTTTCGGTCAGTCCGCTGGTGCTGTTCCACGCATTGAATTCCTCCTGCAGCACGTCGATGGGCTCGACGCCAACGGGCGTTAGGGACACCACAAGGTCCAGCGTGAGGGCGTCTGGATCGTCCCCGGGGTAGGCCACCCGAAGGAAGGCGCTTCGGCTGCTCACGCCTTCGTCGAGGCAGCGCGTATCGGCCCCGGCCACATTGGCCCCCTGCAGGGCCGCCATCAGCTTCTCGGCCAGGGTGCCAGGCGTCTCGAGGAACCCTGCCTCCATTTGTGTGAGGATTTCCTCGCCGAGGAGGATGTTGCCTTGGATGGCGTAGTTCTCCCCGACGATGTGGTCCTTGACGTCGAAACAATTGTCTCCTGTGAAGGCCGCCGCCCGGGCCACCCCGGAGACGAGGTCGGCCATGCCGTATTGGCGGACGGCTGGGTTGTTCTCGGCGTCGTTTTCTTCCAGCCAGGCCATGAGGGCTTCCGGCGACAGCCCGTTGTCGACGACCTGGTCGTGGGCGGCGTTCTGGTTGGCGGGAATCCAATAGCTCTGCGTGTGGATGGCCCCGATGTCAGGGATCACATCGCTGATGATGACGGCTCCACCGGCGATCTGGTTGTCGTCGAGGCAGGTGGCACCTGCACTGCCGACCTGCCCTGTGGCGAGGTCGACGGCGACAATGCTGAACGTGTCCTGGGCCAGAGCGGAGCCACAGGCAAACAGGAAGAGGCCGAGAAGGAGGGAGGCGAAGTGACGCATGCCCCCAAGGTAGGAGGTCATTCCACCACGACCCACGTTCCGCGCGCCACCCGTCCGGCGCGGTCCACGGCCACCAGGTGCAGCGGGCCTGAGGCGGGGCCTTGCAGCGTCACCTTCCACCCTCGCTCTGAGGGCTCGCTGAGCACGTCCACCTTGCGGCCGAGGGAGTCGACGATACGCAGGTCACGGGCATTGAAGTTCTGCGGCCACGCCACCGTGACTGGTCCCGGTCCCGGGTTCGGATAGACCTCCAGGGTCTTGGCGTCCGGCACCGGGCCAAACTGATCGGTGAGAGGCAGTCCGCCGCAGTCGGCCTGACTGCCGAGGCGAAGGGAGAGGGCGTCGAAATAGCTGTCGTTGTCCTGTCCGGCTACCCGCGTGCCCTGCAGTTCGACCCGAATAAAGCGGGTGAGGGGTGGCACGGGGGCCTGGATCTCCACCTCGGTCCAGGTGGCCACCGGCATCTCGAACCAGCCCGTCTCCCCAATCACGCCCGAAGCCTGGTCGAGGAAGCGCAGCCGCATGGCGGGGATGTCCGAGCCGCTCCAATCACTCATCCAGGCCGCCGCCCGCGCCAGCATGGAGCCGGCGTCGATGGAGTCCGCCTCCCCAGACACGTCCACGTCCTGATGCATCCGGGCCAGATCGCTTTCCGTGCACAATCCACCCACCGCGAAATAGCGGGAGCCGGTGTGGGGATTCACGCCGTTGCATTCGCCGGCCGTCAGGGATTCGGCAATGCCCTCGGTCACCGTCCAGCCGTCGAGGCCTTCCTCGGCTTCGGGGTTGACCAGCAGGTTGTCGCCGAGCAGCGATTCGGACGTGAAGAAGGGGGTCGGAGCCGTCCAGTCACTCCAGTTCAAAGCCCGGTCCCGGTAGCGCACGCGCCACCACAGCTCGCTGTTTTCGGGCAAGCCCGGCATGGCCTCGGTGACGAGCGATTCGCCGGCCTGCGTGTCCTCGTTGAAGTACACGTTGCGGTGCCGTTCCCAGATGTCGGCAATCGGGGCGGAGAAGCCGTTGATGTCGGTGGCGACCTGCCACTGGCTGGCCCCGTGCAGGGCGTCCGCACTGCCCCCGGCAAAGGGTTCGGCGGCGAGCACCACGCACTCCGGCGGCAGCGTCTCGCCCACCGGGGCGACGGCCAAGGGCGGCTGGACCGGGACCTCAGTCTTCGTGATCACGAGGGAGTCGGTGACCACATTGTCGAGGTCCACGGTGTTGTCCCCTCGGCTCAAGCGCTTGACGGTGAACTGCGGCTGGTCGCCGGCCTCCACGTCGACCGTCACGAAGCCCCAATCGTCAGTGGTGATCTCGAATTCGTCGTAGTCGAATTGCGGCCACTCGCCCCAGTAGTCGATGGCGCCGCCGGCGGTGGCCACATTGATCCAGAGGTGCTTGTGGTCGAGGGACTGGCCGCGCGAGTAGCCATGGGTGTGGCCGAAGAAGTGAACGCTCGGCTTGCCGCATTGCTCCGTGAAGGCCTCCAGCTGCGCGACCACCTGCCCGGTGAAGTCGCTCTCGCCGGGGGTCCACAGCTCGCTCTTGTGCGGGTGGTGGAGCTGGGCAAACACGAAGTCGATGTCCTCCAGGGCACATGTCGCATTGAGCACCCCCTCGAGCCAAGCCAGTTGCTCCGGTCCGTCGTAGGGGCCGTTGGAGTTGAGGCCCATGAACCGGACGTTGCCGTAGTCCTTGTACCACCAATGCTCCTCGTAGCCGGGCGTGCCGTTCTCGGGAAGGTGGAAATACTGGAAATAGTACGAGGAGTTGTTTTCGTGGTTGCCGAGCACCGGGTAGACCGGCACGTGCGAAAACAGGTCGTGGGACGGGGTGAAGAAGTCGTTGGCCCACTGACCGTAGCTGTTGCCGTTGACGACGAGATCACCGGGGATGAGCACGAGGGCGATCTCGTCGGAGGTGACCCCGCCGAAGTAGTCGAGGACACCCTGGTGGATGACCTCGTCGAAGATGTCGGGGTCACTGCCGCTCTTCTGCATGTCGCTCATCGCGACAAACGTGAAGTCCGCTTCGGAATCGGTGGGCGGTGGCGTCCGGAAGCGCGCCACCTCGGTGGTCTCGCCGCCGGCGGTGACCGCGTAGAAGTAGGGGGTGTCGGGGAGGAGCCCATCGATCAGCACGTCGTGCATGGCCCCGCCCGGGGAGGACACGCCGCCGGAGTTGACGGTGGTGCCGAGGGCCTCGTCCGGTCCCCAGTCCACGTTGCAGGTGCCCAGCCCTCCCGCTTCCCAGACGATGCGGATGGAGGTCGGCTCGGCATCCTGGAGGAAGGGCCGGACGACAAAGGCTTGGCTCCACGCGGTGGAGGCGAGGAAGAGGCTGGAAACGAGCAAGGCAAGGCGCATGGGGACAAGTTAGGCAGAGCGGGAGGCCCAGCGGTGTAACCTCAGGCCATCAAGAGACGTAAACCCCGTCAAACAAACCAACTTTCACGATGCGTTCTGCTCCCTTCGCTCTCTTCTTCATTGCCGTTCTCTCCCTGACGAGCTGCACCAAGGAGTCCCTGTTTCCCAACCCGGACTCCGGGACCGTCCTCGAGCTGGGGTTCCAATGGTATGAATCCGTGGAATCCTGTTTGGATTCCGATGATCACAGTCGGGCCTTCTGCGGCCGGGCGACGTGGTTGGACGGCACGCGAGTGAGCCTTGATTTGCCTTCCCCGGAGTCGGTTGGTTTCGATACGCAAGACCCCATCATCCAAGAGATTGTCGAATCCAAGTCCATCCGTTACGTGTACCTGCCCGCCACGCAGAGCGTGCAACTGTATCTCAATTCCGGAACGGTTACGCTCGAATGGAATGCTGGGCTCGGTTGCCTCGAAGGGGACCTCTTCGATCGCGATTACCTGAGCATCTGGACCCGTCCGGCCTCCCCGTCGGCGGGCATCTGAGGGCAACTTTCCGAATGAAGGGGTGGAATCCCCGTTTCGGGTCGGACCTTCGCGCCCAATTCCAGCGTGTTGTCCACCTTTTCCGACCTCGGCCTTTCGGCCCCCCTCCTCGACGCCATCACTTCCCTTGGCTTCGAGACGCCCACTGAAATTCAGGAGAAGGCCATCCCGCACCTGCTCGGTGGGGACGCGGACTTCATCGGCCTCGCCCAGACCGGCACCGGCAAGACGGCCGCCTTCGGGTTGCCGTTGCTCGACCTGCTCGATCCCGAGGCCGATTTCACCCAGGCCATCGTGCTGGCCCCGACCCGCGAACTCGGCCAGCAGATCGCGGAACAATTGGCCCTCTTCTCCGGCAAGCAGAAGGGCATCCGGACCCTCGCCGTCTACGGGGGCGCCAACATCGTGACGCAGATCAAGGCGCTCAAGAAGACGCGCCACGTGGTCATCGCCACGCCAGGCCGCCTCATCGACCTCGTGAACCGAAAGGCGGTCAACCTCGAGCAGGTGCGCTATGTCGTGCTCGACGAGGCCGACGAGATGCTCAACATGGGCTTCAAGGAGGAGCTCGACACCATCCTCGGATTCACGCCCGAACAGAAGCAGACCTGGCTCTTCTCGGCCACCATGCCCAAGGAGATCCGGCGCATGGTCAAGGACTACATGTCCGATCCGTTCGAGGTCCGCATCGACCCGAAGACGGTGGTCAACACCAACATCCAGCACCAGTACGCCGTCGTCCACCCCAAGGACAAGGCGGAGGCGCTGACCCGCTTCCTCGACCTCGATCCCGAGCTCTATGGCGTGGTCTTCTGCCGGACCAAGATGGACACCCAGAAGCTCGCCGAGCGCCTCGTCAAGGGGGGATACCGGGCGGATGCCATTCACGGCGACCTCAGCCAGGCGGCCCGTGACCGGGTCATGATGCGTTTCAAGCAGCGCGACCTGCAGGTCCTGATCGCGACGGACGTGGCCGCCCGGGGCATCGACGTCAACGACCTGACCCACGTTTTCCACTTCGCCCTGCCCAACGATCAGGCGTACTACACCCACCGCTCCGGCCGCACCGCCCGCGCCGGCAAGAAGGGCATCTCCCTGTCGCTCATCGGCTTCAAGGAGAAGTACAAGATCCACCACCTTGAGAAAGGGCTCGGTGTGGAGTTTGCCCGGGTGGAGGTTCCGTTGGCCGACGCCGTCGTGGAGACCCGCCTGCGCAGCTGGGCCATGGGCCTCATGGAGCAGGGTCAGGGGCCAACGCCCCCGGAGGACCTGGTCGAGCAGATCGACCTGCTGCTCGGTCCGCTGAGCAAGGAGGAGATGGTGGCCCGCCTCGTGGCCCGAGAGCTTGCCCGCCTCAACCTCGGCCAACGCGCCGACCTCAACGACCGCGGACCCAAGGGCAAAAAGGGGTTCAAAAAGGACGGCCAGAGCTTCAAGGGCGGGACCTCCGCAGGCGGCTTCAAGAAGCCGTTCAAGAAGGGCGGCTACAAAAAGGACGGGTACAAGAAAGACGGCTACAAGAAGGGCGGCTACCAGAAGGGCAAGCTCGGCGGCTACAAGAAGAAGCCGACATGGGACGACGACGGGTTTGCCACGTCATCCGGTGACGGCGAATGGACGCCGCGCGAGGGCAGCGGTGGCTACCGCAAGAGCTACAGCGGAGGCGCGAAGAAGGGCGGCTACAAGAAGGGCAAGCCCGGGGGCTTCAAGAAAGGCCCCGGTGGCCCGAAGAAAGGCGGCTACAAGAAGCGCTGGTGATCCCCGCCTGACGTGGCCTGATCGGCGTCAGGGAAGCAGCCGCTTCGAGTTGGAGTAGTAGTGGACCTGTCCCTCGAGGACGAAGTACCACTCTTCGATGAAGGCAGTCTCCACGGTGTCCCCGTTCAGGGTGCCCACCTCGTCGAATCCGGCATGGACCCAATCTCCGGGCTCGTCCTGGTCATCGTCCACGGCGAAGGCCCAACTCATCGTCCAGGAGTAGTCGAGGGTGTCCTTGGCCAGCTTGGCCGCGAAGGCATCAAACCCTTGGAATTGGTCCCCGTCATTCCATTCGTAGCGGCACGTGTCGGAGTAAAACCGGCGCATGGCCTCCAGGTCGAGCTTGGCCCATTCGACATCGATGGCCTTGACGAGGTCCACAGAGGATTCGCTGCCCATGGTCACGGGCTTGCCGGTGGGCGCGAAGCCGTTGGCGCAAACGGGGGATTCGGAAACAGGAGCAGGGGTGCAGGCCACGAGCAGGGCTGCGGCGAGGCAGGCAGTGAACAGGATTCTCATGCCCGCAAGCTACGCGGAGGGGTGTCCTGGTTGCTCAGGCTTCCTTCTGATTTTCAACAGCTTGTGTGTTCAGGATGTAGGACTCTTCATCTAGAAGTGTCAGATTAATCCTACCTTGTCGGCATGCAAATGAACCTGACCCGGGCCACGGCCATGCTCTGCGCATGCCTGCTGGTCACCGCCTGCAACCGCGATGAACCCGGTTGCACCGATCCCACCGCACTCAACTACGACGCCGAAGCCAACACGGACGACGGCAGTTGCACCTACGATACCACCGGGGGCAGTGGGGAGGGCGGAGGAATCCAGACCGCCGAGTGCGCCGATGCCGTCTCCATGGATGGGTACGATTATGCCGTCGTGGCGGTCGGTTCCCAGTGCTGGTTTGCGGAAAATCTCCGCACGACGGTCTTCCAAGACAGCACGGAGATTCCATTTGCCCAGGGCAGCACCTTTCCCAATTTGACCTCCCCGGCCAGAACGATGTACAACAACAGTTCGGCCTTCGCCGATGATCGCGGCTATCTGTACAACGGTCACGCTGCAGCGGATGAGGAGCATGGGGGCATATGCCCGTCCGGGTGGCATGTGCCCACCGAGATGGATTGGATGACGATGGAGACCTTCTTGGTTGCCGAGGGCCACGCGACCACGATGGGGGATGTCTTGAAGTCCACCTCTGGCTGGAATGCCAATGGCAACGGCAGTGACCTCTATGGATTCAATGCCAAGCCTGCCGGCATCTGCTGGCCGGACGGCAACTATTACAACGTCAACAATTACCTCAACCTGTCCAGCTCGACCTGGAACACAAATTCGACCGCCATGTGGCTCCGCACCATCGGATACGATGGAGACCAGATGGTCCGCCAGGCCTACTGGCCCGTGTCCGGCCACAGCATTCGCTGCGTGCAGGATTGATTCCAGAACCCCAAATCAACCCATACCTTACCATGAAATTCCTGTATTTCCTGCCGGTCGTGCTCCTGGCCGCCTGCACCACCTCCGCCCCGAACCCGGAATATGCTGAGAACTTGAAGTCCGCCAAGGCCATTTGCCAGGCCCATTGCGACGGCGACTACGACACCTGGAAGTCCTTCTTCGCCGAGGGCGCCGTCATCCACGCGGCTGAGCACGGTTCCGCCCCTCTCGGTGTCGATGAGGCCGCCGAGTTCTACTCCGGCTTCCATGCCATCTCCGAGGACATCACCTACGAGGGCATCTTCCTGCCCGGGGTCGATACCCTCCAGATGCAGCCCGACGGCAGTGTGCGCGCCTACATCCAATGGGACTCCAAATTTAAGCCGACCGGCGAGCCCTTCCCGGGCGTGCTCAAGGCCTACCACTACTGGAACTTCGAGAATGGAAAGGTCAACCAGGCCGGCACCTTCTACGATGCGGGTGGCTTCTCCAACCTGATCGCCTCCATGATGCCGGCCGAAGAGCCCGCAACTGAAGAATGAAGAGCGTCATGAAGCGAATCATGCTGTGCACGGTCGCCTTGGTCTTTTCGGCGGCCTGCTGGGGTCAAGCCCCAGCCAACGACCTCTGTGACCAGGCCATCGATTTGACCGAGCATCTCGGTTTCGACATCGGAGACCTGCAGACCACCGAGTCCTTCTCCAACCTCGACGCCACGGGCGAGCCCGATCTCGCTGTTGCCTTGTCCGACATCTGGGGAGATGACGACAGCCTCGAAACCGGGGCCAGCGTAGATCAGTCCGTGTGGTTCCATTTCACCGGGGACGGCCACACCTATCAATTGCGCACATCGGCTTGTCCCGGTGCTGCGATGTACAGCAACGACACACAAATGGCGCTGTACTCCGGCAATTGCGACTCTTTGGAGCTCGTTGGCGGCAATGAGGATTTGATCGGATTCTGGGCGGGCACCAACGGATGGTGGTACTCCTACATGGACGTGAAGCTCGATGCTGGAGAGGACTACTTCCTCATGGTCGACGGCTACAACTGGGATTACATGGACAGCGACGATTGGGTCGGTGTCGCCCAGGGGTCGTTTTGTCTCAATGTGATGCGGACCACGAACACCGAAGTTCAGAATGCCTGTTCCGGCGCCTTGGCCATCGATGCCATTTTCGAGCCGGACGGTGCCGGGCTTTCTGTGGTCGGCCCCTTCGACCACACGCCGCTCGGCAGTGGCATCGGACCCGATGAGACGGCTCCCATCACCTCCATCGAGTGCTGGGGCGATGGCCCGACGGAGGACGGATCCGTGTGGTTCACTTTCGAAGGAGATGGCAACGCCTATTCCATAGAACAGGACATCTGCGACGAAGACAACTGGGCCTACCAGTGGGGCTTTGACAGCCAGATGGCGCTGTACAAAGGGAGTTGTGACGAAGCCGTCGCTGTCAGCTGCGCCGAAGATTGGGATGCCGGCAATGGCCAATGGTGGTCCCGGATTGGATTCGATACCGAAGTGGGAGAAACCTACTACCTCCGCTACGACGGGTTTCACTGGACCTTCAACGGCATGGAGTGGACGGCCAACGGAGCTTTCTGCCTCAAGGCCTATGCCGGCAACATCAATGTGGTCGATGTGCTCGAGTCTCTTGACCTCGAGGTGTTTCCCAATCCGACCTGTGACGGAAGGGTCCGTCTGAATTGGGACGGGGCAGAGCCCCGCGCGGATGTAGGGGTGTTCGATGCCCACGGCCGTCAGGTGGACATGATCCTGCGAGCGACAAGGGGACAGGACATCCAATTGGATCTGCCATCCGGACACTATGTGCTGGGCATTCGAACAGACGCTGGAGCCGCATCGGTGCAGGTGCAGATTCAACGCTGACTGCGCATCAGGCTCATAGAAAAGCCGGTCCGAAAGGGCCGGCTTTTTCATGGGGACATCCCGGTGCTCGGAGTCTTCGGGAATTGCGTCGTAACTTACAGTATGCACTTCCGGGGATTCCGCTTCTTTTATTTTGAACACGGCTGACCCGGGCAGGCAACACCATATTGATTGATGAGCCCGTCCACGACGGGCTTTTTTTTGTGCGAAGGCAATGAAAGTTGGAATCCAGGGTGTCCGGGGGGCATTCCATGAGGAGGCCGCCCTGCGGTGGTTCGGAGCGGATGTGGAGCCTTGTCCTGCCCACGATTTTCCCGAGTTGGTCCGCGGGCTGGAGGAGGGCACCTTCGACCGGGCCGTGATGGCGGTCGAGAACACCCTGTCGGGCACCATCCTGCCCAACTTCCGGTTGCTCGCCGAGCGCGACATTTCCATCATCGGGGAGGTGCGCATGCCGGTGAAGCAGAACCTCGGCGTCCTGCCTGGCGTCCGCCTCAACGACCTCGAGGAGGTGCGTTCCCACTACATGGCGTTGAACCAGTGCCGCGGGTATTTCAGGGGCCATCCCGGCATCCGGCTGGTCAACGAGACTGACACGGCCCTTGTCGCCCGGCAAATCGCCGAGCACCGCTGGGACCGCATCGGGTGTGTGGCCAGCATGCGGGCGATGGAGCTCTACGGGCTCGAGTGCCTCGCCGAGGACATCGCAGACGACCCATCCAACCTCACGCGCTTCATGGTCCTGACGCCCCACCGCAGCGAGGCCCTGCCTGAAGCGGGCGACCTGGCGACCATCACGCTCATCCTGCCGCACAAGCGGGGGAGCCTGAACGGGGCGCTGTCCTGCCTCATGGACCACGGCATTTCCCTGTCCAAGGTGGAGTCGATGGTGATCCCGGGCCGGCCGTACGAATATGAGTTCGTGATGGACCTCGAGGCGCAGGAGACAGAGCGCCTGCACGCCGGCATCGCGGCCCTGCGCAGGCACGCCGATCGGCTCGTCACCCTCGGTCTGTACGGCCGGGACCGAACCTGCGACGCATGAGCCGCGACGTCCACATATCGGAACGGGCCGCCGGTCTGACGGCATACTACTTCGCGGGCAAGCTGGCGGAGATCCGCCGTCGCATGGCCGAGGGACAGGACATCATCAACCTCGGCGTGGGCAGCCCCGACCTGGCGCCCGCTGAGGGTGTGGTCGACGCCGTGCGTCGCGGGGCAGGAGAGGAGGGTGCCTTCCGCTACCAACCCTACCGGGGCATTCCGGCGCTGACCGCTGCCATGGCCGACCACTTGCGCCGCGATTTTGGCGTGGAGGTTCCCGTGGAGGGCATCGTGCCGCTGCTCGGCAGCAAGGAGGCCTGCGGCTTCCTCTCGCTCGCCCACCTCGATTCGGGCGATGCGGCCCTCGTGCCCGACCCCGGCTACCCGACCTACACTTCGGCCACCCGCCTCGCCGGCGGCCACCCGGTGCCCTACGCCCTGACCGAGGCCAAGGGCCACCACCCCGAGCCCGCCGCGCTCGAGGCCCTCACCGCCGCCTCGGAAGCGCAGGGCCACCCCGTTCGCCTCCTGTGGCTCAACTATCCCCACATGCCCACCGGCAAGGCGCCAGACCCCGACCGCCTCACCGCTGTCGTCGCGTGGGCCAAGGCACGGGGCATCCTCGTCGTCCACGACAACCCCTACGCGCGCATCCTCAACCCGGGCACGCCATTCAGCCTGCTGTCGCTCCCCGGCGCGGAAGGGGCGGTGGAGCTGCATTCGCTCAGCAAGGGCCACCGCATGGCCGGCGCGCGGATCGGGTTTGCCGTGGGCACGCCGGAGGCGGTGGCGCCGATGTTCCGCATCGCCAGCCAGTTTGCCTCGGGCATGTGGCGTCCGCTTCAGGAAGCCGCCGTCGAGGCGCTGACGCACAACGATGGCATCGACGAGGCCAACGTTGAGTACGCGGCGCGCCAAGCGGCCGGCCGCGCCCTCCTCGAGGCCCTCGGCTGTACCGTCCGTCCCGGCCAGGTCGGGATGTTCCTCTGGGCCCGTGTGCCCGACGGATGGACGGGCGACACCCTCTCCGACGCCCTGCTCGATCGGGCGCACGTCTTCCTCACACCCGGCCAGGTCTTCGGCCGCCAGGGCGACCTGCACCTCCGCCTGTCCCTGTGTACACCCCTTGACCGCATTCGAGAGGCGCACCAACGCATTGAATCCGTAGCATTGTCCCCGTCATGAAAGACGACACCCTCCTCATCGCTGGCCCCTGCAGTGCCGAGTCCCGAGAGCAAGTCCTCGCCACCGCCAAAGGCCTGTCCGGCCGAAAGGTGGACTATTTCCGCGCCGGCATATGGAAGCCCCGCACCCTGCCGGGCTCCTTTGAAGGCGTCGGCCGCACCGGTCTGCCCTGGCTCAAGGAGGTCAAGGAGACCTACGGGCTCAAGACCTGCATCGAGGTGGCTGACGAGGTCCACGTCGTCGAGGCCCTCAAGGCGGGCATCGACATGCTGTGGATCGGCGCGCGCACCTCGTCCAACCCATTTCAGGTGCAGCGCCTCGCAGACTGCCTCGCGGGCACCGACATTCCGGTGGCCGTCAAGAACCCGATGAACCCGGACCTCGCCCTGTGGTCCGGCGCCGTCGAGCGATTGGCTCGGAGTGGAATCAAGAATCTGATGGCCATCCACCGCGGCTTTGCGGTCTACGGGCAGAATCACTACCGCAACGCTCCGCTGTGGCAGATCCCCATCGACTTCCGCAACGACCACCCGGAAATCCCGCTCATCAACGACCCCAGCCACATCTGCGGCCGCCGCGACATCCTCGCGGATGTCGCCCAGATGGCGATGGACCTCGCCTTCGATGGGCTCATGATCGAGACGCACCCGGACCCGGATGTCGCCTGGACGGACGCCGCCCAACAGCTCACGCCGGACGCCCTCCATGCCCTCTTGGACGGGTTGGTGATCCGGGAGGAGGGGGCCGACTACGACGCCCTCGATTCCCTCCGGCAGGAGATCAACATGGTGGACGATGCCATCATCGAGCTCTTTGCCCGCCGCATGGGCATCAGTGCGCGGATCGGTGAAGAGAAGCACCAGCGCGGCATCACCATTCTGCAGAACAAGCGGTGGCGCGACGTCCTCGAGAAGAACCTCGCTAAGGGGCGCGAGCAGGGCATCGACGAGGGCTTCCTGGCCGACGTCTACCGCGCCGTCCACCAGGCGTCCATCCGCATCCAGAAGGACATCATGAAGAAGTAAAGGCCATCGGCTGCTTTTTCCCTTGTGCAACCGCCCCCCGGGTCAGACCTTGAATGCATGGTCTCGTCTCCTATCTCCGAGGAACACTGCCGCAAACTGGAGCGGATGTATTTGGGGTGTCCCATCAACCGGGCCAAGTATCCCTCGACTCGGGCGGAATTCACGGACAAGGCCGCGTCGATTTCCCTCGAAGTGGAGGCCAATCAGTTTCACGCCATGGGCGCGGCCCATGGCAGTGTCTACTTCAAGCTCATTGACGATGCGGCCTATTTCGCTGCGCAGGCCCATGTGGAAGACAGTTATCTGCTGACGGTGTCGATGAACCTCAACTTCACCCGCCCCGTGACCGGGGGGCGCATGGTGTGCCGCGGTCAGGTCCTTCACCGCGGTCGACGGATGCTGGTCTCCGAGGCGGAACTGCTGGATGCCGATGGCCACCTGTTGGCCACAGGACGGGGCACCTTCATGCCCAGTGGCAAGCCGCTTGAATCTGATTTCGGGTATCGCTGATGAAGGTCAATTCCACCGAAATCATCCAGGTCCCTGCCGCCAAACTGTGGGAGGGAGTGACGGCGGAAGGACACCTCGCGGTGGCCCACCCGTATGTGGAGGTTCACACCCACGACGGGCCGATGGGGCCCGGGGCGAAAGACCGCATCGTCTACCTCAATGGTCTGACCTTTGACCGCCATTTTACCGACTGGCGTGAAGGCGAGGGATACACCCTGCTGATTGGACGCCCACAGGGTCGGTCCCGCAGCCGCGTCGAATGGCACATCGAATCCCTCGGACCCACTAAATCTTCCCTCTCGATCACGGTCCATCCTGACCTGTTGCGTCGGATGCCAAGCTGGTTGCGGTGGGTGGCTTTCCAATGGAAAGTCAAACCCCTGTTGCAGGCCTACCTTGACGCGGTCACCGGGGGCATTGCCCACTGGCTCGAAACCGGAACGCCGGTCCGCCGCGAGGACCACCCGGACCATCCATGGTTCGGCCACACCCGATCGTCTCCGTCCTGATGAGCCGCCTGATGCCCTTTTTCTCGTACTTGGCCCGCCTCGCTGTGGTCTTGACGCTGGTCTTCTCGGCCGGATGTGAGGCCGTTGCGCAGGAGGACGGCGAGCGCAAGAACTTCATCCGGCGCTATTTGGAGAGCATGCTCGGCGACGGGCAGGACCCCGCAGCGCCGAAGCTCATCAATTACCCCACCATCGCCTACGCTCCGGAGACGAGCTGGGAGATCGGGGTGTCCAGCCTCTACGTGTACTCGGCCAACCGCGACCTGAGCAACCGCCTCAGCGAGTTGAAGGCGTTCACCTTCGTGACGCTCGAGGAGCAATACGGCGTCTGGCTCGACCACGCGGTCTACACCGACCAGAACGAGTGGTTCATCTATGGCCGGGCGCGTTACCAGAGCTTCCCGCTGTTCTATTACGGCATCGGCCGCGACGCCCCGTCGGAGGTCCAGAGTGTGATCGACGGTGAGTACATCTTGCTGCGGGAGCGCATCCTGCGGGAAACGTTGCCGTCCCTCTATGTCGGCCTCGAGCTCGACTACCAGGGACTCAACCGCATCGACTACGTCGACTCCGCCCCGGGCTTCACGCCACCGGCCATCGGGACCAATGGCTCACGCAACCTGGGCCTCGGCCTTGGCGTGCTCCACAACGACATCCACAACGCGATGAACCCCCGCGAGGGCCTCTACAGCGAATGGGCCTTCCTTCGCTACGGGGCGGGCCAGGGCAGCGAATTCAGCTTCACCTCGTACATCGTGGACAACCGGATCTACCGGCCGGTCAAGGAGAACACCGTCCTCGCCGCCCAGCTTTACGGCCAGTTTACCTCAGGCGAGGCCCCGTTCAACATGCTCAGCCTGATGGGCGGGGAGAGCCTCATGCGCGGCTACTACCTCGGCCGCTACCGCGACCAGAACCTCCTCGCCGCCCAGGTCGAATACCGCATCCTGCCGTTCTCCTTCTCGAAGCGCATCGGCGCCAGCGCCTTCCTCGCCGCCGGCCAGGTCTACGGCGACGACCACCCGTTCTCCTGGCAGCAGTTCCTGCCCACCGGCGGGGCCGGCCTCCGCTTTCTCATCTTCCCCGAGAAGGACATCTACACGCGCCTCGACGTCGCCTACACCCGCGAGGGCCGCGGCGTCTACTTCTTCATCGGCGAGGCCTTTTGACCTACCCCACACCCTCTTGTGTGTCTTTCTCCGATGACCATGGTGGGCATTGCCCCTCATGGCCGTAGGTTCGCGGCATATTCAGAACACATGCCCCAAGGAACGGTCAAGTTTTTCAACGACGACAAAGGCTACGGCTTCATCACTCCCGATGAGGGAGGCAAGGACATCTTCGTCCACATCAAAGCTTGCAACGGCGACATCGCCGAAAACGACGTGGTCACCTACGAA
>JAYYEI010000014.1:0-35212 GCA_036159995.1 Bacteroidota bacterium
TGGGCATCTGCTCTGGGGGCCTGCCGAATTTACGTCCGGGGCGATCTTTGGGAAACATCCGGAGGGACCGGGTGTTGAATCGAACGTGAGCGCACTCGTGCAGGAATTCTCCATCAAGGATCTCGAGCATTTTACCGGGATTAAGGCCCACACGATCCGGGCGTGGGAGCAGCGTTATGGTCTGCTGAATCCGAGGCGCACGTCGACCAACATCCGGTACTATACGAGCGAGGACCTGAAGCTGTTGCTTAACGTCAGCTTGCTCAACCAAAACGGCCACAAGATCTCACACATCGCCGCCATGGGCGAGAGCGAGATGGGGAACGCCCTCCGGGCTCTCGAGACCGTGTCCGATCGCGAGGACCATTGGCTCGGTATGTTGAAGATCAGCATGCTCAACTTCGACGAGCAGCTGTTCCGCAGCGTCTCCAAGACCTTCGAGGAGCAATCCAGCTTCAGTGACCTGCTGTTGCGTCTCTACCTGCCCTTCATGGGGCAGATCGGCATGTTGTGGTTGACGAATGCCATCTGTCCGGCACACGAGCACTTCGTGAGCAACCTGATCCGGCAGCGGCTTTTCCGCGCCGTGGATGAGTTGCCTCCGGTCGACCCGTCCTACAACGGATCCGTCTTCGCTTTGTTCCTGCCTGAGCGGGAGATCCACGACATCAGCCTCCTGATGGTGCATTACCTGCTGCGGAGCGCGGGGTACAAGAGCTTGTTCCTTGGGCAATCCGTTCCGCTGGAGGACCTCACCCAGCTGGACGCCCAATTTCCCGACCTCAATTGTGTGGCCTACTGCACCACGTATCCGGCCGAGAATGGGGTGGAGGACTATTTCAATCGGGTCCTCCGGGAATCTTCGAGCACTTCGCTATGCTTCCACTATGCGGGTCGGGTGTTCAATGGGGTCGAAAGTCCCTCCGAGCGCATCGCCTGTTACGGCGATGGGCAGTCCTTGTTGGGCTCCCTGCTCAATCTTTGATTGTTTGATGAATGGCAGAAAGGGCTGAACAAAGCCCTACGTTTTCACGCCATGACGTCATTTTGTTCATTGTTGGGTGGAAAAAGTTGAACAGACCTTTGGTGACCTCGAAGTTTTGTTCAATCTTTGGAACACAACGCTCAACAAGATGTCGACGATTGAATTCAACAACCTGCTGACCAGTCATCAGGAATTCCTGTCCGGGTTCGCCATGGGCTTCACCCGGGATCGGGAAGACGCCAATGATTTGGTGCAGGAAACGTTCGTCAAGGCCCTTCGCTACAAGAACAATTTCAAGGAAGGGACCAACATCAAAGGATGGCTCTACACCATCATGCGGAACATCTTCATCAACAACTACAAGAGGAAGCGGTTCCAGAATACCATCGTCGACCAGACCGAGAACCAGTACTTCCTGAATGCCAGTCAGGATTACCACCATGACTCGGTGACCACGTTGATCAACATCGACGACATCCAGACGGCGATTGACCGGCTGAAGTACGATTTCCGGAAGCCATTCACCATGTTTCTCGATGGGTTCCACTACGATGAGATTGCCGAGGAATTGGAGATTCCCATGGGCACCGTCAAGAGTCGCATCTTCCACGCTCGGAAGCGGTTGAAGGAAGAGCTCGCGGAGTTCGAGATTCGCTGAGTCGAATCACTTCCTGTTTTTTCCACGAAATCAAGGCGAAGGGGGCGCAACCTTTCGCCTTTTTCGTCGTCCTATTCCCGGTAACTTGCACCGACCATGATCCTGACCGTGAACCGAGTCCCTCTCTACCGTTCCATCGCTGTCGCCGTGCTCTCCATTGTCGGCCTCTTCGCTTCTGCGCAGGTGGAGGTGAACAGCACCCTCACTCCGGATGAATATGTGAACGACGTTCTGCTCGGCACGGGCGTTGAAGCGACCAACGTCGTCTTCACGGGCAGCCCGGTGCAGATCGGACACATCACCGGCTTCGACCCCGCTGAATTTCCCATTGAAGCAGGCCTGATCTTGAGCACGGAGGTCGCCAACAACCCGGCCAACGTGGACGATGGATGCGTCGACGACTTCATCGATGACAACCTCGAAGTCTCAGGCGACCCCGACCTGCTGACCATCGCCAACAGTGTGCCGCCCCTCATTGGGCAGAATTTCAGTGTGAACAGCGTCAACGATGTCTGTGCCATCGAATTCGACTTTGTGGCGACCGGGGACACCATCCGCTTCAACTATGTGTTCGGTTCCGACGAATACCTGGCGTGGATCAACAGCCAGTACAACGACATTTTCGGCTTCTTCCTCAGCGGCCCGGGCATCAACGGTCCCTACGCCGACAATGCCATCAACCTCGCTGAGGTTCCGGGATCCGATCCGCAGCTGGCCATCACGATCAGCTCGGTCAACAACGTGACCAACTCGGCCTACTACGTCGACAATCCGGCCAATGACATTCTTTGCCAGAACGGCTACACGGTGAAGCTCACGGCGGAGAGCGAGGTGGAGTGCGGGGAGACCTACCACATCCGGTTGGCCATCGCCGACGGTTCGGACACGGCCCTCGAGTCCATCGTGGTGCTCGAGTCCGGTTCCTTCGAATCGAACTCCGTGGTGGAGGTCGACCTCAACATCAACGTGGGGGCGGACCTCGTGACCGACAATCCGGTCATCTTCGAGGATTGCGGTGAGGCTGTCTTGACCTTTACCCGTCCGATCGAGACCATCATCGACATCGAGGAGATGGTCATCATCGACTACTCGGCCAGCACGGCCACCAATGGGGTGGACTTCACCGAGCTGCCGGACACCGTCTTCTTCCCGCCGTTCGTGACCGTGCAGGAGTTTCCGCTCGACGCCTTCGAAGACGGGATTGCCGAGGGCACCGAGACGGTGATCATGGAAATCCTCAACCTCGCCGCCTGCAATGGGGGAGGCCTCACGAGCTACTTCGAGTTCGACATACTCGATGAGCCGGAACCGCTGGTGGTCGACGGATGGGACACCGAGTTGTGCGTCGGCGACTCCGTGACCCTGGAGCCGGTGGTCAGCGGGGGATACGGCAACTACACCTTTGATTGGGACTGCAATCCGGGTCTGGACACCAACCAGATCAACTACATCCCGGATGCCGCGGGGGCGTTCGAGTGCATTGTGGTCGTGAGCGACACCTGCGGCATGCCGAGTGACGATGGCCTGTTCAACATCGTGGTGGAGGAGTACCCCGAGCTGACCGTGGAGATCCTCGGCGGTGACCTCGTACTCGATTGCAATGGATTTGCGGAAGTCTTTGCCCAAGGGGACGGAGGCAATCCGCCTTATGAGTATTCCTGGGAGTTCCAAGATGGCCTGCCGGCCTTCGGATTCGGCAACAGCCTCTTCGTGAGCACATGGAACAACGCCACCGAGGTGCATGTCACGGTCGAAGACGCCTGCGGGCTGACGGCGACCTCCATGATCAATGTGAGCATCGATGTGCCTGAGTTGATTGTGGAGCTCGAGGACGAGTACGAGGTGAGCTGCAATGTGCCGTTCAGCATCACGCCGGATTGGTCGGGTGGCCAGCCCTTCTACAACTGGGGCTGGCTGGAGGGCTTCTCCTTCCTTGGATTCTCCGAGACGCTCAACTGGACCACGGATCAGGACATGTCCATCACCCTCGAGGTGAGCGACGGTTGCGGCCAATTCGTGACCGCCACCACGGAGGTCATCGTGGTGAGCCCGCCGCTCGAGGTGACCTTGCCGGACACCCTCGTCGGCCCCTGCACGGAGACCTTCTCCCTGTCGCCCGGCATCGACGGCGGAAGCGGGGTCTACACCTACGAGTGGACACAGAACTTCAATCCGGTGGGCGACGAAGCGACCTTCCAGTACTCGGATGGTCTGCCGACCACTTTCGCCGTGGAAGTCACGGACAACTGCCAGTCCTCCGGCAGTGCCACCACCACGATCGTCATCGACAACCCGCCGCTCGTGGTGGACCTGCCGGACATAATCAATGCCTCCTGCATCGACAACACGGTCATCGCGGTGGACATCGAGTCCGGATCCGGCGAATACACCTACGAGTGGT
This sequence comes from Bacteroidota bacterium, assembly GCA_036159995.1. GTDB lineage: Bacteria > Bacteroidota > Bacteroidia > Flavobacteriales_D > Sanyastnellaceae > UBA8752. The sequence continues at coordinate 4,045 of JAYYEI010000014.1, forward strand.
CCGTGGGCGGCATCCCCTACGGAGGGTCTGACCCCCAGATCACCGTGCAAAGCTTCGTGACCACACCCATCTTCGTCGAAGTGCAGGACGGGTGTGGAGGAGAGGACGAGACAGTGGCTACCCTCGTCATCCCCGACGTCCCGATGACGCTCTCCGTGCCCAACGACACGGTCATCTGCCGGGGCGAATCCTTGTCCTTGAGTGCGGTGGCCACGGGGGGTGAGGGCGGATTCGTCTTCAGCTGGCCCAGCATTCCGGCCTTTGGCGAAGACCAATATGTCTCTCCGAGCAATTCCTTCAGCTACCCGGTCGAGGTGACCGACATCTGCGGGGAGACGCTCACCGAGACCGTCAACGTCGAGGTGCAATACGTCTACAGCGACTTCTACACCAGCTACCTCAGCGATACACGAATCGAGTTCATCGCAACGCCGGAGCCGGCCTGTCCGACCTGCGATTTCGACTGGAACTTCGGCGATGGGGCCACCAGTGAGGAGCCCAACCCGATCCATGAATACGATGGCCTCGGGGACTACTATGCCCAGCTCACCGTGACCAATGCCATCGGCTGCACGGACAGCGCTTACACCTTGGTGGAAGGGCCGGTGCTCATCTACATCCCGAATGCCTTCACCCCAAACAATGACGGCATCAACGACGCCTTCCAGGTGGTCATTTCCGATGTTACTCGATATGAACTCGACATCTTCAATCGGTGGGGCGAACGGGTCTTCCACAGTGAGGACCCCGACGAAGTCTGGATCGGCAACGTAAACGGGGGAGACCACTATGCGCCTCCGGGCATGTACAACTACCGCCTCAAGTGGAAAGGGGCCCGGACGGATGCCGAGGAGATGCTCGGTACGTTCGAGCTGATGCGGTAATCGCCCGTTGGTCAGGGGGCATGTCCGCTTCCTGCGGTGTACTTTGGGCGCCATGACCAACGGACAACGATTCCGAGGGGCGTTCATCACGGTGACGTCCCTCTTTTTCATGTGGGGGTTCATCACCGTCTTGGTGGACGCCTTGATTCCCCGCCTCAAGGACGTTTTCGAATTGACCTACCTCCAGGCGGGACTCGTTCAATTCGCCTGGTTCACCGCCTACGGCATCATTTCCATCCCTGGCGGGCGCCTGATCAAGCGCCTCGGATACAAGAATGGCATCCTGATTGGCCTGTCCCTCGCGGCCATCGGCTGTCTCATCTTCTATCCAGCGGCCTCGACCCGTCTTTTCGCCCTCTTCCTGTTGGCCTTGTTTGTGGTCGCATCGGGCATCACCATACTGCAGGTGGCGGCCAACCCTTACATCTCCGTGCTCGGACCGGAGGAGGGGGCGTCGAGCCGCCTCAACTTGGCCCAAGCCTTCAATTCGTTGGGCACCACCATTGCCCCGATCATCAGTGCGACCTATCTCCTGTCGGACACGGTGAAGAGTGGAGCCGAGCAGGCTGCGATGGCGCCGGACACCCTCGAGGCCTATCGGAGTACTGAGGCCGGTGCGGTCCAGGTGCCGTTTGTGCTGCTCGCTTTAGCCTTTCTGCTTCTCGCCGGGATCATCTGGAGAATCGCTCTGCCCCGCATTCTGGAGGGTCAAGGCAGCTCTGAACGCTCCCTGTCCGACGTCTTCTCCAATGGTCGTCTGCGGGCCGGAGCGCTGGGCATTTTCGTCTATGTGGGAGCCGAAGTGGCCCTCGGGAGCTACATGGTCAATTACGGACTCAACCTCAACGTTCATGAGCTGATGCAGTCCAGTCCGCTGCTCGAGCGGATGGCGGGGCTGGCTGCCGCCATCAAGGGACAGTCCGTGGCCGAAATGGATCCCAAGGGCAAGCTGGGGGTCCTGTTGACGTTCTACTGGGGAGGCGCCATGGTCGGCCGGTTCATTGGGGCGGCCTTGATGCAGAAAGTCCGTCCGGGCCTCATGCTGGGCCTCTTTGCCACACTGGCCATGGCCATGGTGATCAGCAGCGCCTGCACCACCGGTTTGGCCGCCTTGCTCCTTTTGCTGGGGGTGGGGCTGTGCAACTCCATCATGTTCCCCACCATCTTTACGCTGGGCATCGAGCAGTTGGGAGACGCCAAGCCTCAAGGCAGCGGTATCCTCTGCACGGCCATCGTGGGCGGAGCCGTCATTCCTCCAGCTTTCGGTGCCCTGGTCGACGCCTCCGGATTCGGATTGGCCTTGCTTCTTCCCGCGGTGTGTTATGCCTACATCGCTGGTTTCGGGTTCAGGTCGGGCCGCATGGACATGGCCTGAGTGCCCCGGATTTCGGGCGAATTCCTGTGAACAACGGGGTTTGAAAGTTTCACAATTGATTTCTCTGGCCTTGGTCGGGGAGCAGACAATGCGTTCATTGTGCAACCAATTCATTGCTGGACTGTTGTCTACGTTAAGCAAGCGACATGGCGAAGAAGAAAAAAGTCAAGGAACTGCAGCCCAACATCAAGGTTAGGCTCGATGGACGAACCGTCATCACGGTGCGGGACCCAAGCAAATTGGATTTCTGGCGGGAAAAGTACCCCAAGCTCGAAATCCTTGAAGAGAACTGAGCTCCGCGGAGTCCAACGAAAAAGGCCACCTCATGGGTGGCCTTTTTCGTGAATGGACGAAGGGAATCAGGCGACGTGGGCCAACTTCTCCGTTTCCATGCTCAGGGCTTCCCGGCCCTTCTTGGTGAGCATGTAGCCATTCTTGTTTTGGATGAGGCCGTCGAGGTAGAGGCGCGTGATGCGCTCGCCGATGCGGGCCTGCCCAACACTCAAGGTGACATCGCCCTCAATGCGCTTCCAGAAATTCCGTTCGAGCGTGGCGAGTCGAATGTGTTCCTGCTGTTCGCGCTTGTGTTGCTGAACGATGTCCAGAATCATGAGGTCGTGCTTGTCCATGGGTTGTGAGTCGGCTTCGGTGAGGTAAATAGCGGACCATCCGCTACATCCGCAATGTAGGCGAACAGAGTCCATTCAACGACTTTTTCCGGACTCAGATATGGACAACTTGTCAACTCTGGGTTGACGCAGGGTTCACGCGCTCTTCACGTTCCGAATAGCTGAAAATGCGCTCGACATAATCCCTCAGCCGGTTGGGGTTTCGCTCGGTTCGGATGGGCGTGTTGCAGCGCAGTCTGCGGTGCCGGTCGTTCTTCTGGACAAGGTGGATCTGGAGTTCGTGTCGCCTGGCCCATTCGAGGATGTCGGACAGGGAATGGGCTTCGGCACTGGCGAGAAGGTGATGCCGTTCAGGACGGGGGGCTTTCGCGTGCCACATCTCCCCGCGGAACCGGATGCGCATCAGGATGAACCGCACCCACAGACTGCCCTCGACAAGGCCGGGGCCAAGAATCAGGAGCCGGGGTTCCTGAGCGTTGGGGAAAGGGCCTTCGATTCGCCAGCCGATGGCGTGTTGCCAACGCCAAAGCAGGCGCGTGGTGAATCGGCTGACCCGCGACGGGGAGGGCAGGGAATGGGTCATGGGGCCGTAGGATTGGATCGGGCCCATTGTCCCCGGCGCGTATCCTTCTGAAGGGAGCGTTCCAACAGATCGAGGAAATCCGCCCGGGGAAGGTGGCCTGCTCCGAGAGACTCGAGGTGCGGATTCATGATCTGACAGTCGATGCAATCGAACCCCCACTGCTCGAGTTCCCTCGCAAGGGTGATGAAGGCCACCTTGCTGGCATTGGAGGTTCGGGCAAACATGCTTTCTCCAAAGAAGCAGCTTCCGAGCGAGACCCCGTACAGTCCCCCCACCAGCGCGCCATCCCCGTCCCAGGCCTCCACACTGTGGGCAAATCCGAGGTCGTGAAGGGTGAGATAGGCCTCGATGAAATCCTCCGTAATCCAGGTGCCTTCTTCCGGACGGTCGGCACAGCCCTGCATGACACCGCGGAAGTCTTCGTCGAATGTGACGGTATACAAGGATTGGTTCAGGACGTTCCGCATGCTCTTGGACACCTTGACGTCTTCCGGTTTGACGACGGCTCGGGGGTCCGGGCTCCACCACAGGAGAGGGTCCTCCGGGGCGGACCACGGAAAGATGCCGCGCTCATACGCCAGCAACAGCCGGGCAGGGCTGAGGTCCCCTCCGATCGCCACCAATCCATCCTCCCCGAAGTGCTCCGGGGGAGGAAACCACAATTCTGAGCCCAATTGCAACACGGCGTGGCGAAATTAGTGACCCCATGAGCAGCCCCCATTCGAAGCCGGATTCTCCATTGGGTGCTTGGCGCCGGGCCGGATGCCCCCTGCCGGGCCCGGATGCTCACGCGCCGTTCATGCCCTATGGACGAACGTCTGCCGCCGAGGCACGGGCGTCGGGCCGGCCGGGCGAAGACTTCCGGGAGGCGGCGGTGTTGATCGGGGTGGAGCCGGACGGCCGCATCGCTCTGATCGAGCGGGCGCCGGGAGGTGGGGTCCACGGTGGACAAATGGCTTTGCCTGGTGGTGCTTTGGAGCCGGGAGAAACCTTGCTTCAGTGCGCCCTGCGCGAATGGAGGGAGGAATTGGGGTTGTCGGCTGTTGTGGAGCCGCTCTCGGAGCCGGTGGCCCTGACCGAAGTCCACGTGGTGCCGAGCCGGTTCATCGTTCGGCCTCATGTTGCCGCCGTGCGGTTGGCTGAGGTTCTGGATTTCGACGTGACGGAGGTGGCGGCGGTTCACCGGCTCCGCATCGAAGACCTGTTGGACCAGGCATTCCAACTCACCCAACGGGTTCGGGTTGGAGGGCAGTCAGGCTTTACCATCGAGGCCCCGGGCTTTGCCTTTCCGGACATGCCCTTCATCTGGGGCGCGACCGCCATGATGCTGGGCGAATTGAGGGCCATCCTGTCTGTTCATGGCGGCTGAGCCCGCTACCTTTGCGACATGGAAAAAGAGCGGGCCAAGGCCCTGGCCGAATTGCACGGTGCATTGCATTCCCCGGTCGCGGAAATGCGCGACGCCGCCCTCAAACGGGTCAAGCAGGACGGGGAGGTGACCACGGTGGCGGAGCTGGTGCGGCTGCGCCGGGAAACCGAAGAGGATGCCGTCCGCAAGGAAGTAGACGCCGTGTTGCGCAGCCTCAAGCTCGAAGGGGCGGGAGAGGCGTTACTGGATGCGGCGCTGGACACCGACAACGTCGAGCAGTTGCCCGAACTGCTGGCTTGTCTTTGGGAGTGCGGAGGCACGGCGGAAGGCCACCTCAAGATGCTGGCGACCCGGTGCGTCGAGATGGGCATGCCCGTCATGGTCGAGGCCCTGACCCTCATCGAAGCCCTGCCCGAGTGGGTGGAGGACGAGGGGGACCTGCTTGAGGCCATGTTGATCCTCAAACAGGGGGCGGAAGCCCGTCAAGGGGGCAATGCCGAGGCCGAAGTGGCCATGCTCGGCATGATGTGGAAGGAGCTTGCTGGCCGCGAGCGGGCCTGAGCATCAGGTTTGGATGACCCCGGTTCGGAACGGGGGCGCGGCGGGGGCCCCGTCCAAGGCGGCGATGCCCTCCGAAATCCACGTTCTCGTCTCGCGGGGATCGATGATGGCATCGACCCACAGTCGAGCCGCGGCGTAGTAGGGCGAGACCTGCTCGGCGTACCGCTTTTCGATGTCGTCCCTCAGGGCGGCTTCCCGTTCCGGAGAAATCTCCTCACCGGCCTTCTTGCGGCGGGCGACTTCGATCTGGAGCAGCACTCCAGCCGCTTGGGCGCCGCCCATGACGGCGAGTTCGGCGGTCGGCCAAGCGACCATGAGCTTGGGATCGTAGGCCTTGCCGCACAGCGCGTAGTTCCCCGCTCCGTAGCTGTTGCCGACGACGACGGTGAACTTCGGAACGGAGGAATTGGCCATCGCATTGACCAGCTTCGCCCCGTCCTTGATGATGCCGCCCTGTTCGCTTTTGGATCCGACCATGAAGCCGGTGACGTCCTGGAGGAACACCAGTGGCAGGCCCTTCTGGTTGCAGTTCAGGATGAACCGGGCGGCCTTGTCCGCACTGTCGGAGTAAATGACCCCACCAAACTGGGTGCCGGACTTGGCGCTCTTGACCAGCATGCGCTGGTTGGCGACCACGCCGACCTTCCAGCCGTCAATCTTGCCCGTGGCGCAGAGGAGGGTCTTTCCGAAGTCCTTTTTGAACTCCGTGAACTCACCGCCGTCCAGCAGGCCGCGCAGCAGGGTGCGGGCATCGTAGGGCTCCCGGCGGGACTCGGGGAGGGCGCCGAGGAGCTGTTCTTCCTCGAGTTCAGGGGCCGTCGGGGTGTCTCGGCCATAGGCCCGGACCACAGGGCGGTCTGCTCTGTGGGCCGTCAATTCACGCAGGAGGGCAATGGCCTCACGGTCGTTGTCGACAACGTGGTCGACCACACCGGAAATGCTGCCGTGCATGTCAGCTCCGCCGAGGGTCTCGGCATCGACATCCTCTCCGATGGCGGCGCGCACCAGGTAGGGGCCCGCGAGGAAGATGCTCCCCGTATCCCGCACGATGATGCTTTCGTCGCTCATGATGGGCAGGTAGGCTCCTCCCGCCACGCAGCTGCCCATGACGGCCGCGAGTTGGGGAATGCCCGCTGCACTGAGCTTGGCGTTGTTCCGGAAGATGCGGCCGAAGTGCTCCTTGTCGGGGAAGATCTCATCCTGCATCGGCAGGTAGACCCCCGCGCTGTCCACGAGGTAAAGGATGGGCAGGTGGAGTTCGAAGGCGAGTTCCTGGGCCCTCAGGTGCTTCTTGCCCGTGATCGGGAACCAGGCGCCGGCCTTGACGGTGGCGTCGTTGGCAATCACGATGCAGCGGACGCCGGACACATGGCCGATCACAAGCGCGCAGCCGCCACCGGGACACCCGCCATGTTCCGCGTACATGCCGTCGCCGGCCAAGCCGCCAATTTCCAGGCGGGGCGCGTCGTCGTCGAGAAGCAGGTCGAGCCGCTCCTGGGCGGTGAGCTTGCCCTTGGCGTGCTCTTTGGCGATCCGTTTGGGACCGCCCCCTTGGCGCGCCTGCTGGAGCCGATGGTCGAGTTCGGAGAGCTTCAGCTTCATCGCGTCCACCCTGCGCTGCAGTTCGATTTCTTCAGGAGATACGGGCATGTCCGGTCATTGCGGGTCGTTCCCAAGGTACGGCCTCGCGTCCCCGTGTACTTTTGAAGGGCGCCCCGGGTTTCACTCCGCCCGGCGTTGGCATCATGAGGACCTCCCGCATTCTGTTCCCGATCGCGATTGCCCTGCCCGCTTGTATGGCCATGGGACTTTTGGGCTGTGGCCATCCTCCCGCAGAACGGGAGCCGACTCCGATCTCAGAACGCGTCCTCGACTCCGCCAGGGATTCATCGACCGTCCGGTGGGCGGAAGGGTTCGGCTTCGAGGCGGAGGGGACCATCCTCTGGCTGGCGCATGACGGAGACACCACCCGCTGGGTGCACGGGTCAATTCCGGCGCTGTGCAGCGACTGCATCGGTCTTCCCGTTTCCACGGACCTTGAACTGGCCACGTGGTCCACGACACACGTGCCGTTTGTCCGGGCCGTCGAGGCTGCGGACCAATGGGTGGCGAGTGGGTACCTGAGCCGGGTTGAACCGGATTCGGCAGCCAATCCCGTCAATCTGGGGGGAGATGCAGGGCTGGATGAAGAGATGCTGCTCATCAGTGGGGCGGATGTCCTGACGTCCTATCCTTTCGGGGACCCGATGACGGGGGTGGCCCAACGGACGGGGATCCCCGTGATGGCCATGGCGGAATACGCAGAGGCCCATCCACTCGGGAGGGCAGAGTTCGTCAAGGTCTTCGGATGGTTGACGGGCCACCGGAAAGAGGCGGATGCCGCCTTTCACCGGGTGGAGTCGGCCTATCTGGAGGCCAAGGCCACCGCAATGAGCGCGGCGCAGAAGGAGGGGAGCCCCATTGTCTTCACCGGGAGTTCGAAAGGCGGCAAATGGACCGCGCCAGCCGGGGATGGACTTGTCGCAAGGCTCATCGCCGATGCTGGCGGTGAATACGCCTTTGACCCCAAGCGGGCCGAAGCGCTGGGGTTGAATCGGGTGTGGCCCAATTACGAGGTGGAAGCCGAGCAGTGTGCGCTGCTGGCCGCGGAATGTGAGGCCTTCGGCAAAGTGGTCCATGCCCCTGAAGGGTGGACCGTTTCCGATGTCAAGAACGAGGCCCCGTGGTTCGATGTGGAAGGCCGGGTGGTATTCCACTGCAACACCGCCCAAGTCGACTATTTCGGTCAGGCGATCCTGGAGCCCCACGAGATGCTGGCCGATTTGGTTCATCTGCTCCATCCGTCTAGTGGCCGCCGCGATTTCGTCTATTTCCAGCCGACGGGACCATGAGGGAACGCACCATCTCCGTGATCCTCTGTGTACTGGGCGCCCTGCTGTTCGCAGTCGGCCTCTTCTCTGGTCCGGCCGGACTGTCACCGGACGAGCAATGGGCGGCCCTGTTCGACCGACAGGGTGTGGCCGGCACCATCCTGTGGGATTTGCGCCTGCCGAGATTGTGCATGGCTGTGCTCGCTGGGGGCGCCCTCGCTTTGGCGGGCTTGTTGATGCAGACCTACTTCAAGAACCCCCTCGCCGGACCCAGCGTCCTCGGTGTGACCTCCGGGGCGACCTTGGGTGTGGCCCTCGTGTCGCTCGGGGGCGCTGGCCTCGGTGTGGTGGGCACGGTGGCCGGGGCGCTGGTCGGATCGTGGGCGGTGATGCTGGTTCTCGGGGCCGTCATCGGTTGGTTCCGCTCCCGCTCGGCCTTGTTGATTTTCGGCCTGATGATTGGCTACCTCACCGGCGCCCTGGTGACGGTCCTTCAGGCGGGCGCCGAGGCGGGTGCCCTGCAGGCCTTCGTGGTCTGGGGAATGGGCTCTTTCGGCCATGCCTCCTGGTCTGGCGTTCTGATCCTCGCCGCCGTGCTCCTGGTGGCGGCGTTGTGGTCCATCCGTCACCGGCATGACTTTGACATGTGGATGCTGGGCTCCCTCACGGCCCGCTCCATGGGGGTCAATGATCGCGGCTTGACTTACGGCATCCTCGCCATGACGGGAGCCTTGGCCGCCCTCGTTACGGCGTGGTGCGGTCCCGTAGCCTTTCTTGGGCTGGCCACGCCGCACCTCGTCCGTATCCTCTATCGGCAGCACGGCACCGGATCCCTGATTGCTCCGGTCCTGCTGATGGGCATGGTGCTGGCCCTGTTTGCGGATTGGACCGTGCGGTTCACCGCCATTCCACTGAATGCCGTCCTCAGCATGGTGGGGGCTCCCGTCGTCTTGTGGCTTCTTCTGCGCCGCTCCGAATCCACCGCCCGATGATGATGGAACCAACGAGCCGGGAGGGGTTGACCCTTCAGCATCTGGAGTTGGCTCGGCCTGACCTCCAGGGCATGCGGGTCAACGCGGCCCTCAGCCCTGGAGACTTCCTGGTGGTGGTCGGTCGGAATGGCGCTGGAAAATCCACCTTGCTCCAGACCATCATGTCCCTGTTGCCACCTGCCCACGGAGAGGTGTGGCTCGGTGAGGACCGGGTGACCGAGCTGCGACCGCGAGACCGGGCGGCGAGGATGTCCCTTGTGACTTCGACGCCGCCGCGCCATGCGGGAATCACAGTCCGGGCCACGATGGAGCTGGCCTTGAGAGCGGCGGGCCTTTCCATCGATCGATATTCTGTGGAGGACGGCATGGAACGGGCTGGAATCGCCGACTGGGCCCACCGCAGGCTGGACCATCTGAGCGATGGCATGGCCCAGCGGGTCATGGTGGCCCGGGCCGCCTTGCAAGGCAAGGAGGTGATGGTGCTCGACGAGCCCACGGCCTTCCTCGATGTGGTCGGAAAGGAGGACATCCTGAGACAGCTCCACCATTGGCGGACGTCCGGCAGAATTGTGGTGCTCGCCACGCACGATCTCGGCGCGGTCGCGGCTTCAGGCGCGGCCACCCACTGGCTCCACCTCCATCCCGGCTCGGGGACGGGCTCTACGTTCCATGAGGGAGACTTTGGAGTTGAAGTGGTGCGTGAGGCCTTGCGTCGCGAGCCTCGCTGAGGCAGTTTCCCAACCGGAGCCAATCGGAAACCGCGGGGCGGTTCGGCGGTTATTTTCGCACCATGCCCTCGATTGCCCGGATCCTCCTGACCTCTGCCATCCTCCTGGGCATCATCAGCCTCATTGAGTGGGGCGCTTGGCGCAACGTGAACCGGATGTGGGCAGGAAACGCTCGGTTGGAGCAGATTCGGTGGGCCTGGAGGCTGGTTACGTTGGTTCAATACATCTGGACCATCGTGTATTTCATCCGTTGGCCGTACTGGCGAGAGTTCAGCATTGGATGGTTGCTCTTGACCCATGCCGTGCTCATTTCGCTGGTGGTGCCCAAGCTGTTCCTCTGTGGGGTGGAAATGCTGGAGGGCATCCGGTATTGGGGCCAATGGGCGATGACCGGGTCTAATCACCGTGCGGATGTGCCCCGGCGGACCTTCATCACGGTGACTGGACAGGCTGCAGCGGGCTTGTTGTTTGCTGCGTTCGCCAACGGCATGACCCGGGGGAGACACGGTTATCACGTCCGTCGCCACGAGGTGCCGATGGCCGGCCTTCCGGATCGACTCGATGGTCTGCGCATCGTCCAGGTCTCCGACGCCCACCTGGGCAGTTTCCTTGGCCAGTTCGAGGCTGTGCAGCCCGGGCTGGATATGATCCGCTCCCTGGATCCTGACATCCTCTGCTTCACGGGGGATCTGGTCAATGACCACAGCGATGAAGCCGAGCCGTGGATCGAACGCTTCAAGGCGTTGGAAGGGCGTTACGGGAAATTCAGCATCCTCGGCAACCACGACTACGCCGACTACGCGCGAAGAACCGACGAGGAACGGGAGGTTGTTCGCTCGAGGATTCGGACCATCCACGAAGAGATGGGCTTCGATCTGCTGCTCGACGAGCACCGAGTGCTGGAGATCAATGGAGAGAAACTGTTGCTGGCCGGGGTCCAGAACTGGGGGAGGGGATTCCGTCAATCCGGCGACCTCGGCAAAGCCCTCCAAGACACGGACACAGAGCTTCCCACCGTCCTGTTGAGCCATGACCCGACCCACTGGGAGGACCGGGTCATGGGGGGCAAGGCGCCGGTGGAATTGACCCTGTCGGGGCACACCCACGGCATGCAGATGGGCCTGGAATTGCCCGCCCTGGGCATCAAGTTTTCGCCCAGCCGGCTGCGCTACAAGCGCTGGGGCGGACTGTACACGGAGGGCAAGCAGCACCTCCATGTCAACCGCGGCTTCGGTATGCTCGGCTTTCCCGGCCGCATCGGCATGCCCCCTGAAATCACCGAACTGACCCTGAGGAAGGCCTGAGTACCTTCCCGGTCCCATTCACGACACCCATGAGCGACGACAAAAAGGTCATCTTTTCGATGGTCAAGGTCAACAAGACGACCCCGACCGGAAAGCACATCCTCAAGGACATCTACCTGTCCTTCTACTATGGCGCCAAGATTGGCATCATCGGAACGAACGGCTCCGGTAAGTCCACCGTCATGAAGATCATCGCCGGGCTGGACGAGGCCTACCAAGGCGAGGTCGTTTGGGCAGATGGCTACACGGTGGGTTATCTGCCGCAGGAGCCGACGCTGGATGAGAACAAGACCGTCCGTGAGGTCGTGGAAGAGGGCACACAGGAGATTGTGGCCGTTCTGAAGGAATACGAGGAAATCAACGCCAAGTTCATGGACGAGGAGGTCCTGAACGACCCGGACAAGATGCAGGCCTTGATGGACCGACAGGCGGCCGTGCAGGATCGCATTGATGCCTTGGATGCCTGGGAGCTCGACACCAAGCTCAACATCGCAATGGACGCCTTGCGCTGTCCGCCGGACGACCAGAAGATCGGAGAGCTCTCCGGGGGAGAGCGCCGTCGGGTCGCCCTCTGCCGTCTGCTGCTCCAGGCCCCGGACGTGCTCCTGCTGGACGAGCCGACCAACCACCTCGATGCTGAGACCATTGATTGGCTCGAGCAGCACCTCGAGCGCTACAAGGGAACGGTCCTGTGCGTGACGCACGACCGCTACTTCTTGGACAACGTGGCCGGCTGGATCCTTGAGCTTGACCGCGGAGAGGGCATTCCGTGGAAGGGCAACTACGCGGAGTGGCTCGACCAGAAGACCACTCGCCTCGCCCAGGAGGAGAAGCACGAGTCCAAGCGCCGCAAGGAGTTGGAGCGCGAGTTGGACTGGGTGCGCCAGAACCCCAAAGGCCGTCGTGCCAAGAACAAGGCCCGTCTCAACAACTACGAGGCGATGCTGGCTGAAGGCACCAAGGAGAAGGAGGCACGTCTAGAGATCCCCATTCCCAACGGACCGCGCCTCGGCAACAAGGTCATTGAAGTCGAGGGGCTGCAAAAGGCGTTCGGCGACAAGCTGCTCATCGAGAATCTCAGCTTTTCGCTCCCGCCCGCGGGCATCGTGGGCATCATCGGTCCGAACGGAGCGGGCAAGACGACCCTGTTCCGCATGATGATGGGAGAGGAGCAGCCCGATGGCGGTACGGTGACGTTCGGAGAGACTGTGGAGGTCGGATATGTCGACCAGAGACACAAGGAAATTGACCCGGAAAAGTCGGTCTGGGAAGTGGTGTCCGGCGGCAATGAGCAGCTCGAGATCGGAGGCAGCCTGGTCAATTCACGGGCCTACGTCTCCAAGTTCAACTTCGCTGGGTCCGATCAGCAGAAAAAATGCGGCATCCTCTCCGGTGGAGAGCGCAACCGCCTCCATTTGGCCATGACCCTCAAGACGGAGGCCAATGTCCTTCTGCTGGACGAGCCCACGAACGACATCGACGTCGGCACCCTGCGGGCCCTCGAGGAGGGCATCATGAGCTTCGCCGGCTGCGCCGTGGTCATTTCCCACGACCGGTGGTTCCTCGACCGGATTTGCACGCACATCCTCGCCTTCGAGGGCGACAGCCAGGTCGTGTGGTTCGAGGGGACCTATTCGGAGTATGAGGCCAACCGCAAGGAGCGCCTCGGAGACAGCGGTCCGAAACGGATCAAGTACCGCAAGTTGGTCCGCTGATGGCGGGCAGTGGCCATGTTGGCCGCTTTGCGCCGTCTCCCACGGGACGGCTGCACATCGGCAGCCTCTTGGCGGCGGTGGCTTCCTGTTGTGATGCCCGACATCACGGAGGAGAATGGTTGGTCCGCATGGAGGACCTCGACCCGCCGCGAGAGGTGGCCGGGGCGGCCGATGACATCTTGCGGACGCTCGAGGGCTTCGGGTTCGAATGGGACCGCGAGGTCTGGTTCCAATCCACCCGAGACGAAGTGTATCGCGCCGCACTCGCCGCCCTCACCTCCGGGGGGTTCTGCTACCCCTGTGGGTGTTCGCGCAAGGACTGGTCCGAGCACACGGTTTACCCCGGCACCTGCCGAGAGGGATTGGCCGCGGGTGCCGAAGGCCGCATGCAGAGGTTCAGATTGGAAGAAGGGGCCATGGCGTGGCACGATGAGTTCCTCGGCGAGCAGTCATTTCAGGCAGATACGCTGGGGGATTTCCCCCTGTTGAGGGCCGACGGGTATTGGGCGTATCAATTGGCGGTGGTCGTGGACGACCGGAGTCAAGGGGTCACCCATGTCATCCGCGGCGCAGATCTGTTGGACAGCACGCCCCGTCAGATGCGCGTCTGGGAGGCGTTGTCCCAAGTGACCGACCCCATTCCGTGCGCCCGGTATGGCCATCTGCCGATTTTGACCAATGCCGCTGGACAGAAGCTCAGCAAGCAGACGTTGGCCCGCCCGGTGGAATTGGCCGAAGCCTGCGTCTTGGTGGATGCGGTGTGGGGGTGGCTGGGCCAGGACCGATCCGAAGCGTGGATGGCCGCCATGGCGTCGGGGGATTCGCGAGCGATGCTGACGGAAGGGATCCGGTTGTGGAACCGGAGCCGGGTGCCTGCCGGATCGATTCAATTGCAGGGCTGGGGGCAGGACGAACGGCCCGCTTGAAGCGGATGCCCCGCGGCGTCGACCAGGACGTCCCATTCTTCGTTACCGCCTTTCCGCAGCCATTGGATGACGCGGTCGACCACCGCCGGGTTGGACATCGCACTGGTGCACACGCGGTGGCTCCCCCCACATTGAACCCAAGTGGACGCCGGCACCGCGGCCCGGCGCAAGGAGTCGGCCCAAGCCGGCCCGCCGATGAGCGCCCAGGCGCCCGGACTGTCCTTAGGACAGAAATGGTGAAGGTTAGCGCCGAAGGGCACCAGCGCGTCGCATTGCCCATGAACGGCGAGCAGGGGCGGGGCAGTGGAAAGGGGAAGGGTCGAGGCGTCGAGGGCACCTGAAAAACTAAGGACCCCGGCCCACCGGTCGGGGGCGTGTACATATCCGGACCACAGGGCCGTTTCCGCTCCGGCACTGCTTCCGGCGGCGACCCACGAGGAGGGCCAGCCCTTTCGGCCTTGTTGTCCTTCGAGCCAGGTCAGGGCGTCTTCGAGATCCTCGCCAGACAGGGCGACAGCGCGGCGCTTGTCGGCAACGGGAACATCACAGCCGAAACCGCGTCCCGTCATGGACAGGCGGTAGGAAATGCTCGCGCTGGGGATTCCGGCTGCGGCCAAGGCATCGAGAAACTGGGTCACGGGTGCGGAGTCGCGCGTCCCCATCTGAAACCCGCCCCCGTGAACGAACACGACACCGGGCGATGGGGCCACAGCATCCGGGATGCGCAGATCGAGGTGAAGCGGTCCAGACTCGCGCCGTGCGAAGAGGTGGGTTTCGAGTTGGAATTCCGTTTGGGCAACTGATTCCACGACCCATGAAAGCGCCAAGGAAAAGCAGAGAAGGATGCGGGAAGAGCGAAGGGTCAAACCTTCACGTTGCGGGGATGGAACTTCTCCATCTGCTCACGCAGGTACCGTTGGTCGAGGTGCGTGTAGATCTCAGTGGTCGACACAGAGCTGTGCCCCAACATCTCCTGAACTACTCGGATGTCGGCTCCGCTCTCCATGAGGTGGGTGGCGAAAGAGTGGCGGAAGGTGTGGGGGCTCACCTGCTTGCGGATGCCGGCCTCATGGGTCGTGCGCCGCAACATGGTGAACACCATTTGGCGGGTCAGTTCCCGTCCGCGACGACCGAGAAACAACGTGTCCTCATAGCCCGGCTCGATGTCCAAGAAGTTCCGGTACTCCTCGATATAGCGGGCAATTGTGTCCAGAGCGAGTTCCCCAATGGGAATCACGCGCTCCTTCTTGCCCTTGCCGAGGACCTTGACCATGCCTTCCACTTCATCGATGCAACTCTTTCGCAGGCCGACGACCTCCGAGACCCGGAGGCCACAGCTGTACATCGTTTCCAGGATGGCCCGGTTCCGAATCCCCTCTTTGCGGGAGAGATCAATGGCCTCGATGATGGCTTGTATTTCCTCCACGCTCAGGACGTCGGGCAACTTGCGCTCCGGACGGGGGGAGTCCACGAGTTCGAGCGGATCGCGCTCCAGCACGCCTTCCAGCAAAAGGTACTTGCAGAAATTCCGTACGCCGCTGAGGATGCGGCTTTGGCTGTTGCGGCTGAGCCCTTCTTCGAACAACTGGGCGATGAATCCGTCCACGTGTTCCGGAGCGAATTCACCCGGCGTAAAGGCCTGGGAGGACAAGTTCTGAGCAAAGAAGGAAAGGCGCTGCACGTCGCGCAGATAGGCCTCCACGGAGTTTGAACTCAGTCCGCGCTCCAATTCCAACCAACTGCGGAACCCCCTCATCGAGGAAGTCCAGCCGGCGTCGCCGGCGCTGTTGGTTTTGGGTCGTTCGCGGTTCATTGCAAATCGGTCTATCAGGTCAGGGCGTCCACTGTTGTCCTGTCAAAGTCAATGCCTCCTGGACACTGATTCGACGGCCATTCTTTCTCGCGATGACAAAGGGGCCCAAGAACTGGTGATTCTCACGAATCTGGTTCCGAGTGGCTCGCGCTTCGGCATACTCCTCGTGGTTTCCGGTGCTGTATTTCCACCATTCTCCACTCTCCTCTTCAATAGTCGGACGGCGAAAATTGAACTTCTCTTTGAAATAATCGGTAACCACCGCCTTTTTCGTGGCTGCAACCTGCACTTCAAAGGAAATCTCCGGCATTTCTGGGGCCACGTGAGGCCGTTGTGCTCCGGATTCGCGCACCAAACCGAAAGAAAGAACGTCAATCGTGACCGATTTGCCGTCGTGAACGGCGGATAATGAGCCCGATAAGTTTTGGACTGTGGATAATGCGCACTGACGCAATTGATAAACGACTGACCCCGCATCAATTCCGTCAAACCACACCACGCTGAAGCCATCGGGTTGGGTCTGAACGGTTCCTGAACCGGCATCAAGCACCGTTAGGTCGCAGTTCGAGGGCAAAAATTCTTCAAGTTTCATGAAACCTCCGTCGTGGCCATCCAACTCGATGCGAACAAGGAGATCCCCGCCGTCCTCGGTCCAGGTTCGATGGGCTGTTGGTTCGAAAAGCCCCGAGGCATCAGAGGTCGTTGGTGGTGGAGCTGAGGCCAGATCATCGTTTGCACCCCTCGGATTGGCCACCTCGAACAGGAAGGGAGGGGGTGTGACGGAGGCCCGGTCCTGATTGCGGATGAAGCTGAACTCGGACGTCATCTCCCGGGTGCCCGCAGGAGCGTCGGGTGCCACCTTGAGGTCGAACTGAAGGTCAAAGCGATCGGCTTCCGGCAACTTCAACCAGCTCACGACGGCACGACCCTCTTCCTCGTCGAGTGCAAAACTGCCGCCATGCAGGTTTTTCGGGGACAGTGTGCAGTCCTCTGGGATAGCAAGGAGAATGCGCCCGAAGTAGTCCAGACCACCCTTCTGGATGCTGATCGTCAGCGGCGTGGCCGTGCCGGACGCCGGAGCCCTGTCCAAACCGAACTCAATCACCACTCCGCCGGGAATGATGAGGCTCAGGACCGTCATGGACAGGCTGGCCGTCAGGATGGAGAGGTGGATGCGCCCCATGTTGCAATGTGGTTCAGGGGACAGGGCGTGTCCGCGTGGGTCGTGCGGCTCTGTCGACAAGATGCTGTGGACGGGGACAAAAAATCCCGCGGTGACGTTTCACCGCGGGACTACTTAACCAAATTATCACTTGATGCTCAGTCAGCCGAAGCTGACCTTCTCACTTAAAACCAGAGCAAATGTACCGGGGCAGGGGGCAGGGAGTGTGATGCAAGTATCCAATGTTATCCAATCAGCAGTGTTGATGGCTTGGAGTTCAGTCCCCAAACCCGGGCCGTTTCCGAAGGGTTGGATGGGAAAATTTCCCGGTCTATTTTTGCCGACCCAATTGAACCGCCATGAAAGAAGGCATCCATCCCGACAACTACCGCACGGTCATCTTCAAGGATTTGACGGCGGATTGGCGTTTCCTCGGCAAGAGCTGCGCCGAGAGCAAGGAGTCCGAGCAATGGGAGGACGGCAACGAGTACCCCGTTATCAAGGTGGAGGTGAGTTCCGCCAGCCACCCCTTCTACACCGGCAAGAACACGCTGGTGGACACGGCAGGTCGAATCGACAAGTTCCGTACCCGCTACGCGAAGCACAAGAAGTGATTGGCTTCTGCCTCCAAGAAAAACCCGGCCTTTTCGCCGGGTTTTTTCTTGTCCAAGATTTTGAGGGCGCCGTTCAGGTGTTCCTGAGTGGCAGCACTTCCTGAATGTTCAATCCATACAGGCTCATGCCCTTGGTGACTTTGGCCGTGTCGCTGACCAGTTGCAGCTTCCGCAGTCCAAGGTCGCGCAGGATCTGGGCGCCCAGACCATACGTGCGGCCCTGTCTGCGCTTGAGTTCCGCCTCTCCGATGTCGTGGGTGGAGGGGTCGACCGCCTGAGGTCCTTCCGGCAAGGCGTGGATGGCGCTCCAGGGGTGGTCTCCGTTTTCGAGGTAAACGAAGGCACAGCGTTCCATGCCGCCTAGCTTGCGCAGGGCGAGATCCAGCGCCTCCCCCCGGCCAAAGGCGGGAGCATGGAGCAGGTCGAAGCGGGGTTGTCCCGCGTGCACCCGGACGGGAATGGCCTCGTCTTCGGTCCAGCTTCCCCGGGTCAGGGCAAAGTGCTCGCCGTCTCCTGTGGTCTGACGGTACGTCGTCATCGTGAACCGGCCATAGGCGGTGTCGATTTCCCGGGTCCCCGTTCGCTCGATCAGGGTGTCATGGGCCAGCCGGTAGGCGATGAGGTCTTCGATGGAGATGATGCGCAAGCCCAGGCGCTCGGCCATCTCCAACAGTTCTGGCAGGCGGGCCATCGTGCCGTCGGGATTCATGATCTCCACGATGACGCCAGCGGGTTCAAGCCCGGCGAGACGCGCCAGATCGATGGCAGCTTCGGTATGTCCCGCCCGACGGAGAACGCCACCGCGGCGCGCCCGCAAGGGGAAGATGTGGCCGGGTCGGCCCAGTTCTTCCGGGCGGGTGGCTGGGTCGATCAGCGCCTGAATGGTTTTGGCGCGGTCCATGGCGCTGATGCCGGTTGTGCAGCCATGGCCGACCAGATCGACGCTCACGGTGAACGGCGTTTCGAAGGCCGCGTTGTTCCGGTTGACCATCAGCTCCAGATCGAGCTCGTCGCACCGGTCCTCGATGAGGGGGGCGCAAATCAGTCCCCGGCCCTCGACCGCCATGAAGTTGATCATTTCCGGTGTGGCTGACCGCGCAGCGGCCACGAAGTCCCCTTCGTTTTCCCGGTCCTCATCGTCCACGACGATGACCACCTTGCCCTGGCGGATGTCTTCAATGGCATCCTCGATCGTGTCGAGGGGTCTGGATTGCTCCGGCATGGTGCAAAGGTAGACGGCGGAATGGCGCGCAAGGCGCAAATTTGCACCATGGTATTGCCGGTCGTCGCCTATGGTGATCCCGTTCTCCGGAAGGAGGCCGAGGATGTGGAACAGAACATGGAAGGGCTCCGCGAGCTCATTGACAACATGTGGGAGACCATGTACAAGGCCGAGGGCGTGGGCCTCGCGGCTCCGCAGATTGGCCAGTCGCTTCGCCTCTTCGTCGTGGATGGCTCTCCATTCGGGGAAGGGGACGGCGGTGATGCCGGGTGCAAGGACTTCAAGCGGGTGATGATCAACCCCGTTCTGTTTGACGAGTCGGACGAGTGCGACGTGATGGAGGAGGGGTGCTTGTCCATCCCGGGCGTCCGCGAGCCGGTGGAGCGGCCGGTGGGCGTCAAAGTGGAGTACTACGACCAGGATTGGGTACTTCGCGAAGAGGCCCTGAGCGGCATTGCGGCCCGCATCGTCCAGCACGAGAACGACCACCTAGATGGCGTCATGATCCCGGACTACGTGCCCGTCCTGAAGAAGGCCCTGTTGCAGGGCAAGCTGAAGGAAATCGGAGCGGGCAAGGTGCCGTCCGACTACCCCATGCGGTTTCCCGGCAAACGAAATCGGCGATGACCTGGCGGCCCTGGGTCCTGTGCCTCACACCAGTGCTACTCCTTGTTTCCTGTGACGAAGGAGGCGGAGACTCGGAGTTGCTCGACCGAATCCGAGAGACGGAGCGACAGGTGTTGCCCCGTCTGAATGAGTGGGGGGAACAGCGTGTGCCAAATGAGGCCGTGGAGAACGACATCTCCCGTCTTCTTCGCGACTACGCGGCCTATGCCAATGCCCACCACGGAGATTCCACAGCCAATCGGATGCTGGTCAAGCGTGCCGAGTTGCTTCTGGGGCGCGGTGATGCCCGTGCGGCCGAAGCCCAATGGCTCGACATCGTGGAGGGAGGAGCCGATGCCGAATTGATGCCCGAGGCGCTGTTCCGAATCGGGTTCATCCGTGAGACGGTGCTGATGGACACCACGGGGGCGATGAAAGCCTATGCGGAGGTGATGCGCCTGCATCCCGGTACGGCCTGGTCGGACATGGCAGCAGATGCCAGCAAGTGGTTGACCTTTAGTGAGGAGCAGTTCATTCGTGCCCTGGAGCAGGGGCAGGAGGATTCCCGGCCTTGACGAACCGGGCACAACCCTTGAAAAAGGGGGTGTGAAAGCCCGGGTAGGCGAGGGGTGACGTGTACCTTCGCGCCCTGCAAACCCAACGACACAGCACCATGTCCCGATTCCGTTCCGGCGTTCTTCACGGAGAAGAGGTCTCCGCCCTGTTCGACGATGCCCAGGCCCGGGGGTACGCCCTCCCGGCTGTCAACATCATTGGCACCAATTCCCTCAACGCCACGCTGGAGACGGCTGCCGCCGTGGGGTCTCCCGTCATCGTACAGCTGTCCAACGGAGGTGCCGCCTTCTATGCCGGCAAATCCCTGAAGCTGGACAGCCAGCAGGCCCAGGTGCTCGGCAGTGTTTCCGCCGCCCACCACGTACACGAATTGGCCGCGGCCTACGGCGTGCCGGTGGTGCTCCATACGGACCACTGTGCCCGCAAGCTCCTTCCCTGGATTGACGGCCTCCTCGATCGGGGAGAGGCATTTCATAAGGCTACCGGCCAACCCCTGTTTTCCTCCCACATGATCGACCTCAGCGAAGAGCCTATCGAGGAAAACATCGAAACGTGCGTGGCCTACCTCGAACGCATGGCGCCGCTGGGCATGTACCTCGAGATCGAACTCGGGGTGACCGGAGGAGAGGAAGATGGCGTGGACAACACCGACATCGATGCCGCCCACCTCTACACCCAGCCAGAAGAGGTGGCCTATGCCTACGAGAAGCTGGGCGCGGTCAGCGACCAGTTCACGGTCGCCGCGGCCTTCGGCAACGTGCATGGCGTGTACAAGCCGGGCAACGTCGAGTTGACCCCAGTCATCTTGAAGAACAGCCAGGAGCACATCGCCGCCAAGCACGGCACCGGACCCCGCCCGGTGAACTTCGTCTTCCACGGCGGTTCGGGTAGCAGCGTCGAGGAGATCCGTGAGGCCATTTCCTACGGGGCGGTCAAGATGAACATCGACACCGACATGCAATGGGCGTTCCTCAGCGGTGTCCGCGATTACGTGACGGACAATGCCGCTTACCTCCAGAGCCAGATCGGCAATCCGGAGGGAGCGGACCAGCCCAACAAGAAGAAGTACGACCCGCGGGTCTGGCTGCGCCAAGGCGAGCAGTTCTTCGTGGAGCGCTTGACGCAGGCCTTCACGGATCTGAACTGCCTCGACCGCAACAAGGCCTGAGCGCCATGGGAGAAGGCAAAGGCATTCCCGGTTGGGCGCCATTCGATTTTGACGGCGCAGCGCGACGGGTGGACCTCGAGGGCCATGCCACCCGCTTGAAGGACAAGGGGCTCGTCGATCTCCAGCAGGAGTCGGGCCGGGTAGACCGTTGGGTCCTTTCGCCCGATGGGCTTGGGTGGCGGTTCGACTTCACCAAGCAGCTCATCGACGGAGCGGCCTGGGATGGCCTTCGCGAGTTGGCCGAGGCGGCCAATTGGGAAGGAGCCAGGGACGCCCAGTTCGCTGGCCACCCGATCAACGAGACCGAAGGCCGTGCCGTGTTGCACATGGCCCTGCGCGGCAGGGCGGAAGACGCCTTTGTCGTGGACGGCGAGCCCGTGATGGAGGAGGTGCTGTCCACCCGGGAGGCTTTTCTCGCCTTCGCGGATGAGGTCCGGGAGGGCCGATACACGGCGGTGTCCGGCAGTCGCTTCACCCATGTCATCAACATTGGCATCGGGGGGTCCGACCTCGGGCCGGTCATGGTTCACGAAGCCCTCGCACCGCTGCGGGCCAAGGAAGGGGCTCCTCTCGATGTCCGCTTCGTGAGCAATGTGGACCCGTTCCATCTGGATGAGGCCCTGCAGGGTTGCGAAGCCGGTTCGACGCTCGTCGTCATCGTCTCCAAGACGTTCACGACGCAGGAGACCATGGCCAATGCCGAGCGGGCGCTGTCCTGGCTTCGGAAGGAGTTGGGAGACCAAGCAGGAGCCCACCTCGCGGCTGTCACCTCCAACGTGGAGGGGGCGGCCCGCATGGGCATCGAGGAAAGCCGGGTCTTCGGGTTTGGAAACTGGGTCGGGGGGCGATTCTCCCTGTGGGGCCCGGTCGGACTCGCCATTGCGCTGGGGTCGGGGGGCAAGGCTTTCCGCGCTCTGCTCGACGGGGCCCGGGCCATGGACCGCCACTTCCAAACCGCGGCCGCGGAGTCCAATGTGCCGCTTCACATGGCGCTGATTGAAATCTGGAATGTCAATGCGCTTGGGATGACGAGCCGGGTGGTGTTGCCCTATGCTCAAGCCCTGCATCGCGTGCCCGCGTATCTCCAGCAGGCGGAGATGGAATCCAACGGCAAGGCGGTGGGTCGGGACGGGCGTCCGGTTCGCTGGGCCACCCATCCCGTGGTCTGGGGAGAGCCCGGGACCAATGGGCAACACGCTTTCCACCAGCTGCTTCACCAGGGCACGGATGTCCATCCGGTCGAGTTCATTGCCTCCAGGGAGCCTCAGGGCACCGATGCGCACATGCACCGCCTGCTGTTGGCCAATGCCATTGCCCAGGCCGAGGCTTTCTGCGTGGGACGATCTGAGGACGACGTCCGCGCCGAGATGAAGGAAACGGGACACGCTCCCGAGGCCATCGACAAGGTGGCGCCCCACCGGACCTTCGCCGGAGGCCGCCCCTCGACCTTTTGTCTGGCCGAGGAGCTGGATGCCCGCTCCTTGGGCGCGCTCATCGCTGCTTACGAGCACAAGATTTTCTTGGAGGGGCTCCTCTGGAATGTATTCAGCTATGACCAGTGGGGCGTTGAGCTCGGGAAGGTGCTCGCTCGCCAACTGCTCGCGGATGGGGTCAAGGGTGAATGGACACCGGGGACTCGGTCGCTCCTTGAGGCGCTGTAAGACCCCACTGACAAAAATCATCCGGACCGGACAACGGTTGGGCGTGTTGCGGTGTATCTTGTACGAACCATGCTCAACTTTCAAGATTTTCGCCGTTGTGCTGCGGCCCTTGTTGTTCTTCTCACAGGACTGACGGCCCAAGCTGATTTTACCGGTCTGACCTACGAAGTGGTCGGCACCTCCGATGTGGGGACGACCTACCGGGTCTACGCCAACTTTGACGATGCCACGGACATCGCGCAAGCCCTTTACGCCGAGGCGCCGTTCGCCATGGCCATCACGTCCTCCGCAGGTTTCTATCAGGACGCTCTGGGTGCCTTGACGCCCGTGGGCATCAACCCGCTCCTGTATCCGGCGTTCCCCAACCTTGCGTATGACTCATGGATCACGATTGGCCAGGAAGATTCGGATTATCCGAGTGCTGTCGGTGTTGTGGGCGGAGCCGCATGGAATTCGGCGGACATCCTGTTCAGCACCGGGGGAGACTTCGTGGTGAACGATGGAGTGGGCGGAAGTGTCTTCGCCACCCCGGATCAGGTGCAGGGTCAACCGGACGCCCTGGGACGCGTGCTCATCGCACAGCTGACCACGACAGGGGAATGGAACATGACCTGCAACATCCAGTGGCGGGACGCCCAATTGAATGTTTTCCAGGAGACGGCCTTGTCCATCGGCTATGAAGTGACGGATTACACTGGCCTGTCCTTCGAGCTCGTCGGAGAGAACACTACGGCTCCCGGATTTGACACCTACCGGGTCTATGCCAACTTCATGGATCCCGACGCCCAGCTTGTGGCGGTTTATGGTTTGCTGGACACGGCCCTGAGCATCGTGAGTTCCGGTTCCTTTTACCAGGACCCCCTTGGAGGCCCGCTCGCCACGGCGTCCAATCCGCTTCTGTTCCCGACGTTTCCCGACCTGGAGTATGATTCTTGGGTCACCATCGGTTCCGACGACAACACCGGTTCCGTGGACTTCATCGGCGTGGACTTCCTTCCCTTTGAGGGCGGCGGAGACCTGATCATCGACAACGTGGTGGGAGGAACATGGTACATCCTGCCCGACCTCGAGCCGACGGCCTTTCCCGATGCCGACGGCCGCGTGCTCGTCGGTCAATTCACCACGGACGGCATCGTCGATCTGACAATCAACATTCAGTACCGTGCAGCTGATGGCAGCAACAAGCAGGCCGTGGGGCAGTCCTTGACCTTCCCGGTGGTGACGCCCGGTTGTACAGACCAGGGCGCCTGCAACTACGATCCGCTCGCTGATTTCGATGACGGCTCGTGTGACTTCCTGAGTTGTGCGGGATGTGGTGAGGTCGACGCCTGCAACTACAATCCCCAGGCCGTGATCGTGGACAACGACCTCTGCGAGTACCCGCCGAACTACCCGAACAACACGCTCGACTGCGACGGAAACTGCATCAACGATGCCGATGGAGATGGCGTTTGCGACGAGGACGAGGTCCCTGGCTGCACCAATGCCTCAGCCATCAACTACAATCCCGCTGCCACGGATGACGATGGTTCGTGCATCATCCCGGGTTGCACGGATGCGGATGCAGAGAACTACGATCCCGCTGCCACAGAGGACGATGGCACCTGCCAGTTCCTCATCACGGGAACACAGGGATGCACCTATGGCGACGCAACCAACTATGATGCGGAAGCCGATCTCGATGACGGCTCCTGTGAGTTTGACTGTTCCGGTGGTGGCAACTGTGCTTACGACACGGATGGAAATGGTCTCATCGGCTCGGCCGACCTGCTGGTTTTCCTCTCGCTTTACGGTCAGGTCTGCGCGGACTGACCCCACGACTCATCTGACTAATACAAATCCGGTTGCCGTTGGGCAGCCGGATTTTTTATTTCGTCGAATGAAGTGGGGCAGAGGGATTGATTATATACCCCGTTGACAAAGGTCATCCTTCCGGAAGGCCCGCGAGCGGCTATCTTGATGGGGTCCATGGAATTGTCATCTCACTTCTTTCCTATGATCCTTCCTTCACAACTGCCCTTTTTTCGTGTTCCGATCACCGGCCTTTGCCTGGCCCTCGGTCTCGTCCTGTCGATGGCTTCCATCTCTGCCCAGAATTGTGCGGACACGGCAGCCTGCAACTACAACCCCAACTACGTTCCCAGTGATTACCAAATCATCTCCGAGGTGGTCGCCTCGGACATTGGCCCCCTCGTGGGGGCGTTGGGTACAGTCGACCTGACGGGGTACACTACGACCCGGCTCTATTTTCAGACAACCAACCCCAACGATTTCGTCACCTCGGTGTCCGGTACGTCCATTGATCCTACTTACATCAACACAACGACGGACTTCTACCACGCTGCCTTGGGTGCCGGGGTCCCCAACGGTATCAATGATTTGCTCTTTGGAGTCTATCCTGATCTTGCCTACGATAGCTGGGTGACCATTGGCATCGAAGGGGTGCCGGATGCCGGTCAGGGAGAAGCCAGCGTCGGCACCGTGCAGTCGAACGACAACCCCTGGTTTACCAACTTCGACCCTGGAACGGGCCAGCCTGGTGGCAACGTGACCATCGATGATGAAATTGGGGGCGCATGGTACGTTCTCAATGGGGATGCCAATGGTGTTCCCGATGCCCAAGGGCGTGTGTTGCTTGGGCAATTCACCACCACCGGTGAGGTCTCCGGAAACCTGCAGGTGCAGGTCTTCCCAAATGGTGACAACGATAACTTCATCATCTATGATGGCAGCTTCGGGTCCGGAGACAATGACGAAAACGGTGTCGGTTGTTTGTTTCTGACCACCTACTTTCTCGATGAGGACGGGGATGGTTATGGCACCACGCCGGCCGAGTTCTGTGGACCCCAAGAGGGATACGCTGAGGTCGGCGGTGACTGTAATGACAACAGCGCCATCGCCTATCCGGGCAACCCTTATGACATCGTTGGAGACGGAATTGACGGAGACTGCAACGGGGCCGAAACATGCTACCGGGATGTCGACAATGACGGTTACCGCAGTGCGGACACCACGGACGTCATTGGATCTCCCTTCAACATCAACTGTTCTGAATTCGGAGAGGCCTATGTCTACGATCCGATTGATTGCGATGATGTCAATCCTGACTTGACCGCAGCCGATGAAGACGGCAACTGCCTCGACCTAAGCGCGGCAGACGACAGTTGCAGTGACCCTCAGGCGTGCAACTATGATCCGGACGCGGCTCCGGATGAGCAGAATTGCGACTACTTGAGCTGCGTGGGCTGTGGCAATCCCGGGGCGTGCAACTATGACCCCGACGCCGTGCTCACAGATGAAGCCTTGTGTGAATTCCAGTCGTGTGCGGATTGTTCTGATCCGACGGCGACGAACTACAACCCTGATGCCGTGAGCAGCGATGATGATCTCTGTGTTTACTCCGGCATCCTCGCCATTGCGCCAATCGACATCGAATTCAATGACGATGATGGCGCCATCGGCTTGTACACCAATGACGTCTATGCGCTGCTTCCCCCGGAGGCCACTCAGCTCAAGGCTGTGGTTGGTGTGAAGGGGTCCTCCATTCGCCTCCGGGTGTCTCCTTGGGATCAAGTCTACCATTCTGCCACATGCGGTGGCTGGACGCCCTCCGAACTGGGGACGTTGTCCGTAGAAGTGGACGGCATCACCTACACCAATGATGACTGCTTCAACGACAGTTGGTTCACCATCGGAGGCAGTGCACTCGAGGGGCCTGACTTGGTGGCGACGGGATTCGATCCGACCATCTTGGATGGTCAGGCCGAATTTGATAGTGAAGCCCTCGCGAGTGAGGGGGACACCCTGTCTTGGGCGTTGGCCGGTGCGGAAGGGGGCATTCCCTCGAACCACTGTGAGGAGCTTCAGGGTCGTCCCGGTTGCATGAACGCCGTGCGGATCGCACGCTTCACCATGCCCATCGGTCAAGCCTTTTCCATGCAGGCCGGCTTGACGTACACCGTTGTCGGCGGAGCCGAAAGAACCGTATCCACGACCGAGGTCACGGACGATGGGGCCGAGGTGGGGTCGGAAAGTGGAGGTGGCGGAGAGGCCGACCCGCCGGAAGAGCCCGGTGAGGGCGAATCGGCCGTCATCTATGGTTGTCTTGATGCTACCGCCTGCAACTACGATGCTGCAGCGAATGTCCAGGGTGTGGCATGTGATTATGACTCCTGTGTCGGGTGTACGTATTCTCTGGCAGGCAACTACGGCGACGAGCTTACCCAGGATGATGGCTCCTGCCTGTTCAATGGTTGCACGGATCCGGCCTACCTCGAGTATTCTCCGCTTGCCAACAATGACGATGGTTCCTGCGGTACACTCCTGGTGTCTGGGTGCACCGATCCGGATTTCCTGGAGTACGATGCCGCCGCCAACGTGCAAGATGCCGAGGCCTGTGTGACGCTTTACGTCGATGGATGCATCTATGAGGATGCGAGCAACTATGATGCTGCCGCCAACCGGGATGATGGCTCCTGCCAGTATGCGGGCTGCACCGATTCCAACTACTTGGAGTTCTCCGACATCGCCGATGTGGACGATGGTTCCTGCGCTACACTGATTCTGAGCGGTTGCACGGATGACGGATTCCTTGAATTCGACCCGGACGCCAATGTCTTGGATGCTGTCGCGTGCATCACGGCTGCGATCGATGGATGCACCTATGACAGCGCGACCAACTACGCTCCCGCAGCGAACCGGGAAGACGGCTCGTGCGTGTTCGACTTCACGCCGCCGACGCCGTGTGAGGCCATCGACTTCGATGGAAGTGGCAACATCGGAATCTCCGACCTCCTCGAGGTGCTCAATCTCTACGGCAGTACCTGCGAGTGAGGATGACCTGATTGTCCTCGGGACACTGATTACATTTGATGCCCTCGGCCCTTGTGGTCGGGGGCATTTCATTTCGTGACGCCATGAACACCAAGCGGCTTTCCTTCTGGGAGATCTGG
Organism: Bacteroidota bacterium; assembly: GCA_036159995.1. Taxonomy (GTDB): domain Bacteria; phylum Bacteroidota; class Bacteroidia; order Flavobacteriales_D; family Sanyastnellaceae; genus UBA8752. The sequence goes on from JAYYEI010000014.1 coordinate 31,755, forward strand.
AACATGAGTTTCGGTTTCCTAGGCATTCAGTTCGGCTTCGCCCTCCAAGGGGGCAACATGTCCCGCATCTTTCAGACGCTGGGCGCATCGAAGGATGACATTCCCTTGTTGTGGATTGCCGCGCCGCTCACCGGCCTCATTGTACAGCCCATCATCGGTCACCTGAGCGACCGGACCTGGCACCCGAGGTGGGGCCGCCGCCGTCCGTATTTCCTGATTGGGGCCGTCCTGAGTTCGCTGGCCCTTTTTTTCGTTCCATACAGCAGCGCGCTGTGGATGGCGGCGGGCTTCCTGTGGGTCCTGGACGCCAGCATCAACATCAGCATGGAGCCGTTCAGAGCCCTGGTGGCGGACAAGCTGCCGGAGGAGCAGCGGAGCTATGGTTTCGTGCTTCAGACCCTGATCATCGGCATCGGCACCTGGGTGGCGTCCAACCTACCGTGGTTCGTGACCAAGCTCGGGGTGGCCAATGAGGCCGGAGTGGGGGAGATTCCCGCCAGCGTGTATGTCTCCTTTGCCATTGGTGCCTTCGTGTTCCTGACCAGCATCCTGATCACCGTGTTTACGACCCAGGAGGATCCGCCGGCCGACATGGAGGCGTTCCTGAGGGAGAAAGAGGAGAGCCGGGGCATTGGCGCCGGGTTGGGAGAGATCCTCGGTTTCATTCGGGAAATGCCGCCGGTGATGGCCAAGCTCGGTGCGGTACAATTCTTCAGCTGGTTCGCCTTCTTCACCATGTGGTCCTTCGCGACGCCCGCCCTGACCGAGTTTGTCTTTGGTGCTCCGCTCCCCATGGAAGGGGTGGAGGGGTATGTCGAAAAGAGCGCGGCCTTCAATGAGGCGGCCAATTCCGTCTCGAGTGCGATGGGCGTGTACGGTTTGAGCAGCATGGTGTTTGCGCTGGTGTTGTCGGTTTGGACATCCCGCCGCGGATTGAATCGCCGGTGGACCCACCTCGTGAGCCTCATTCTTGGCGGGGTCGGTTTCCTGTCGATGTCGTGGTGGACGCCTGAGACGGCAGGCAACTTGACATGGAGCTTCGCGCTCATCGGCCTCGCTTGGGGCAGCATCCTCAGCATGCCGTATGCCATGCTGTCCGGGGCCATTGCGCCCGATCGGATGGGTGTGGGCATGGGGGTATTCAACATGTTCATCGTCATCCCGCAAATCACCGCGGCGTTGGGGGGCATCAACTGGGCGTACAAAACCTTCCTTGGAGAAGATGTGATCCAGACGATGGTGCTGGCCGGAATTAGCCTTTGTATCGCCGGGACACTCAACCTTATCATCCGGGAGGGCGACATGCGTCGAGGCGTGTAATCGATTTTGTAAACGTCGACCCCGCCCGGCCCAGCTTTGAGACCCTTAATTCCTGAGCGATTCCGCAAGGAAAATCGGTATGGACGGCCCGTTGTGGAGAACGGGAGCGAAACGTTGGTGTACGATGTACACCTTCCCCGGACTATATTGGCCATTCTTGGAAGAACCTTACTGTAACCCAACCACCATGCGAACCATTTTGCTGCTCTGCATAGCCGTCTTCTCTTTCGGCTATGCCCAAGCTCAAGACTGCACAGGCGTAGACCACACAGTCCTTGCGGGCAATTATTACTACATCCCATCCACCCTAACCGTGACGGCCGGGGAGACGATTGCTTTCCAAAACGAAGCCGGATTTCACAACGTGAACGGTGTGTCGAGTACTCTTGGTGACACTTGGAACAACCCAGAGACCTTCTCCCTCGGTGCCAACAGCGGCTCTGCCGGCGGTGTCTGCATGGGGACCATCACACTTACTATTCCAGGAACCTATCACTATGACTGTAGCATAGGTTCGCATGCCGCCAATGGCATGGTTGGAACGATTGTGGTCGAGGCTGCTTCCTCTGCCAATAGCCCCACTGACAACGCGGCTGATCCCACATTGGACGAAGCTGATGTGGCTTCTGTTTACAGCGGATCCTACACGGACATCGCAACGAACTATAATCCGTACTGGTGGCAGTCTGGTACTGTCGACGAGAACTTTGACCCGGGAACAGGAAATACGGTGCTGTACTACAGCAACTTCAACTATCAGGGCACGGATTTGACCGCATCAAATTTGTCTGGCATGACTCACCTCCACGTGGATGTTTGGGTACCTGCTGGCAATGACCGCATGTTGAAGGTGGCCCCAATTAATGGGGGTACGGGCACCGGCGAATGGTTGGTGGAAGTACCCATGACCCCAGGGGCTTGGAACAGCGTGGATTTACCCAAGGCCAGCTTCGAAGGCATGACTTGGGACAACGTATACCAAATCAAGTTTGATGGACAGTTCAATGCCGATGGCTCAAGCAATGGTGATCCGTGGGATGTCTACCTCGACAACATTTATTTCTGGGACGACGGTTCCGGAGTCATCTCGGAATTGGATTATGTGAACGTCACCTTCAACGTCAACATGGCCAATGAGGAAGTCTCCACAGACGGTGTGTTCCTTGCCGGCGGCGCTGACTTCGGCTTCCCGGGTGACAACCCCATGTCCGATGACGACGGAGATGGCATTTGGACGATAACTAAGGAAGTCATCTCCCCCTACACCGGAAACTATACGTTCCTCAACGGCAACTGCGGAGACTGGAGTTGCAAGGAGGATCTTTCCGGCCAAGATTGCGCTGACGGGCAATACAATGATCGCCTCCTGAGTAATATCACCGAGGACCATGTGGTTAACACTTGCTTCGGTGAGTGCACCACGGACGGCAGTTGCCCACCACCGCCCAGCGTCTTCCACGACGTGACGTTCTCCGTCAATACGGATAACATCACTGTGGGCCCGAATGGCATGTACGTAGGCGGGGGATTCCTCGGCGGATCCGACGCCTATGCCCTGACCGATAATGGCGACAACAATTGGTCGACGACCATTTCCATCGGCGAGGGAACCTCCGGCCATTGGGTCTTCTTCAATAGCCCGACCCACGGTGGTGACTGGGGTACGAAGGAGGACCTTGCTGGACTCGACTGTGGTGATCCGGCCAATTACAACGATCGCTTCCTCCCGGCCGTGACCGAACCAACGACCGAGGAGTACTGCTTTGGAACATGTGAGGCCACTTGCTCCGCTCCGCCCCCTCCTGGAAATACCTATAATGTGACGTTCCGCGTGGACATGAACGACTTTGATGGAGACTTCGATGTGGTCAACATCAACGGCAGCTTCAATGGCTGGTGCGGCGGATGCAACCCGATGGCTGACGACAATGCCAACGGCATTTACGAGGTGACTTTGCCCCTTGAGGAAGGCACCATTGAGTACAAGTTCACCCTTGACGGATGGACTCAACAAGAAGAATTCCAGCCCGGTGGATCCTGCACAAGCACAATCGACGGGTTCACAAATCGCACACTGACGTTTGACGCAGACACCGATTTGGCCACCGTCTGCTTCAACAGTTGCGACGCTTGCGACG
>JAYYEI010000015.1:0-74578 GCA_036159995.1 Bacteroidota bacterium
CATGGCCCACCTCATCGCCCCTTCCTTGCTCGCCGCTGACTTCGCCCACCTCGCCAACGATGTGGCCATGGTCGAGCGGAGTTCGGCCGACTGGCACCACATCGACGTGATGGATGGGCTCTTCGTACCGAACATCAGCTACGGCATGCCCGTCATCGCCGCCATCGGTCGACACGCGAGCAAACCGCTCGACGTACACCTCATGATTGAGCAACCCGATCGCTACATCCAGCATTTTGCCGAACTGAACGCTGCGGTCCTGACGGTCCACGTAGAAGCCTGCACCCACTTGCACCGGACCCTGGCCGCGATCCGCGAAGCCGGGATGAAGGCCGGCGTTGCCCTCAACCCGCACACGCCACTCCACAGCATTGAGGAGGTCCTTGACGTCCTGGACCTGGTGTGCATCATGAGCGTCAATCCCGGATTCGGAGGCCAGAAGTTCATCGAAGGGACCGTGGACAAGGTGAGCCGGCTCAGTGCAATGAGAAAGGAAGGGGAGCACGAATTCCTCATCGAGGTCGATGGGGGAGTGGGGCGCCAAAATGCGGGAATCCTGGTCGACGCCGGAGCCGATGTGCTCGTGGCCGGGTCTTCGGTCTTCAAGGCGGAGGATCCAGAAGCGGAAGTCGCGGTGCTCAAGGCAGCCGGGACCGCCGTAGTTCAATAAGCCGAGCCGAACACCAAGCGACCTTCGGCATCCAGCACACGGACCACGCCATGGTGAGGCAGGTTCGGATTCTCCGACCCGATGCCCTGCCCCGAGGACAGGGGCTCGGACCAGACCAACTGACCGGACAGGGACAACACTTCAATCCGGTCTCCATCGGCCGGTTCTCCGGACAGTGCCCATCCCGTTCCGGTCATGTCCAAGGACCATCTCTGCAGGGAATGAGGCCCGAGAGGTGTGCCCACGTTGATGATGTCCTGCAAACCAAGCAGGAGACAACCGTTGGCGTCTTCCACCACCCAGCTGTACACACCCTGGCCCAGATTCGTCAAGATGGTATCGCCTTGCGTCCCATCATTCCAGAGGACGTTGTACGGCGGTGTTCCTCCCTCAATCGAGAGGGACAAGCTGCCATCCTCTCCAGCATCTTCATTGATCACCTGGACCTCAATGGTCAATGGATCAGGAATGACCACCTGAAGGCTTGAATCCAACGTACACCCGTTCCCATCGGTCAACGTGAACCCAACCTCACCCGCGGGCAAATCAGACGGATCCACACCGCTCCAGTTGACCAAGTAACCGGGTGTCCCTCCATATCCGGATGCGAGCACCTGCGCCACATCATCGTGGCAAAGAGCAGGAGAATACTCAAGGTAAACCCCCAGTTCCGAAGGCTCCGGCAGGACGAATTCATGCTGCTCGACGCACCCCGTCTCAGGACTCGTTGTCTGGAAAACCACCTCGCCCGCCGCACTGCCCAAATTGGCCACCACGGAATCCCATGTGAGACCAGAATGATCGACAGTCAGCCCTTCGTCGGCCATCCAGCCGAGGATGCCCGGCTCACCATGGCACTCGGGCTCGGTCCATTCGACCGTGAATCCATGCGGCTCGGGAAGCACCCATTGAATGCTGTCCGTCCACGTAAAGAGGCCGCCCATCCATTCACATTCCACCACATGCGGACCGGCTTCGACCAGCTCAAACGTCGGGGAGTCCACCACCTGGCCATTCCACCGGATCACAGGCGCATCGAACGGAGCCGTCGCCGTGGCCACCTCATCTCCACACGGCGTCCCTTGGACCGAAATTTCCGCATTTGTGCTGCCCTCGATGAGGGACACGGTGGAATTGGGCTCCAAATCATACCAGACTTCACGATTCCCTCCACGCCACTCGACGACAACAGAGTCCACCACCGGAGCATCCGCCAATCCGAAATACCGGGTGCACGTCTGCTGGGTCATGAAGTCCGAGCCGTTGCTGATGAACTGGGTCTGCATCACCCCGCCGGCGTGCACCTCGACCACGGCGCCAATGGCCCATCGGTTGGTCTCGGTGCCGCAGAGCCGAACGGCCAGCCTCCCGGGACCGTCTCCATCGTCCGCCGTCGTGTTCCGAAGCACCTGGACATAGGGCATGTTGCCGAAGCCAATCACATCCGGAGCCAGGTCTTGATCAATGTCACAGGCACCCACGCAGTACAGCTGCGTTTGTTCATTGGGCCAGGAGGTCTCCGTCACATCCACAAACTCGTATTCCGGATGGGCATTGTGGTAGTAATAGTTGTCATAGGGAAGGGCATTCGGAAACCGATAGGTGGCCACCATCAAATCACTCCACATATCCCCGTCCGCGTCCACGAAGCAACCGCCCCAGCTGTAGCGCGAGCCATCGACCCCCATCTGCGGACCCACCTCCTGATAAATCGGACCGAGTCGGTCCAGCATGAGGTTGGGCTCGTTCTCGATGTTGGTGCAAAACAACTCCATGATGCCATCGTTGTCGAAATCGCCCACCGTGGCCGTCATCCCGAAGATGGCCTGGCCCGCCCCCACATCTTCCGCCACATCGACAAAGGTTCCGTTGCCCAGATTCTCGTACAGCGCGTTGGGAAAGATGTCCCGGTCATTGATGACCCACAGGTCTTCGTAGCCATCCTCATTGTAGTCGAACCAGATGGCCTGAAAGGAATGTTGCACCTCGTTGCCCACCCCGGCCAGTTCCGTCACATCCGTGAAGAATCCGTTGCCATCGTTGTTGAACAGGAGATTTTCGTGGGTTGATCCCGTGCCGTCGTGGTAGAGGCACACATAGACATCAAGGTCGCCATCCAGATCGTAATCGCCGACGCTCAGGCCCCGACCTTCCCAATCGGAGTTGATGGGCAGCCCCCGGTCCGGGGCCTCCTCGACGAGGACATCACCGGATCGCATGTGCAATTCCATTCGGGCAAAGCGGCGGGTGACCATCAGGTCGAGGTCCTCGTCCCCGTCGGCATCAAACCACGCCAAGCCCTGCGCCTGGGCCTCACCCTGGAGGCTGTGCACCAGTTCAAAACCGCCCTCGGTGAGCTGGGCATAGGCCACGATGGACCCATCACTGTTAGCAAAGGTCAAGTCGTCGAGCCCATCGAGGTTGAAGTCGGCGAGACTCATGCCGCAGCCGAGCCAACTGGCCTGGGTTGTCGCCTCGAGCAAGAAATTCTCGGTCACATCCTGCCACTGGGCTTGGACCCGCGCAGCAGACAGCATGGCGAGGGCCAAACACAATAAGGAGAAGGAGCGCACGGGTGGAGACACGAGATGAACGTCGAAAATAGCAGGAGGGAGGGTGTGGCCCCTCACGTGGGCTCGACTTCGGCCGTAAGGTCCCGCTCCGTCAACGCCGTGCAAATCGGCTCGAGCTCGTCGTAATCCCCGTTTTTCACGGAGCACTTCCCCTTCGTGTGCACGATGAGCGCACACTGCTCCGCCTGAAGCACCTCATGACCGCAATAAGCCATCAGGCAATCGATGACGTGGTCGAACGTGTTGTGGTCATCGTTGTACAGAACGATGTGCCATCCTCCGGACACCGCCTCGTCCAATGCCACCTCCTCATTGACCAGCGTCTCTTCTTCGACTTCCGTCATCCGGATTTCCTGCATGCCGTCAAAATTAACGGCCACGCCGGACGGGCATCATGCCTGACTTGAAACAGTCATAACCCCAAAAGCGCAACCTGTACCCAAATATTTGATTTTCAAAACAAACCCGAGTAGCCTCTGTTCTCATTGTCGATATGGTACGCAAGCCCAGCATTCTAATTCTCGGATCCGCCAGCACGGTCCAAGGACCGCAAGCCCACCTCGAAGAGTTGGGATGTGACATCCGCACGGCCCACAAAGCGGCCGAAGCCGCAGGGCTTTGCCTGTTTACGCCGCCGGACTTAATCCTCGTGACGTCCAAGCCCAATGGGGTCGAGGACTTCGTAGACCAATTGAAGATGCAGAACAAACTGCAGGTGCTCGATTGGGAAATGGTGACGGCCAACGGAGAAGTCGAGTCCAACCCCGAAGGATTGGAGTCCGCCGTGACGGCCGCTCTCGAGGAACTTGCTTCCAATCGAACTCGGGCGAAGCACTTCTTCACCAAAGTGGGCAACAAACTTCGTCGCATCCACCTCAGTGACGTTCGGTTCATCGAAGTGGAAGGGAAGTATAGCGCCATTCACGTGGGGGAGCGGAAGTACAATGTCAAGGCCAGCTTGAAGGACCTCCTGCTCAAACTACCCCAGGAAGATTTCGTGCGGGTCAGCCGGAACTTCGTCATCAACATTGACCGGGTCACCCACATTGACACGTTCCAGTTTGTCATCAAGATCGATCAGGACGAGATTCCGATTTCTCGGACGTACAAGGATGAGCTCATGAAGCGCATCCAGCTTCTCTGACGACCCCGTCAGCGACGCCACCCGACTCCGGCCCAGCGCCACCGCTTTCCTTCCACCTCCCTTTCGTTCATGGTGACCATCCCTTGGACGAGCCCTTTGCGCATCCACGTCCAACCGCTGCGGTCATCGCACAGCACCAACCAGGGACGACGGCGCCTCCACCAAGGACCGTCGACTTCGTAGAGAAGATCGCCCTCGTGAAGCCAGCGGTCGTCGATGTCCTTTAGACCACAGCACCGGTCCCGATGCGCCCACTGGATGGGGCGACCTGACCACCACAACCCTTCCCGGCTGAAAAAGCGGGCTCCGCTGACCTCCTCGCGCATCCACCCCACGATGCGGTCACCACGCCGAAGCCGGTAGCGGACCACTTCATTCACGGGGGTCAGGGATTGTGGTTTCACAGGAAGGGAACCTTTCCACCGCTGTCCGGTTCACCATTCAGCACGAAATGACCGAGTGGAGGGACCACCGGGATTCAGGAGAGGATAAATTTGCACCATGGCCGAAGAGCACACGACGACGTCCGGGACGAAGGAGGAGGGAGCCTCCCTGCATTTCATCGAGCAAATCATCGCCGACGACTTGCAATCGGGCAAGCACCAACGCATCCACACGCGATTTCCTCCGGAACCCAATGGATACCTGCACATCGGGCACGCCAAGGCCATCTGCCTCTCCTTCGGGCTCGCCGAGAAATACGATGGCCTCGTCAACCTCCGCTTCGACGACACCAATCCCGAAAAGGAGAACCAGGAATACGTGGACGCCATCCGTCGGGATGTTTCCTGGCTCGGGTATGAATGGAATGGCGGCGAATTCTACACCAGCGACTATTTCGAGCAGCTCTACGGCTTTGCCGTGAGGCTCATCGAACTCGGCAAGGCCTACGTGGACCACCAGACCGCCGAAGAGATGGCCGCGCAAAAGGGGACGCCCACCTCTCCCGGAACCAACAGCCCCCACCGCGACCGTCCGGTGGAGGAGAACCTGCGCCTCTTCCAGGAAATGCGGGACGGCGTCCATCCCGATGGCCATTGCGTGCTGCGCGCCAAAATCGACATGGCGCACACCAACATGCACATGCGGGACCCGTTGCTCTACCGCATCAAGCGGGCCCACCACCACCGAACCGGAGACGATTGGTGCATCTATCCGATGTACGATTTCGCCCACGGCCAGAGTGACTCCATCGAAAACATTACCCACAGTCTGTGCACGCTGGAGTTCGAAGTCCACCGCCCCCTGTACGAGTGGTTCATCGAGCAGCTCGGCATCTTCCCAAGCCGACAGATTGAATTTGCCCGCCTCAACCTCGACCACACGGTCATGTCCAAGCGGAAACTCCTGACCCTGGTGGAAGACGGCGTCGTGGACGGGTGGGACGATCCGCGGATGCCGACCATTTCCGGATTGCGTCGCCGCGGCTTCACCCCGGACAGCATCCGCACCTTCTGCGACCGGGTCGGCATCGCCAAGCGCGAGAATATCATCGACTTCAGCCTGCTGGAGTGGGCCTTGCGCGACCACCTGAACCGCGTCGCCCACCGTGCCATGGCCGTGCTCGACCCCATCAAGCTCGTCATCACGAACTATCCCGAGGGACAAACCGAGGAGCTGCCGTCCGAAAACAATCCTGAGGATCCCGCCGCCGGCACCCGCACCATGCCCTTCAGCCGGGAACTCTGGATGGAACGGGACGATTTCCGGGAAGAGGCCAACCGCAAGTGGTTCCGGCTCGCCCCGGGCAAGACCGTCCGGCTCAAGTCCGCCTTCATCGTACGCTACGTCGACCACGTCGTGGGAGCCGATGGCCGGGTCGAAGAAGTCCACGCCGAGTATTTCCCGGACAGCCGAAGCGGTTCGGATACGAGCGGCATCAAAGCCAAGGGCACGCTACATTGGGTCAATGCGGCCACGGCCATCGACGCCGAAGTGCGCCTCTATGACCGGCTCTTTGCGGACCCGACGCCTGACGGACACGATGGACGGGACTTCTCAGAATTCCTGAATCCCGACAGCCTTGAAATTCGTCAGGGCTGCAAACTCGAGCCGTCCTTGGCTTCGGCAGAAGGCGGAACACCTTATCAGTTTACCCGGCTGGGCTACTTCTCCCTCGATGCCGAACACACAGCCAAAGCCGGCCACCCGGTATGGAACCGGTCCGTGACCCTCAAGGACGGCTGGAAGGGCTGACCTCCATCGTCTCGAGCCACTCATCGAAGGTGTCTCGGGCCCCCTTCTCATTAAACTCCCCGGCCGCCAAGCGCTCCTGAATGCGCTTCCATTCGGCCAGGATGATGGGACCGAAGCGCTCCATGAGCGCCTGAGCGGCCGCCGCGTCGTTCTCGATGTGGCCGTCGAGGATCGCGTCCTTGATCAGGTTTTTGATGGCCCCGATCGGGCGGCAGGGGGGAATCCCGAAATGCGACATGATGTCCTCCCCACTGATGGGGGGTTCAAAATTCCGGATACGGTCCTTCTCCTCGACCTCGACCAGCTTTCGCACCACGACCTCATAGTTTCGCAGATAGCGTTCTACGCGGGCCTCGTTCTTGGAAGTGATGTCCGCCCGGGCCAGCATCATCAAGTCGTCCACGTCATCTCCCGCTTCGAACAGGAGCCTCCGGACGGCAGAATCCGTCACCTCTTCCTTGGTCAGGGCGATGGGGCGCAAATGCAACAGGACCAGCTTCTGGACATACTTCATCTGATGGTCCAACGGCAACTTCAGCCGCTTGAAAATCTTGGGCACCATCCGCGCGCCTCGGTCTTCGTGGCCGTGAAAGGTCCATCCATGGTCCGGGTGGAAGCGCTTCGTCGGCGGCTTGGCAATGTCGTGGAGCAGAGCGGCCCAACGCAGCCAGAGGTGGTCACTGACGGCCGCCACATTATCGACGACCTCGAGGGTATGGTAGAAATTGTCCTTGTGGCCGATCCCTTTGCGCCGCTCCACACCTTGGAGTGCCACCATCTCCGGGAAGAACTCGTGCAGGAGCCGCGTCTTGAACAGGAGCTTGAACCCGACGCTAGGTCGGGGGCTCAGGAGGATCTTGTTGAGCTCCACGTGGATGCGCTCGGCGGAAATGATCTCCAACCGGGAGGCATTGCGCTCGATGGCCTTGAGGCTGCCGTCTTCGATGCGGAACCCGAGCTGGGAGGCGAACCGCACCGCACGCAACATCCGCAACGGGTCGTCGCTGTACGTCACATCCGGGTCGAGGGGAGTGCGGATGACCCGGTCCTCTAGGTCCCGCAACCCTCCGAATGGATCGACGAGGTCGCCGAATCCATCGGCGTTGAGGCGAAGGGCCAGTGCATTGATTGTGAAGTCCCGGCGGTTCTGATCGTCTTCAATCGTACCGTCCTCCACGATGGGTTTCCGGCTTCCGCGCTGATAAGATTCTTTTCGCGCCCCCACGAATTCCACTTCCAAGTCACCGGCTTTGAACATGGCCGTTCCGAAATTCTTGAACACAGAGACCTTTCCGGCGTCCAGGGCGCGGGACGTCGCTTTGGCCAGATCAATCCCGCTGCCTTCGACCACGATGTCGATGTCCTTGCACGGCCGGTCGAGCATCAGGTCGCGCACGAATCCCCCAATCGCAAACGCCTGCTGCCCCTTTCGGTCGGCTTCGGCGCCCACTGCCCGGAAAACGGGATGGGTGAGATGATCGGCGAAGTTCATGGACGCAAAATGGAAATGCGGCCCGCAGCGTCCAGCTTGATCATGCTCGAGGGTTGGCCACCCTTGCGGTCACGCCCAGTCACGCAGATGTGGGCCACGCCTTCACGGATGGCCTTGGGAATCTCATCGAAATGTCCAGGCGTCGGCTGTCCCGTGAGGTTGGCCGATGTGCTCACCAACGGAACGTCAATGCCCCGGATGATGAACTGCAAGAACGGATCGTGGACGACCCGAAGTGCCAGGCTTCCATCCTCGGCGAGCAGGGCAGGGGCCACATCCCGCCCCCCGGGCAACACCAGCGTCATCGGACGGGCACCTGGACCGCTTTCCCTCAGGAGATCCCATGCGATGTCAGGCACCGGATGCGCATACTCCTCGAGCAAGCCCTCCGCATCCACGAGGACCAAGGAGGGTTGCCCGCCGGCTCGGCCCTTCAGCCTATACAAAGCATCCAAGGCCTCAGCGTCATCGGCTCGACAACCCAGGCCCCACACCGTATCAGTCGGATAGAGCACCACACCGCCGGCCTTCAAGGCCCGGACGGTGGCGATGGCATCCTCGCGCCAGGGCGCATTCTTCAGAGACCTCGGCGCCACGTTGCGATGTTGGATTGGATCCGGGACACCGTGTCCGGCTCTTCCGGACGCAAGAAGGATCGGCCAGTCACCTGCTCGAAAAGGGCGATGTACCGGTCACTGACGAGGTTCACGAAGTCATCGGTCATCTCGGGAACGGATTGGCCTTCCTGGCCCATGAACCCGCCCTCGATCAACCACTCCCGCACGAACTCCTTGCTCAGTTGGGCCTGCGGTTCACCCGCTTCCTGTCGCGCCTCGAACCCATCCGCATGGAAATAGCGGCTGCTGTCCGGTGTGTGCACCTCGTCCATGAGCATCAACTTGCCCTCGTAGAGACCGAACTCGTATTTGGTGTCCACCAGAATCAGTCCCCGCTCGGCCGCGAGGGACTGACCCCGGGCAAACAGGGCCCGCGTGACCCGCTCCATCTCTTCGTACAGGGCTTCAGGAACGAGGTCCTTGGCAAGGATGTCCTCCCGGGAAATGTCTTCGTCGTGGCCCTCCTCAGCCTTGGTGGCCGGGGTGATGATGGGCTCGGGAAACGCATCGTGTTCCCGCATGCCTTCCGGCATTGCCACACCACACAGGGTTCGGCCTCCGTCGCGGTATATCCGCCAGGCATGCCCGGTCAAGTGGGCACGGATGACCATCTCGAGCCGAATGGGCTCACACCGCTTGCCGACCGCCACATTGGGGTCCGGCGCTGCTTCCAGCCACACCGGGACGAGGTCTCGGACGGCATCGAGCATGTGCGCGGCGAGCTGGTTGAGCACCTGGCCCTTGAAGGGAATGGGGCGAGGCAACACCACATCGAAGGCCGAGATCCGATCGCTGGCCACCATCAACAGGCGCCCATCGTCCAATGAATGGACATCGCGGACCTTGCCCCGGTAGAAATCGATTTCACCGTCGAAGTGCAACTGCTGCTCGTACAGCGGAGTAGGGAGGAGGGACGTGCTCATGCTTCTGGGGGCGCAATATCGGAGTCTGCTCCCGTTTGTCCGTCCTCTTCCTCAGGCTCTTCCTTGTGCCATTTCTTGGCGGGGACGGCCCCGATCGACGGGCCCATTCCTCCCTCGTTGCCCCGGCTCTCCTCCTGCTCGAACGCATGAATGACCCGCTTCACCAAGGCATGGCGCACCACGTCCTCGCCCGTCAACTCAACGAAGGCCAGGCCCTCCACTTTCCGAAGGACCCGCCGGGCAAAGCGCAATCCGCTTTCCTGCTTCCGGGGCAGGTCGACCTGGGAGGCATCTCCCGTCACGATGAACGTGGCGGACCGCCCCATGCGCGTGAGGAACATCTTCATCTGGGCGACCGTCGCGTTCTGGGCCTCGTCGAGGATCACGAAGGCCTTGTCCAGGGTCCGCCCCCGCATGAAGGCGAGGGGGGCAATTTCGATGACCCCCTTTTCGAGATGGTCCGCAACCCGGTCGTAAGGGAGCATGTCCGTCAGCGCGTCATACAGAGGCTGCATGTACGGATCGAGCTTCTCCTTGAGGTCCCCCGGCAGGAATCCAAGGTTTTCACCGGCCTCCACGGCCGGGCGCGTCATGATGATGCGCCGCACCTTTTTCTCCTTGAGCGCCTGCACGGCCAGGGCCACGGCCGTGTACGTCTTGCCGGAACCGGCGGGACCAATGGCAAACACCATGTCGTTGTTCCGCACCGCATCGACCAGCTTCCGTTGGTTCGGCGTTCGGGCCGTCACCCGGAGTCCGCCCGGTCCATAGACCAGCGTGTCGTCTTCGGAGGCAGCCCGCTTCATCTCCACACCATCCTCGCGGACCAGCCGTTCGAGGTCGTCCTCTTCAATCTTGCCGTAGCGCTCGAGGTGCCAGACGATCAGGTCCCACTTTGCGGCAAACTGGTCGAGGTCATCCTTGGACCCCAGGGCCTTGACCTCATTGCCTCGCCCCACCAGTTTGAGTTTGGGGAAGTGCGATTTCAGCGTGGCGAACTTCCGGTGTCCCACACCGAAGAACTCGAGGGGAGGCACATCCGGAAGGGCAAAGCGTCGTTCAGAACCCATGTGTGTTGAACTGTGGGGAGATTCGGGGAAAATGTGCAGAGACTACAAAGCTACTCCGCCCAGCCTTGCGGAATTTTGAAGACGAATGGCCCAAGAGGAGACCGGCACCCCCCGCATCATCACCCTGATCTCCGATTACGGGATGGACAACCTGTACGCCGCTGCCCTCAAGGGCGCCATCATCCAGCGGGACCCGGGCATCCGGATCGTCGACATCACACACGGCATTCGTCCCTACGACACCAATCAGGCGGCCTTCGCCTTGCGGGCGTCCATTCCGCACTTTCCCAAGGGTACGGTCCACCTCATCGCCCTGAACACGAACACCACCGAAGACTATGTCCACCGGGTCATGGAACTCGGCGGCCAGTTCTTCGTCGGTCTGGACGACGGCATCTTTTCCCTCATCGCAGACCGGGAACCCGACGCCCTCCACAACATCACCATCAGCTCCGAGAGCGACATCGAGACCTTTCCTGAACGCCATGTCTTCGTCCAGGTCGCCTGCCACCTCGCGCAGGGCGGGGTGCCCGCCGTCATCGGCCGGCCGGCGGAACGCTGGGTGGAAAGCCAATGGCAACAGCCCCTCATCGGGCAGGACTACCTGCAGGGCACCATTCTCCACGTCGACCGATACGGCAACCTCATCACCAACATCGACCAGCGGACATTCCGCGAGGTGGGGAAGGACCGGGGCTTCAAGATCCCCCTGCGCACGGCCCGTATGGACCTGACCCGCATCCACACCTCATACTCCGGCGTCCCCAGCGGGGAGCGCCTCGCCCTGTTCAACCACATGGGCCTCCTCGAAATCGCCATCCGCCACGGCGCCGACGGCCATGGCGGCGGAGCCAGCCAATTGTTCGGCTTCGGAGTGGGGGACACGCTCCGCATCGAATTCGAGCCCGGCCCCGCCTCCGGCAACCTTCTCTGACCGATGATCCTGCGCACGGTCCACATGCATTTCCGGCCGGAAGCCATCCCGGAGTTCCTGGCCCTCTTCGAATCCCACCGGGACGCCATCGCCAACCAACCGGGATGCCACGCCGTCCACCTCATCCAATCCCCGGACGCACCCGAACGCATTGGCACCGTGAGCCTCTGGTCGTCCCCCGAGGACTTGGAGGCCTACCGCCGGAGT
Organism: Bacteroidota bacterium; assembly: GCA_036159995.1. Classification (GTDB taxonomy): domain Bacteria; phylum Bacteroidota; class Bacteroidia; order Flavobacteriales_D; family Sanyastnellaceae; genus UBA8752. Next base: position 11,827 of record JAYYEI010000015.1, read on the forward strand.
GCGCTGTTCGGAACGGTCTGGCCCGCCACGAAAGCATTGTTTTCATCCAAGCCCGTCGCAGAGAGCCATCAGCTCCTCTGGTCATCCTAATTTCGAAACCGATTCATGAGGGCCCTGTACAAGAAGGAATTGCGCGCGTTTCTCTCCTCCGTCATCGGGACGGTGGTCCTGGCGGTCTTCCTGCTGGTGAGCGGCTTGTTCCATTGGGTCTTCCCGGGACAATGGAACCTGCTCGAAAGTGGAGTGGCGGAAATGAGTGGATTCTTCCTCTTCACACCGTGGATCTTCCTGTTCCTCATTCCTGCCATCACCATGCGCTCCATTGCGGAAGAGCGAAAGAATGGCACCCTCGAACTGCTTCTGACCCACCCATTGGACGCCCACCGCATCGTCTGGTCAAAGTTCCTCGCCGGAACGACTCTGGTGGCCTTGGCCCTGCTGCCCACGCTGGCCGGCTTCTGGGTCCTCCACGAGTTGGGCAACCCACCAGGCAACATTGACGGGGGGGCGGTGCTGGCCGGTTATCTCGGACTCCTGCTCCTCGGGGCCGCCTTCGTCGCCACCGGACTCGTGGCGTCCGCTCGAACAGACAGCCAGGTCGTGGCCTTCCTGTCCTCGGCCCTGATCTGCATGGTCCTGTACTATGGCCCCTCGGCCCTCGGCTCGTACGCCCTGTTCGGCAGCGCCGACCTGGCCGTCCAATGGCTGGCCATGGAAACCCACTTCCGCTCCATCGGAACCGGCGTGGTGGTGGTGTCGGACGTCGCGTGGTTCATCGCCTACATCGCCCTGGCGCTCGCCTTGGCCCAACGCTTCATCCAACCCGGCCGAGCATGACCCTCCTCCGACACATCCAAGGCCCAGACGGAAAAGGGTGGAGGGGCGCCCTGCTGGCCGCCGTGCTGCTCGGGCTGGTGGCGCAGTGGCCCATCCGTTTCGATGTGACCGAAGACCGCCGGCACAGCCTGTCCCAGGCCACAGAAGCGATGCTCGAGGACATCGCCTCCTCGGATGACGAAGTGCTCATCCGCTGTTATCTGGAGGGCGATTTCCCGGCCCGCTACCAGCGGCTCGCCGAGGAGATCCGCTCCAAGCTCCGCACCTTCGCCCGGAAAAGCGGCAACCAGGTCCGCTGGCAGTTCGTGGATGTCACCGCCTCCGGAGACGACAAGACCATCGGAGAAACCGAGCGCGCACTCTACGACCAGGGCCTCCGCTTCACCCGCATCGCCACCCGCGAAAACGGCGTGACGGCCTTCCAGAACGTGTGGCCGTGTGCCATCGCCACCGTGGGCGGCGTCGACTATCCCGTCCAGTTCCTGCGCTCCGAGAACATGGACCCAGACGAGGTCATGGTCCAGAACGCCATCAATCAGGTGGAATTCAACCTGGGCCAGGCCATCCGACTCGGTCTGCGCGACCGACGTCCAACAGTGGGCATGCTGCAGGGACACGGCTGCTGGCTCCCCGTCGAGACGGCTGATTTCACGACCACCCTCTCGGAGACGGCCGATGTGGTGGATGTCCGGCTGGACGGCGCTGTGGACGCCCTATGTGAGAAAATCGAAGGCCGGCCCGACCGACAGCCCAAGTTCGATGTCCTCATCGTGGCCGGTCCCGACTCGACCTTCAGCGACCGGGACAAGCTCCTCCTGGACCAATACCTGATGAATGGGGGCAACTTGCTCTGGCTCATCGACCCCCTCGACACCGACCGCGACAGCTTGTGGGAAGCCAAACAGACCTTGGCCATCACCCGGGAAACCGGCCTCTTCGACCTGCTGTTCCACCACGGTGTCCGGCTCAACCGTGACATGGTCCTCGATGCCCAGTGCGCCCCGATTGTCCTCAACGCCGGGCCGATGGGCAATCAACGGAACATGCAGATGTTCAATTGGTACTTCGCCCCGGTCGTCCTGGCCGGTCCGGATGCCCACCCCATCTGTGCCAACCTCGACCCGGTCCACTTCGACTTCACCAGCAGCCTCGATCCAGTCAACGCCCTGGACGGTCGGGAGAGCCGCGTTCTTCTGGAAAGCTCGGTGCGATCGGTCATCTACAACGCCCCTGTCCGGGTCGCCAGTGGGGTAGTCAACCTGCCGCCCGAGCACTTCGAAACCGGTCGAACCGAAGGCTACCCGCTGGCCGTGTTGCTCGAAGGCCGATTCGAGAGCTTCTATGCCCTTCGGCTCAACGCCCAATTGAAAGACGACCCCGACTTCGCTTTCCGGGAAAGCACGGATTCCGGCCGGATGATTGTGGTCTCCGACGCCGATTTCATCCGCAACAACACCCGGGCCGTGGAAGGCGGCATTGCCCCGCTTCCCCTCGGTTGGGACAGGGCGAGCCAACGGGTCATCTATGACAACAAGGAGTGGCTGCTCAACGCCGTCAGCTACCTGCTGGACGACGCGGCCCAGATCAGCCTCCGCTCCCGGAGCATCGCCTTCCGCCCCTTGGATGATCGCCGCATCCGCGGGCAGGAAACCATGTGGACCCTGGCCGCCGTGGGCAGCCCGATCCTCCTCGTCCTGCTCCTCGGCCTCGTGCTCCCGGCCCTTCGCCGCCGTCGGTGGACCCGAATCCCTCAACGCACCGCATGAACCGGACCCGATTGACCCTGCTCGCCATCGCCGTCCTTGGAACGGTGGCCCTCATCACGGCCCTCCAACCGGAAGGAGGTCAGCTCAACGCCGACAGTACCACTCACTTCGCCATCGACGACACAGCCCGCGTCACCCGCATCCGAATTGCCGACGCGCAAGGCCAAGTGGCGCTGCTCGAGCGCGGCCAGCATCCCCTCGGCCTCTGGACCTTGAATGGCCGCCATCTCGCCCGAAAGGACGCGACGGACCTGCTCCTCAAGACCTTCAAGCGGGTGTCCGTCCGTCAGCCGGTCCAGCAATCGGCGAAAGAGGGTGTCCTTCGGATGATGGCCTCCTCTGGAAAGCGGGTGGACATCCACCTCGACGGAACCGACACTCCCGCCAAGACCTGGTTCATCGGCACCCCCACGCAGAGCCACACCGGCACGCACATGCTGCTCGAGTTGCCCGGGGAAGGACGGTCCGACACTCCGTACATCACCCACATGGAGGGCTTCACGGGCTTCCTGTCCACGCGCTTCTTCACGTCGGAGGAAGAGTGGCGATACACGGGCATCTACGAATCCAGGCCCGGCGAGATCCTTTCCGTGAGCGCCCGCCCTCTCGATGACCTCGGCCGCGAGGCCACCCTCGAATGGACTCCGGAAGGGGAGACCCTGACCGCTCGAGGAGATTTCCAGTGGTTCGATGTGCCACAGGGTGTTCTCCGCGACCAATGGATCCGCCTCTGTGACGTCCACATCGAAACGTGGAACAGTCACCTCTCCCCGGAGCAGGAGGACAGCCTCATCCAAAGCCCACCGGCCTGGCAACTCGACGTCCGGTACAAGGATGGCCGACACATCCCGATGACCCTGCACTGGAAAGCGCCGATCATGGAGGAATACGACCTCGAGGGCCGGCTGATGCCCCACGACGGCAGCCGCATGTATGCCGTGGTCAACGGCGAGGTGGCCCTCATTCAGACCTTCGTCTTCAATCCCATCCTCGATTTCTGGCGCAACCTCGCTGGGAACCGACCATCCCCCGCAGCCTCATGAATGCGTTCCTCATTGACGGCGTCAGAACGCCCATCGGCAACTTCGGCGGTACCCTGTCGCCCATCCGGACAGACGACCTCGCAGCCCACGCCTTGCGGGCCCTGCTGGAGCGCCACCCGGACCTCGACCCCGCGGCCATCGGTGATGTCCTCATGGGCTGCGCGAATCAGGCGGGAGAGGACAACCGCAACGTCGCCCGGATGGCTTTGCTCCTTGCCGGGCTTCCCCATACGGTGCCGGGCGAGACCATCAACCGGCTCTGTGCGTCCGGCATGGCGGCCACCATCCATGCCGCCCGGGCACTCCACATGGGCGATGCGGACCTCATGGTTTCCGGAGGTGTGGAACACATGACCCGCGGGCCCTGGGTCATCAGCAAGGTGAGCAAGCCCTTCGGCCGGGACGCCGAGATGCACGACACAAGCTTCGGTTGGCGGTTCATCAACCCGAAGCTGGATGCCCTGTACGGCACCGACGGCATGGGCACCACGGCCGAGAACCTTGTGGATCTGCACGGCATCTCACGCGAAGACCAGGACCGGTTTGCCGCTGGCTCCCAGTCCAAGGCAGCCAAGGCCCGAGAGGCCGGCCATTTCAAAGAGGAAATCATCCCCGTCTCCATTCCCCGGAGGAAACAGGACGACCTCGTCTTTGCCGAAGATGAATTCATCAAGCCGGCCTCAACCCCGGACATCCTGTCCAAGCTCCGACCCGCTTTCCGAAAGGAGGGAGGCAGTGTCACAGCCGGCAACAGCAGTGGCCTCAACGATGGGGCCTGCGCCCTGCTTCTCGCCAACCAGGCGGGCATGGAGCGACACGGGCTCTCCCCGTTGGCCGAGATTGTCACCAGCGCCGTGGTCGGCGTCGAGCCCCGCATCATGGGCATCGGCCCGGTGGAGGCCTCCCGACAGGCCCTCACCAAGGCCGGACTGACCCTCGAGGACATGGACCACATCGAGCTGAATGAGGCCTTTGCCGCCCAGAGCCTGGCCTGTACCCGATCGCTCGGGTTGGCCGACGACGACCCTCGCATCAATCCGCAAGGGGGCGCCATCGCCTTGGGCCATCCCCTCGGAATGACCGGGGCCCGCATCCTGTTGACCGCAGCACGCCAGTTGAAGCGCAACGGTGGCCGCCATGCCCTCGTCACGCTCTGCATTGGGGTCGGCCAGGGCTACGCGACGATCCTTCGGAACCCGGACGCCGCATGATCCAGTCCTTCAAGGGCATGGTGCCCGTCATCGACCCGAGTGCTTACGTCCACCCGCAGGCCACCGTCATCGGTCACGTGACCATCGGCCCGGACTGCTACATCGGACCGGGCGCCGTCCTCCGCGGGGATTGGGGGCGCATCGTGTTGGAGCGGGGATGCAATGTGCAGGAGAACTGTGTCGTCCACATGTTTCCCGGAACCACGGTCCACCTCTCCGAGGGCGCGCATATCGGCCATGGCGCCGTCGTGCACGGCGCCACACTCGGCAAGCAGTGCATGATTGGCATGAACGCCGTCATCATGGACGACGTCCAAGTGGGAGAGGGGTGCATCGTAGGGGCATTGGCATTCCTAAAGGCCAAAAGCGAATGGCCTTCGAGGACCATCATTGCCGGCCACCCCGCCAAAGTCATCGGGGACGTCTCCGACGCCATGCTCGCCCACAAGGTGGAGGGCACTGCGCTGTATCAGCAATTGCCGGAGGACTGTCGAGTGCACCTCGTCGAATGTGAGCCCCTCACTGACGCTCCGGCCTCCCGCCCGGAATCCTTCCCCTCGTTCGAGACCTGGCAGAATCGCCGGCAACAGAGCTGACCCATGGCACGGGGTCCGTTTCATTTCAAGGCCTTTTCCGTCGAGCAGGATGGAGCGGCCATGAAAGTGGGGACCGACGGCATCGTCCTCGGATGCTGGACGGATGTGGACGGGGTCCGCGTGGTCGTCGATGCCGGCGCCGGCAATGGATATGTCGGCATCATGCTCATGCAGCGCATGGCGGAAGGGAAAGTCATCGGCTGCGAATTGGAGCCTGACGCAGCCAAACAGGCTGCAGAAAATTATGCCAACCAGCCCTTTGAGGGCAAGACGGGAACCGCCTGGGAAGGGGCCATCCAAGACGCCGCCACGGCCATGCCTGAACTCGCCGGAACGGTGGACCTGATGATTTCCAATCCGCCCTTCTTTCGGGACAAACCAAAGTCCCCGGTCCGCGCCCGCAACCTCGCCCGCCACGACGACACGCTCACGATGGGCGACCTGGTCAAGGCTGCAGCCCAACTCCTTCGACCCGGGGGACGACTGTGCACCATCTGGCCCAACGACCGACTCGAAGAGTGGGCCTCCTGGGCTGCAGGGTGGGGGTTCCACCCCACGAAGCTCGTGCTTGTCCAGACCATGCGCCACCTCCCACCAAAACGGTTCCTGTCCGAATGGACCCTCAGACCGTCATCCGAATTGGAATGCCTGGAGGACACCCTGACGCTCGAAGAAACCGCCACACTGGATTTCACAGACCAATATCTCGGTTACGTCAAGCCTTACCTCAGGGGAACCTGAGTGGCGAAGCGTCAGCTAGAAAAGAGGGGGTAGGTCAACCTCCAAGGACGCGCTTGAGGTCGCCCAACTGCTTCTCCCACAGCAGGGTCGCCTCTTCCACTTCATCCTCCTCGGCATAATCGGTTACGAGCAGGGCAGTGTCCCCGGTCAGCGGATCAATCTTGATGCGCATCTCGAAGAAGGTCTTGGCGCCTTCCTCTTCATGCTCCATCCAGCGAAACTTGACGAACTCTTCCCGTTTCTGGGTCACGAGCCGGGCCGATTCCTCGGAACCATCCCAGAAGAAGGTGAAGACGTCCTTTTTGATGTTCACGTCATCGGCGAACCATTCGGACAGTCCACTCGGATTGTTGAGCCGGCTGAAAATGGATCCTTTGCTCGCCTGAATCGGCACCTCAACTTGAAATTCAACTCGCTCCATGTGCAGGGGATGGGGCCGTAAGATACAATGAGCGCTGACCTCAGGCACCGCAACGCCTGCAAACAATCCCAAAAGAGATGCGCGCGAAGCAGACTTTACCTAATTTTGCCGCCCGTCTGGAAGGTCGGTGAGCCATGGCGAGGTAGCTCAGCTGGTTAGAGCGCAGGATTCATAATCCTGAGGTCGAGAGTTCAAGTCTCTCTCTCGCTACGATAAAGAAGCCCGGAACTCCCGGGCTTTTTTGTTGCCCAACGAATCACTTTCCGAGGAAAGAACCCAACCAGCCGCTCGCCTCGGATACGGCTTGTCCACTGGGGATTCCGGAATCCCCAGTGGAGACTGCAACTGCGAGGGCAATACCCTCGATGCCATCAACGTCTGTGGAGGCGCGTGCACAGCCGATGTGGATGCCGACGGAATCTGCGACGACGTGGACCCCTGCATCGGAGCCTACGATGCCTGCGGAGTATGCAATGGAGTGGGGGACCTGTACCAATGCGGCTGCGCCAACATTCCGGAAGGCGATTGTGACTGCAACGGCAACCAACTCGATGCCCTGGGAATCTGCGGAGGAGGGTGCGCGTCGGATGCGGACGGAGATGGAATCTGCGACGACATCGTCCAAGGCTGCACCTATCCTGAGGCGTTGAATTGCGCTGAACTGGCCGTTTTGGACGATGGAACCTGCTCATTCCTTGCACCTCCCGAACCGGATGATTGTCCGAAGGATCTGGATGGGGATGAACTCATCGGGGAGGGAGACATCTTGGCCATGCTTGCCAATTTCGGCATGATCTGTCCTGAGTAGAATCCAATTCAACCGGATACATCTACAAATTTATCGACTGATTATAGAGTTTCGGCGGATTATTTTGACCATATTCAAGATGCCAAATCCGCTTTGCCACCATGCCCTGCCGTCCGGCTTCGTCTTTCCCAACCTGCCTTTTTGGGCTCTTCATCCTTTCGACGATGTCCTTTGGCGTCCACGCCCAGGGCATCCCCTGCTTCGGAGACACCTCCAATGGTGAGTTCTCCCTGAGCGTGGAAGTCGTGGCCGACAACATCGGCCCCGTCACCAGCATCTTAGGAGAGACCACCGACCTCACTGGTTACAAGGCATACCGTTTGTACCTGAACACGGAAGGACCGACCGACAAGTTGAGTGCCGTGTATGGGGACAGTGATCGGCCACTCACGATTTCCTCCACGAGCGACTTCTTCCAACAGGAGAACTATGGAGGTGTTGTCCCGACCACGCCGTTCTACCCCCTCCTGTTCAATGACTTTCCCGACCTCGCCTATGACAGCTGGGTCACCATCGGCATCGATCAACAACCTCAATCTGGCCAATCGGAGGTCAGCTACATCGAAGACGATGACCTGCCCTTGTCCAACTCGTTCGAGATGAATGGTGGGGCCATCGAAATGAACACCACCACGGGAGGAGCCTGGTACATCACCGATGCTGAACTGTATTCCAATGGCGATGCGGGAGCAGACCATAAGGTTCTCCTCGCCCAGCTGACCACCCAGGGTTCCATCTCCGGACAATTGGCCCTTCAGGTATTCCGGGATGGCGAAGCCAACTCCGAGAACTGCATCCGTCCCTACCTCAGCTTCCAGTCCCATGGCTGCATGGACGCCACTGCATGCAATTATGTTCCAACCGCCATCTTCGACGATGGCACCTGCGATTTCTGCAGCTGTCCCGATTCGGTCCAAGTTCTGACCGCGTCCTTCCCGAGTGACAGTGTTCCCGGGTATTCCCTGGAAGTGGACCTCATTGCCAACCACGACACCACGGGCGTGGCGACCGACATCTTCGGCAATCCGGACCCTCTGGCCGGAATGAAAACCTACAGGATGTACCTCAAGGTGGACAATCCCGCCACCACGATTCTGGCCGCTTATGGCAACGACTCGGAGCCGTTGGACATCAGCTCAACCGAGCCGTTCTTCCAGAGCGTGCTGGGCCAACTCGTGGCCACAGACATCAACCCCGCCTTGTTCCCCACTTATCCTGACGTCGCTTACGACAGCTGGGTCACCATCGGAGCGGAACAAATTCCCACCGCTTACCCCGAAGGTTCGGGCTACGATGTGGTCAATGCGGCAGGAGATTGGTCCGACGCCTTCAATGCTGGGGGAGGCCTGTATGCCAACACGGCCATCGGAGGTGTCTGGGCCGCCTTTCCTGAAACCCAGAACACCATCCCCGACGGGGACCTGAGGGTCTTGCTCGCGCAATTCACGACCGCAGGCACAATCAGCGGCACACTCGGCGTCCAGATCATTCCTTTCGACGCGCCAATCGGCGAGGATTATCGCCTTCCATTCAGCTTCACCACGGCGGGACTGGGAGAGTATGAGCTCCTCTATCCCGAAATCTGTGACTGTGTCAACGCGGACGGGGACTATCTCTGTGACGACGAGGACAACTGCACCGACATCAACGCCTGCAACTTCTCTGATGCATCGAACGGGAACTGCCTCTATGTTGACGAATGCGGGACATGCGGAGGAACAGGCATTCCCGAGGGGGCGTGTGACTGCGACGGCAATCAGCTTGACGCCCTCGGAATCTGTGGCGGGAATTGTGGCGCGGACGCGGATGGCAATGGGACCTGTGACGACAGCGAAGTCCAAGGATGCATGGATCCGGAGGCAAGCAATTTCGATGCAACCGCGACCCAGGACGATGGAAGCTGTCAATTCCCCGGTTGCACGGATTCCGAAGCACAGAATTTCGATCCGGATGCCAATGTGGATGACGGCAGTTGCGCCTATCCAGGTTGCACGGATCCCGAGGCTTGGAATTACGACGCCTCGGCCAACGTGGACAACGGCAGTTGCCAGTCCAATGCCTGTGGCGTAGATGGAGAACTGGTCATCGCCACAAACTATGCTTTCACCCCTTCAGCCTTGTCCATTCCGACAGGAGGCACGGTGGTCTGGCAGAATGAGTCCACCTCGTTCCACAATGTGAATGGAGACATCTCCTCCATCACCGGACTGTCCTTCGGCAACCCGGTTTCCTTCTCGTTGCCCAGCAGCGTCGGAAATGCAACGGGAACTTGTATGGGCAGCGTCACCTTCACCGTCCCTGGTCTCTATGCGTATGACTGCTCCATTGGCGTCCATGCCCAACTCGGGATGACCGGAACCATCGCTGTCGGCACACCCGGATGCATGGATGCCGGAGCCTCCAATTACTCCGCAGACGCAGAATATGACGATGGCTCCTGCCTTTTCCCTGGTTGCACGGATGACGAGGCATGCAACTTCGATCAGGCAGCCAATCTCGATGACGGGACCTGCCTGTATGCCAGTGCCCCCTGCGAAGTCTGTTCGGGCGAGACGGATGGCAGCGGATCCATTCAAGACAACGATGCCGATGGCGATGGGGTCTGCGATGCCGACGAGGTGGAGGGTTGCACCGATTCATCCGCCTGCAACTATGACGCCGATCCGACCACGGACACGGACAACACCCTCTGCGTATACCCGGATGGCAATTGCGAAACCTGCTTTGACGGTGGCGTAATCATCAATGACGCGGACGGCGACGGTGTGTGCGACGGAGACGAGGTGCCCGGATGTACGGACGAAACCGCATGCAACTTCAATCCTTTGGCTACTGACGAGGACGGGTCCTGCCTGTCCGATGACGCCCTCGGCGTCTGCGGCGGGTCCTGCACGGCCGACGCCGATGCCGATGGCATCTGCGACGACGTCGACGAATGCGTAGGTGCCCTGGATGCCTGCGGGGTCTGCAACGGACCCGGCGAGGTCTACGAGTGCGGATGTGCCGACATCCCCGAAGGTGACTGCGACTGTGACGGCAACCAGCTCGACGCCCTCGGTGTCTGTGGTGGGTCCTGCGCGGCTGACGCCGATGCCGATGGCATCTGCGACGACGTCGACGATTGTGTCGGTGCCCTGGACGCCTGCGGGGTCTGCAACGGACCCGGCGAGATCTACGAGTGCGGCTGCGCCGACATCCCCGAAGGTGACTGCGACTGTGACGGCAACCAACTCGATGCCCTCGGTGTCTGTGGTGGGTCCTGCGCGGCCGACGCCGATGCCGATGGCATCTGTGACTCGGATGAAATTGGAGGTTGTACAGATGAGTCAGCCTGCAACTTCGAACTGACGGCAACTGATGACGACGGCTCATGTACCTACGCCGGCCCCATTCTGGACTGCAATGGAGACTGCCTCAACGACAGTGATGGAGACGGCATCTGCGATGAGAACGAAAACGAATGCCCGGACTACAATGGAAACGGCATCTGTGACAACCTCGATGCCTTCGGTTGCACCTACCCGGACGCGTGCAACTACGACGCGAGCGCCACGGCAGACGATGGATCCTGCACGTATGCCGCCAATGGCTTCAACTGTGACGGAACGAGCATCGACGGCTCCAACTCATTCGCGGGATGCACCTATCCACAAGCCCTGAACTACAGTGGTGCGGCCAGTGTGGACGATGGAAGCTGCGTCTTTGTCGGCGTCCTCGATGAAGTCGGCCCCTGTCTCTTCGATGTGTCGAACGATGGCATCGTAAACACCCCTGACCTCCTGATTTTCCTACAATATTGGGAAGCCACTTGCGAGTGACCCCCAACGAACCAAACCCTCACGAAAGCCGCGCCCTCAACAGCGCGGCTTTCTTCTTGAGATGGGCCGGACGGTCCATTCTCTCCAAATGACGCAGCACCTCATGAAATTCATGGTCGGCACCTTGTGATTCGAGAAGGCCAGGCCGTGAAACGACCCGCTCCATGATCCGGAGGGCATGATGCAACAAGGCAGCGGGCACATCATCGAGAAACACCACCTGAGCAGCCCACTCGAGGAGTTCTTCCAAGGCGCCGTCTGAAGGGTCGAGATGGAGCAGGGCCCTCAAACATTCCCTCTGACACCCGACGTCATCGGTGGAATGCCAAGCCTGCATGAGGCCTCGCTCGGGGTGGGTGACCATCAAGCCCCGAGAGCTGAGCAGCGCGATCACCCAGGCGGCGCGGAAGCCGCTTTTGCCCTGCAACGAAATCGCCTGCACCATGGCCCGCTCGAGTCTGGCCGCGTGTCCCACGCCGTATTCACCGTCCAAGGCCGACCACCGGTCCATCCAAGCTGTGACCTCGGATTTGGCGGGGATGTGACCCAGCCGCTGTGTCAAAAGGGCAGGGGAGGCGAGAGGATCCTCCAGGCGGACGTCATGCACAGCTCAACCTCCTGTAGTGCCCTTTTATTGACGGGCAGCTTCGGCTTCCTCGCGGGCAAGGATCTCGCCAATCTGCTCGGCGCCGACCTGCTTGGCGATGACCTTCTTGTCCCGGTCGAGCAGAAACATTTTCGGCGTCGCGTAGACGTCGAACGTAGTGCGGAAATTCAAGCTCTTCAGCGTCGTCACTCCCGCCATGATGAGGGCGGTGGCACTGTCAGTCGCATTGATCTGCGGATTGTCGGACACGTGGATCCAATCGCCGATTTTCTTCTCGCGGACGAATTCAAGCCAGGGCTCCGGTTCGAAGTCGTTGCCGATGGCATAGATCTCAAGCCCTTTGTCGTGCCACTCCTCATACAGGGCCTCGAGCTTGGGCATCTCCTTCTTGCAATGGCCGCAGGTCGACTCCCAAATCGAGACCAATGTGTATTTGGCGTCCACGTCGTACAGGCTGACCCAGTTCGTCTGGGATGTATCCGGCAAAATGATGTTGGGAATCCGCTCCCCGCATTGGCTGTATCGCAAATCCTCAGCCCGGTCGACCACCTTCTTCAACTGGGCTTCGCCCAACCAGTCGGCCTTGCCCGTGGCGTAGTAGCTGTCCACGAGGTTCACGAAGACCTTGTCCATGCACATCACCTGGCTCTTCTCGGCGGAGAAGGTGAAGAAGTGGACGAGGTACTTGAACATGTCCGGATCGCCCTCCGCCTTGCCGATGAGCTTGTGGACCTCGGCCAAGGCCGTGTCCGGCAACTGGGGCATGACGGTGTTCCAATATTGCTCCAGCAGCGTGTGCAAGGCCGGATCCCGAACCAAGCGACCATCCTGGAAGTCCACGCGGGCCCAATACAGCTCCCGGAAACGATAGTACCGCCAGAGCTGCGGATTGGCCGCGTCGAGGGGAGCCTCGGGGACATCGGGCTCTCGAACCATGCGGATCATCTTGGCAAACAGGGTCTCGCCGTGCTCCTCCTGGATGCGGTCTTGCTTGGCTTCCACCTGGACGTTGAGCACCTCAAGGTCTTGAAGAAGCTGGGCCCGTTCGGCTTCGGTGAGGGTCGAATCCTTGGCTCGGGCGTCAATGGGAATGCGCTTCTCCCGCATCTCCTGGATGAAGGAGAGGTAATCGTAGAACAGCCGTGTGTCCTCGCCTTCCTGAACCTCAACGCTGCCCGGGAGGTTGGCGGCATCCGCGGTCAACGAAACCGGCTCCCCGGTGACGATGAACTCAACGAACGCATTGCCCGGAAGCACCAGGCCGTATTTGCCCCCCTTGTCCGGCGTCGGGGACACAAAGTCGAAGCGCCCCTTCTTGCCCACTGTCGCCGTATCGGCGTAGTACATCTTGTTGCCATAGTAATTGGCCAGATAGATGGTGTCTCCCTCGGCCAAGCCGTCAATCCCGAAGGAGAGGAGAGGGTCCTTCTGGCCCGAAGCGGTGGCCGACACGAAGAGGAGGGCCACCAAAGTCAAGGCACACTGCGGGAATCGCGAAAAGGAGCGGAAATCAATCATCGACGGGAGCAATGGGTGGCCGCTAATTTAGCCTCAGGATATGGCTCCGGATGTGAACAAAATCTTTGATTGGGGAATCCTCGGGTGCGGCTGGCTCGGACGGGCTTGGGCGCTCGACCGGATCCAAGCAGGCGAATCCGTCTGGGGCAGTGCAAGACGCGCCCGCATCCTCTCCGAACTTCAGACAGACGGTATCCAACCCGTGGCGTTCGACGCCTCCCTCGAGGCCAACGCAGTCTGGCCCCGATGCCGGCACCTGCTCGTTGCACTCCCCCCGTCTGCAGGGGAACAGGCGTTCCAAAAAGCCGCCGCATTCAGCAACGATTGCGACTGGACCGTGCTCATCAGCAGCACCAGCGTCTACCCGGATGGCGATGGCCACCACATGGAAGACGACGCCGTGAGAAGGATCAGCCCCCACTCCGGTGTATGCCTTCTCGATGTCGAGTCCCATTTCAATGCGGCCGGGACCACCATTCTACGGGCAGGCGGCCTCTTTGGTCCTGGGCGACACCCGGGCGGTTTCCTCCGGAACCGGGACCTCATGAACCCCGCTGACCCCGTCAATATGGTCCACCTGACCGACGTGCTCAGCGCCATCGACCACGTCCAGCGGAACCGGGTCGCAGGCCCTTGCAACCTGGTGGCACCCGCCACCCGCTCCAGAGGGGACTTTTACGGGGCCGCCGGGGCCGTCGCCTTCTCAAGCCCCATTCCCATCCGTTCTGAAGGACGGCGCATTTTGTCCGACAGACTCATCGACTCCGGGTTCGCTTTCCAGCACCCGGACCCGGTGACCACCGTGGCCAACATGACCCCACCCACGCCATGACCGTGCTCCACCGCCCCTTTCTCCTCCAGCGTGATGGAGACCGTGACCTCCATGGACGATGGCACCTGCCCGGGTCCGAGGAAAAGGGCACGGTGCTCTTCTTGCACGGATACAAGGGCTACATGGATTGGGGAGCGTGGGCACTGGTGGGCGACCATTTCGCCTCACAGGGATGGCGCTTCCTCCGCATCAACTTCTCCCACAACGGCACCACGCCGTCACGCCCCTCGGAATTCACCGATCTGGACGCCTTCGCCTCCAACACCTATTCGAGGGAGCTCAACGAAGCCACTGACGTCCTCCGCGCCCTGCGCACGCCCGGAAGCACCGAGGAGTCCCAACGTGTCGCCTCGATGCCCTTGGCCGTTGTCGGACACAGCCGCGGCGGAGGCATTGCCTGTCTGGCCGCTGCTGAAGCGGACAAGGCACTGCGTGAACGGGAGCGGGCCGGTGTCGACTCCCTCGTGACCTGGGCCGCCGTGGCCGACTTCGGGTCCCGCTTTCCCACAGGGGAGGAGCTGAACAACTGGAAGGCCATGGGCCGTCGCGAGATCATCAACCACCGCACGCGCCAAAGGCTCCACCACAACTGGTCCTTTCACGAAGACTTCACCACCAATGAGCACCGGCTCCACATCGAATCCGCCGTTCGCCACTACCCAGGCCGGATGCTGGTCGCCCACAGCCTGGACGATGCCGCCGTCACGGTGGACCATGCCGAGCGGCTGTCTGCATGGCGAGGTCAGTCCGACCTCCTTCTGCTGGAGCAAGGCGGGCACACCTTCGGGGCATCGGAACCCTGGACGGACGCCTTTCTGCCCAACGCCATGCAGACCGTAACGCAAACGACCCTGCGCTTCCTGGAGGAAGGCAGGGCCGTTCAATGAGGTCAGAATCAAGACTCAGCGGCGGATGACGAGCTTCCGCAGGTTCTTCTGGTTGTCGGTTCCAATCAGGTAGACACCCTCGGGCAGGTCGAGCTGCACCGACTGTTGACCCGCATCCAGCGACTCGCTGAGCACCTCGCGGCCCATCAGGTCGAGCACGACCAGCGTGGTCTGGGTTTGGACACCGGACAGGCGCAGTTGGCCGTTGCTCGGGTTCGGGAGGAAACCGAACGCTTGGGCTGCTTCCTCTTCCACATTCACCAGGTCCACATCACTCTCGGCGAGGGTGATGGAGTCGAGGTAGTAAAGGCCAATGGTCTCGCCATCGCCCAACGCATAGAAATTGATGCTGCTGAAGTTGCCATTGTAAGCGGCCTGGAAGACCTCCTCACCATCAATCCACATCTTGAAGAGGTCCTGTTCGAGGTCCACCACGAAGCGGACATTGAACCACTCGTCGTGCGGGACGGCCGACGGATCCGCCATGCCCCATGGCCCATCGGCCAAGAGCGTACCATCGGTGTTGGCAAAGACGTTGCACTGCCAGCTGTCGGTTCCCGCGCCAGCCACATCCGTGCCCTGCACGTTGAAGTAGGCGGAATGGCCGGTGGGGATGAGCATCTCCCAATCGAGGCTCCAGTTGCCCTCGGACTT
Source organism: Bacteroidota bacterium (assembly GCA_036159995.1). Lineage (GTDB taxonomy): Bacteria > Bacteroidota > Bacteroidia > Flavobacteriales_D > Sanyastnellaceae > UBA8752. Next base: position 27,566 of record JAYYEI010000015.1, read on the forward strand.
GCCCACGTTCAGGAGCACGTCCATCGGACCGCCCGTGACGTTCTGGGCCTCAATCTTGAGGGAGTTCACGCCCTCATGGGCGAGGGAGTCGTCGACTTGAGAGTCCCATTCGCTGCCCTCGGTTCCACCGGGCCAGATGTCAAACAGGTCACTCTCCACGCAGATGTAGTCGCCTGCGGTGTAATCCTCGAAGCCCTCCTCGTATTGAGCATAGGCACCGGTTGCTGCAAAGCAGGCTGCAAAGAGTAGAAGTTTCTTCATGTGTGGTTTTGATTTGCTGAAAATTAAATCTCAGGAAAGAGCGCGGCATTTGCAATGGAGGGAGAAGGCAACATCCGAAAGTTGAAAGGCCGCATGGACGGCGAATCGGCCGTGGCCTACAGCTGGAGCCAGGCGGACATCCTCGACCCCCTGCCCGATGTGGACATGGCCGACTGGGTGGGGAATACCCTGCGTCTCGAATTCGCCAAGGCCATCCATTGCACGGTCACCGGCAAGAAGATCCGCAAGACATACGGGGACGGGATGTCCTTCGACGCCTTCCAGAATTCCCCCTTGGCCGTCGAGAGCATCATCCACCCGGAATTGAGCCGCATCCACGAGGGCATCGCCTTGCGGGACAAGGAGTGGGAGGAAAAGCACCACAACCAGCCCCACGTCGTCTACCTGAGCTACACGAGCGGCATCAAGGTGGGCGTCACCCGGGACACGAACATGCCCTACCGGTGGATCGACCAAGGAGCCAGCGGAGCCACCATCCTCGCCAACACCCCATACCGCCAGCTCGCGGGACTCATCGAGGTGACCCTGAAAGACACGTTTGCCGACAAGACCCAATGGCGGGCCATGCTCACCGCGGGCAACCCGGACCCAGCCGTCGTGACGGACGCCTTACTCGAGGCCAAGGAGGAAGCCTATGAATCGTGCCCGCCGGAATTCGAGGATTTCCTCGATGATGGGGAAGAGGTGACCCTCCTGCAGTATCCGTCAGCAGCGTTTCCAGACAAGGTCACGTCGCGCAAATTGGACAGCGAGAACACCATCGTCGAAGGCCGACTCGACGCCATCAAGGGGCAATATCTCCTGTTCGAAGGGGGGCAGGTCTTCAATGTCCGCCGCCACTCCGGCTACCGGGTGCGGTGGTCGCTGTCCTGACCCTCAGTTCAGAGAGGGGTCCGTCGGCCAAGTCGTGACGCGGTCATAGCCACCGCCTTTGCTCTTCATCATGGTCGTCCACAAATCACCGGGGTCGGAATTCATCACGACGTCCAGTTTGTTTGCCGCAGGCGCATCGTAGACGTACCAGCTGCGTTGCTTCATCTCACCCTCAAGCTGTCCCGCACCCCACCCGGCATACCCGGCAAAGAAGCGAACATCCCCAGCCTTCGCGCCTCCCTCCTGAATCAGAACGGCCAGATCGTCGTATTCCCCCCCGAGCCAAAGGCCGGGAAGCACAGGAAGCGACCCCTCGATCCCGTCTCCCAGGCGGTGGAGGCAGAACAGGCTGTCCGAATGGACCGGACCTCCGCGGTGGACTTCATGGTCCAAGCCCCAAGGCTCCGCGTCGGGCAGGAGGGATGTGAGGTTTCGCCCCATGCCATTGTTGAGCACGAACCCAAGCGATCCTTGATCATCATGATCACACAGGAACACCACCTTCCGGCCGAACCACGGGTCGTCTAGAAAGGGCTCGGACAACAGAAACTGTCCGGGTTTGGGCTCGGCATTCGCTGGCGGCATCCAATCCATGCCGCAATTTCCCACTTTTGGGGCCGATGACCATGCGCCCCATCCACCTGTTCCTCCTTGGCCTGACCACGGTCCACACGCTGACCCCCTGCGCCCAGGATCATCCCCTCGGCAAAACGCCCACCTGGGCCGAGGCGATTGCCGCATACGATCAACTCCACCAAGACCATCCCGAAGCCACGGAGTTCACGCAATTCGGGCTGTCCGATGTCGGCCGGCCACTCCACCTGTTCACCATGGGCCCTTCGGACGCTCCATTGCGCATTCTCGTCAACAACGCCATCCACCCGGGGGAGCCCTGCGGGGTGAACGCCTCCCTGATGTGGGCGACGGACCTGCTCGAATCCGACCGTCTGCCGGAGGGCGTGCACATCGGCATCATTCCGCTCTACAATGTGGGAGGGGGGCTGCGGCGCAATTGCTGCACGCGCGCCAACCAGAACGGCCCGGAGGAATACGGGTTCCGCGGCAATGCCCGAAACCTCGACCTCAACCGGGACTTCATCAAGTGCGACAGCCGGAACGCCTTGTCGTTCACTGCCATGTTCACCGAGTTCGACCCGGACCTCTTCGTCGACACCCACACCTCCAATGGCGCCGACTACCAGGCCACCATGACCCTGATCGCCACCCAACCCGACAAACTCGGCGGACCGCTGGGCGCCTGGCTTGAGGCCACCCTGATGCCCGAGCTGTATTCCGGCATGGAAGCACGAGGAACAGAAATGTGCCCCTATGTCTACAGTCTGGGCGCCACGCCGGATGACGGCATTCAGGACTTCCTCGAAACGCCCCGGTTTTCGACCGGATATGCGGCCCTGCACCACACCCTCGGCTTCACCACCGAGGCCCACATGCTCAAGCCGTTCGACGACCGGGTCGAGGCCACGCTGCGCTTCCTCGATGTGCTGCTGGAGGCCGGGGTCCGGCATGCGGAGGTCATTGACGCCTTGAGACAAGCCCAAGACCATGCCTATCGGCACACCAGCGTCCATCCCGTGGACTGGACCTTGGACACGACGGCCGTGGACTCTGTCCGCTTTGGCGGATTCGAAGCGCGATACGAATGGAGTGCGGTGACCGGATCCAAGCGACTCCGCTACGACCGGTCCGCCCCCTGGACCCGGAACATCGCCCACCTGCACACCTTCCGCCCGACGCAGGAAGCCAGCCTGCCTGCGGCCTTCATCGTGCCCCAAGCCTGGCGGCACGTCATTGCCCGACTCGAAGCCAATGGCGTCGTCTCCATCCCAATTCCACAGGACACCTCCCTGACCGTCGAAGTGACCCGCATCCTCGATCACAGCGCGCCAAACCGGCCCTACGAGGGGCACCACCTTCGGACGGCCATCTCCACCTCACGGAGCCTGGAACCCGTCCAACTCTTCGCGGGCGACCTCCTTATCCCGGCCGACCAACCCGCCGCACGATACCTGATGGAAACCTTGAGCCCACAGGCGGTGGACGCCTTTTTCCGCTGGAACTTTTTCGACAGCGTCCTGCAACAGAAGGAATACTTCTCCTCCTACGTCTTCGAGGACACGGCCGAACGGCTTCTCGACGAATCCCCAACCCTCCGCTCGGCACTCGATTCGGCGCGGACAGAACGCGACCTGTCAGCGCGGGCCCAGCTCGATTTCATCTATCGCCGTTCGCCCCACAGCGAAGGCACGGCGGGACGCTATCCCATTTTCCGGATTCCTGCCGGCCAATCCATCCCGTTCAGTGAGTGATCTCCTTCACCAGTTCATCTCGGGCTATCACCAAGCGGTGCGCACATTGAGGCGGGAGGTCCTGGATGCCAGCCCGGGGCAATGGCGGCTGGCCGCAGACACCGTGGCCAGACTCTACATCCCGCCCCGAGACCTCATCGTCGAGTCCCATGAGCGGCAGGGACTTCCCGGCGAGCTGGTTCGGAGGAAATCCGTCCCTGACACAGCGCCGGCCATCGTCTGGATCCACGGCGGCGGCTTTGCCTTCGGCTCACCCCGAACCCACCGGGCGGCAGGGGCCGCCCTGTCCAAAGCGACCCAACGCCCGGTGTGGATTCCCCATTACCCGCTCGCCCCGGAACACCCCCATCCAGCAGCACTCGACGCGTTGGACCGCGCAGGGACAGGCGAGCCGATGGACATCGTCGGGGACTCCGCCGGCGGCAACCTCGCCTTATGCTGGGCTTTGCGCAGGAAAAAGGGAGACCGGCTCATCCTGCTCTCTCCCTGGCTCGACCTTCGGGTGGACGGTCCTTCCGCCCAGCGAAACGAATCCCGCCACAGCGCCTTCGACCGAGAGGACCTGCGGGAATATGCCGGTCTCTACCTCGCGGGAAAAGCACCCACCGCGCCCGATTGCAGTCCGCTCCTCGCCTCAACGGAGGCCTTGCAAACCTTGGGGCCCATCCTGTTGGAGCATTCGGACAATGAGCTCCTCGCGGAGGACTCCGTGGCCTTCGCCACCACCTGCCGAACCGCAGGACTTGACATCACCCACGCCATTGAACCGGATGCCCCGCATGGATGGCAGCTGTTTCCGGATCTCTTGCCGGAAGCCAAACGGAGCATCGAACGGATGCGCGATTTCCTTGCACAGCCTTGACGGTTCGACCGTCTTGGGTTCACCTCGACTTCACACACCGCGTTCACCTTGCAAGCATCAAACCGAGCAGAGTTTGATTTCAGGTTCTCATGTCACCTTGGTCGCTTCAGCCAATGGTGATCCCAGGCAAAGCCACCTCCGAACGCGGGGGTGGCTTTCTTCATTGAACCTCATCCAAGGACTCGAGGAGCCATTGGAGCGCCTGATCGAGCTCATCGGCCGACGCATTCAGCGGGGGCGCGAGCCGGAAGCCTTGTGGACGGCTCAGGAACCAAAACAGGACGACCCCCCGTTTCCGTGCGGCCGCAACCAAGGCCGACACCCGGTCCGGTCCATCGAGATCCACTCCGAGGAAATGGCCATGGCCCCGCACGTCCACAACGGCGGGATGGGCAGACAAGGCCTGCTTCCATTGCGCCCCCGTCGACCGGATTCTCTTCCAATCCAATCCCTGCAATTCCTGAAGGAAGGCAGCAGCCGCGGCGCAGGCCATGGGATGGCCGCCAAACGTGGTGATGTGCCCCAACTTCGGGTGCTCTCGCAGGCTTGACATGCACTCTCGGCCAGCGACGAAGGCCCCAATGGGCATGCCACCACCGAGCGCCTTGCCGAGGACCAGTACATCCGGAACGACCCCGACCCGCTGGAAGGCATGGACATGCCCGGTCCGGCCGAGACCACATTGGATCTCATCGAGAACCAGCAAGGCCCCGACGTCTGAACAGCGTTTCCGCAACGCGTGCAAATGGTCCGCCGGAACCGGCCGGATGCCCGCATCGCCCTGCACTGTCTCCACGAACACGGCGGCGGTCCGCTCTGTGATGCGGTCTACGGCCGCCGCGGATCCGAACGGCACATGGGACACGTCGGGGAGGAGCGGCATGAAAGCATTTCGCCGGTGGGACGGCGTGGACAGGCTCAGCGCGCCAAACGTCGCGCCATGGTATCCGCCTTCGACCGCCAGGATCTCGGTCCGGCCTGTGGCCCTCCGGGCCAATTTCATCGCGCCTTCGATGGCTTCAGTGCCACTGTTGACGAAGTACACCGCATCGAGTCCGGTGCCCTCGAGACTCGAGAGCAAGCTCGACGCCGCCCGGTCCTGGGCCTCCTGGGCGTATTCGCCGTAGACCATCACGTGCAGGTGCCGGTCCAATTGCTCCTGCAGGGCGCGCCGGATGGCCGGATGGCCGTGCCCCAGCGAGCTCACACCGATGCCGCTGACCATGTCGAACAGCTGCTCACCGGATTCCGTTTCCATCCAGCACCCCTCAGCGCGCACGATGCGCTCGCCAAGCGGGTGGGGGGTTGTCATGGCGAGTCCCCGGTCGAGGAAATGGCTGTGGTCACTCATGGGACGGGTTCCGCGTCGAATTCGAATTCATCGGCAAACACCCACGTCGGGTTCCAGCGCCCCAGATGCCATTCCGGAATCTCCCCGCCATTGAATTGGCCGAGTTCAACGCGCACATACCGGGCCAACCGACTGCCCGTCTGCTCCATCCGCTTCGTCTGGGGGGCGTAGTCCTCCGGATCCAATCCGGGCGCCTCACTTCCGAAAATCTCGAAATCTGCCGTGTCCATCGCGGTTCGGAAGGTCACCGACTCCGGTGCCCAGATCCAGGACTTCACGTCCTGCAGGACCCCGATGCCCATCCGGGTGATGCGATAGACTCCGCCGAGGTCGACGGTCACGACGGCATCGTGCCCATAGTAACCCTGCCAATCCCCCGTGCGGAAATCGGCGCCTTCTCCCCGAATGCCATCAATCAGGGCCCGGTCGCCTCCCGCAGCGTATTGGTTGGCATAAGGCGATTGAATGCTCACCTCGTAGTCGGGATTGACCCGCGCAATCCGCCCGGACACCACGGCGCTGCGGCGCCCTGCCTTCTCGGAGACCAATTGGATGGTCTGCGTCCCCTCCACGCGGATGGGGCCCTCGACCGGCTGGAATTTCGCCTCACCCTCGCCGTCCGAATCCAATACCCGATGCAGAACCATCGCCTCGGCGTCGATGCATCCCACGGGGACATCAAGGCGGTCTCCGGAATAACTCCGGGGCGCCCGGATATACGGAGTAGCGATGAAATCATCCTTCCCGAGTGACCAGTCCGACACCGGCCAATCTTCCGGCTTCTTGCCGAATCCATCCTCTGCCACCGGCTCATCGCGGAGGTCGAAGGCCCATTGGCCGCCAGACATCAATTCAGAGTGGGTGACCCAGCTCCGCGTCTGCGAGACGCCATCGAGGGTCCAACCGTGAATGAAGACGGATTCCGGCGATTCGCGATTGGCCAAGATCTCCAGCACACTCCCATTGGGCAAGGACCAGGCCGCCGCATCGAAACGGGGCGTCCCCAGCACGTAGACATCGGACCCCGGGGTCACGGGATACAGACCAAGCGCGCTCCAGACGTACCAGCTGCTCATCTGGCCGCAATCCTCGTTGCCGCTCAACCCGTCCGGCTCTGCGGTATACAGTTCATCGCAGATGCTGTCTACCAGAGCCTGCGTCCGCTCCGGGTAACCTGCATAAGAGGGGAGATAGGCCATGTGGTGGGAGGGCTCGTTGCCGTGCGCGTACTGGCCGATCAAGCCAGTGATGTCGCTCTGGTGACGCCCCGACATGCGGCTGGATCCAGAAAACATCTCGTCCAGCATCTCTGCGTACCCTTCAGGACCTCCGAGCAGGTCCATGTGCCCCGAGACATCGTGGGGAACGAAGAAATTGTACTGCCAACCATTGGCCTCCGTGTACTCAAAGGTGACCTCCGTCGGATCGAAGCCTTCTCGCCACGCAGCGCCGTAACGCGGTTGGATGAAGCCGTTGTCCGGATTGAAGAGATTTTTCCATCCCTGAGCGCGTCGACCGAACCGCTCCGCCACATCCATTCTCCCCATGTCCTGAGCCATCCGGGCAATGCACGCATCATCGAAGGCATATTCCAAACTCTTGGACACGCTTTCACTTTCCCGCTCGAGGGGGAGGTAGCCGAGGCTATCCCATACGGACTTGGACAATTCATCGTCCGTGGCTTCGGCCACCATGGCCTCAAGGGCCCGTTCTGCATCGAATCCCCGCAATCCCTTGGCCCAGGCATCCGCAATCACTGGAACGGCATGATACCCGATCATGCACATCGTGTAGTTGCCCGCCAGCTCCCACATCGGCAGCGTCCCACCCTCGTCGTGCATGTCCATGAAGTTGCGGATGAACTGCTCAGTGCGATCCGGCTCGAGGACGTTGAGCAGGGGATGGGTCGCCCGGAACGTGTCCCACAGGGAGAAGACGGTGTACCGGGGAGAATCGAGGTCACCCTGATGAATCTGAAGGTCCGTTCCCCGGTACCGGCCATCCACATCCGTCGCCAGGTTTGGCACGGTCAGGCTGTGGTAGAGCGCAGTGTAGAAAATGGCCCGTTCCTCTGGATCGGACTCGTCAATTTGGATGCGCCCGAGCGCCTCGTCCCATGTGCCTTCCGCCTTCGCCTTGGCCGCCTCAAATCCTCGGGCTGTGGGGGCCTCTGCATCGAGGTTGGCCACGGCTCCATCGAGGTCCACGAAGCTGAGTGACACCCTCGCTTCTATCATCTTTACATCCTTGAAAAACAATGAAAATATTGGGACATAGTTCAACTCCTGCATCAACACGCCGTCGACCTCCTCCACATCGAGTTCAGCCATCTGGTCGAGCCACTCGAACGGCTCACTGAACCGCATGGCGAAATAGACATGCTGCTCATCGGCCCAGTTGTCGGAAATCCGCAAGCCGACGAGCGTTGAATCGTCCAACGGATACATCCCGTAACTCAGCAGATCATCTCGGTGCGCCAGGTCCACCATCAACTGCATGGTGTCGGCCTCGGCTAGGGTCCAACGGTGAAACCCGACCCGCTCGCTGGCCGTCAGTTCCACTTCAATGCGGCTCCGCTCCAATTCACACCGATAATACCCGGCATGGGCTTCCTGACTTCCTTCAACGAACCGGTCCCGATACCGGTCCCGCCACACATCCGCGGTGTCCATCGGGCCCACAGTGGGCATCAACAGGATATCGCCATAGTCACTGACCCCGGTCCCTTGCAAGTGGGTATGACTGAATCCGTAGACCACATCGTCCGTGATGTGGAATCCCCCGCAACCGTCCCACCCCTCGAGGCGGGTGTCTGGGCTCACCTGCACCATCCCAAAGGGCACCGTCGCCCCGGGATAGGTGTGGCCATGCCCACCGGTTCCAATGAAGGGGTCCACTGCCTCACACAACGGCCCGTCCACCCCTGCACACGAAGCGAACAGGACGGCGGCCAGCAGCACAGCAGGAAAACGGGATTCGGCAGAAAAGCGGAGACACATGTCAGCGTTGGTTCTTCAAAAGGGAAGGAGGGGGCACCCCCGGAGGGACCGAGAGTTCACCCGGCTTCTTGCACACCAGGCATTTCATCCGATCGTGAAAGCCAAAATGCTGGATGGACGGAATGGGCGGGTTGAGAATGCTGTCCAAAGCCAATTGCTCCAGCGGAGAGAGAAATCCAGCCACAAAGGCATTCCGGTCCTCCCGCACCGTTCGAACCTCCTTTCTCAAGGCTCCGACCCGAACGAGCAACTCCGCCTCATCCATGCCACTCCGCTCGAGCGAATCCATGCGATCCTTGACCCCCTGGGTCCGGTTGGCCGCGGATTCGAATGCGCCGGTCCAGATGCGCTCCACCGAGGGCAAAGGCTGAAAACGCCGCAACAACGCGTCCAACATGCGCCCTTCCGCGTCAGACATGGACGAACCATCACCCTGGGCCATCCCACTGAAGGCAGACAGCAAAACCAGCGAGAGGGCGAGGAAACGACGCATTCAACCGGCAAATTACCGCGCAGGAGCGAGGTCCGAGGAAAGCAACCAGAGGACCGCGCGGCTCCACTCTTCGGCGCCTGCGTCGCAGTCAGCCTCGGCAGGAAGGTCGAATTCAGACGCCGGAAGCACACCGAGCTCGGTCTGTCGGCTGGGAATGAGCACCTCGAGCCCGGAACCGGGAAGCGTCCACGACTCCGGGTTTCCCGAGCACCCTCCGCGTCCACCGAGAGGGGCGCACCCGAAGACTCGGGCCCGGCCACTCTCCTCGAGGGATTGAGCGAGCAGGAGGGAAGCGCTGAAGCTCAACCCATCCAACATTACGGCCACAGGAACATCGAGGGCACGCCGAACGGAAGCCAGCGGCATGGCCGGAACCTCGTCGAACTCCCCGTCCATGGACCATTTCCCTTCCCGCTCCACAGGCCATGACTCCGAATCGAGGAACACTCCCAGCACCGCGTGCCGACGGGAGCGGAAGCCGCCCAAATTCCCCCGAAGATCCAACATGACAGGCCTTCCGGCGCGCGCCAACTGCCGAACCTGCTTCCGGAACGCTGTCCGAAAAGACCGATCGTCACCCGTCCCGAAGCTCGGGATCACCCACCTCAAGAAGGCTCCGTGATCCTCGACCCGCATTCCAGAGGACAGCGCATCAGACTCCGTCTCTTTCGCCTGTCCAATCGGGCATTCCATCGACCCATCGGCAAGACAGGCCACCCACGGCCACGTCCGCGCCAACCAAGCGGCCCGGGCACTGGCCGGAACCCCGAGCCCCGGACCGAATTGGGACCACGGCCTTTCTTCAGCCACCAAGTCTTGGGCAGACGGAGGCGTGGATCGCGTCCGACCGGGCGACAACCGATCAAACGGCACCCGCATGTGCGCATCACCCGCTGCACGCAACCAACCGTGCACCATAACAGCCCACTCCAATCTCCCTGCGTTCTCCTCGGCGACCATGGACGCAACGAGTGCATCCCGCGCCGCCAATGCATGCGCATCGGTAATGGACTCCAGCATACGCGGGCCGAGCAGGGAATCGAGGAACGCCACATCCATCAGCCGAGCGGAACGGCCCACCGCTTCCACTTGGGCGCTTTGACTGCTGCCGGCCGTGACACAAGCCAACGCGACGACGAGCGAGCAGACCCGGCGCGCGGAATCAGGCATCCGACGCCGATTCTGGCTGCTCCCGGTTCTTGACCATGGTCAGGATGGTGGCAATGGCCACAGTTTCCCCCGTTTCATCGGACACATCGACCTTGAACTTGACGATGCCTTTCAGCACATCATCCTCGCCGCGCAATTCCTGCTGGACCTTTTCCTCGACCGTCAACTGCACGCCGATGGTCATCCCGGGATACACAGGCTTGGTGAACCGGCAGGACTCCAGTCCATAGTTCAGCAAGACCGGCCCCTTGTGTGGCTCAACGAACATCCCAGCCGCCTTGGACAACACCCAGTACCCATGGGCCACACGGCGCTCGAAAATGGTGCCGTCCAACGCCGTTTCATCCACATGCGCATAGAAATGATCGCCACTGACGTTGGCGAAATTGACGATGTCCGCCTCTGTCACCGTGTGCCGGTGGGTGGTGTAGGTCATGCCGACCTCGAGGTCCTCGAAATGCTGACGGAAGGGATGCACGGAAGCCTCGGGGCGGGCTGCACCCGGCTGATGACGGCCCGTGATGGCCGTGATCGTATCGGGATGACCCTGGATGGCCGTGCGTTGCAGGTAATGATGAAGACCACGCAGGCCACCCATCTCTTCTCCGCCACCGGCACGTCCCGGCCCACCGTGGACCAGCTGCGGCATGGGGCTTCCGTGTCCCGTGCTCTCCTTGGCACAGGATGCATCGAGGACGAGGATCCGTCCGTGGTGGGTTGCCGCCTCCACTACAAACTTCCGTGCCACGGCAGCATCTCTTGTAGCAATGCTACAGCAAAGTGACCCTTTTCCCTTGTGAACAAGTGATATGGCGTCGTCTAAGCTGTCATAGGGAAGCAGCGTCGTCACCGGGCCGAACGGCTCCACGTTGTGCACCTTTTCTGCCGTCAAAGGAGACGACTGGGCCAGGAGACGGGGCGCATAGAAGGCCCCCATTTCAGCGTCCCCGCCCTCCCAGGTGGGCGAGTCGATTGTATACATGAGTTCGGCCTCCTGCATGAGATCCGCCACAGCCCGCTCCACCTCGGAACGCTGGTCCAAGCCGGCCAATGCCCCCATCCGGACGCCTTCCACAGCCGGATCACCGATCCGCACCCCGTCCAGCTGCGCCTTCAAGGCGTCCCGCACAGCTTCGACCCGCCCTTCGGGCACCATGGCCCGGCGGACAGCAGTGCACCTTTGACCGCACTTGATGGTGAGTTCCCGGCGCAATTCCTTCACGAACAAGTCAAATTCGGCCGTTCCTGGCTCCGCATCGGGACCGAGCACCATGCTGTTCAGCGAGTCGGCTTCTAGATTGAACGGCACATTTTCCGCCAGGATTCGGGGATGGGACTTGAGCATCAAGCCCGTCTCCGCAGATCCAGTAAACGTCACCACATCCTGAAACCCCACGTGATCAAGCAAACCGCGGGCTGAGCCACAGACCAACTGAAGCGCACCTTCGGGCAGGATACCCGACGCATGGATTTCCTTGACCATGGCGTGGGCGACATAAGACGTCAGGGATGCTGGCTTGACAATGGCCGGAACCCCCGCAAGCAGATTGGCACTGATTTTCTCCAGCATGCCCCAAACCGGGAAGTTGTAGGCGTTGATGTGCACGGCCACACCGCGTTTCGGGACGCCAATGTGGTGGCCAATGAAGGTCCCTTCCCTCGACAGCATGGCCGGGTCCCCATCCACGAGATAGGGGAGGTCCGGCAACTGCTTGCGCAGACTGGCGTAGGCAAACAGGGTGCCGATGCCGCCCTCTACATCAATCCAGGAGTCCGAGCGGGTCGCCCCGGTATGCGCGCTCCAGACGTAGAACTTTTCCTTGTTCTCCATCAGGTGGAGCGCGAGGGCCTTGAGCATCCGTCCGCGCTCCTGAAAGGTCATCCGCCTCAGGTTGTCACTTCCAACCGTTCTGCCATAGGCGTAGGCCGAGGCCAAATCGACGTTGGACGCATCCAGCGCAGCCACCGGCGTGCCATGCACGGCATCGAGAAGGGGAGTGGGAGAGGGGCCTGCCGGGATCCATTGACCGGCAATGAGGTTGTCCAGTACCAACATGTCAATCGCAAAGAAAGGCCGTGCCGCCATGAAGAAATCATGAATTCGTCGACAGAATCCTTTCGTCGAGGGGAAAAATCCGTTATCTTGGTGAAGATTTGTTTTGCCTTCTCTAGTCTTTGAATCATTAACCCACTGAACATGAAGAACTTGTTCGCACTTACCGCCGCTGTGCTTTTCGGCTTTTCCGCCGCTGCCAGCAATGTCCAGCTTATCGTCCAAGCTGTAGACAATGGTGACGCCGTTCCCGGCAACACCTACCGAGTCTACGCTGAGCTGCCCTCTAACCAGCACAGCCTGCACGCCATCTTCGCCGATGGCGAGCACCTCCTCAACGTGACCTCCACCGGAACCTTCTACCAGAATCAACTGGGTGGTGCCACGTCCTACGACGTCAACGACGCCATCATCGGCATGGACGAGAGCCTCGCTTTCGACAGCTGGGTGACCGTGGGCGCTGAAAACAGCACCAACAACAACCTCTGGAACATCGGCATCGATTTCGCCTCCTTCAACAATGGTGGCGCCATCGAAGTGGTGGACGGCGCTTGGTTCGTCGTCCCGACGGACGTCCGCGCTGCTGCTGACGCCCGCAATCTGGTCCTTCTCATGCAGATCACCACGGACGGCACCGCTACCGGAACGCTGAACATGCAAGGTTGGACGCCGGACGGCGAGACCTGGCGCGACTACGACGTGACCTTCACGACGGACGACGCCCAAGTCTTTGGCTGCACGAATCCGGACGCCTCCAACTACAACATGGAAGCCAGCTACGAGAACGGCTCTTGTGAGTTCGCCACGGACAACGGCCCCATGGCTGACCTGTTCGATCTGGAGGACAGCAACTGGAACGTCTTCCCGAACCCCGTGTTCGAGGGCCACTTCAGCATCCAGTTCGACAAGGAAGTCAACCTCGGTTCCGAGAACATCATCGTTGAAGTGACCGACATGTCCGGCAAGACGGCCATCTCCCAGGAGGTGACCTCCGGCGACGTTATCGGTGGCAACCGCATCATGGTGAAGCACGGTCTCGCTGCCGGCGCCTACACCCTGAGCGTGACCCACAAGGACTTCTCTGCCGCTCAGAACCTGATCGTCAAGAAGTAATCCTTCAATCCAACCCATTCGGAAAGCCGGTCCTCAGGGGCCGGCTTTCTTTTTGCCCTAACTCTACATTATGTCAAACAGGTTTGGCACATCAGCCATTCGTCAGCAGGGGACTCCAAACCCGCATTTCTCAGCTGAAGAATTCCCCATGGCTCTGCTGGTGACATTCAAATGACAGAATCACGGGTTCACGCTATCCGAACAAAGCACGGAGCCCAGGGAGGCATCCACGAGCGCCTGCCACATGAATACAACCACTCACTGGTTTTTCCAGAATTCACGGATTTCGACCCATTCGACACACATCTACAGAATTTGCGAAAATCCGGGGGGTCCAATTCCCCATGCAAACCGCAAGCCACCAAGCCGATTCCCATTCCAGGAGCACAACACATCGATACTATGAAAGCACGCCACACTTGGCAGCGGAATCGCCAGAAAATCGGATCACAAGCAAAGTGCTCGTTCCAAGGAGGAGCACTGTGCATTCTGCGCCAACCCAAAGTCTCGACTTCTCAAACCACAGGGATGTGCCCAACCAAGGAGGAAACAGCAGCCGATTCTGGCCACAATCCATCATTCAAACCCACGAGCCCCTCTTGAATGATAATTTACATTATGTAAAATGATGAAGAGAAAAGAAATGGGAACCGAAGCCCCCATCTCTTGTCAATGACTGTCGATCATTCGCGCGTCTTCAGCTTGGCGCTGATCTCCAGCATCTTTTCATCCATGCCGACACGGGCGTAGATGTCACGCAGGCTGCGCAACGTTTCACGATCCTCGGGCTCCACGTCCAGCGCCTTCTCCAAATACGGCAGCGCCGTCGAGAACATGGCCTTACCGCCATCTTCCAATTCCTTCTGCTTGGTGGCCTCGTCCTTGCTCATGCGCGGCTTCCACATGTCATTGGCCTCATTGACCATCTGGACGGCCTTGTTGAAATACAAGGCACCGAGGTTGTAGTTGGCGTCAAAATAATCCGCTTTAATTCCCAAGCTCTTGGTGTAGGCATCCACAGCCTCATCTTGCATCCCGAGGTTGTCGTAGACACTGCCCAGCGAGAACCACAGGATTTCATTGGTGGGATCCTGTTCTGCAGCGAGCATCAGGTTTTCCTTGGCCAGCTCGAATTGACCCGCCACGAGGTAAATGTTCAGCTCCTCGATGATGAGCGCCTGCTCGCGGGGGAAATCCTGTCGGGCACTCTGCAAGGTGGTGAGCGCCTTGGCCGTGTCCCCTTCCATCTTCTGAATGTTGGCCGCAAACAGGAACACATCCGGCACCTGGTACCCATAACCTCCGCACATCATGTACTGGTCGACGGCCCGGTCATACATCGAGGCCTTTTCGAAGCACAGCGCGCTGTTGAAGATGGCCATCGTGTCCACGGCGCCAAGCATCATGGTCATTTCCGATGCGGTGACGAACAGCTCCCCTGCCCTGCCATACACACCGGAATTGAAGTAGCTGATGCCGGAATTCCCGGCGATCGTCGCACCACGGGCGATGTCAGCCATGCGCTCGGAGCTGTACCGCTGCTTCAAATCGAGCTCATCGGCCTTCACGAAGCTGGCGGCTGCCTTTTCGAGGGCGTCCGGCACTTGCGCGTACAGCGCGCTATCGGAGGCAAGGTTGGTGTAGATGTTGCCGCGGTAACGCCAGGTCTTCTCTTTGACATTGGCTTTCTCGTCGAGAATGGCCTGGTCGATGAACTCGGCCGCCTTCAGGTAATCGCCGTCCTGGTTGGCATTGTAGGCACTGACGACGTCTTTCTGGGCGAGAAGGCCCAGGGGAAGCATGGCCATGATGGCCACGGTGGACTTGATGTTGAGCATGGAATCAGCTTGAATCGGATGCAAATCTAGCACATGCCGTGCCAGACTTTTTGCACCCGGTCCCCGCTCACTCCTCGCCTGCCGGCGCGTCGGCCGCAGTGTCCGTACCCTCGGCGGCCGGAGCCTCCGGATCGACACCCTCTGCGCCCTCGATGTTGACCTCCTCCTC
Organism: Bacteroidota bacterium; assembly: GCA_036159995.1. Lineage (GTDB taxonomy): Bacteria > Bacteroidota > Bacteroidia > Flavobacteriales_D > Sanyastnellaceae > UBA8752. The sequence continues at coordinate 43,096 of JAYYEI010000015.1, forward strand.
TTCGGATTTCGGCGTGCGGCAGACGGCCGCAATCTCATCGTTCTTGCGAAGGTTAATCAGACGCACACCTTGCGTGGCGCGGCCCATCGTGCGCAGCTCGTCGGCTCCCGTCCGGATTGTGATGCCACTCTTGTTGATGACCATCAGGTCATCCTCATCGGTCACGCCCAAAATGGCCACGAGGTTGCCGGTCTTCTCGGTGACGCTCAGGGTCTTGACCCCCTTTCCACCGCGGTTGGTGATTCGGTAGTCCTCGACCGCGGAACGCTTTCCATAGCCGCGCTCGCTGACCACGAGCACATCCTTGGAACCATCCACGATGATGACCATGCCCACGACTTCGTCATCGGCTCCGGAAAGGGTCACCCCCTTTACCCCCTGGGCCGTCCGGCCCACAGCGCGCACCTTTTCCTCGGGGAAACGGATGGCCTTGCCGGAACGGAGTCCCATGAGGATTTCGTTCTCACCGGTGGTGAGCTTGGCCTGGAGCAATTCATCGCCTTCTCGGATGGTGATGGCATTGATGCCGTTGGTCCGCGGGCGGGAATAGGCCTCGAGCGTGGTCTTCTTGATCACGCCCTTCTTGGTGCACATCACCACGTTGTGGGCGTTGACGTACTCCGGATCCTTGATGTCTTGGACCGGGATGTAGGCCATGACCTTGTCGTCCGACTCGATGTTGATCAGGTTCTGAATGGCCCGTCCCTTGGAGGTGCGGGAACCTTCCGGAACTTCGAAAATGCGCATCCAGAAGCAGCGCCCCTTCTGTGTGAAGATGAGCAGCCAATTGTGGTTGGTCGCAGAGAAGATCTCCTCGATGAAATCCTGATCGCGGGTGATGGCCCCCTTGGACCCCACTCCACCGCGAGACTGCTCCTTGTATTCGTTGAGACGGGTCCGTTTGATGTAGCCGGCGTGGCTGATGGTGATGACCACCTGCTCGTCCGGAATCATGTCCTCGATGCTGAGTTCGGCACTGGAGAACTCGATGCGGGAGCGGCGCTCATCGCCGAACTTCTCCTTCATCTCGAGGAGCTCATCCTTGATGATGCCCATGCGGAGGGCCTTGTCCTCCAGGATGGCCTTGAGTCGGCCGATCAGCTCCATCAGTTCGTCGTACTCGGCACGCAGCTTGTCGCGCTCGAGTCCGGTCAGCTTCTGGAGGCGCATGTCAAGGATGGCCCGGGCCTGGATCTCGCTCAACTCGAACTTCTCCATCAAGCCGTTGCGGGCCTCTTCCGGCGTTTGGCTGCCCCGGATGAGGGCAATCACCTCGTCCAGATTGTCGATGGCAATGATGAGGCCCTGCAGGATGTGGGCCCGCTCCTCCGCCTTGCGCAGTTCGAACTGGGTCCGGCGCACGATCACATCGTGACGGTGCTCGAGGTAGTGGAAGATCATCTCCCGCAGGTTCAACAGCTGCGGGCGCCCCTTGACCAGGGCGATGTTGTTGACCGAGAAGCTGGTCTGGAGCTGCGTGTACTTGTACAGCTTGTTCAGGACCACGTTCGGGATGGCATCCCGCTTGAGATCAAACACGACCCGCATGCCCTTCCGGTCCGACTCGTCCCGGATCTCGCTGATGCCGTCAATCTTCTTTTCGTTGACGAGGTCGGCGGCCTTGCGGACCATGTCGGCCTTGTTGACCTGGTAGGGAATCTCCTCGACAATGATCTGCTCCTTGCCGGTGCGGGTCTCCTCGAAACGGGCCTTGCCGCGCATCACAACCCGGCCTCGGCCAGTCTCGTAGGCGTCCTTCACCCCTTCCACACCATAGATGACACCGCCAGTCGGGAAGTCCGGAGCCTTGATGTACTCCATGAGTCCCTCGACAGAGATGTTCGGCTCGTCAATCATGGCCACGCAGCCGTTGATCACCTCCGTCAGGTTGTGGGGCGGCATGTTGGTCGCCATGCCGACCGCGATCCCTGCGGCACCGTTGACGAGGAGGTTGGGAATCTTGGCCGGGAGCACAGTGGGCTCCTGCAGGCTGTCATCGAAGTTGTTGGCGAGGTCGACCGTCTCCTTGTCGAGGTCGGCGAGCATCTCCTCGGCAATCTTGCGAAGGCGAGCCTCCGTGTAACGCATGGCCGCCGGGTTGTCTCCGTCAATCGAGCCGAAGTTTCCTTGGCCATCCACCATCGGATAGCGCATGGACCAATCCTGGGCCAGACGCACCATGGTGTCATAGACCGAGCTGTCCCCGTGCGGGTGGTATTTGCCCAACACCTCTCCCACAATCCTCGCCGACTTCTTGTAGGCCCGGTTCGACAGGACCCCCAACTCGAGCATGCCGAACAGCACCCTGCGGTGCACCGGCTTCAATCCGTCCCGCACATCGGGAAGGGCCCTCGACACGATGACCGACATCGAGTAATCGATGTAGGCCGACTTCATTTCATCCTCGATCGAAATCGGAATGATCTTCTCTCCTTCTGCCATGTTGTCATTGCCCCGCAGGCCGCGGTTTGCGGACCCAATCGGGCGTCAAGCGAAAATACCACCTGACATCCCCCTGCGGAGTCAAGAATGGCCCGTATTTTGAACAAGCCGCACGGTCGCATGTGGAAAATCCAACGTCCACAAAACCCCTGATCGACAGGGCGGCGATAGTTTTGAATTCGGGGAGCCATCCCCTTTACTCAGAGACATGGACGCAAAATTCTCACCCAGGGTGAAGGACGTCATCACCTACAGCCGCGAGGAGGCCCTTCGTTTGGGCCACAACTACATCGGCGTGGAGCATCTTCTGCTCGGCATCATCCGGGAAGGAGAAGGCACGGCCATCCGCATCCTGGAAGGGCTCAACGTCGATCTCCCACGGCTTCGGAAGATGGTCGAGGGCAGCATCACGCCCTCCAACGTCTCCGGCGGCAACCCGGGCAACATCCCGCTCGTGAAGCAAGCCGAGAAAATCCTGAAGATCACCTACCTCGAGGCCAAGACATTCAAGAGCCCCGTCATCGGAACCGAACACCTTCTCCTCTCCATTTTGAAAGACGAAAACAACGTGGCCACCAAGGCCTTGCTCGCGCTGAACGTCGACTACGACGAAGCAAAACAGGAATTCGAGAGCATCCTCACGGATGGAGAAGGCAGTCCCGGACCCCGTGCGGAGTTCCCAGGAATGGCGGACGATGAGGAGGAGCGCGGCCCCGGTGCCGGCGGTCCAGGACGCGGAAGCGCCTCCAAGTCGGACAGCAAGAGCAAGACGCCCGTCCTCGACAACTTCGGCCGGGACCTGACGGCCCTGGCCGAGGAAGGCAAGCTCGACGCCATCGTCGGACGAGAAAAGGAAATCGAGCGCGTCAGCCAAGTGCTGGCCCGCCGGAAGAAAAACAACCCCATCCTCATCGGGGAGCCTGGCGTCGGAAAGAGCGCCATCGCCGAAGGTCTCGCCATCCGCATCGTGGAGAAGAAGGTCTCCCGGGTTCTGTTCGGCAAGCGCATCGTCACCCTCGACGTCGCTTCCCTCGTGGCCGGCACGAAGTACCGTGGCCAGTTTGAGGAGCGCATGAAGGCCGTGATGAACGAGCTCGAGAAGAGCCTGGACGTCATCCTGTTCATCGACGAGATCCACACCATTGTCGGTGCCGGTGGGGCGAGCGGTTCGCTGGACGCCTCCAACATGTTTAAGCCCGCCTTGGCGCGCGGTGAGATTCAATGCATTGGCGCCACGACCCTCGACGAATACCGTCAGCACATCGAAAAGGACGGAGCCCTCGAGCGCCGCTTCCAGAAGGTGCTGGTTGAGCCGACCAGCGTCGACGAGACCATCCAGATCCTGAACAACATCAAGGACAAGTACGAAGAGCACCACTCCGTGAACTACACCGATGAGGCCATCCGCTGCTGCGTGGCCCTGACCTCCCGGTACATCACGGATCGGCACCTCCCGGACAAGGCCATCGACGCCCTGGACGAGGTGGGAAGCCGGGTGCACCTCAACAACATCAACGTCCCCCAGGAGATCATCGACATCGAACAGGAGATCGAGGAGGTCAAGGAGGAGAAGAACCGGGTGGTGCGCAGCCAGAAATATGAAGAGGCGGCCCGTCTCCGGGACTCCGAGCGCCAACTGTCCGAGAAGCTCGCCGCTGCCAAGAAGAAGTGGGAGGAGGACACCAAGACCCATCGGGTGACGGTGACCGAAGACCACGTCGAAGAGGTGGTCGCCATGATGACCGGCATTCCCGTCCAGCGCATCGCGGAAAAGGAAAGCGGCAAACTCAGCCGCATGGAGGACGACATGGCCGACAAGGTCATCGGCCAGCCCACCGCCGTGCGCCAGGTCGTCCGCGCCATCAAGCGGAACCGGGCGGGCCTCAAGGACCCGAACAAGCCGGTCGGCAGCTTCATCTTCCTCGGCCCCACCGGTGTCGGAAAGACCCAGCTGGCCAAGGAATTGGCCAAGAACCTCTTTGATTCCGAGGAGGCCCTCATCCGCATCGACATGTCCGAGTACATGGAGAAGTTCGCCGTGAGCCGACTTGTCGGAGCGCCTCCCGGATACGTCGGATATGAAGAAGGCGGACAGCTCACCGAGAAGGTGCGCCGCAAGCCCTATTCCATCGTCCTGCTCGATGAGATCGAGAAGGCGCACCCGGACGTCTTCAACCTGCTCCTGCAGGCGTTGGACGATGGTCAACTCACCGACAGCCTCGGCCGCCGTGTGGACTTCCGGAACACCATCATCATCATGACCTCCAACATTGGTGCCCGTCAGCTCCAGGACTTTGGAACCGGCGTGGGCTTCTCCACCGAAGCGAAGAAGACCAAGGAAAGCGACGACCGTCGCGGGGTCATCCAGAATGCGCTGAAGCGCGCCTTTGCGCCGGAATTCCTCAACCGGATTGACGACGTCATCGTCTTCAACAGCCTGAAACGCGACGACATCCATCGAATCATCGATCTCGAGCTGAGCAAGCTCTTCGGCCGCATCGAAAGCCTGGGATACGGCATCACCATCACGGATGCCGCCAAGGACTTCCTCGTGGAGAAGGGCTACGACGAACAGTTCGGAGCCCGTCCGCTTCGCCGCGCTCTGCAGAAGTATCTGGAGGATCCGCTGGCTGAGGAAATCATCAATGCCCAACTCCAGGAAGGCGACCGCATCGAAGGCGACGCCATGGAAGGCCAGGATGAACTCGCCATCCGCATCATCAAGGGAGAAGCTCCCACAGAGGAGCCGGCTGCCGAGGACGCACCCGACACGGACGAGCCCGTGGACGAGACCGCTCCCGAAACGGCGGATGACACGGAAACCGAAGAGGACAAGGGCTGATGCGCGACCGAATCGAGGATTGGATTGACCGCATCCGGAACGCCAACCGCTATGCGGTGGCCTCCGGTCTGTTCCTGATCTGGATGCTCACCTTGGCGGATGTGGACCTCGTCCGCATGGTCAAGACCCATCAGGAACGCGTCCGAATCGAGTCCCGTCTCGCCGAACATCAGCACAACATTGAATCCCTCGAGATGGACCTGCAGCGCATGCTGGAGGATCCAGACGCCAAGGTCCGCCACGCCCGGGAAGCGTATTACATGCACAAGCCGGGAGAGGACGTCTTCGTCTTCCGTTGACCGACGCTCCTTCCGGAATCAGCTGCTGTGGTCACGGATGATGACCCAGTCGCCATCCCTGCGCGCCCAGACCAAGGAAAACCAACCGGACAGCGGCTCGAATTCGCCCGTCCGGTCCAACCGCCAACTGCCCAGCATCAACGCATGGTGCGGCCCTGCGGGCTCAATGCCTTCCACTCCGAAAGTCAGCTTGCCCATGGCCGCGGCATCCGGATACGATTTCCTGTAATTGGCCAAGGTGGTGTCCCAACCGAAGGAGGGTCCCCTGCTTCCGACAAACAAAAGACTGTCCGACTTCCAATAGGGCTCCATAAACCCCTCGAGATCACCGGCATTCCATGCGGTTTCCTGAGCCGCCATGCGCTCCTCGATCCGGGCCACGTCCTGACCCCACGTCGAGCAACGCGGGGAGGGTTCCGGCTGCTCGGCACGCTCCTGACACGCCGTGACCGTGCAGGCCAGAAGGAAGGCCAGTCCGACGTGGAGCCTGCGCTCAAACATTGAAGCGGAAGTGCATGATGTCCCCATCCTGGACTATATACTCCTTCCCCTCGATGCTGAGCTTGCCGGCCTCCTTGACCGCCTGCTCGCTCCCCAACTGGACGAAGTCGTCATACTTCATGACCTCGGCCCTGATGAATCCCTTTTCGAAATCCGTGTGAATGACTCCGGCAGCCTGTGGTGCGGTGCTGCCCTCTTTGACGGTCCAGGCCCGGACCTCCTTCTCTCCTGCCGTGAAATACGTCTGGAGCTTGAGGAGGCTGTAGGCAGAACGGATCAGCTTGGCCACACCGGGCTCCTGCAGCCCCAGATCGGCGAGGAACATGTCCCGCTCTTCCTGGTCCTCGAGTTCAGCAATGTCGGCTTCAATGGCGGCCCCGATGATCAGCGTGCCCGCTCCTTCTGAAGCAGCCATCTCCTTGACGCGCTCCACGTGGACATTGCCGTCGACCACGGCCCCCTCCTCCACGTTGCACACATAGAGGATCGGCTTGCCGGTGAGCAACTGCATTTCCTGGAAGAGGGCTTCCTCGCTGTCCTCTCGCTCCACCGCCCGGGCAGACAAACCCTGCTCGAGGGCCGACTTGACTCGTTCATACAGGTCCAACTGCTTGCGGGCCTCCTTGTCGCCAATCGAGGCCTGCTTGGCCACCTTCTGCATCCGGGTCTCGACCGTCTCCAGATCCTTGAGCTGGAGCTCGGTGTCGATGACCTCCTTGTCCCGAATCGGATCGACGCTGCCGTCGACGTGGACGATGTTGTCATCCTCGAAGCACCGGAGGACGTGCAGGATGGCGTGTGTTTCGCGGATGTTAGCGAGGAACTTGTTGCCGAGCCCCTCCCCTTTGCTCGCGCCCTTCACCAATCCGGCAATGTCCACGATCTCGACGGTGGTCGGCACCGTGTTCTGGGGCTGGACCATTTCAACCAACGTCTCGAGGCGGGCGTCGGGCACGTTGATCACCCCGAGGTTGGGCTCGATGGTGCAGAACGGAAAATTCGCGCTCTGGGCCTTCGCATTGGACAGGCAGTTGAACAGGGTGGACTTGCCGACGTTGGGCAGTCCAACGATGCCGCATTTCAGGGCCATGGAGAATGGGATTGGGCGGCAAAGATAACCGCCTGCACCCCCCGGCTGATTTTCCTCCTTTTGTCCACACCCAGACGTCCACGCCCGGTGACGGCAGTACTTTCATCCCCGAATTCCACGTTCCCCCTCCATGAGCTCTTCTCCCTCCCTGTCCGACGTCTGCACGCAGGTCCGTCGGGACATCGTCCGCATGGTCCACGGCGCCAGCTCGGGCCACCCCGGCGGCTCCCTCGGATGCACCGATTTCCTCGTGAAACTCTACTTCGAAGAGATGACCATCGATCCGGCGAACTGGTCCATGGACGGTCGCGGAGAGGATCTGTTCTTCCTCTCCAACGGGCACATCAGTCCGGTCTGGTACAGCGTCCTGTCCCGCCGGGGCTACTTCCCGGTCGAGGAACTCGCCACCTTCCGCAAGCTCAACAGCCGACTTCAGGGCCATCCGGCCACCGAGGAGGGGCTTCCGGGCATCCGGGTGGCCAGTGGCTCCTTGGGCCAGGGACTCAGCGTCGCCTGTGGTGCAGCTCAGGCCAAGAAGCTGAATGGCGAAGACCGTTGGGTCTATAGCCTGCACGGGGACGGCGAACTGCAGGAGGGCCAGATCTGGGAAGCCGCACTCTATGCCGCGCACCACAAGGTGGACAACCTGATCAGCTTCGTGGACTGGAACGGCCAGCAAATCGACGGTTCCGTGGAGGATGTCATGTCCCTGGGGGACCTCGGTGCCAAATGGGCCGCCTTCGGCTGGACTGTCCTCGAATGCAATGGCCACGACCTCAGCGATCTCGACCGTGCTTTCCAGGAAGCCCGTGCTGCGGGTGGACAGGGCAAGCCGGTGGTCGTGCTGATGCGGACCGACATGGGCCGGGGAGTCGATTTCATGGAGGGCACCCACAAATGGCACGGCGTCGCCCCGAATGACGACCAGCTCGCCTCCGCCCTCGAACAGCTGACCTCCCCCCTCGCGGACTATTGATGCACCGCCAGCGGCTCGCCGTCCTGTTTCTCGCCCTCTTTCATCTCGCCCCATGGGACGGGCATGGACGGATTCTGGCGCAAAGCAATGGATCCGGAGACGAGGTGACCCGCCTGCTCTTCGTCTTCGACGCCTCCAACTCCATGAACGCCTATTGGGGGCGACGCAGGAAATGGGATGTGGCCCGCGAACTGCTCACCGCCTCGGTGGACAGCCTTTACGGCATCGAGGGGCTGGAGGTCGGACTCCGGGTCTACGGGCATGGCACCAAGCATGTGCCCGGCCAACAAGACTGCGACGACACCGAGCTCGTCGTGCCCATCAGCAAGGGCGGAAACCTGCTGATTCAGCAGGAACTCAAGAAACTCCGGGCGCAGGGCACCACCCCCATCGCCCGCTCCCTGCTCCGTGCAGCCGACGACTTTGCCGACAAGAAGGGCCCCGGGCGTAACATCATCCTGCTCATCACCGACGGCATCGAGGCCTGTGACGAAGACCCCTGCGCGGTCTCCCGGGCCCTCCAGGCGCAGGGCGTCATCATCAAGCCCTTCATCATCGGCATCGGATTGGAGGAGAAGTACAAGGACACGTTCCAATGCGTGGGACGCTACTTCGACGCCTCGAGTCCGGACAGCTTCGGCGAGGTGCTGGACATCGTCATCGACCAGGCCATTCACAGGACCACCGCCCAGATCGACCTGCTCGATGCGGAAGGCCAACCCACCGGGACCAATCTGCCCTACGAGCTCATCGAACGCCACTCCGGACAGCCCGTCCTGAAGGCCGTCCACACTCTGAACGAGGCCGGGGTCCCCGACACGCTGATGCTCAATCCCGTGCCGGAATATGACCTGACCGTCCACTCCATTCCGCCAGTGACCGTCTCGGGCTTGACCCTCGAACCCCGGACGCACAACCACTTGGCGGTGTCCGTCCCCACCGGGTTCATCGACCTGAGCCCCAGCCGGGATCGGAGTGCACTACGGGGCGTCCCGGTGACAGTCAATCGGGATGGAGACGAATTCTGTGAGACCGTGTTCATCCAGGAGGTCGGCTCGCGGCAGCGCTATCTCGCCGGCACCTATACCCTCGAGTTCGGGACCACTCCGCCAGTGCAGGTGGAAGGTGTGCGTGTAGGAGACAAGCGCATCGTTCCCGTCACCATTCCCGAACCCGGCCTCCTCAACCTCGACACGGGCACCGGGGGATATGGTGGGGTCTTTCAGCGCACCGAGAACGGGCTTGAGCTCGTCGTTCCCTTCTCCGGGGAGGACCCTTCCGGCCGCCTCACCCTTCAGCCCGGTCGATACGTGGTGATGTTCCGTGCAAAACACGCGACCCGAACCGACCTCTCCCTCACCCGCTCTGTGGATATTCGCCCCGGAGGAAACCACACCCTCGAATTCTGATCATGCTCGATTTCCTGACCGCCCCGCAATCCGAACTGGACGCCCTCGATCGCAAGGACACCCGAAGCGGCTTCGGCCAGGGGCTCCTTGAAGTGGGCCAGGCCCAGGAGAACGTCGTCGCTTTGTGCGCTGACCTCACCGGCTCCCTGAAGATGAACGCGTTCCAGAACGCCTTTCCCGACCGGTTCAAGCAAGCCGGCATCGCCGAGGCCAACATGATCGGTGTGGCCGCCGGCATGACCATCGGTGGACTCGTCCCCTTCACCGGCACCTTCGCCAACTTCTCCACGGGCCGCGTCTACGACCAGATTCGACAGAGTGTAGCCTACAGCGACAAGAACGTCAAGATCTGCGCCTCGCACTGCGGCCTCACCCTCGGAGAGGATGGAGCCACCCACCAGATCCTGGAGGATGTGGGCATGATGAAAATGCTGCCCAACATGACCGTCATCCACACTTGCGATTACGAGCAGACCCGCAATGCGACCCATGCCGTGGCCGCGCACCATGGACCGGTCTACTTCCGGTTCGGTCGGCCGAAGGTGCCCGTCATCACGGCCGCCAATGAGCCTTTCGTCATCGGAAAGGCCCGCCGCGTCATGACGGGAAGTGACGTCACCCTCGTCACCAACGGCCACATCGTCTGGAACTCCATCCTCGCCGCCCGCGAACTCGCGGCGGATGGCATTTCAGTCGACCTGATCGACATGCACACCATCAAGCCGTTGGATGAGGCGGCCCTGATTGAAAGCGTATCCCGCACGGGCTGTGTGGTCAGTGCCGAAGAGCACCAGCGATTCGGCGGTTTGGGCGAGAGTGTGGCCGCTTGCCTCGCGGCCCATCAGCCGACCCCCCAACGCTTCGTCGCCGTAGAGGACAGCTTCGGGGAGTCCGGCACGCCAGCCCAACTCCTCGAGAAATACGGCCTCGGCCCCAGCGCCATCGCCAAGGCTTGTCGGGAAGCCATCGCCGTCAAGCAGGGACTCCCCGCCTGAGGCTTCGGTTTCCAATCTTCCTCACATCAAGAATCGGCGGACTCGGTCTCCGTCCGTTGCGGAACGGCATCCAGTTCGGCCATGGCCCGGTACAAGGTGTCCCGGTGTGCCTTCGTGGCCGGCATCAGGGGCAAACGGGGATGTGGCCCGCACAATCCGAGCAGGTCGCACACAGCTTTGATGCCAGTCGGATTGCCCTCGGCAAACAACACATCCAACAGCGGCTGATGCCGTGTCAGGCGCTGTTCGGCCTCCTTGACCGATCCGAACAACCCCAAATCCATGGCCTCGGCCCAATCATCGGGGTACGCGTTGCCGATCACACTGACCAGACCAGATCCACCGAGGGCCATCATCGGAATGGCATTGGCATCATCCCCGGACAGCATCACGAAGGAATCCGGCACACCGGCCTTGATCTGGCGGAAATCAGCAAGGTTGTCGTCCGCCTGCTTGAGCGCCACCACCTGAGGGCAGGTCGTCGCGATCTCGATGATGGTCTCGGGGGCCATCGCCACACCGGTCCTCGACGGCACGTTGTACAGGATGATGGGGAGGGGCGACACGGCTGACAGCGCCTTGAAATGGGCCACAAGTCCAGCCTGGCCCGGCTTGACATACGCCGGGGCGCTCATCAGAAGACCGTCGATTCCGGTCGTGTCAAGCGCTCCAAGACGGGCCACGGCCGCGGCGGTTCCACCCGAGGTGTCGAATCCCGCCACGAGCGGCAGGCGCCCATGGTTGACCTCCTGGACAAAATCCAGCACCCGGCGGTGCTCTTCGGGATTCATCATCTGGGCCTCACCCGTGCTGCCGAGCACCACCAGGAAATGGGCCTTGCTTCCACACACATGGTGGACCATCCGCTCGAGGGCGGGAAAATCGATGCTCCCCTGTTCAGTGAAAGGCGTGATGAGGGCCACGCCGAGGCCAGTAAATCGCTTGGTCATTTCAAGTCGAGTGTTTTCAAGTAATGGAACGCCAATTGTACAAAGGATGACATATCGCCTCCTTCAGGCCAGCTCAGCATGAAGTCCAACGCGTCCAATCCAGACCCCGAAGGTCCGACTTTGAAGCCAACCTTCGACCGTTTGAGCAAAGCGTGGAGCACCAGATTGTCCCGATGGCCATCGAGGTGGATCAACACATCCGCCGACGCGAGGATCTCCGGAGTCTCCGTCGGTAGACCGCGGGAGTCCAAATCATCCCGCCAGCACAGGTGGACCGAGGGGTTCTGCGGGAATTCCGGGGGCAACACCTGGGATTCCTCAAGCCGCTTGATGCGCTGCGCCCGCGCCTTGGCATGGGCCTTCCGGGTCATGCCGGTATCGACCACGATGGACCAGGAACCGATGTCGGGGTGACCGTCCACGCCGTCCACCAAATCGAAGAGCTGCGCCCGGAGACCGGGAGAATGGCCCGGCGCGAGAAACACCACGGACGTCGACTCATCGAGCCGCCGGCCCTGCCGGGTCCGCTCAGCGGGAGGTTCCCTTCGGAGGGCTGTCCTCCCCCATCGTGTCTGCAATCGGCGCCACATCTGGTGTGGTGAAGGTAAATCCACGCCCATCACCGGCAGACGCCGGACGCCGGACGCCAACCCCATTTTCCCACAGCGTCACCAACGCATCGGAACCTCGATCAGGAGCAGCTCGCAATCCTGCGAAGCGAGGATATCCACGCTTTCCGCCTCCCAGACCCCGATGGCATCCCGCCGTCCCAGCGTCTGCCCCAGAATCTCGGCCTCTCCTTCCACGACCATGGCATACACTCCCTGTCCCTTGCCGTGCAGGCCATAGGACGTCCGGTAGCCGGCGCTGAAGTTGCCCAACTGGAACCAGGCATTCTGGTGGATGCGCACCCCGGTACTCCCGTCTGGGGTCACGAGGGTCGTGAACCCATTGTCCGCCGCCCCCACGTCATACTTCTGCTGGTCATACCGCGGAGTCAGCTCCCGCTCATTGGGATAGATCCACACCTGGAAGAAGCGCACAGCCTCGCTCGCACTGTGGTTGAATTCACTGTGCCGGATGCCGGTGCCCGCCGTCATGGCCTGCACATCTCCGGTCTGGATGACCGAGCTGTTGCCCATGCTGTCCTTGTGCTCCAGGGCTCCGGACGTCGGGATCGTCACGATCTCCATGTTGTCGTGCGGGTGCGTTCCGAAGCCGCCACCGCCCGCCACATCATCGTCATTCAGCACGCGAAGCGCGCCAAAATGCATCTTCTTCGGATCATGCCACCCGGCAAAGCTGAAACTGTGGTGGGTGTCCAACCAACCGTGGTTGGCATGGCCGCGCTCAGAAGCACGGTGAAGCACGAACTGGACCTCAGAATCGGTAGCGCTGTTCATGGAGTTTGGGGTTTCTGGAATCAAGAGAAGGACGGCCATCATCGCGGCCTGAGAGAGAAGGGAGAATCCGAGGGAAATCATGAGCATGACAAATCAAGCCGAAGAGAGTTCGAGACTTAGCGCTGCTCTTGGACCGGAGATCGAGGTCCCCTCTTCCGTTCGCGCGCCTGTCGCTGGAACATCGTCTAACAAATGTACCTACATACATTTAGGTTGAAAAGAGAAGAGAGGCCATTTGACCTCCCTTCACAATTCTTGAACCGAAGAGGCGTGACTTGGCGCCATTCCACTCAGTGGGCGGACTTCAACTTATCGGCGAAAAGCGCCTTGAACTTCTTGACCTTGGGGCCGACCACCGCTACGCAGTACCCTTGATCAGGGTTGTTGGCGAAATAATCCTGGTGGTAGTCCTCGGCGACATAAAACGGGGCCAGCGGCTCGATGGACGTGACGATGGGGGCGTTCCATAGCCCAGCTTCTTCCGCAGCAGCAAGGGAAGCACGGGCCACCCGCTCCTGCTCCTCATTCATGGGGAAGATGGCGGAACGGTACTGCGTGCCCACATCGGCGCCTTGCCGATTGAGTGTCGTCGGATCGTGGGTTCGCCAAAACACCTCGAGGAGTTCCCCGAAGGTGACCACGGTCGGGTCGAACGTGATGCGGACCGCCTCCGCATGGCCTGTGCGTCCCGTGCAGATTTCACGGTAGCCGGGATTCTTGATGTGGCCTCCCGTATATCCGCTCTCCACCTTATCCACGCCGTTCATCTCGGCATAGATGGCTTCGGTGCACCAGAAGCATCCCCCGGCGAGGATGGCAAAGGACTTGCCCTCGGGGGGCGAGACAGACTGTTCGTTGTTCATGACGTTGTGCGGATCGTGTTCAGGGGCCGGCCTCTCGCACCCGCTGACGGCCAGGGAAGCGGCCAGCAGACAGGCGGTGAGGGGAGCCATCGAAAAAAGAGGAGTCGCGTTCATGCTTGGGGAATGGAAAGGAGGTCACTTCCCCCCTTTCAAATCCTGTGCCGAACCGATTGTTCGCGTCAGACTCCAGCCCCAGCCCCAACGGCGTTCAGGAGCGAGCCACCCAAACAGGTCGTCCGTGGCCAGGCCAAACTGTGCCGGGCGGTCCTTTCGGTTCCAGATCAAGGCAATCGGCCAACGCACGGCGCCGCCTTCCCGCCAGCGCATGCCCCCCATTCCGAGAAACGGTCCGAGCCGGGTCTGTCCTCCGATGCCCACTTCAGCCGGCTGCTTCAGCAGCGCATCATTGAGAGGAGCACTCAGCTCAATGCCCACCATATGGGACCGGCCCACCATCATGCCACCATTCACGGTCACCCGGGTTGGCATGTCCACGACCCGACGCTCGGGGGTGGCTTCGAGGAACAAGGCCGAGGGAGCCAGTCCATTGTTCAGCAAATCGAACACGCCACCGTCCTGGGGATTCCAATCCTCAAAAGTGGTCACGGGGTTGTTCAGACTGTAGCGTTCCCCCTGCCAGTCCATGCTGCCGATGTCCGTCACTGCGATGGAGGCGAACCACAGGTTGGCGACCTCAATGCGGGCCGAGAGATCCAGAGCCAGCCCGAATCCAGCCGGCCGCAGGGCACTGCCCAACGTAGCGTCGGGCGCCACCAATTCAGCTCCAAACCCTCGATTGAATGCCGCATAGGCCCATCGCTCCTCAGCATTGACCTCATAGTACCCGGTACCCCGGAGGTAGCGAGCCGAGACTCCAGCGGCCAGCACCATGGCTTTGGTGTCCACCAGCTTGACGCCAAATCCGACGCCATAGGACCGAACGTGCTGCACTCCGAATGTGCTCCCGTCCAGCAGCTCCATGGCGAGCAGGGCTCCATCGTTCCGAATGCCGGACTCGACCATGTCGAACTGAGCGTCGGTGAGGGTGTCGACTCCGATGATAGAGCCATCGGTGAGAATGACCTGATCGAACAGCGAGGAGGCCGGCCCCAGCATGACAAATTCAGCCAGGGCATTGCTCGGATTAACCGAGGCGGAATAACGGTCTTCAATGGTCCAAGCCCATCCGCCCCGACGTCCATGTCGAGACCAACCAACCCAACGCAACTCCGCATTGGCCCGGGTCGGCGCCGTAGACAGTCGCTGCGCCACATCCCTGCGCTCATCGAGGGTCCAGCTTTTGTCGCCTTCGGCCCACTGGACGAGCGAGGTGCCGTCCAGCAATGGAGTTTCTGCCACCAACCCCCCTTCGAATCCACTGAAGAACCGCAGGCGTTGGCTGCGGCGGAAGTCACGACGACCTCGACGGTTCAGGGAATCCGGCATGTCCACTTTGCGGTCCTTGACGTCAAAAGGCCGCTTTGTGGCCAAAAGAGAGGGGTTGACCCCAATGGCATGATGCCCGATGGCCGTGATTCCGGGAATGGGACTGCCCAGCAGATCCACCCCGGCCTGCTGGGAAAAGGCGGACGGGCTTGCGAACATCAGAAACCCGAGCAGGAGGCCTGCTGCACTATTCAGGATCCGGTATCGCGTCGTCTCGCTCAAAGTATCAGTCTCCAGCCAAACGGGTCGTCTTCATGGCCCCGCCGAATTCCATCGAGCGTGGCCGCAAGCCGCGGCATCACGGTCCAAGATTCTACCGCGGGCAAGTCCACATCACCGGCATTGAATCCAATGGCTTCAATGGGGGTCATGGTCGCCGCCGTACCCACGCCGAAAGCTTCGGTCAGTGCACCACTCTCAGCAGCCGCCTTCAATTCGGCGACGGCAATTCGGCGCTCCTCGACCTCCAGACCGAAGTGACGGGCCAGGTTGAGGACGCTGTTGCGGGTCACTCCATTCAGCACGGTGTCCCCGAGGCTCGGCGACACCAGCTTCCCATCCAAGACGAAGACGGCGTTCATCGTTCCGCTTTCCTCGATGTACTTGTGCTCCACGGCATCCGTCCACAGGATCTGCTGATATCCAGCGGCCTTGGCCAGCTCGGTCGGCTTCAGCGAAGCGGCATAGTTTCCAGCCGCCTTGGCATATCCAGTCCCTCCTGGAGCGGCACGGGTATATTCCGTTTCCACCTTGACCCGAACGCCGCCCTTGTAGTAGGGCCCAACAGGACAGGTGAAGATGATGAACCGGTATTCTGCACTCGGGCGAACCCCGACGTGCACTTCCGACGCAAACATGAAGGGCCGAATGTAGAGGGAGGAGCCCGCTCCGTCGGGCACCCAATCCGAATCCATCTTGACCAACTCGACGAGCGCCTCATGGAACAGCTCGGGGTCCACGGCCGGCATGCACATCCGATCCGCGCTCACGTTGAATCGCGCAATGTTGGCATCGGGCCGGAACAAGGCTACGCCCCCATCAGGCTGGCGGAAGGCCTTCATGCCTTCGAAAATGGCCTGTCCATAGTGCAGGGCCATCGCGGCCGGACTCATGGCGATGTCCGCGTACGGCTGGATGGCGCCGGTCTGCCACTGCCCATCCTTGAAATCCATCACGAACATGTGATCCGAGAAGACGCTTCCGAAGGGAAGATCCTGGAGGTCGACCTGCCCGAGGCGGGACTCGTGGGTCGGATGGATGTCAAAGAGGGTCGTCGTCATCATGGGCCTATCATTAAGGACACGTTCAATCGCTTCGCAAAAATAGGGGGAACGAATCCTCCCCAACCCGTTGGCAATCAAGCCTCGGGCGCGAACAGGAACTTGTTTGGACTCACCAAACCGGCCTGAACGGCATACATCACAACCGACGCCGTGTTGTTGGCGCCGAGCTTCTGCAGGATGTTCCTGCGGTGCGTGGTGATGGTGTGCGGGCTCACGAAGAGCTTCTCGGAAATCTGCGGGTTGGTGAATCCTTCCGCAATCAACCGGATCACCTCCAGCTCCCGCTTGCTCAAGCTCACTCCAGCGCAATCCGGGTCCACCACGTCGAGAGACTCGAGGTCAATGCCTTCCCGCTTGATGGTGTCGAGAATCTGCGAGCAGAAGAACTTCCGACCGCAGTGGGTTTCCCGCACAGCCTCCACGATTTCCTGCAGGTCACAGTCCTTCTTCACATACCCGTCCACACCGGCACGCAAGGCATGGACCAAGGTCGTTCCGCGCTGGGCATCCGTAAGCGCCAAGACGCGAATTCGGCCCTGGGCCTTGAGCCGGACGATGGTCTCCACCGAAAATCCGCCCGTCACGAAATCGAGAATGACAAGATCCGGTGCGAATCCCTCGATCAACTCGAACATCTCCGCTTCCGTCCGGGCCTGGCCCACCACCTCCTTGAACCCATGCGATCGCAGGGTTGCCTGAAGGCCACAGGCCACAAGCTGGTTGCTGTCGGCGATGAGGATGCGGGGCATGTCTTATTGAGACTGATTCCAGATAACAAAGCTAGGGTGCAAACCCGGAGGCAAGACGGACCTCAGGCCCCCCGTTCGCCAATTTCTTCACAGGAAACGACCTCCAGCATCATTCCGTCCTCCGCCATCACAGTCTCGGGAAACACGGCGCGCGCCTCTTCAAGCAGCGAATCGAAACGATCATACCGGGCCGACACATGGCCAAGTACGAGGCGCCCGACCCCTGCCCGCTCCGCGATCCTGGCCGCCTGTCGGGCTGAGCTGTGGAAGGTCTTCTCTGCCCGGGCCTTCATCGCTTCATCGAACGTCGCTTCATGGTAAAGCAGGTCCACACCCCGGATGAATTCCGCGAGCGGCTCCCAGTATCGCGTGTCCGCGGCAAAGGCGTAACTCCGCACCGCGGGCACCGGATGACAGGCCTCGGCATACGCGATGCGGGTTCCGTCCCCACGCACCACATCCTCCTTGCGTTTCAGGGCGAGGATTTCGGACGGAACGAGGTCGTGGCGCCTGACCCAATCCCGTTTGACACCGGGTTCACGCTCCTTCTCCCGAAGGAGGAAGCCTGTGGTCGGAATCCGGTGTTTGACTGGGAAACTCTCCAATTGCACGGACCCATCTTCGAACAGGACCTGAGGCTCTTCCGAAGACGTCGGATGGAAATGCAGCGGAAAATCAAGACGCCCCTCTCCCACCTCCTGATGCAAATCGAGAACTTCCTTCAGCCGATTCGGCCCGTAGATGTGGAGCGGGCGGGTCCGGCCCAACAGATTGAACGTGGACACCAGCCCCGGCAAACCGAGATAGTGGTCCCCATGCAGATGGGAAATGCAGATGTGGTCGATGCGCATCATCCGGATGCGCTCCTTCCTCAAGGCTATCTGCGTGCCCTCCCCACAATCGAGGAGGAACTGCTTCTCGTGGACATTGACGACCTGGGCGGTCGGATTCCGGCCCGGCAAGGGCAAAGCGGCCCCGCAGCCCAGGATGTGGACTTCGAAGCGCAAGCGCCTCAGCGCTGGACGAGGAGGCGACGCACCTGGACCTCTCCTTCGCGCATGATGCGCAGGAAGTAGACCCCGTCGTTCAACTCCTCCACGGAAATGAGGGAACGGTTGGAGTCCTCCGTCCACTCCCGGATGAGCCGGCCATCGGCGCCAAGCAACACGACCGTCGCCCCTTGGGCACCGGACAAGGTTACCTCCGCCGTTGCCGGCGTCGGGAAGACCGTCAAAGCCTGTCCATCAGCGAGAGCGATGCCGCTCGACTGGTCGAGGATTGGGAACGGGAATCCGTCAAAGCTGAACGGAGTGGCGAGGGGGAACCCAAATACGGTGGCCCAGACATTGACCTCCATGCTGAGGACGTAACTGCCCACGACGGTAGGAACACCACTGAAGGTGGCGCAGTATTGACCTCCTCCAAGAAAGGTGCAAGGGTCGGCACAGTCGCCGTTGTTGTTGCAGATGTATTCCAAGCCGACATCCTCGAAGGTGAGGGTGTCTCCCGCAACGGTGTCCACAAGAAGCACGGCCTCGATGACCACCGAATCAATCGGTGCATTCAGGGGGGTATCCGGCACGACGTCAATGGCGAACGAGGGAACGAGGAGATGCACTTCGTCGACATAAGCGACGCTGACATACGCCGTGTCGAAGAAGGTCGTTTCCCCATCAGGGCTGAGGCCCCAGGTGGCTTCGCCGAAATCGACGGCCTCGGGATCACATTGGGCCTGCAGGGAACAGGCGAGGACAAGCATCACACAGGATGCGGCAAGACGGAACAGGTTCATGGTCGTGGGTTGAGGGTTAGAGGTCCCGTTCGACCTCCTCCATGTAGACGAAGTCGATGGCCTCCTGGGCCGTGGGTACAATCTTGAGGACGTTGTCCAACTGGCTGATGGTCACGAGTTTGGCGACTGCAGGTTGGAGTCCGCACAGCACGAAGCTGCCGCCGGCATCCCGGCATCCGCGGTGTCCGATCAGCACGGCGCTCAGGCCGCTGGAATCGATGTAGCGCGTCTCGCTCAAGTCGAGCACCATGTTGCGGTGGCCCTCCTTGTTGGCGAGGACCAGTTCGCCTTTCAACTCGGGCGCACACAAGGCGTCCAACTTCTCCACTTTGGCGGTCACGACGACCACCTTCTCCCGCTTGTCGACTTCAAATTTCATGTCGCGAATCTGTATCGTCCGAAAATAGGTCAATCCTCCGAGCCGCCCAATCGTCCCGCCAGCAGGTAGAGCACCGCCATCCGGACGGCCACTCCATTTTCGACCTGGTCGAGGATGACGGCATCTTCCCCATCCGCCACATCACTGGCGATTTCCACGCCCCGGTTCATCGGACCAGGGTGCAGGATGACGGGGCGGTGCTCGAGCCGATCCAATCGCTCACGGGTGATGCCAAAGCGGGCGTGGTATTCCTCGAGGCTCGGGAAATAGGGGACTTCTGTCCCCTGCCGTTCGAGCTGGATACGGAGCACATTGGCCACATCGCACCAGGCGAGGGCCGCATCCACATCGTGACCTACTTGGACCCCTAGGCTGCCGAAATGCTTCGGAATGAGGGTCGCCGGGCCGCACACCATGACCTCGGCACCGAGGAGCTGGAGGCACAGTACATTGGACAGGGCCACCCGACTGTGCCGGATGTCTCCGAAGATGCAGACCTTCTTCCCTTCCAACGACCCCAGTCTTTCGGTCAGCGTGAAGCTGTCGAGCAGTGCCTGAGTTGGATGCTCATGGGTGCCATCCCCCGCATTGATGATGGGCACGCCAATCTTCTCGGCGAGATAATGCGGCGCGCCCGGGTGGGGATGGCGCATCACCACCATGTCCACCTTCATCGCGAGGATGTTGTTGACCGTATCGGCGAGGGTCTCCCCTTTCTTGACACTCGACGAGGCCGCCGAGAAATTGACGACATCCGCCGACAGCCGCTTCTCCGCCAATTCGAAACTGAGTCGGGTCCGGGTGCTGTTTTCGAAGAACAGGTTGGCCACCGTCAGGTCCCGCAGGCTCGGCACCTTCTTGATGGGGCGATTGATGACATCCTTGAATTCCCGGGCGGTCTCGAAAACGGCGTCGATGTCGGACCGATTCAGTCCGCGGATGCCGAGCAGGTGACGCGAGGAGAATTCAGCCATGGGTGTCCGATGGATTGATGAGTTGAACCCGGTCTTCCCCCGTTCCGTCTTCCTCGGCCCAGATGACCTTAACGCGTTGGCTGTCCAAGCTGTCCACCTTGCGACCGACGTATTGGGGTTCAATGGGCAGTTCCCGCCGGAATCGACGGTCGACGAGGACGGCGAGCTCCATGGTCGCCGGGCGGCCGTGGGCCAGCAAGGCGTCCATTGCGGCCCGGATGGTCCGGCCTGTGAACAGCACGTCGTCCACGAGGACGATGTTCAGGCCTTCGACCGAAAATTCAAGGTTGGTTGCCGCGGCGCGCAGCGGTTGGTCATGGCGGCGGAAGTCATCGCGGAAGAACGTGATGTCAAGGTCTCCGCACCGGGGACGCTGACCACCGAGAATGTCCGTGATCCGATCCCGAAGTCGCTGGGCCACATGGATGCCTCGGGGCTGGATGCCGATGAGCGCCGAATCGGCGAATTCACCGTGCGCCTCCACCAGCTGGTGTGCCAGTCGGTCGAGGGTCAGCCGGAACTGAAGCGGGTTGATCAAAAGGTGCTCAGGGCCCATGGTCGTGCGCGAAAATAGTCGAGGACGAAAAAGGGAGGCACTGAGGCCTCCCTTTTCCCTGTATCTGTATTGGAGTAGATCAAGCCTTCTCCTCTTCGTTTGCGTTGGCGTCGCCTTCGTCAGCCTTGGGCTCCTCGGCCGGAGCGTCCTCAGCCTTGGGCTCCTCAGCGGGAGCTTCCTCAGCGGGAGCCTCCTCCTTCTTGGCCTTCGGCTTCGCCTTGGCCTTGGTGGCCTTCTTGGCGGGCTTCTTGGCCTCCTTGGCCTCTTCAGCGGGCGCTTCCTCGGCAGCCGGCTCGGCGGCAGGGCCGTCCTCCATCTGCTGCTTCAGCTGCGACAGCACGTCAAGGTCACCGAAGGTGGTCTTGGCCTGACGCTCGTTCACCTCGCGCACAGCGCGCTGGGTGGCCGGGCTGGAACCGCCATCGCGATCGTCACGACGCTTCCGGTTGTCGGATCCACCGCGCTTCTTGGCGGGCGGCTCCTCGTACGGGCGCAGGTGCGACACCGTGATGCGCTTGGCGTTCCGGTTGAACTCGAGCACGATGAAGTCGGCGCTCTCCTCCACCTTGATGTCGGTGCCATCCTCGCGCTTGAGGTGCTTGGCCTGACAGAAGCCTTCCACACCGTACGGCAGAGCCACGCCGACATTGCTGCCGTCGATGGACACCACGGTCCCCTTGTGGGTGGAGCCCACTTCGAACACGCTCTCGAACGTGTCCCACGGGTTCTCCTGGAGTTGCTTGTGGCCAAGGCTCATGCGGCGGTTGGCCTTGTCGAGCTCAAGCACGACGACTTCGATCTCGTCTCCCACGTTGCAGAACTCCGAGGGGTGCTTGATCTTCTTCTCCCAGCTGAGGTCGGAGATGTGGACGAGGCCATCGATGCCCTCCTCCATCTCGACGAACAGGCCGAAGTTGGTGAAGTTGCGCACCTTTCCGGAGTGCTTGGACTGCACCGGGAACTTGAACTCGATGTTGTCCCACGGATCCGGAACGAGCTGCTTCATGCCGAGGCTCATCTTCCGCTCCTCGCGGTCGATGCCCAACACGACGGTCTCGATCTCGTCTCCCACCTTCAGGAACTCCTGGGCGCTGCGCAGGTGCTGGCTCCAGCTCATCTCGCTGACATGGAGCAGACCCTCGACGCCTTCGGACACTTCCACAAAGGCACCGTAGTCGGCCACGACCACAACCTTGCCCTTGATCTTGTCTCCGACGTTGACCGTCTCGGACATGGCATCCCACGGGTGAGCCGTGAGCTGCTTGATGCCGAGGGCGATTCGCTTGCGGTCGTCGTCGAAGTCGAGGATGACCACGTTGAGGCGCTGGTCGACTTCGACCACTTCCTCCGGATGGCTCACGCGGCCCCAGCTGAGGTCGGTGATGTGCACCAGTCCGTCCACGCCGCCGAGGTCGACGAACACACCGTAGCTGGTGATGTTCTTGACGACACCCTCGAGGACCTGACCCTTCTCCAGTCCGGAGATGATCTGGCGCTTCTGCTCTTCCAGCTCGGCCTCGATGAGGGCCTTGTGGGAGACCACGACGTTCTTGTACTCCTGGTTGATCTTGACGACCTTGAATTCCATCTGCTTGCCGACGTACTCGTCATAGTCGCGGATGGGCTTGACGTCAATTTGGCTGCCCGGCAGGAAGGCCTCGATGCCGAACACGTCGACGATGAGTCCACCCTTGGTGCGGCACTTGATCGAACCCATGACGATCTCGTCATTCTCGAGGGCTCCGTTGACCTTGATCCACGCGCTGTGGATGCGGGCGGTCCGGTGGGACACCACGAGCTGACCATTGCGGTCCTCCTGCTGCTCCACAAAAACCGGCACCACGTCTCCAACGCGGAGCTCGGGGTTGTAACGGAACTCGGAAGCACCGATGACACCCTCGGACTTGTAGCCGATGTTCACCACCACTTCCTTTTTGCCGATGCTCACGATCGTGCCATCGACCACCTCGGATTCACGGATGAGGTTGAGGCTACCTTCATAGAGGTCTTCCAGCTTGGCCCGCTCTTCGGGATCCATCTCATCCTTCTCGGCATCCTGGTCATCCCAATCGAACTCGTCGCCGGGAACATCCAGCTCGCGCATCACCCAAGGCTCAGCGGGCTTCTCTTCCTCAGCGGGCGCTTCCTCAGCAACCGGGGCCTCCTCGGCGGGAGCTTCCTCAGCAGCCGGAGCTTCCTCAGCAGCCGGAGCTTCCTCGGCGGGAGCTTCCTCAGCAGCGGGAGCCTCCTCGGCGGGAGCTTCCTCAGCAGCTGGGGCCTCCTTGGCGGGAGCCTCCTCGTCAGGGGTTTCTACTTCTTCAGTGGCCTCGGGCGTGGTTGCCTCTTGGGCCTCCTGCGGCTGGTCCGCAGCGGCATCGTTGGATGCATTCGCCTGATCCTCAGGCTTGTTGTTTTC
The DNA here is from genome assembly GCA_036159995.1 of Bacteroidota bacterium. GTDB lineage: Bacteria > Bacteroidota > Bacteroidia > Flavobacteriales_D > Sanyastnellaceae > UBA8752. Next base: position 66,461 of record JAYYEI010000015.1, read on the forward strand.
TTCGGTCATCATGACTCGAAGGGTCTCTTGTATCCGAGTGAAGCGCCTTTCAATCGGAGTTGATGGAACAAGGGGCAGATGGCGCTCGCCCCAAAAGGGCCGCAAAAATAGGACAAACGGAGCGCATTACCACGCCAACCGCCAATTCCGAATCAATTGGTCTGCTCGAGCAGCCTGGCCGAGCTGAATCCAGACCGTCGGGATTCCGCCATCCATTGCTCGGCCTCTGCCTGATCCGACGTCAACCGGGTCAAGTAGACCGTTTCCGTCCCCCGGCGTTCGGATCGGATTTCCCAATCGAGGGGAGCATCCAAGATTGCGTTGGCCAAGCGGACGGGAATGGTGCTGCTGAACCGGCCCAATTCAACCCGCCAGCCAGACTCGACGGTCAAGGCTTCCAGCTCAACCGGCTGCGCGGGAAGGGGCCGACTTTCCTCTGGTTGCCCCACCCCGGCAATTCCTGTTACTGCCGTGGTACGCGCCTGAGACAACGGGGTACGCCGGCCATTGATGTAAACCACAACGAAGGCGTCCGCTCGGCCCTTCGACCTCAGGTCGTCGCGATGCTCAACAGCGTCCGATTCGCTGGCAAACCGTCCCGAAAACAGCCTCAGCCAACCATCTGAACCGGCATCTTCCCGGGTGAGGGTGCCCAGAACCTCAAGCGACCGCGCATCCGGCACTCCCCGGAACGCGCCGACCTGCACGCTGTACACCCGTCCCTGCACCCCTTCCCACGTGGGAATGTCTTCCGCTTCAACGGGCATGCCCGCGACCCCAACGGCCGTCGAGGCAGCCGCCTCTGGGAGAACGGAGCGCTCCACCGCCAGGCGGTCGGCATCCGGCCGAGCTGCCCGCACCCGCTCTCCGCCGACAAACCGAACCACAAAAGCATCGCTGTACCCCAAGTCCCGGATGGCATCCCGGGCCACTACTGCGGCGTCATAAGCGTCGAAGCTACCGGCGAGGTAACGGGTGATGCCGTTGTCGAGGCGTTGGGCCCACATCGGATCGAAGACAGAGAAGATGGCGGCTGGCAGCGATTTCCTAAAGGCGCCCACCTGGACCTTGTACTCGATTCCTTCGGCCCTTGGCCGGCCATCGGACACGGCAAAGACTTCAGCGGCGGCCAGTTCGGCGCTTTCTCCCGGATTCGCAGCACGGGCCAGGATGGCGCGCTCAAACGCGTCCCGCTCAATGGGCCTCAATCGAATGCCACTGCCCGACCGGGCTCCGACGCCCACCACCTCGGCCGCAGGCAACGTCACCTCATACTGTCGCTCCACCCGGTCGCGCACTGGATCCACATTCGACGCGGCATCAGAACTGACCGTAACCAGAGTCTCTCCTTCTGTCCCAGCGTCACTGCTTAACGTTTCACTTTCAGCGACATCCTCCGCAACAATTTCCACGATTTCCTCTCCCTTCAATCGACGCTCCATGGCGTCGAGGTCGACTTCCTGGATGGCCTTGCGGACATCCCGACTCGCGAAGAACACGTCCTTCTCCCGGGCACTGAGATTCCGCCTTGACGAGGCCGCGGTCTCCATGGCCGCCTTTGCCTCGCGCCAAGCCCGCCAAGAACGAAGGAGACGGTCTTCGGCCGGAGTGAGGGACAACTCATCCTGCTCTGCCAATTGCGCCTGATCATCCAACATCGAGGCCAAACGTGCCGGAGTCCAACTCGCGGGCAGTTCGTCCTGAACCAACTTCACCACGTCTTCCACCCCAGCCGTGCGCTCGGCCTCGATCCGCTCAGCCTCGATCCGCTCAGCTTCGATTCGCTCGGTTTCGATGCGCTCAGCCTCAATCCGCTCGGCTTCGGTCCGCTCGGCCTCCATCCGTTCAGCCTCAATCCGCTCGGCTTCGATCCGCTCGGCCTCAATTCTTTCAGCTTCGAAGCGCTGGGCCTCAACCCGTTCAGCTTCGATGCGCTCTGCTTCCGCCATGGCCAAGCTCGCCGTTTCGATGCGCGCCAATTCCGCACGAATGGCGTCTTCCTCCAATTCCATGAGAGATAGACGGCGCGCTTCCTCCATCAGGGCCGCATGCCATGCCCGTTGGCTTTCAAACCGCTCTGCACCCCGCGCCTTTCGGGCCTGGGACGCCGCCGTCCGAGAGCGAGACACAGCCTCCTCCCAGTCTGACCGTCTGGCGAGGGCCCCTTCCAACACGGCGGAGCCCGATGTCTCCGCTCCTTCAACGACAGCATCCCAGACATCCTCGTTGACGGCCTTCCGTTCCCCCTCCGCGATGCCCGACAGGAGGTCCAGCATGGCTTCCTTGAGATTCAGCAACTCCTTCGCCGTTCCGGCCTCCATGGCCTCGAAATCCTCAAGCTCGGTCACCAACGGGACGCCATTTCCTCCACTCTGATTGACCAGTTCTTGCCAAGCCCGTTCCACGGAGCGGGATTCATGAATGGCTGCTTGCCACCCCGCCATCCACCGGCCGCTTGCCTCTCCCGATTCAAGACGCGCTTCGACCTCTGTTCCTGATTCGGTCTCCATGGCCTCGCCCAGAACGAAACGGGCCAGCGTTTCGCTCGACGTGTTGCCAAACGGGTCCGTCAAGAATTCCATGTCCCGGACCGGCTCCATGGGCTCCGGATCGGTTTCAACGACAGCGATCGGTTCTGAAGACACGGCAAGCTCTTCAAGGTGACGCTCCCATTGATCGCGCACCACCTCCAGGTGGCGCTGTTGGCGCTTGAGCCATTCTCCCCGCCACCCCGATCGCTCCTTGCGCGTCCACCCCTCTTCCGCATCGGCTAGGCCAGCCGCCCATTGCTCAAGGGCATCCGGGAGAATTTCATCTTCTGCGAAAGCTTCATCTGATTCAGCTGCGGTTTCTCCTTTGGCCGTCTGCCAATCCGACGCGGCTTGGATGGCCTGGGCAAGTTCTGCGCCGCGCATGGCCTGGATCTCCCGGATGGCCAGGCGCTCCCTGCGATAGGCCAAGGCCGCATCTCCAGCGACCTCAGCCAGAGAGGCCTTGGTGGCCGATTGCACCGCCGTCGTCCAGGTCTCGATCATGTAGCGGACGTCTTCCAATGCGGCACCATCCCGGACTTCCGGGGCCATGAGCTCCGCGTCCGGAACCCACTCCGACAAGGCCTCCACCTGTTCTGACAGGATTCCCGCCGCCACCATACTGGGCGAATCCAAAAATTGGGACTCCTGCTCGAGGAGCATCCTGGCTTTTTCATTCCAGACCTCAGCCAAGGCCTGCGGTTCCTGCTCCACCATTCGGCTCCGCTCCTCCGGCGTCGGCACATCGCCGTCCTCCACCACCTCGGAGACCGTGCGGGGTGCGGAATCCGGTTGAGTCGACGGCGAAGAGGCATCTACAACGTCGGCCCCTTCTCCATCCAATGGCACCACACTATCAGACCCCGGGCTGGGATTGGGACGCCCTTTTAAGACGTCCGTAGAGGAACCGGACTGGGCCACCGCCTCGGTGGGTTCCTTCAAATCCGAGGGGGCCGAGGACGTGGTAACGTCCACTTCCACCGCCACCAAGTCAGGTTCCGCCGTCGGGACAGGTGCTGTCGGCGCCGAAAGCTCCAAACGCGCACCAATCCATTGACCCCAGGATGGAGGCGTCAACTCAGCTTTTTCCGGCTCAGCACCGCCCGTTTCCACATCCAAAGCAGAGGCCCCAGTAACAGCCGGCCCCGTGGCCTCCTCGCGCAGATCGGCCAGCATCGCCCAATCGACTTCGGTGCGCTCCTCCAGAGACCATCCTCGCCCTTGCTTGCGCAATTCCCACGCCGAATCGTTCGAACCAAAGGCCTCCGACACGATGTCGCCCCCTTCCCCCTCCAGGACAATCCGCAATCCAATGGCCCCGTCCAACTCAGGCAAGGCTTCGTGCTCGGCCCCTTCCCCGTCCAATGCCCGGGTCACCACCTCCTCGCCCTGCGCATAAACGCGCAGGGTCATCCCGGAGGATTCCACTTCGTCCGCCATCCAACTGACGGACCCCGCATCGAATGGGGCGGCCGACAGGGCGACCCGATAGGCGTGAATCCGCCCTTCCCGGGCCGCTCGGTTGGAGGACATCCACGCTCCACCGTCCGGTTCCGGGATGAAAAACTCATCGTCGTTGACGGAGTTGATGGGGAACGGAAGGCGTTCCGGCACCCCAACCGGACCATTCTCCCACTTCACCGCGTAGATGTCCTGGCCGCCGAGGCCACCGGGACGGTTGCTGGAGAAGTACAGAATGCCCTCCGGTGCCAGATAGGCGCCCCGCTCGTCGTATTCCGTGTTGATGGTGTCCGACAAGCGCTCGGCCTCGCCATACTCTCCGCCGGTCAATGGAATCGAATAAAGGTCCCACCCGGTCTTGCCCGATTTGCCCAGTGAGGCGTAGACCACAACCGTGTCCCCATTGTGGAAGGCAATGCGGCCCGGAGCCACCTTGCCATCGGCCTTGGAGCGAAGCGCCTTGGGCGTGTTGACGAGGCGCAGCCCAGGCGTTTCCGGACGGTAGAACCGGAAGGCGCCGTCCGGGTCAGCCGGATACCGATCCAGCACCTTGAGACCCACGGCTTCCTGCGGGTCCCACACCGCCGCACCGCACATCGCGGCTGCCGTTTCCGCCTCGGCCTTGAAGCGCCCCTTTTTGCCGGCAGCAGCGAGGTAGGCCGCGTACAGGTCCCGGGCGCGTTCGAAGTCGTACTCCAATTGGGCCATCCGGGCCCGGTGAAATTCGAGATCGACATCGGCGCACCCCTGCTTGACGGCAATGCGCAGATGACGGCGGGCCATGGCGAGGCGACCCGGCTCCTTCAGTGCGCAGCCGGCCAATCGGCCATGGAGGCATCCCTCTTCGGGAAACAGGCTCACCAAACGCTCGAAATCACTCAGCGCTTCCAACAGGCGGCCTTCGGCATATGCCGCCTCAGCCCGCATCCTGAGCTCTTCAATGCCCTGAGGGTCTTGGGCTTTGGCGAGGTGGGGAGCCGACAGCGCACACCACAGCAGAAGTCCACTCCTGAGGAGAACTGAACTCCGCCGGGCCAACTCCGAAACCCCCGCGCGCGACATGAAGGCAAATTGAGGCGCACACGGCGACGAACGCGTAGGAACGGCGGGGGTTTTCAACAGGAATGGCCTGACCCTTCCCGAGGCATGGGACGCCCCTACCTTTGCCGCCACAACGAATTCCCATGCCCAACGCCTTCTTCCAAGTCCCCTACCCGGAGAATGAACCCGTCCTCGGATACGGCCCCGGCAGCCCCGAGCGCGAGGCCCAGCTGGCCGAATACGACCGCATGTTGAACCAGGAACCCGTGGCCGTCCCCATGGTGATTGGAGGCCGCAAGGTCTTCACCGAGGACAAGCGCCCCCTGACCCCGCCACACGACCATCAGCGCGTCATCGGTCACGCCCATTTCGGCACCTCCGAGCATGTCAAGGAGGCCATCGACGCGGCATTGGAAGCCCGCGCCGCTTGGTCCGCCCTCGAATGGGAGCAACGCGCCAGCATCTTCCTCCGCGCCGCCGAAATGCTCGCCGGCCCCTGGCGGACCCGCATCAATGCGTCCACCATGCTCGCCCAAGGAAAGAACCTGCATCAGGCCGAAATCGACGCCGCCTGTGAGTTCATCGACTTCCTTCGGTTCAATTGCCATTTCGCTCAGGAGATCTACGCGCAGCAACCGGAGAGCGCTCCGGGACTCTGGAACCGCCTCGAGTACCGCGCACTGGAAGGCTTCGTCTTCGCGATCACCCCATTCAACTTCACGGCCATTGCGGGCAACCTGCCCATTTCCGCTGCCCTCATGGGCAACGTGGTAGTGTGGAAGCCGTCTGACGACCAGATCTACTCCGCCCACGTCATCATGGAGCTGCTGCACGCCGCAGGCCTGCCCGAAGGCGTCATCAATCTGGTGACCGTCGACGGTCCCGCCGCAGGCGACGTGGTCTTCTCCCACCCCGATTTCGCCGGATTGCACTTCACCGGGTCCACCGGCGTGTTCCGCCACCTGTGGAAGACCATTGGCGAGAACATTGCCCAGTACAAGACCTACCCGCGCATTGTCGGCGAGACCGGTGGCAAGGACTTCATCGTCGCGCACCGCTCCGCCGATGTGGACGAAGTGGTCGCCGGCATCGTCCGCGGCTCCTTCGAGTTCCAGGGACAGAAATGCAGTGCAGCCAGCCGTGTCTACCTCCCAGACAACCTGTGGCCCGAAATCCAAGACAAACTGGCCGCCGAAGTGGGCACGCTCAAAATGGGCTCACCGGCCGACCCCACGAATTTCGTGGGCGCCGTGATCAATCGCCGGTCTTTCGACAACATCAAAGGCTACATCGACTACGCCAAGCAGAGCCCCGACGCCGACATCCTCTGCGGCGGCGTCTGCGACGACAGTGTGGGATACTTCGTGAAACCGACCGTCATCGTGGCCAAGGACGCCCACTTCAAGACCATGGAGGAGGAAATCTTCGGGCCGGTCGTCACGATCTACGTCTACCCCGCCGATGATTTCGACGGCATCCTGCAAACGGTGGATTCCACCAGTGAATACGCCCTGACCGGGGCCGTCTTCGCCCGGGAGAGGTACGCCATCGACGATGCCATGCGCGCCTTGGAGAATGCTGCCGGCAACTTCTACATCAACGACAAGCCGACCGGCGCCGTCGTGGGCCAACAGCCGTTCGGCGGCGCCCGGGGATCGGGAACCAACGACAAGGCGGGGTCCTACCTCAACTTGCTGCGTTGGGTCAGCCCGCGGACAATCAAAGAGACGCTGTCGCCGCCGACCGATTACCGCTATCCGTTCCACCAGGCCTGAGGCCAGGAGGAATTTCAATGGAAAGGAAAAGGGCGCCGATTGGGCGCCCTTTTCCGTGGTCTTCGTTTGCGTTCTCAGCTCTTCTTAGCTCTGGGCTTGCGAGCCGGAGCCGCCTTCTTCGCAGCCGGTTTGGCTGCTGCCTTACGAGCCGGAGCCGCCTTCTTCGCGGCCGGTTTGGCCGCCGCTTTGCGAGCCGGAGCCGCCTTCTTCGCAGCAGGATTGGCCGCCGCTTTGCGAGCCGGAGCCGCCTTCTTCGCGGCAGGCTTAGCCGCCGCTTTGCGAGCCGGAGCCGCCTTCTTCGCAGCAGGCTTGGCCGCCGCTTTGCGAGCCGGAGCCGCCTTCTTCGCAGCAGGCTTGGCCGCCGCTTTGCGAGCCGGAGCCGCCTTCTTCGCCGCCGGCGCTGCAGCCGGGCGACGCGGCTTACGCCCACGATCGTCCATGGGCGTAGAAGCCAAGGATTCAAAGAGCTTGTCGTACGGAGCCTTGAGCTTGCCCTCGGACGCCACCCAGGAGGTTAGGACGAGGAACTTTTCCTTTTTGCCCGGCAGTCCCACGGTGTCAATTTTCTTCAGCGTGTTTCGCAGTCGGAAGGCCGCATTCAAGACGCTCGCCTTGGCATTCTTCTCCCGATCGGCCGGAATGTTGTTCAACACCATTGCATCCCGCACCAGCTCGGAGTAACTCAGCGGGCGGTCACATTGACGAAGACGGCGCAGGATGAAATTGCCCCACACACTCTTGGGACCGCGCTTTTTCGGACGGCCCGCCTTTTTCGCCTTCGTGTCAGGGGCGCCTTTCCGGGGACGTCCAGGGCCGCGCTTGGCAGGAACCGCAGCGAGAGCTGCAGGAGCAGCCTCGGCCACTGCCATCGAGCTGCCACCCAACCGGGCAATCACCTCATCGACGTGGCGCAGTTTGGCCGCCAATTGAATTCGCTCCTGTTCGTAGAAGCTCTTGATTTGTTGGAGCTCCGAGGCTCCGAGAGTCACAGTGCCTTTTTTGGCCATGTTGTTTGAATTGAATGAAATACGCGTTCGTATTCGTCAGGCCATGCGAAATAACAACATTTCCATTCAATCAATACAACCCAACCAGACGCCCACACAAACAAATCCCCGGGGACAAAACCCCGGGGACGTCAAGGCTGTAAGCCGGATTCTGTTGTCCCGAAGGACTTCCACCATTGATCTGCGCAACCTACCCTCCAGCATCGGACGGGTCGCCCTCAAGCACTGGTTTACATGGTCTTGCAGCCCGAAAGGTTTTCCTGAGCCGTGTGGTCACCCAACACGCTGGTGGGCTCTTACCCC
>JAYYEI010000016.1:0-38467 GCA_036159995.1 Bacteroidota bacterium
AGCCTAACGGGACGGTGGTCTGGTGCGAGGAGGATGCCGAACTCGGGCGCGCCGTGGATGGGGTCCTGACCGAGCGTCCCGATCTCCGATGGGTCCCCTACCGCACCCCGGAATTCTCCATGGGGGACGGCACACTGGAAGTCCTCCTCGAAGGCCGTACGACCCCCTTGAAACTCGTCGGGACGCACAACGCGCTGAATCTCGCGGGAGCCATGAAACTGGCCGAGGCGTGGGGCGTTCGGCCAACCGACTACCTCGACGCCGTCCAGGATTTCACCGGGGCAGCCGGCCGTCTCGAACGGGTCCTCGATGCGGCGGACCGGCGCTGCACGGTGTTCCGCGATTTCGCCCATGCCCCCTCCAAGGTACAGGCCACCACGAAATCGGTTCGCGACCAGTTCAGGGATCGGAAATTGATTGCCGTGCTCGAATTGCACACCTTCTCCAGCCTGAACCCCGACTTCCTGCCCACCTACGCGGGTGCCTTGGATGCCGCCGATAAAGCCTGGGTGTGCTATTCGCCTTCCGTGCTCGAACACAAACGACTCCCTCCCCTCGATGGAGACACCGTCAAGCAAGCCTTTCAGAGGGAGGACCTCCACGTGGTGCAGGACCACAGCGTGTTGCCCAAAGCCGTGCGGGCGGGTGCGGGTGACGGAACCGTCTTCCTGCTGATGAGCTCGGGGCGGTTCGGCGGAATGGACCTGGTCGGCACCATCGAGTCCGCCCTGCACAATAGGTAATCAGCCGAGGACCACGTCAAGCACCATCATCAGGACGAAGCCGAGGATGAAACCGAGGGTGGCCACGTCTGTGTACTTGTCCCGCTGTGTCTCCGGGATCACCTCCTCTACGACGACGTAGATCATCGCCCCCGCCGCAAAGGCGAGCGCATAGGGCAACATGGGCTCAATCGTCAGGACCGCCACGGCCCCGATCACACCCGCTACAGGCTCCACGATGGCACTGAGCTGACCAAACCAGAAGGACCGGCCACGGGATACGCCTTGGCGCCGCAGCGGCATGCTCACGGCAATGCCCTCCGGAAAATTCTGAATGCCAATGCCCAACGCCAGGGCAATGGCACCTCCGATGGTGGCGCCTTCGAGACCGGCTGCCGCTCCGCCGAACAGCACCCCGACGGCCAGACCTTCGGGGATGTTGTGGAGCGTGATAGCCATGACCAGCAAGGTGGTGCGGTGCCAATCGGTCTTGGGGCCTTCCGCCTCCTTCTCATCGAAGTTGATGTGGAGGTGGGGCGTCAGCTTGTCGAGGGCAAAGAGAAACAGCGCGCCCACGATGAATCCAATGGCAGCCGGCGCCACGCTGGCCATGCCCTCCCCACCCGTCATGTCGATGGCCGGGATGAGCAGACCGAAACAGCTGGCCGCCACCATGACCCCACCGGTAAAGCCCAGCATGCCATCCAGCAGACGGCGGTGAAGCTCCTTGAAAAAGAAGACGAGCGAGGCACCCGCCGCGGTCATCAGCCAGGTGAAGATGGTGGCCAAGCCGGCCGACGTCACAGGTCCCAGACCCACAAAAAAGTGTTCTACGGCTTCCATTCCTGTTCAATTGTTGGTTTCAATGATATCCGATTCGTCCGGGTCCGGAAAGACAATGACCGGTTCAGGATTGCTCTGATCCACCCACAGCCGGGTGGTCACCGATGGTGTCAGCATTTGGGCCTCTCCCCCGTCCGAGTAGGTCACCTCGACACTGCCATCGAAGGCGTGGCGCGTCTGGAGCGTCATCCGGGTACCGAGTGAGATGCCGAGAACTCCGAGGTGCCGCAGGAAGGAATCTCGCCCATCCACGACGCCGACCACCACCAATTCAAGTCCCTTCGGTGCCTCGGACAGCAGGGTCCGTGCGGCCACCGTGCGGAAACGGCCGTTGGGCCCGGGAATCGCATCTCCATGCGGATCCAGCTTGGGAAACCCGAGGAAGGCGTCGAGTCGGTTGGTCAAATCCCGACTGTCCACGTGCTCGAGTTCTTCAGCAATCTCATGGACCTCGTCCCAATCAAACCCCAAATGGTCCACCAGAAAGCACTCCCACAGCCGATGTCGACGCAGGATGTCCATGGCAATGCGGTGGCCCTCCTCCGTCAACCTGACTCCGCGATACGGCCGGTGCTCCACCCAGGCGCGCTCCCCGAGCTTCCTCAGCATGGCCGATGTACTGGCCGGAGTCGCCTGGACCCGCCCCGCCAATTCGGTGGTGCTCACCTGCTCCTTCCCCTCTTCATGGAGGTAAAGGATGGCCTTGAGGTAATTCTCGACGGAGACCGTGGGCATCGAGCGAAATTAGGCCAGAGCAAACCAATTTTTAGGCTTGTCTAAAAATTTAATTCGTCGACATTGATTCTATTTTGAACCTCGATTGATTCTTCCATGAGCACCCATCAACTTTTTCTCATGCGCCACGGCAAGGCTGAAGCCGGAACGTCTGGGCAGCGCGATCACGAACGCGCCCTCGCCCCTCGGGGGCTATTGAGTGCCGCGGACCAAGCGCGCTGCTTCCCGCCTTCACCCGGCGACGCCATGCTGGTCAGCGATGCCGTGAGGACCCGACAGACGGCCGATGTCCTGTTCAGCGTCTGGCGTGATCTCGGTGTTGACGAGACCCACCTCCCCTTGCGACGCGACACTGGCAGAGGGTACCTGGCCACCGCCGGCCAATGGATGGACCTCATCGCCTTGGAATCCGGACACCCGAGACTCTGGATCATCGGACACAACCCCGGCATCAGCCACCTCGTGATGGAGCTCACGGGCGACTACATTGGGATGACCACCGCCGACATCGTCTCCATCGCCCTCGACATTCCCGACTGGCGGGACATCGCCGCGGGCAGCGGCCGGGTCCTGCACCACCGCACCGGCCGAGGCGATTAACTTCACCGCATGTCCGACACCTCCTCCACCCCCGATTCCGGAGACCTGATGTCCATGACGCCCCTGGAGGCGCGGTTCTGGACGGTGCGCCGGCTGGCCGGCCTGCTCGGCGTGGCCCTGCTCATCGGTGGCCTCATGCGGTTCTCGGACCTGACGGCCTACCTCATCATCTCCATTGCACTGAGCTTCATCGGCCGGCCGCTGGTCGGGCTCTGCGACCGCATCCGCATTGCCGGACACCCCATCGGATCGACCATCGGGGCCATCCTCACCCTCCTGGTGCTCTTCACCGCCCTCAGCCTGCTCGTGAGCCTGTTCGCTCCGCTCATCTCGGCCGAGGCAAGCGCCCTGGCCGGACTGGATTTCCAAGGAACGGCGAGAGAACTCGAATTGCTGTTGGTCGAATGGCTGCCCCTCCTCGAGGCACAGGGCGTCGACCCAACCTCCTGGATCGACACGGCCAGCCTCGGCAGTGCCCTGTCCGCCGCCCTCGGAGAGAACGGACTCGGTGGCGCCTTGTCAGGCCTCTTCTCCGTGGCCGGAAACCTCGTGGTGGCCCTGTTCAGCATTGCCTTCATGACTTATTTCTTCCTAAAGGACCGACACCTGTTCCCCAGCATCCTTCACGCCCTGACCCCCGACCGCCACATGGAGCGGATGCAGAGCGTCCTGGACAATTCCACCGCCCTGCTCACCCGATACTTCATCGGCCTTGCGGCCCAGGTGGCCATCATCACCACCGTCATCACCAGCGGACTGCTCATCCTGGGCGTGCCCAACGCCTTCCTCATCGGCTTCTTGGCCGGGCTCCTCAACCTCATCCCCTACGTAGGGCCCCTGGTCGGAGCGGGCCTCGGCCTCGGCATCATCCTGACCACCCACCTGCAGGCCGCGGAATTGGGCAACCTCCTGGGCAAGGCCGGACTCGTCTTCCTGCTCGCGCAGGTGGTCGACAACCTGTTCACCCAACCCGTCATCTTCGCCGGCAGCGTCAAGGCCCATCCGCTCGAAATCTTCCTGCTCATCTCCATCGCCGGCAGCCTCGCGGGCATCACGGGCATGATGCTGGCCATCCCCGCCTATTCCCTCCTGCGGGTGGTGGCCAAGGAATTTCTCGGTGGATTCAAGGTCGTCCAGTCGCTCACCGACGACCTCTGAACCTCCGTTCAAGACCTGTGGACAGCGCAGGGAAACTTCCTGCCCTCTAACCCAAGGAAAGGCCGTACCTTGCTATCCCGTATGCAGGGCACTACGGGACAGGCGAACGCCACCAAGTACATCTTCGTTACGGGAGGGGTTTCCTCCAGCCTTGGAAAGGGCATCATCAGCGCGTCATTGGCCAAGCTCCTGCAGGCCCGCGGCATGAAGGTGACCATCCAGAAACTGGACCCCTACATCAACATTGACCCGGGAACCCTGAACCCCTACGAGCATGGGGAATGCTTCGTGACGGATGACGGAGCCGAGACCGACCTCGACCTCGGTCACTACGAGCGCTTCCTCGACGTCCGGACTTCCCAGGCCAACAATATCACCACCGGCCGCATCTACCAGAGCGTCATCGACAAGGAACGCCGAGGCGAATACCTCGGCCGTACGGTCCAGGTCATCCCTCACATCACCGACGAGATCAAGCGATGCGTCCAAATCCTTGGGGAAGGCGACCGATATGACTTCGTGATCACCGAGATCGGAGGCACCGTCGGCGACATCGAATCCCTGCCCTACATCGAGGCCGTGCGCCAAATGCGCTGGGAAAAGCCGGAAGACACCCTCGTGGTGCACTTGACACTGGTTCCCTACCTCTCCGCCGCCGGAGAACTCAAGACGAAGCCCACACAACACAGCGTGAAGCAGTTGCTCGAATTCGGTGTCCAGCCCGATGTGCTCGTTTGCCGGACCGAGCATGAGCTCTCGAAATCCATCCGGAACAAACTCGCTCGGTTCTGCAATGTGAACGTCGAAGCCGTCATTCAGTCCATTGACGCCAAAACCATCTACGACGTTCCGCTGTTGATGCAAGAAGAACGGCTTGACGAAGTGGTTCTCAGTAAATTGGGAGTGGACGCATCGGGGCCGATGAATCTCGGCCCTTGGATGAATTTTCTCCAGAAGCACAAGAACCCGGAGCAGCGCGTCGACATCGCCCTGGTCGGCAAATACGTGGAGCTCAAGGACAGCTACAAGAGCATCGCGGAGTCCTTCACCCACGCTGGAGCCGCCGCCGGAGTGCAGGTCAAACTCCACTGGATGCACAGCGAACAGATTCACGCCGACAATGCCGCTGACATCCTGTCGGACATGGACGGCATCCTGGTCGCCCCCGGTTTCGGTTCGCGCGGCATTGACGGCAAGATTGAAGCCATCCGTCACGCCCGGGAGAACGGCGTCCCCTTCTTCGGCATCTGCCTGGGGATGCAGTGCGCTGTCATCGAATTTGCCCGAAACGTCATCGGCCTCGAGGAGGCGCACAGCACGGAAATCAAGGACTACACGCCAGACCCCGTCATCGACCTGATGGAAGAACAGAAGGGATTGGCCGACATGGGCGGCACGATGCGGCTCGGCGCCTACCCTTGTGACTTGTCCGAAGGCTCGCTGGCCGCGGCGGCCTATGGGACGGACAAGGTGGAAGAGCGGCACCGCCACCGCTACGAGTTCAACGACGCCTACCGCGACCGGTTCATCGAACATGGCATGAGGCCGACCGGCACCCACCCCGACTCCAACCTGGTCGAAATCGTCGAGATCCCGGGCCATCCGTGGTTTGTCGGCGCTCAATTCCACCCGGAATACAAGAGCACGGTCGTGACGCCTCACCCCCTCTTCAAGGCCTTCATCGAGGCCGCACTGAATGAGAAGACGAAAGGCGGCGTCACCCAGAAGTCCGCTAGTCAAGACAGCGCCTCCGCCTGATCACGCCTCAGGCAGCCGCCATTGCCCCGCCTCATTGAAGCAGTGCGGATACTCACGCTGCAACGCCTCCTTGAGGAAATTCAAGGGCACCGTCGTGTGCAGACCGTAGTCGTCCAGGTATTCCATGAACCGTTTCCCTCCTGAATCAAGGGGCTGAAACAGACTGTCCTCGTTCGGCGACCACGGCAAAGGATTCGTCCCGAGCCGCTCACAGAGGCTGCTGTTGAACACGGGCGTCACCTTGACCCAACGCGCTCCGTTCCAAAAGGCCGCATACCCATGCGGTACGAGAACATCTGTTCTCAACAAGCGCTCCAACCGTTCCGTGGCCAAGTGGTTGCGCACCCGGGCCAATCCAAGTCGCGCCCGCACCCCCATCGCTCTCAACCCCGTGACGAACAGCACACTCTTGTGGAGGCAATGGCCGTGCTGTGCCTCCACCGTGCGCGAGGCAGAAAGCGCCTCGGACTCCAACTCAATGGAGAAGGGATCATAGCGGATTTCGTCCCGGACAAACCGGTACCAGGCCGCCATCTTTTTACTTAAATCACCACTTTCTTGAATATCATATAACACGCTTTTAACGTGTGTCATAGAGTAGTTGAAAATGGCGTCTTCTACCGTATCGAACGCTGTGGGTTCGCCGGGAGCCGGCAAGGGCAGGTTCAATTCCATCACATCCGATTTCTCGGCCCCTCCTCCACGATGGCCATCCACAACCACAGAAGGAACACCACACCCCGCTGGACCTCCAGAACGGATTCTACAGCAGCATGCAAAAGAAACAAGGTCCCGCAGAGGAACCCGATGACGGATCGGCGGCGCCAGGCCATGCCCAACCACGACCACAGAATCAGAGAGAACACCAGGACTCCGGCCCAACCTAAAGCGACCCCGGCCTGAAGCCACTGGTTGTGGGGATTCAGTTTCCGATCTCGGGCATAGTCGATGCCGCCTTGATCGTAGACCGCGGTCAGCTCATCCGTGACATCGCCGGTGCCCACGCCCAACGGGTGAGTCAGCAGAACGTCGAGCGAGGACCGCCAGACCGCCACGCGGCCCGCACTGCTGCTGGCCACGGGAGCGGACTCGGACCGGATGGCTTCTGCCGCCGTCGTCATCTCTCCGAACCGATCCCCTGAACTCCACACTGCGCTCGCCGCGAGAACCGCACAGAACGCCAGCGACATCCCCTTGGTCCGGACCGAATCACGCAGGCCAGGCCAGATGGACGTGAGGACCGGCTCGGCCATCGCCGCGGTCATGGCGGCCAAAATGCCGGCCTTTGACCCCATCAGACCAATGCAGAAGGCAAACAGAATCGTCAGCGGCCACAGGGCCTTCGCGCCTCCCCACTGTTTGGACAACCCGACCCAGGCCACGGCCGCATGCAAACTCAGATACGTGGGGTGCACATCCCCCGAAAACCCCGCATAGGTCCAGAAACCGGGGTCTCCCAGCACCACGTGGTGCCAAGCCGCATGCAGCAGCCGCCAGGACAGGAACACCGTCACTCCCCAGCCCACGGACCACCAGAAGTCCCGCCCGAGCGAACGACCGGGAATGCCGGCGACGAGGGGCAAAAACAACAAAGACGCCTTGACCTCGAGGCTGAAGGCCCACGCCTCGACATTGGCACTCCACAGCCCCCCAATCAACTGCAAGGCATAGTAGGCCAACCAAGGCCCCGCCCCGCCCGGCAAATTCCAGCGGGCTCCGGGCGCGAAGGATTGCCAATTCCAGAGCCGAATGAAGACCGCCACGAGCAACACCCATCCCGCCACCACCCCACCCAAGAGCAGGGCGGGCATCACCATTCGCCACGCCCACGATTCCGCGCGTTGCATGGCCGTGTCCCTCATCGGGTCAACCGCTTGGATTCCGCCGAGGGAGACCGACGCAGGATCAGAAAGTCCAGCACACCCTGCCAATACCCCCATCCATAAGCCACATGCAGGATGAGGAAGGACCGCATCACACCGAGCGCATCACGCCGGCGGACACCACACAGGATGACGGACCCGACGGCCCCCAGCATCCAGGTTCCGAGAACCGTGGCCAAGGCAGGGGCGGCCAGATTGGTCCATCGGTCCGCTTGGGGCAATCCGAGGTCCACGAGCGTCCCGACGGACAACGCGACGAGAACAAACAGGAAGGCCGCCGGCGCCAACTGCCTCCACGTCGTGACCGTTCTGTGCTTGCGGTTCACGAACACCTTCCAGTAACCGTACTGGCGGTACTGACGGAACAGCTTGCTGTAGCTGGACCGCGCATGGTAGACCGATCGAATGCGGGGATCGAACCAGATGCGCCATCCGGATTCCGTGAGTCGGTAATTCAATTCATCGTCCTGGTTCCGTACCAGGGCCTCATCCAGCCCCCCGACTTCCCCAAAGACGGACTTGCGGTAAGCCCCAAAGGCCACCGTGTCCACGTGGCCGGCCAATCCTCCCGTGCGAAAGCGGGCATCCCCGACGCCAAAAGGCGACGACATGGCCAGCCCAATCCGCCGGCTCCGTTCGTCCCCATGGACCTGCTCAACCACCCCGCCCACACAGCCCGACTCCGGGTGCGCCTTCAGAACATCCAGATTCCGCCGGATGAAATCCAAGGCCACCTCGGCATGGGCGCCCAGGATGACAATGACCTCCGACAAGGCTGCATCAATGCCGAGGTTCATGGCCACAGGGGTAATCCGCTGTGGATTGTCAATCACCCGAAGATCAATGCATTCGGCCTGCAGGGAATCGAGGAGCTCTCGGGTTCCATCATCACTCCCCCCGTCCACCACGAGCACCTCCAACCGACCGGAAAGGCCCGTCTGGGCGTCCAGCGCGTCGAGGCAGGGACCGATGTGGCGGACCTCATTCAGACAGGGAATGACCACCGAGGCACAAGGCGGTTCGGACATGGCCGCGAAGATAGGCTCAGGGCCGGCCGGCCGGCCGCGTCATCGCCACGTGAGGAATGCCGTCTTCCAAGTACGCGTCGCCCACCGTTTCAAACCCGAAACCGGCGTAGAATCGCTCGAGGTATTGCTGGGCGGACAGGCGGATTGGCTCTCCGGGCCACGCTTCGTGCAGGGCCTCGAGGCTCCGGACCATGAGTTCCTTGCCCAATCCGGAACGCCGCACCTCCCCGGCTGTGACCACCCGACCAATGCTGACCTCACCCGCATAGGACACCCCCGCCGGCAACAGCCGCGTCACGGCCAGAACCCGACCACCGCCGGCGGCCGGTGCAGACGAGCGCTCCGCCCACAGGTGCAGGCCCTTTCGGTCCTTGTCATCGAGGTCCTGGTAAGGACAATCCTGCTCGACCACGAAGACCTCAGCCCGCAACTGCAGCAAGGCATACAGCTCCTCCCGGCCCAGTTCTTCCCAGCGTTTGCAATGCCACGTGATCCCTTCGCCCGCGGAGTCGTTCATGCGGGCAAATTAGCGCCTCCCGGCCTCTACTTTTGCGCCATGGCAGGCGGAAACGTGCTTTCTGTGGAAGGGTTGACCAAGCGGTTCGGCGAACGGCTCATCTTCGAAGACCTGCACTTCGGTCTCGATCAGGGCCAGAAAGCCGCACTCGTGGCACGGAACGGCACAGGCAAGAGCACCCTGATGAAGGTCCTTCTCGGCATCGAGGGCGCCGACGGAGGGACGGTCACCTTCAACGGCCAGGCCCGGGTGGCCCACCTCGCCCAGGACCACGGCCTCGACCTCGACCGCACCATCCTCGCCAACCTCTTCGAAGCGGACAACGACGCCATGCGCGCCATCCGCCAGTACGAGGAGGCCACGAAGCGCGACGACGCCGAAGCCCTTCAGGCGGCCTATGACGCCATGGACCGGGCTGACGCCTGGAGCTACGAGGCGCAGGCCAAGGAAATCCTCGGCAAACTGGGCCTGCACGACACAGACCGGTTTGTCGATGAGTTGAGCGGCGGCGAGAAGCGCCGTGTCGCCCTCGCCAAATGCCTCATCGAACAGCCGGACCTCCTCTTGCTCGACGAGCCCACCAACCACCTCGACCTCGGCATGATCGAATGGCTGGAAGGATTTCTCGCCCGGACCAAGACCACCCTGCTGATGATCACCCACGACCGGTTCTTCCTGGAGGTGGTGTGCGACACCATCTTTGAACTGGACGGGTTCGGGTTGCACAAATACCCCGGCAATTGGAGTGATTTCCTCGAGATGAAATCCGAGCGCTCCGCCAACGAGCACGCCCAACGTGACCGCGCCCGCTCCATCATGCGTCGCGAACTCGAATGGGTTCGTGCCACCCCCCAGGCCCGCACCGGAAAGAGCAAATCCCGCCTCGACGCCTTCAAGGACCTGAAGGCTCGGGCCAACGTGCGCCTGGAGGAAGACGACGTCCGACTGGAACTCGATCCCGCCCGGCTCGGCGGCAAAATCCTCGAACTGCATCGCGTGCGGAAGTCCTATGGTGAACGTGTCATCCTCGACGGATGGACCTACCACTTCAAACCGGGTGAGCGCGTGGGCCTCGTCGGGGACAACGGAGCCGGAAAAAGCACCCTCATCCGCCTCATCACAAGGGAAGACACGCCCGATGGCGGCAAGGTGGTCATCGGCGATACCGTCGTCTTCGGCCACTTCAGCCAGGAGCCCCCGGTGTTCGACGAGGGCATGAAAGTGATTGAGGCCCTCTATGAGATTGCCGAGTTCATGCCGCTCAAGAAGGGCAAGAAGCTGTCGGCCGGCCAACTGCTCGAGCGCTTCCTGTTTCCCCGGAACCGGCACCACGACTTCATCCACAAGCTCAGCGGGGGCGAACGCAAACGCCTTCACCTCCTGAGGGTGCTGATGGCCAATCCGAACTTTCTCGTCTTCGACGAACCCACCAACGACCTCGACGTCTTCACGCTGGGCATCCTCGAGGAATTCCTGCTGGACTTCACCGGTTGTCTGCTGCTGGTGAGCCACGACCGGTATTTCATGGACAAGCTGGTCGACCACGTCTTCGTCCTCGACGGCGCCGGTGGCGTGCGGGACTTTCCCGGCAACTACACCCAGTACCGCACAGCGGCCGATGCCGAAGACAAGGCGGCTGCGGCCGAGCGTGCGGCCGCGGCCATGGCCGCGGCGGCCCAAGGAGCAGAAGAAGGCCCCGCCGCCCCAAAAGGCGACTACAGCCAGCGGCTCAGCTACAACGAAAAGCGCGAGTACGAGGGGCTGGAAGACGTGATTGCCGGGCTCGAGGCCCGCAAGGCCGAATTGGAGACGGCCATGACCGCACCGGACATCGGCCACGAGAAAATGACGGAACTGGCCACGGAACTCGCTATGGTCACCGCCGACATCGAAGCCAAGACCGAGCGCTGGATCGAGCTCGACGAGCGGGCTTGACCCGGTCTTCTATACTTACTGCTGGTCGAAATCGACCACGAGCCGCGCAGACCCCGGCTTGGGCTTGGTCTGGCACGTGAGCACAAAGCCCTGTTCCACTTCCCCGGGCTCGAGGGCGTAGTTGACCTCCATCTCCCCGGCCCCTTCCGTCACAAGGGCCCGGCAGGTGCAACAGACGCCACCGCAACAGCTGTAGGGCAGGTCGAGACCGGCATCCAATCCGGTGTCGAGGATGCTCTTGCTGCCGTCGTAGTCCAACTTGTGGGTGGACCCGTCAATGATGACGAAGACTTCCTGGCCGGCATCCACCTCGACCGGAGCGGCATCCGCCCCGGCATCCGCTGCGGCTTTGGCCGTCGGGGACGTGAAGAGCTCGAAGTGGATGTTGGCTTCAGGGACGCCCGCCGCCGCCATCCGCTCGCGAACGGCGTGGATCATCGGCTCCGGACCACAGGCAAACACCTCGTCGATGGCCGCACCTCCCAGCAAGGAGGCCGCAACGGCATCCACCTTGTCGGCATCCATGCGGCCGGCGTATAGTGGCGTGTCCACCGGCTCGCGGGTGAAGAAATGGAAAAGGCGCAACCGGTCGAGGAAGCGGTCCTTGAGGTCATCGAGTTCGGACTTGAAGATGACGCTCGCCTGGTCCTTGTTGGTGTACAGCAGGGTAAACCGGCTCTGCGGCTCCGTCGCCAGCACCGTCTTGATGTGCGACAGGATGGGCGTGATGCCCGAGCCCGCGGCAAAGGCCACGTAATGCTTGCTCTGGCCCGCATCGAGTTCCGTGAAGAACCGGCCGTTGGGCGGCATGGCCCTCAGGGTATCGCCGGCCTTGAGCTCTGCATTGGCCCAGGTGCTGAAGCGGCCTTCAGGCACCCGCTTGACCGCCACCCGCAGCTCCTCTCCGACACCGGCACAAATGCTGTAGCTGCGGCGGACCGATTCACCCTGAATCTCCTGATCAAACGTCAAGTATTGACCCTGCTTGAAGGCGAAGGCCTCCGTCAGGTCCGCGGGCACATCGAGGACGATGGACACGCAATCGGCAGTCTCGCGGCGCACTTCGGCCACGCGCAAATCATGGAAACGGTCAGACATGGGGTGCGAATCTCGGAATGAATGGGCTTGGGTGGAGAACCCCTTGCATACCCCATCGGTTCTCTCCGTCCACACCGACGTATTTTTGGGGAGCATGGAAATGGACCTGTTGCAGCGTTTCGAGGCCTACATCGCCTCGGACAAGAAGATTGAGCCGAAGGATTGGATGCCCGACGCTTACCGGAAAACGTTGATCCGCCAGATCAGCCAACACGCGCACTCCGAGATCGTCGGCATGTTGCCCGAGGGCAACTGGATCAGCCGCGCCCCGAGCCTGAAGCGCAAGGCCATCCTGATGGCCAAGGTGCAGGACGAGGCAGGCCACGGGCTCTACCTCTATAGCGCCTGTGAAACGCTCGGCGTGCAGCGGGACGACACCATTGCCGACCTCCACAGCGGCAAGGCGAAATACAGCAGCATCTTCAACTACCCCACCCTGAACTGGGCGGACATCGGCGCCATCGGCTGGCTGGTCGACGGCGCGGCCATCATGAACCAGGTGCCCCTCTGCAAGTGCAGCTACGGACCCTACGCCCGGGCCATGGTCCGCGTGTGCAAGGAGGAGAGCTTCCACCAGCGTCAAGGCTTCCAGATCATGATGACGATGGCCGGCGGCACCGAAGACCAGAAGGCCATGGCGCAAGACGCGCTCAACCGCTGGTGGTGGCCGTCCCTGATGATGTTCGGTCCGCCGGACGACGACAGCCCCAACAGCGCGCAATCCATGGCGTGGAACATCAAGCGATTCTCCAACGATGAGCTCCGCCAGAAGTTTGTGGACCTCACTGTCCCCCAGGCCGAATTGCTGGGACTGACCGTCCCGGACCCCGACCTGAATTGGAACGAAGAGACCGGACACTACGACATCGGCGAGATCGATTGGTCCGAATTCAAGCGCGTGGTCTCCGGCCACGGCCCTTGCAACAAGGAGCGCATTGAGACGCGTCGGACCGCCTGGGACAATGGAGAGTGGGTTCGGGACGCCGCCAACGCCCATGCGGAAAAGCGCGCCGCCCGCCGCGCTGCGGCCGACACCGCCGCCGCCTAACCTCGAGCCCGTGGACAAGAAGAACTGGCCCCTCTGGGAAATCTTCATCCGCAGCCGTCAGGGACTGTCCCACCGCCATGTGGGCAGCCTGCACGCGGCCGATGCGGAAATGGCCGTGGAGAACGCCCGTGACGTTTACACCCGCCGTCAGGAAGGCGCAAGCATCTGGGTGGTGCCCGCCAATGCCATCACCGCCTCCTCGCCCGACGAAAAGGACGTGCTGTTTGACCCAGCGGACGACAAGGTGTACCGCCACCCGACCTTCTACGACCTCCCTGACGAGGTCAAGCACATGTGACCCGGTGGACGCGCGATTCGATTACCTCCTCCGCCTCGGCGACGACGCCCTCATCCTCGGCCAGCAACTCGGCCTGTGGACAGGCCACGGTCCAGCCCTCGAAGAGGACATCGCCTTGACCAACATCGGACTCGACCAGATTGGCCAGGCCCGCGCTTGGTTGAGCCTCGCCGGCCGAATCGAAGGCCAGGGCCGCGACGAGGACCGACTCGCCTACTTCCGCGACCAGGCCGAATTCCGCAACGCGCTGCTCTGCGAACGCCCCAACGGCCACTTCGGAGACACCATCGTCCGCCAATTCCTCTTTGACGCCTATTCCGTCGGCCTGCACGAAGGCCTGAGCCGCTCGAGCGACCCCGAGATCGCCGCCATTGCCCGCAAGAGTGCCAAGGAAAGCGCTTACCACCTGCGCCACAGCCGGGCCTGGATGGTCCGCCTCGGCGACGGAACGGAGGAGAGCCACGCCAAGGTCCAGCAGAGCCTGAACGACCTCCTCCCATACGTGGGCGACCTCTTCCATTCGGACGCTATCACGCAGGCCGCCGCCACGAAAGGCTGGGGCGTCGATCCCGCCGAACTTCGCGAGGGCTGGGAAGCGCGATTCAACGACATGCTGGCCGAAAGCGGCCTGACCCGCCCGGAATCCATTCCGGAACAGACTGGCGGCCGCATCGGGCGCCACACTGAGCAGCTCTCCTTCCTGCTCGCGGAGATGCAAGTTCTGCCCCGTACCTACCCCGACGCCCAATGGTGATGCGCAATACGGACGACTGGCTGGCCATTCTCGAGACCGTTCCAGACCCGGAAATCCCTGTGCTCAACGTAGTCGAAATGGGCATCGTGCGCGGGGTCGATTGCACCAAAGGCGGGCTCACCGTCCGCATCACCCCCACCTACATGGGCTGTCCGGCCATGGACGCCATCGCGGACGACATCCGATCCACACTCGGTCCCTTGGCCCAGGAGGAATCCCGCAACCTCACCGTGGAACTCGTGTATTCGCCGGCCTGGACTACAGACTGGCTAGACGACAAAGCCCAGGCCAAGTTGGAAGCCTACGGCATCGCTCCTCCCGGCAAGACATCCGACAAGCGCGTACTGCAAGGTGAAACACCGGACATCCGGTGCCCCAAGTGCAAAAGCATAGACACGAAGCTGGTCAGCCTATTTGGCTCCACGGCCTGCAAAGCGCACTACACCTGCACGGCCTGCGGCGAGCCGTTCGACCACTTCAAATGCATCTGAAGTCTCCATGACGTGATCAGGGCCAATCACGCATCGAATTGGAGCTCGAATAGCCTGTGGTACGCCCCCTTCGACGCGAGTAGCTCTTCGTGGGTTCCCTGCTCGACGATTTCTCCGGCATCGAGGCAGAGGATGCGGTCCGCATCGCGGATCGTGGACAGTCGGTGTGCCACGAGGACGCTGGTGCGGCCTTTCGTGAGGCGTTCAGTAGCCCCCTGGATGAGCTGTTCGCTCTCCGGGTCAATGCTGCTTGTGGCCTCGTCGAGGATCAGAATGCCCGGCTGTTGGGCGTAGGCGCGGACGAAGGCGATCAGCTGGCGCTGACCCGTGCTGAGCATCACGCCCCGCTCCTTCACGTCGTAAGCCAGACCACCCGGCAGCTGGTTGACGAGGCCCCGGACACCCACAGCGTCCACCGCCTCCTCCACCCGCTCGCTGGGGATATTGGGGTCGTACAGCGTGATGTTGTCCTCTAACGAACCGGTGAAAAGGAAAACGTCCTGGAGGACGACCCCGATGGAGGATCGAAGCCGGTCGAGCGGGATTGTTCGGATGTCCTCCCCGTCGATGGTGATGCGCCCCTTCTGGAACTCATACAGGCGGCTGAGGAGATTGATGATGCTGGACTTACCGGCGCCCGTGGCGCCCACGAAGGCCACGCGTTGGCCCGCCTGCACCTCGAAACTCACACCCTTCAGGACCCAATCCTCGTCGGTGTAGGCAAACCAGACATCCTCGAACACGATGTGGCCCTTCAACGGTTTGGAATTGGAGGATGCAGAGGTACCAGACGGTTCGGGCATCCGTTCGTCCATGTCGAGCAGGTGGAACACCCGGTTCGCGTTGACGATGCCCATTTGCAACACGTTGAACCGGTCAGCGAGCTGGCGGATCGGGCGGTACAGCATGAAGACGTACAGAATGAACTGAAGGACGACACCGAGGGTCAAGTCCCCATTTGCCACCCCCTCCACACCAAGCCACAGCAGCAGGGCGACGCTGGTGGCCGACAGCATCTCCACCACCGGGAAGAAGATGGAAAAGGCCCAGATGGAGCGGATGTTGGCCGCGCGGTGCGCCGCATTGTGTACGGCGAACTTTTCCCGTTCAGCGGCCTCCCGTCCAAAGGCCTGGATGATGTTCATGCCCGTCACGTGCTCCTGGACGAAGACGTTGATGCGCGCCACCTCATTGCGGACACTGACGAACGCCTTCTTGATGGCCTTCTGAAAGATGCGGGTGGCCACGAGAAGCACCGGAATGGGCAGGAGGACGACGATGGTCAGGACCGGGTCGATCCAGAGCATCGCGCCGATGACGACGACAAGCCGGAGGATGTCACCGACCGCGTTCAGCAGGCCGTTGGAGAAGACATCCGCGATGCCGTCGATGTCGCTGATGTGGCGCGTCACCAGCTGTCCGACGGGCGTTTGGTCGAAGTACTTGAGGCGGAAGCGCGACACGCGTTGGAACAGGGCGGCGCGCAAGTCGAGGGTCACGCTCTGGGCGACCCAGTTGGCCCAGTAGGTCTGCCAGAACTGCAGCAGAGCCTCAACCACGATCAGGCCGACCACCATAAGGAAGATGCGCAGCAGACCCGGTCCGTCGCCCACGGCAATGTGGTCGTCAAGAGCCACCCGGATCAGGTAGGGCCGCACCCAGCTCAGGCCGGCCAACAGGACCACCAGCACGCCCGTCCAGAGGAAGCGCCGGCGGTACGGGGCGACCTGCTTAAGGATGCGGCGAAGGACCTTGCCGTCGAAGATCTTGCCTGTGGTCTCGGGAGCGCTCACGCGAGGAAGGGGTAATCGACCCGGGAAAGGTACAGGCCGCACGCCGGCGCAGAGGTCCCTGCTTGGCTGCGGTCCTTGGACGCGATGACCTCCGACATGGCCTCGGGCGCCATGCGGCCCTTGCCGATCTCAATCAGCGTCCCGACGATGGCGCGGACCATATTCCTTAGGAAGCGATCGGCCGTGATGTCAAAGCGGAGGCGGTGGGCTTCGGTCCGCGTCCACTGGGCATGGCGTACGTCGCAAATCGTGGTCTTCTGGCCGCCCCCCGTCTTCTGGAAGGCGTCGAATTCACCCTGGAACACCAGCATCGCGGAGGCCGCGTTCATCGCCGCGAGGTCGAGATCCTCGTAGACGCGCGCACTGCGGCCTTCGAGGAAAGGGTCTTTGCCGGTGTGGACCCAATAGGTGTAAGCCCGCTCAGCGGCGCTGAACCGCGCGTGGTCCTGCGCGCCCACCTCGAAGATGCGCCGCACCCCGATGTCCGGGGGCAGCATCCCATTAAGCTTCCAGCAGGCCTGCTCCCAGTTGGCAAAACGGGAACCAAACTCCCCCTCCCATTCGAAATGCGCGTAGAACGCCGAAGCGTGGACGCCCGTGTCCGTCCGGCCACAGCCGATGACGGTGGTGTCAGACCCTAGGAGGCTGGACAGCTTCTCCTCGAGCACCTGCTGCACGGAAATCGATTCCGGCTGGCGCTGCCAGCCATGGTACGCGGTGCCGTCGTAGCTAAGGTCAAGGAAGCAACGGACGGCCACGGTCGACGGATCAGGCCCAGTCGGTGATGCCCTCCCCGACGTACCCGCCGGCGGCCAGCTTGGTCTGGACCTTCTGGAACGTTTCGATCGTGTAATTCACGTCCTCCAGCGTGTGCACCGCCGTCGGGATGAGGCGGAGCATGATCACGTCCTTCGGCACCACCGGGTACACCACGATGGAGCAGAAAATGCCGTAGTTCTCGCGGAGGTCGAAGGTGAGGTTGGTCGCCTCGCCGAGTCCGCCCTTGAGGAAGACCGGCGTCACGCAGCTGTTGGTATCGCCGATGTCAAAGCCAGCTTCGCGCAGGCCCTTTTGCAGGGCGCTGGCCACCGTCCACAGCTTCTCTTTGTGCTCGGGCTGGGTCGCCATCATCTCGAGGCGCTTGATGGCACCAATCACAAGCGGCATGGGCAGCGACTTGGCGAACGTCTGGCTCCGCATATTGTAGCGAAGGAAATCGATCACGTCCTGCGGACCCGCCACGAAGGCGCCGATGGTCGCCATGGCCTTGGCGAAGGTGCCGAAGTAGACATCGATTTCCTCGTGCACGCCCTGCTCGTCTCCGGCGCCACGGCCGTTCTCACCCACCGTGCCGAAGCCGTGGGCGTCGTCCACGAACAGGCGGAAGCCGTATTCCTTCTTGTACTGGACAATCTCGGCGAGCTTGCCTTGGTCCCCGGCCATACCGAAGACACCCTCAGTCACGACGAGGATGCCGCCACCGGTCTGCTCGGTGAGCGCCCGGGCCCGGTCGAGCTGCTTGACGAAGCTCTCCATGTCGTTATGGTTGAACACGAAGCGCTTGCCCTGGTGAAGCCGGACACCATCGATCATGCAGGCGTGGCTCTCGCTGTCGTAGACGATCACATCATGGCGGCTGACCAGCGCCTCGATGGCACTCTGGCAACCCTGGTAGCCGTAGTTGAGTAGGAAAGCGTCATCCTTCTGCATGAACTCGGCGAGGTTGCGCTCGAGCTGCTCGTGGTAGGAGGTCTGACCGCTCATGATGCGGGCGCCCATTGGGTAGCCCATGCCCCACTCCTTGGCGGCCTCGGCGTCGATGGCCCGCACTTCGGGGTGGTTGGCCAAACCGAGGTAGTTGTTGATGCTCCAAACCAGAACCTCCTTTCCCCTGAAGGTCATGCGGTTGGAGATGTCTCCCTCGAGCTTGGGGAAGGTGAAGTATCCGTGGGTCTCCTTGGCGTGCTGCCCGAGGGGTCCCCGGTTGTTGCGGATGCGGTCGAAAATGTCCAAAACGTAGGTGTTCCGTTGAGAAATCGAAGCCGCGAAGGTATTGCAACCCGCATTGACCCTACGGGATTGTGCAACAAGTGTTGGCACTTCGCGGTGCAAAAGCCCCTTCGGAGTCCTTCGGCTCCCGCTATTTTCGCCGCGATGTCCGCCCTGCGCACCCTTCGTCCCCTGCTCCTCCCCGGCCTTGCCGTGGTGACGATCCTCACGGGAATCGCCGGTTGCGGCGACTACCAGAAGGTCCTGAAGAGCACCGACCCCGAACTGAAGTGGACCCGGGCGCAGGAGTACTTCCACGATGACCGGTGCATGCAGGCCATGCCGCTTCTCCAGGAGCTCATCGGCCTGTTCCGCGGCACCCAGCGCATGGAGGACGTGTACTACATGTATGCTGAAGCCAACCTCTGCATCGAGGATTGGTACATGGCCCGCTACACCATGCGGAACTTCGCCAAGACCTTTCCGAATTCAGACCGGACCGAGGAGGCCGAATACCAGGCCGCCCTCTGCAGCTACCGCCTCTCCCCGGAATCCAACCTCGACCAGAGCGACACCCGCACGGCGATGGACGACCTGCAGCTCTACCTGGATCGCCATCCGGAGTCGGACCGGCGGGACACCTGCAACGCCATGATCGCCAAGCTCCGGGGCAAGCTGGAGACCAAGGCGTGGGAAGGCGCCAAACTCTACTACACCACCGGCAAGTACCAGAGTGCGTCCAAGGCGCTCAACCATTTCATGGACGATTGGCCCGCCAGCGGGTATGCGGAGGAAGCCCAGTTCCTCATCCTCAAATCGCAATTCCTTTACGCCGAACGGAGTACGGAACGGCGCAAGGCCGAGCGGTATGCCGATGCCATTGAATCCTACTTTACCTTTGCGGCCCGCTTTCCCGAAAGTGCGTGGCTCAGAGAGGCGGAGCAATTCCACCGGAAAAGCCGTCAAGGCCTCGAGCGCGCATCGAAGGAAAAGGACATCTGAACACGAGCACACGCGCCCATGAACGCCAACAAGAACCTCCAGGCTGCCCGCAACACGGTCACCCGCGACACCCATGCCATCGACCAGCAGGTCAACGGCAACCTCTTCGAGGCCATCGTTGTCATCTCCAAGCGGAGTACCCAGCTCGGCCAGGAAATCAAGGAGGAACTGAACAGCAAGCTCGAGGAGTTCACCACCGTCACGGATAGCCTCGAAGAGGTGTTCGAGAACCGGGAGCAGATCGAGATCTCCAAGCACTACGAGCGTCAGCCGAAGCCGCACAGCATCGCCATCAAGGAGCTCGAGGAGGAGAAGGTGTACTTCCGCATGCCGACCGAAGAGGAGTTGGCCGCTGAAGCCGCCCGTCAAGAGGAAATCCGCCGGGAGCGCGAGGAGCGCCGCAACCGCCGGTTCAACCGCGACTGATCTCGCCCATGGCGATGTTGAAGGGCCGAAGGGTCGTCCTGGGCGTCACCGGGAGCATCGCCGCCTACAAATCCGCTTTTCTCGTCCGTGAACTGGTCAAGGCTGGTGCGGAGGTTCGCGTCGTCATGACGCCGGGCGCCCGGGAATTCATTACCCCCCTCACCCTCGGTACACTGAGCGGCCACCCGGTCCACAGTGAGCTGACCGACAACCGCGATGCCGGCACCTGGACCGACCACGTCGAGCTCGGCCTCTGGGGCGATGTGGTCCTGGTGGCGCCGGCCACTGCACACACCCTCGCCGGAATGGTGGAGGGCCGCGGCGACAGCCTGTTGTTGACGGTCTTGCTCAGCGCCAAATGCCCGGTGGTCGTGGCCCCGGCCATGGACCGCGACATGTTTACCCATCCGGCCACCACCTCCAACCTCGACGCGCTCCGCAGCCGGGGTGTCCACGTCATCGAACCCGAAGAGGGCGAGCTGGCCAGCGGACTCGAGGGCAAGGGCCGTTTGGCCGACCCGGTCCGCATCCGGGAGGAACTCACGGCCTGGTTCCGCAACCAGGCCCCCCTGCTGGGCTATCGGGCCCTCATCACCGTCGGGCCCACCCACGAACCGGTGGACGCCGTCCGCTTCATCGGCAACCGCTCCTCCGGCCGTCAGGGCGTCGCCATCGCCATGGAGCTGGCCCGCCGCGGCATGACCGTGGACCTCATCGCAGGCCCCATCGACCTCGACGCGGACCATCCCGGCATCGAGCGCCGCGACGTGGGCACCGCGCTAGAGATGAACGCGGCCGCGCAGGAGGCCCTCAGCGCCCACACACCCGACGTGGTCATCGGCACGGCGGCCGTATCGGATGTGCGGCCTTCAGCGCCCATCGACGGCAAGGCGGCCAAAGGCGATCTTCCGGACCAGCTCGGTCTCACCGAGAATCCCGACATCCTCGCTGGCCTCAATGCCGCCGTCCCGGCCGACTGCTTCAAGGTCGGTTTCGCCCTCGCCCACGACGACGGACTCGAGGCCGCCCTGCGCAAGAAGGACCGGAAAAGGTGCGACCTGGTGGTCCTGAATTCCCTCGCCGACAAAGGCGCAGGCTTCGGACACACGACGAACCGGGTTCGGTTCGTTCATGGACCCGACAGGATTGATAGTTTTGAATTGAAGTCCAAGGAAGCGGTGGCGGTGGATCTCGCCGAGGTCATCCAGGCCCGGTTGCTCCAACGCCCCCCGATTGCCCCGGACACCACACACTGACCCCATGACGCCACCCTTTGCGCCCCAGACCCGAGGATTCCGCCGGAACTTCCTGACCCTCCTGCTGGCCGTGGTCGCTTCGGCCCCGCTGTCCGCCCAGGAGTTGGACTGCCAGGTCAGCGTCATCGCCCCGACCGTCAACAACGTCGAGACCTCGGTTTTCGAACAGCTCGAGACAGCCATCACCGAGTTCATGAATGGCCGGCGGTGGACGACGGACGAGTTCACCCTCACCGAGCGCGTGACCTGCACCATGCAGATCACCATCAACAAGGCCAACTCCCAGACCAACTTCGAGGGCACCATCCAGGTGCAGAGCAGCCGTCCAGTGTACAACAGCAACTACAACGCTCCGTTGCTGATGGTCAATGACAACGATTTCGATTTCACCTACGCCCCGGGCACGATGCTGCAATACAGCCCGGACCAATTCCGGGACAACCTGACCAGCGTCCTCGCCTTCTATGCCTACCTCATCCTCGCGATGGACTACGACTCCTTCGCCCTCGAAGGCGGCACCAACTGGTACACCCAGGCACAGACCGTGGTGACCAATGCGCAGGGCCTCTCCTCCCCGCCCGCCGGATGGAGCGCCGCAGATGGCAAACAATCCCGCTACGCCCTGATCGACAACATCCTCAGCCAGACCTTCCGCCCTCTGCGCCGCTGCTATTACGAGTACCACCGGATCGGGCTCGACAACGCCTTCGACGACCCGGCCTCCTCCCGCCAAGCCATGTCGGACGCCCTCATCAGCCTCCGAAACGTCCACCGCATCCGACCGGCGAACTACAACCTGCAGACCTTCTTCCAGGCCAAGAAGGACGAAATCGTCAAGATGTTCGGCGTCGCCCCGGATGGGGAACGCGCCCGCCTCTTGCCCGTGCTCAAGCTCATTGACCCGGGCAACATTCCCGTTTACGACCAGGGCCTCGGCTGATGCTCCGCCGCCTCGCCATCCGCCACTACGCGCTTATCGACCACATCGAATGGGATGTGGAACAAGGATGGACCGTGCTGACCGGCGAGACGGGAAGCGGAAAATCCATCCTGCTCGGCGCCCTCGGCCTCGTGCTCGGTGCCCGGGCGGAAGGCGTGGAGACCCGGGAGGAGAAATGCATCGTGGAGGCGGAATTCGCCCCATCCGACGCGGTCCGCGCCAAGCTGGGCCCGCTCGATGAGGGCGCCACCGTCATCCTGCGTCGGAGCATCGCCCCCGGCGGCCGCTCCCGGGCCTACGTCAATGACGAACCGGTCAAGCTGCAGTTCCTGAAGGAACTGGCCCCCCTTCTGGTCGACCTGCACGGCCAGCAGGACGGCCAACGCCTCCTGACCCGCGAGGGGCTAATGGATGCCGTGGATGCCTTCAGTCCATCGGCGCGCGACCATGCCTCTCGTTGGCGGGACGCCCATGGCGCCTGGGCTGACGCCCTCCGGGAACGGGATGCCCTCGAAGCCGAGGGGCACCTTCCCGATGCCGACGCCGACTACCTGACTTACCAAATCCAAGAGCTCAACGCCCTCGACTTTGACGATGAGGGACTACGGGATCTGCCCGCGCGGCTGGAGACCCTGTCCCATGCCCGCGAAATCCAAGAGGCGCTCCACCAGGCGCACCAAGTCTTGTCCTCGGAAAACGGGGCGCTGGACCGGCTCCACGACGCCGAACGCGCCCTCGAAGGAGCCGCCGGGGTTCATCCGGAAAGCCAGGCCCTGCTCGATCGCTTGCGCAGCGTCCGCATTGAACTCGACGACCTCGCCCGCGAGGCGGAAGGACAAGCCGAGGGCATTGACCTCGACCCCGAAGCCCTTGCTCGGGCGGAGGCCGACCGGGATCGGCTCAACCGCCTATTCGACAAGCACCGCGCCTCGACCCTGGAGGAGCTCGCCAGCACCCTCAGCGCCATGGAGGAGCGTCTCGATGCCGCCCGCAACCGTGACCGGAGGCTGGAGGAATGGAACGTTGAAATCGACCGGCGCCGCGTCACCTTGGATGCCATCGGCCTCGATCTGCAGACCGCTCGGGAGGAAGCTGCCGTCACCATGTGCACCTCTCTTTCCCACCATCTCGCCCATCTGAAGATGCCCAAGGCGTACCTCGAGGTGGTATGGGAACCAGCCGAACGGCCCGAGGCGGCCGGACCCAGCCGGCCGGGGCTGATGTTCACCGCCAACGCGGGCCTGTCGCCCCAGCCGATGGCCAAGGTGGCCTCAGGCGGAGAACGCAGCCGCGTCATGCTTGCCCTCAAGGCAGCCCTGTCCCGTCACCTTGCCGTGCCCACACTCATCCTGGACGAAATCGACGCGGGCGTCAGCGGCGATGTCGCTGCCCGCATGGCCGACCTCATGGCGGAAATCGCGGCACGCAGTCAGGTCATCACCATCTCCCACCTGCCCCAGGTCGCCGGTAGGGCGGACCACCACATGAAGGTGTCCAAGTCCGAGGACGATGGCCGCGTCAGCACCCACCTGCGCCGGCTCGATGAGCCCGGTCGGGTCGAGGAACTGGCCGCCATGCTCAGCGGTTCGGAAATCGGAGAAGCGGCCCGACAGCAGGCCCGCAGCCTGATGGGCTGATCAGAACTTCATGTCCAAGCCGATGGACGGCAGGAACGGCAGCTGGTCCACCCGCTCGCCGGTGACCCGGTTGATGTAGAAGATGTTGGCGCGGGAGTACACATTGGTCACCGAGGCGTTCGCATCCAGCTCGATGCGCTCCCCCAGCTGGAACGTGCGACGCACGCTCAAGTCGAGGCGGTGGTACACGGGCAGGCGGCCCGCATTGAGATCGGCGTAGACGATGCCGAGGTCAATCGGATTGCTGCTCACGTAGTTCTCGTCAATGCCTTCGGAGATGCCAATCGGCTGGAAATAGCCTTGCGTCTGCGTGAAAGGAAGGCCCGACCCGAGATTCCAGCGGGCGGACACCTCGGTCTTGTGCTGCTTGCCCACCTTCCGGGAGGCGAGCAGGTTGATGTTGTGGCGGCGGTCAAACACCGGATCGTACCACCGGAACCCGTCCCATCGGTCCACGTTGCCAAGGGAGTACACCACCCAGAGGTAGTTGAACTTGTCCTCGTATTTGACCACGAGGTCCACACCCTCCGCGCGGCCAGTCTCCACAATGAAGTCCTTGCGCTGGCTCTCCGGCACGCTGGCGAACTCGTAGGTGTCGGGGAAGAGTTTGTTGCGGTTCTGGTTCGTGAGCTGCGTGAACCACTTCGTGTAGCCCTCCACATTCACGTTGATCCGCTCGGTCAGGTCGAATTCGAATCCGCCCACCGCATGGGCAGCGGTCTGCAGACTGTGCGTGATCTCCTGGACCTCCCCGTCCGGGCCGATGAGCTGGTCCTGGAGGTTCGAGGGGCCAGAGAGGAATCCGTAGAACAGGTTGACCACGTCCCGGTCGGAATTGGCGGAAATGAGGTTCTGGCTGTACAGGCCACCAGCGGCTTTCAGACGCAGACGCTCCGACGCCTTGTACTTGATGCCGAGGCGGGGCTCCGGCCTGAACTCGGCGAGCGAGCTGTAGTACTGGATGCGAAGCGAAGGATTGACGATCCAAGGGCCGCGCTGCCGCTTGTAGTCGAAGTAACCGGCAAGCTCGGTGGTGTTCTCGGCCTGCTCCACGGACACCCCGAGGGCATTGAACGTCCGGAAATCCGTCCGGAGTCCTACGGCCTGGATTCCGTAGCGCGCCTCGTCGTCTCCGAGGACATACTTGAAGTTGAGCCCGAAGTTGAAGCCGTTGACCTGGCTGAAGCGGTCCGGCAACCCTTCCTCGCGCAAATCGATCCGGTAGCGGGAGCTTGCGAAGTTGCCCTTGATGAGCACCGCGCTGCCCGTGGGCACCACGATGAACTGGCCTCCGCCACCCACGTTGCTCCAGTCGAGGTTGCTCAGCGCCTGGTAGCTCACATCGTCGTTGAAGGAGAAGCCAAACAGACTGGCCCGGCTGCCTGCGCCACCGGCGAAGGTGAGCTTGCCGTAGAGGTCGGTGAAGTTGAACGGCAATCCCTCCTCGTCGATGTAGCTGTAGAGCACCTTGGAGCTTTGCTCGAGGTAGCTGCGCTTCCCGCTGAGGATGAAGGACGTGCCCCCGCCCCGTTCATTGCGCTTGCCGAGCGGCCCTTCGATCAGGAGCTTGCTGCCGAACGGACTGGCCCCGATCCGGCCGCTCAGACCGGCGAGGCTACCGTCCCGGGTCGAGATGTCCATGATCGAGCTGATTCGCCCGCCATACCGTCCGCTGAAGCCGCCGGTGTAGATGTCCGCGTTGGAGATGATGTCTGTGTCAAAGACGCTGAACAGGCCAATGCTGTGGAAGGCATTGTAGATGATCATGCCGTCCAGCAGGACCTTGTTCTGAACGGGTGAGCCACCGCGGATGTAGAGCTGGCCGCCTTGGTCCCCTGTCGAGACGAAGCCGGGCAGGGTCTGCAGCACCTGCACGAGGTCCGGCGTGCCCCCGAGGCTGGGAATGCGTTTGATGTCCGCCGGCTGGATGGATTCGACCGACATGCGGACGGTATTGAGCTGTTCGCCCCGTTCCGTGGAAATGACCGCGCTCTCCAGCTCGATGAGACCAGCCTCGAGCGTGATGTTCTGGGTCAACACCCGGTCATCCCGCACCACCACTTCCGTCCGGAAGGGCTTGTATTCGACACTGGAGACGACCAGCGTATAGGTACCAGCAGGCACCTTGGACAAGCTGTAGTAGCCTTGGATGTCCGTGGAAACCCCGTAGGTCGTGCCTTCGAGGACGACCGCGGCGAACAACACCGGAGCGCCGTCCTGCTCGGCCCGGACAAAGCCCTTCACCGTTCCCTGGGCGAGCACCATGCCTTGCCATCCGAGGAGGGCGAGCACCATGCACCAGCCCCACCGCGACGGCCTTGACGACCGGGGAGTCCATCCTTGCATGCCGCGAAGGTAACATGGGGAAGTTCTAGCCCGTTGCACGCGCCATACGCTTGATTCTCGCCTCGAGCTGCTCGCTGGAAAGCTTCTCCCGCAGCCGATCGACGAGGATGGGAAACGAGAAAGGCGTCGGGCGTTCCGGATGGGTGATGACCCATTTGCCCGCATTCAACCGATCCAGGACCTCGCGCAGCCGGTCGAACTCGATCTGATGGTGGGTCATTTCATCGAAGGCCTGTCGATACAGCAGGTTGACGGGGTCATGGTCGGCGAGCACATCGAAGAGCAGGGAACTGGACCCCTGGAGGTGTCGGTCCTTCACCGGCTGACCCGGGTAGCCGCGGAAGACGAGACCGGCAATCACGGCGATGTCCCGGAACTGGCGCCGGGCCAATTCGGCCCCATTGACCGTCGCCTCGAGGTCATCCATCAAGTGGGCAGTGCTGAACAGGTCGCTGTCGAACGCCTCGGTGATGGGAATGGGCTGGTCGCTCAGCAGCTCGAAGCCATAGTCGTTGTAAGCCATCGAGAAGGTCATGGGCCGCAGCAGACTCATGCGGTACGCCATGAGCGCAGCAACCCCTTCGTGGACCATCCTGCCCTCCATCGGGAACACGAACAGGTGGTGGCCCTCCCGGCTCTCCATGACCTCCATCAGCACCTGGCCCGAGACGGGCAGATGACTCCGCTCCGATTGGAGCTCGAGCATGGGTGTGAGGCGCTCCAACTCGGGGCTGATCCGGCGGCCATGGGCATAATCGTCGAGGGTCTCCCGCAGGATGCGGCTGACCATCGAGGTCCAGGGCAAGCGTCCCCCCTGCCAGGTCGGGATGCGCCCCTTGGGCGATTTCGCCGGCTTCACCTGTGCGACAAGGTTCTTGAACCGGATGAGCTCGAGGCATCGCCCACCAAACCAAAAGACGTCCCCGGGATTCAGGCTGCTCACGAAATACTCCTCGACATGGCCGACGAGTCCCCCACTCCTCCATTTCACGGCGATCATGGTGTCGCCCACGATGGTGCCGATGGACATCCGGTGGCGGCGGGCGGCCCGGCGGTCCACGATCCGGTAGACCCCGTCTTCGCCTTTCTCCACCCGGTTGAATTCGTCATAGGCCGCAAAGGCCCGCCCCCCGGTCGTGACCATGGCCAGGACATCCCCCCACTCCTGCTCGTCCATGGTGGCAAACGCGTGGGTCGTCAGGATGCGCTCCCGCAAGGCCTCCGCCCGGAATCCATCCCCGACCGCCAGCGTGCACAGGAACTGGACGAGGACGTCAAACGACCGGATCATGGGTCGTCGCGGCTCGATTTCACCCGTTTCCACCGCCTTGCGGAGGGCCGCCGCCTCCAGGAGCTCCAGCCCGAACGTGGGCAGGAAATGGATCTTGCTTTCCGCACCCGGTTGGTGTCCGCTCCGGCCCGCGCGCTGCACGAAGCGGGCCACCCCCTTCGGTCCGCCGATCTGGACGATGGCCTCGACCGGACGGAAATCGACTCCGAGGTCCAGCGAACTGGTGCAGACCACCGCCTTGAGTCGCCCATCGTACAAGGCGTCCTCGACCCAGAAACGCAACTCCTTGCTGATGCTCCCGTGGTGCAGCGCAATGGCCCCCGCCAGGTCGGGGTTGGCCGCCAGGATCTTCTGGTACCAGATTTCAGACTGCGACCGGGTGTTGGTGAACACCAGCGTACTGGCGTGGCCCCGGATGATGTCCACGACCTGATCGAGGAGCTGAACCCCGAGGTGTCCCGACCACGGCAACTTCTCAAAAGCCTCCGGCATGAGGCTGTCCACGGCGATGCGCTTTTCGATGGCCGACCGGATGATCCGGGCGTCCTTCAGCCGGTCCAGACCGACCAAGGTCTCCATCGCCTCGTCGAGGTTTCCGATGGTCGCGGAGATGCCCCAAACCCGCATGGACGGGGACAAGGCCTTCAACTGGGCAATGGCCAACTCGACCTGCACACCCCGCTTGTTCCCCAGCAGGTCATGCCATTCATCCACCACGATGGCGCTCAGGCCTCCAAACCGCTTCTCCCCCCCTTTCTTGGCCAGCAACACATGCAGGCTTTCCGGGGTGGTGATCAGGATTTCCGGCATGCGGCGGTCCTGCTTCTGCTTTTGGGCGGAGGGCGTATCTCCGGTGCGGACCTCGACCGTCCAGCCGTTGTCCAGGAAGTCGAGAAGGCGCGATGCCGAACCGTGGATTTCCTTGGCCAGCGCCCGGATCGGCGTGATCCACAGCACCCTCAGTCCCCCCGCTGTGCCGCCGTGGACAGTGGCGGGAACGAGGCAACTGTAGGTCTTTCCGCTTCCCGTTGGGGCATTGACCAACCCATCACCCCCGGATGCGAAATGATCCCATGTCTCGGACTGGAAAGGAAACGGAGCCCACCCCCGATCCTCGAAGAAGGCGGCACCGGACCCGGAGATGTTGACATGCTTTGGCGGACGTTCCACCCTGCAATAATCCCGCGAATCCCCTTCGTGTTCCTACCTTTCCGGACATGAAAGGAAACCTGCACCTCTTTTCCCTGTTGGCTCTCGTCTTCGCCCTGTTCAGCTCCATCTCGGACGCTGAAGCCCAGGACCCGAAATACAGCCGGATGCTCGAAGACCTCGTCGATGAGAAATACGAGCGCGTCCTCTTCCGGGCCATCGGGTTCACCGAGAAGGACAACACCAAGAAGCACCCGGAGCCGTACGGATACATGGCGCGTGCCTACCTCAAGATTCACCAGAGCGATGACCCGGAGCTCAAGGAGAATTACCCCAAGGCCCTGAAGGAGAGTCTGAAGTACTGCACCAAGTTCATCAAAAAGGACAAGGAGATGGAGTACGTGCCAGACCAACTTGACTTCATCGAGGAGCTTCGCGCCGAGACCATTGCGCAGGCCGACACCGAGATGGATGCTGAGAAGTACACCCGGGCAAAAAGCCTCTACAACTATCTGACGAAACTGGACAAAAGCGACCCCGCCGCCTACGTGATGCTCGGCCTGGCCAATTACTACGCCAGAGCGACCCGCGACGCCACCGAGCAGTGGGGTGTCGCCATCGAGCTGATGGGCAGCATGACCGGACGCATTCCGGCCAGCGAGGAGATTGAGAATTTCCGGGACGAGCCCTTGACGGAATCCATGGAGAACCTGCTGAAGACCGGCATCATCCGGGCCTCCGAGCAACTCGACGCCGACGGACAGCGCACCCAGGCCATCGAACTGTTGGAGAGCGGACTGCCCATCTTCGAAGGCGACCGCAGCTTCATGGTGACCTACGGATCCATCGTCGGCTGATGAAGCACGAGGGTGGCGCTTCCTTTCCGGACCAGAGGAGCCACCCCCTGTTGGACCGGAATTCCGAGACCCCCCTCGACCTCCTGCACCTGGAGGACAACGACATTGACGCCACCATCTTCAAGGGCGCCGCGGCCCAATGCCGGCGCAACCTGGAGGTTCGCCGCGTCGAAACCCTCGCTGAATTCAAGGAGGCCCTAGCCGCCCGCTCGCCAGACCTGATCTGTGCGGACCACCTTCTTCCCGACGGCAGTGCGGCGGAAGCCCTCAGCCTTCGGGACAAACTGAGCCCGCAATCCCCCTTCATCGTCATCACCGGTGCCGGCGAGGAGGAAGTGGCCGTCGACTATATGCGAAACGGCGCCTCAGACTACCTGTCAAAGCGGCGTCTGGACCAATTCCCCCTCGCCCTCGACAACGTCCTCGACGCCTACCGGAATCGGGCCCTGCGCCACATTGCCGAGCAGGAAACCGAACGCCTCAATGGCGAACTGCTCGCCTTGATCCGCCACGTGGAAGGCGAGCGCGATGAAGAGAAAAGAAGCCTTTCCCGTGACATCCACGACCAACTCGGCCAGGAGCTGACCGCCCTGAAACTGGGGCTGTTCTGGATTGACCGGCAGCTCGGCATGGACGAAATGGACCGGGAAGGCACCCGAAGCAAGCTTCTCGAGCTGGTCGACCTCAACACCGAGATCATCCAGCAGGTCCGGAACATCGCCCGCGCCTTGCGGCCAGTCGTGCTCGACCAAGTGGGTCTCTCCGCAGGCATCGAAACGTTGGTCCAGGACTTCAACAAGCGCGAAAAGACCCTCTGTGGCGTACATATCAAGGACCTGCCCGACCTAGGCGAAGAAATGCGGACCGACCTGTTCCGCATTGTTCAAGAGGCCCTGACCAACATCGCGCGCCATGCCGAAGCGGACTTCGCCTATGTCCGTCTGTCGGCCCAGGAAGGCCAACTGGTCCTCGAAATCGGAGACAACGGCAAGGGCATGCCGGAAGGCGTCTCATCCGAGACCGCCGGTCTCGGCATGGTCGGCATGCGTGAGCGCGTTCGGAGCCACAAGGGCTCGTTCCACGTCAGTTCACAGACCGGGGGAGGCACCTCCATGCTCGTGACGATGCCCCTGACCACAAAGCCGTAAATTCCCGCCATGGAAAAGAAAACTGTGGTCCTGTGCGACGATCACAACATCGTCCGCGCCGGCCTCCGCCAGATTGTCGAATCCTTCGGAGATTTCGAAGTCCTCGATGACGTGGCCAGCGGAGAAGCCCTCTTCCCCCTGTTCCGAAAGCAGACCCCGGACATCCTCCTGCTCGACATCAGCCTTCCCGGCCGCAGTGGGCTGGAGGTCCTGAAGCAAATCCAGTCCCTGTACCCGGAGGTGGCCGTGCTCGCGCTGAGCATGTACCCCGAGGATCAGTTCGCCATCCGGATGATCAAGGCCGGCGCCCGGGGCTACCTGCACAAGGACAGCGCTCCGCAGATCCTGAAGGATGCCATGCGCACCATCGTGGAGGGCAAGCAGTACATCAGTGCCGAATTGACCCGCCTCATGATCGAGGAGATGGCCAAGGACGACAACGACCTTCCGCACAAGAGCCTGTCGGACCGCGAGTATGAGGTTCTCCTCTACATCGGAGAAGGCAAGACGATGACCGAGATTGCCAATCAGCTCAGCCTGAGCATCAAGACGGTCAGCACGTACCGGAGCCGGATCCTCGAAAAGATGAGGCTGAAGAGCAACTCCGACCTCGTCAAGTACATCCTGCTCCACGACCTCTCCCCGGGAGGGAGCGACCCCGTGCACAAGGTGGACTGACAGGGCCATCGGACGAATCCCACCCCATCGCATCCACCACGACCGACACGGAGTGAGCCGGCGTCTTGCCATCTTGAGGACATGCGCCCCGAGGCCATCCTCACCCCAAACCACCCGCCCATGCTGAACGCCGATGTCGTGCGCATTGGCCTCCTGCACGGCTCCTTGGCCGCGCGGTCCAAATGGCCGGACTCCCTGCCGGGAGGCCGGACACTGGAGTGGAACGTGGTGCAGGGGGACACCGCGACTGGGCAACCTGACGTGTGGGTCATTGGCACCACGGGAACCGTCAAGGAGCGCCTCGCCAGCTTTGCCTCACTCAAGTCAGACGGACCGCTTGACATCCCCATCCTGGTGCTCCTCAATCCGAGGGAAGACCAAGCCCCGTGGTTGTCCCTCCATGCAGACGGCTACCACGAAATCAGCAGCAGTGCCGCCCTGATGGCCCAGCGGATTGGAGCGCTGCTCCCTTCCCCCGGGATTCAGACACGCCCCAGCGTCCCCAGCCCCCAGAACCTGCTCGCCGTGGACGAGGCCGCCCGATGGCAAGCCACGTTCAATGCAGCCGGAGCCGGAATTCTGACGGGCCGAACCGCCCGTTTCTTTGACACCTTGACCACGCTCGGAAAGAGAACGCCAGCCGCCTCTTCCGAGGCTCTTCTCGAACTGGGCCGCGGCCTGCTTCGCTCCGTCGATTGGGAGCTCAACAACAAGGAAGCCGGGACCCTGCTCGGACTCCGGGAGCCGGTCTCTTTGGATTCCGGCTTCATCGATCGCCTCACGCCACTACACAGTGCCCAGTTCCTTGCCGACGCACAGTCCCTAGGCCAGGGAACATCCCGAATCCGCAGCGAATGGATCTGCCGAAACCCGAGGGGCAACCGCTACCTGAGTCTGGAGTTCACAATTCCAAGCGGTCTGGAGGACTGCCTGTTTGTAACCCTGCTCGACATCTCGGAACGCATGCGCCTTGAGCAGGAGCTCCGCGACCACGTCCAATCCTTGGAAGACCGGGTAAAGGGACGGACCCGAGACCTCCAGATCGCCAACCAAAAGCTCAATGCGGAAGGCGAGCAGAGACAACGGCTGGCACAGCAAGTGCGCGAGAGCCTGGTTCACATTACCCAAGGCGTCATCACGGCCAAGAAAATCCTGGAGGTCGCGTTGCCCGGCAAAGCCAAACTGAAGTCCATCTTCTCCGAAGCGATGGTCATCGAACGTCCCCGGGACATCCTCGGTGGAGACTTCCTGCATGTGCAAGGCAACGGCCCCTTCGACACGCTCGCCCTCGTGGACAGCACAGGACATGGAATTCCGGGAGCGATGGTTTCCTTGATGGGATACACTCTGCTTCAGCAAGCCATCAGCTCCACCCCAGACCAAAGCCCCAAACAGATCCTCGAGATCTTCCATGACGCCTTTGTGGAGCGCATGAAGACCCAATCAGAGGACCCCCAGATGTACGGCTTCGACGCGGGCATCATCACATTCGAGCGGTCAACCAGCCGCCTCCGCTTTGCCGGAGCCAAAGAGGACCTCTATCTCGTCCGGGATGGAGAATGCCAAATTCACCGCGGATCGCGCTGCAGCATCGAACTCACCACCTTCGCTGGGGTGCGGAATCGCTCTCCGGAATTCGAGGAGACCACCATCCAGTTGCGCCCGGGAGACCAGGTGTACCTCAACACCGATGGCGTCCGGGACCAGTTCGGAGGACCGAACAACCGGAAACTCGGGCGCAAGCGGTTCGCCGACATCCTGGTCCGCCATGCCGCATTGCCCCTGAAGGAACGCAAGAAGGCCATCCAGAAGGACTTGCTTCTCTGGAAGGGAGCCAATGCCAAGGTGGACGACGCGACGCTCGTCGGGTTCGAAGTCTGAGCATCCAGCAGGAATCAGGCCTTGAGGCCCCGGTCGGCTGACGCGTAGATGCGCTCAATGATGTCCACCACCTTCAGCCCCTCGAGGGCATTCGTGGTGATCCGTCCCGTGCCCCGCAGGGTGTCGTGCACATTCTCGAAGATGTAGCCGTGGTTGGCCGCACTGCCCTTGTAGGCCCCGTAATCGTTGGCGGGGTTGGACGGCGGCAACTCCGGCATCTCATAGCCTTCGACGCGGCAGTATTCCACCTCGTTCATGTATTGACCGCCCACCTTGATGGTGCCCTTCTCGGCCACGATGGTGAGGGAACTCTCGAAGTTCGTCTCGGCAACCGCCGTGGAGAACTGAAGGGTGCCCATGCCC
The DNA here is from genome assembly GCA_036159995.1 of Bacteroidota bacterium. GTDB lineage: Bacteria > Bacteroidota > Bacteroidia > Flavobacteriales_D > Sanyastnellaceae > UBA8752. The sequence continues at coordinate 33,625 of JAYYEI010000016.1, forward strand.
CCCTTCACGAAATCAAAGGTGACCAGTCCGGAATCCTCGAAGGCCGTGTTGTGGGCGTGAGTGAAGTCGGCAAACCTGGCCTGGATGCCCTCAATGTCCCCGAAAAGCCAATACAGGATGTCGATGAAGTGGCTGAACTGGGTGAACAGCGTGCCACCGTCCAGATCCATCGTGCCCTTCCACGGAATTTTGCCATAGTAGCGGTCGTCCCGGTTCCAGAAGCAATTGACTTGCACCATGTGGATGCGACCCAACCGGCCGGAATCCACCATGTCCTTGAGCCATTCACTCGGGGGGCTGTAGCGGTTCTGCATCACACAGAACACCTGTTTGCCCACCTCCAGTGCCTTGTGCAGCACGGCCTCGCCGTCCTGTCGGGTCAGCGCCATCGGCTTCTCCACAATCACGTGGTGACCTTGGTCGAGGGCGGCGAGGGCCTGCTGTGCATGGAGTCCATTGGGCGTACAGATGCACACCACATCCACATCGCGGTGGGCCTCGAGCATGGACGCGAGGTCGGTGTAATAGACGAAATCCTCGCCGGCTTCCGTCTCCTCCCGGGACCGGATGTCGCAGCCGGCCACGAGTTCGCAACCGGGATGGCGGCGCACCATCTCAGCGTGGCGCTTTCCGATGTGGCCCAAGCCGACCACGGCAAATCGAAGGGGGGAATCCGTCATGTCACAGGGTCCATCCGGTTCACGGTCCGAACGGGAGCGCAAAAGTGGCGAATTCAACCGGCACTTGCCGCCTGCTCCATCGCAGCCGGCACCTGAAGCATCCGGCTGCCATACCAACTGAAGACCTCGCCATCCACGAGGCGCGAGGGCAGGTCGCCACATTCCGCCTTGTGCTCCTCCTTGAACGGGAAGGGCTCCGAGGGCAACAACACCTCCTCCACCCCGGCCTGCCGGACAGTGTCCATCTCGAGTTCGGGATAGCGGGGATTATCCGGCCAAGGCACCCAGCCCCACCAGCGGAGAACCGATTGGATATAGGCATCCCGTCCAGCCCACATCCACGGGTTGCGCCACACGGCATAGGCCACTTTCCGGCCCTGGCCGGGGTCCACGCGTTCCCGGATAGCGGTCCACGTCTCTCGTGCTTTCTGCTCGAGCTGCCGGCCCCGTTCCGCTTGGCCAATGAGGGTACCGAGATCAGACAGGAGCCGAAAGGCCCGCTCGACAGACCGCACATCGCATACCCAGCAAGGCACCCCGGCAATTTCGAGGGCCATGATGTCCTGGGCGTCGTTTTCCTCGAGGTTGGCGATCACCAGATCCGGTCGGAGATCCATGATCACGTCGACCTTGACCCCCTTGGTTCCTCCCACGCGGGTCTTTTCCTTTCGCAAGTGATCGGGATGCAGGCAGAACCGGGTGACCCCGACGATCTGCTCTTCAGCGCCAAGGTCGACCAGCGTCTCGGTCAGGGAGGGCACCAGGCTCACGATGCGCTGCGGTGGGGTCTCCCAGGCAAGGGGAAACCCCCGATCATCGAATCCCTCGTGCATGGCGCGAAGGTCGCTCACCGGCCCCGGACCTGTCAAAGACCGCCCGAATCCTGCCGTGGATGTCACATGGCAGGCCCCGGACCGACATCCTGTCAGGCCGCCACACCGCATTTCGCGTTGGCATCCAATTTGTCCTGAGCCCGGCGTCCAAGGACATCAACAACGCAAACATCAATCCTGCATACATGAGCAAAATCATCGGCATTGACCTCGGCACCACGAACTCGTGCGTCGCCGTGATGGAAGGCAACGAGCCTGTGGTCATCAACAACAGTGAAGGCAAGCGGACGACCCCGTCCATCGTCGCCTTCGTCCAAGATGGAGAGCGCAAGGTGGGCGACCCCGCCAAGCGCCAGGCCATCACCAACCCCACCAAGACGATCTATTCCGTGAAGCGATTCATGGGCCAGATGTTCAAGGAAGTCGGCAGCGAAGCCGGACGCGTCCCCTATGACGTGGTGGAAGCCGACGGCGGCACGGCCCGGATCAAGATCGACGACCGGAACTTCAGCCCGCAGGAGATCAGCGCCATGATTCTCCAGAAGATGAAGAAGACCGCCGAGGACTACCTCGGAACGGAGGTCACCGGCGCGGTCGTGACCGTTCCGGCCTACTTCAACGACAGCCAGCGCCAAGCCACCAAGGAGGCCGGCGAAATCGCCGGTCTGGAGGTAAAGCGGATCATCAATGAGCCCACGGCCGCCGCCCTCGCCTACGGCCTCGACAAGAAGTCCACCGACCAGAAGATTGTCGTGTTTGACCTCGGTGGCGGAACGCACGACGTCAGCATCCTCGAACTCGGGGACGGCGTCTTCGAAGTGCTGTCCACGGACGGCGACACCCACCTCGGCGGGGACGACTTCGACCAGGCCATCATCGATTGGCTGGTGGAGGAGTTCAAGTCCGAAAACGGCGGACTCGACCTGAGCAAGGATCCCATGGCCCTCCAGCGCCTGAAGGAGGCCGCGGAGAAGGCCAAGATCGAGCTGAGCAGCACGAACAGCACGGAGATCAACCTCCCCTACATCATGCCGGTCGACGGCGTGCCGAAGCACCTCGTGCGCTCCATGAGCCGCTCCAAGTTCGAGCAGCTCACCGACGCGCTGGTGAAGCGCACGATCGAGCCGTGCCAGACGGCCCTCAAGGCTGCCGGACTCTCGACCAGCGACATCGACGAGGTCATCCTCGTGGGCGGATCCACCCGGATTCCCGCCGTACAGGAGGCCGTGACGTCCTTCTTCGACAAGGAGCCCTCTAAGGGCGTGAACCCGGACGAAGTGGTCGCCGTCGGCGCCGCCATCCAGGGCGGAGTCCTCAGCGGAGACGTCAAGGATGTCCTCCTGCTGGACGTCACCCCCCTCTCCCTCGGCATCGAGACGATGGGCGGCGTGATGACCAAGCTGATCGAGGCCAACACGACCATCCCCACCAAGAAGAGCGAGACGTTCTCCACGGCCAGCGACAACCAGCCCAGCGTGGACATCAACGTCCTCCAAGGCGAGCGCTCCATGGCCGCGGACAACCGCTCCATCGGCCGCTTCCAGCTGTCCGACATCCCGCCCGCCCCGCGCGGTGTGCCGCAGATCGAAGTCTCCTTTGACATCGACGCCAACGGCATCATCAACGTGAGCGCCAAGGACAAGGCCACTGGCAAGGAGCAGAACATCCGCATCGAGGCCTCCAGCGGCCTCAGCGATGAGGAGATCCAGCGCATGAAGGATGAGGCCGCCGCCAACGCCGACGCCGACAAGGAGGCCAAGGAGAAGGTGGAGGTCCTCAACCAGGCCGACAGCCTCGTCTTCCAGACGGAGAAGCAGATGAAGGAATTCGGGGACAAGATTCCCGAGGACAAGAAGGCCCCAATCGAGGCGGCCATCGCCACGCTCAAGGAGGCCCACGCGGCCCAGGACATCGACGGCTGCAAGGCCGGCATCGAAGGCCTGAACCAGGCGTTCTCCGCCGCGAGCGAGGAGATGTACAAGGCCAGCCAGGAGGCAGGCGGTGCCGGTGCTGACGCTGGTGGTGCCGACGCCTCCGGAACGGCCGACGAGGAGGTCACCGACGTCGACTTCGAAGAGGTCAGCGAAGAGAAGTGATCCCCGACCGGCTCTGACCGGCCCACACGACGAAAAAGGCGGCCCATCGGGGTCGCCTTTTTTGTTGGAGGGCTGAACCCGACGCGGCGCCCGGTGTTCCTTTGCCCGACACCCCTCCATGTCGGATGCTCCCCTCCCTTCCTCCCCCGATGTGGCGCCATCGGACTCTCCTGAGGTCCGCACATGGCGGTCCCGTTCGGGATGGGTCTTGGTCGCGATTGCGGTCCTGACCGTGCTCGCGGGGTGGCGCGCCTCCCAGATCGGATTCAACTACGACTTCGAGGCCTTCTTCCCCGAAGGTCAGCCCGAGACCGCGTTCTACTTGCAGTTCCGGGAGGCCTTCAGCACCGACAATGACTTCATTCTCGTCGGCCTCAAGGGCGAAAATGGGGTGTTCGACCGCGATTTCCTTCAGGCGACCCGGGACCTCGCCTCGGCGCTGGACACCGTCGAAGGCGTCACCGGCGTCATCGACCCCACCGACTTGACATTGCCGGTGCGGGACCCCGCGCTCGGCATGGTCTTCCAACGGCCCCTGCTCCGTTGGGAGCAGCCCGAACACTACCCCACCGACAGCGCCATCATCTGGAAAGATCCGCAGTGGGTGGGCACCCTGTTCAGCGAGGATGGACGCAGCCTGGCCCTGACCGTCCTGCAGACCCCCATGCTCTCCAAGGAGGGCTGCGACCGCATCGCCGCCGACACCGATGCCGTCCTCACCGCTTGGCAGGAGGACCAACTGAGCCAGGGAGTGCAGATCGAATTCCACCGTGCAGGACGGGCCCATGCGCAGGTCCACTACGTCAGCGTCATGGAGCGCGAGGTCGCTCTGTTTGTCGGGCTGGGGCTCATCCTGCTCATCACCTTCCTGCATTTCGCCTTCCGCACCTGGTGGGGGATTGTGATTCCGTTGACCGTGATCCTCCTCAGCGGACTCGGAACGCTCGCCTTCATGGAGGTGACCGGCAAAGGCATCGACATCATGACTGTGGTTCTGCCGACCATCATTTTCGTGGTGGGCATGAGCGATGTGGTGCACATCATCACCCGCTACCTCGACGAGCTGCGGGCGGGCCTCGCCTCCTTCGCCGCCCTGCGCAAGGCCTTCCGGGAAGTCGGCCTCGCCACCTTCCTGACATCGCTCACCACCGCCATCGGCTTCCTCACCCTGTTGTCCTCCGCCATCGGCCCGATCCGGGAGTTCGGCCTCTACACGGCGGCGGGCGTGTTCATC
>JAYYEI010000017.1:0-2715 GCA_036159995.1 Bacteroidota bacterium
AAAGGCGCCCGCCCCAGCTTCATCCACGCCGCACGGCCGGAAACCGCCATCCCGCTCTACGAACGGTTCGTCCGCCAGTTGGAAGACCACCTCAAGCGCCCTGTCGCCACCGGCCGATTCGGCGCCATGATGGAGGTGGACCTGATCAACGACGGCCCCGTCACCATCACCATGGACACCCGCAACAAGGAATGACCCCTGACTCCCCCACCCTCGCCAATGTGCAGGCCCAGGTCGATGAGTGGATCACCACCATCGGCGTCCGCTACTTCAGCGAATTGACCAACATGGCCATCCTGACCGAAGAGGTCGGCGAGCTGGCCCGCATCATGGCCCGCCGCTATGGCGACCAGAGCGAGAAGCCGTCCGATGCCGGGCGCAATCTCGGCGACGAGATGGCCGACGTCCTGTGGGTGCTGGCCGCCCTGGCCAACCAGACCGGTGTAGACCTCAGCGAGGCCTTCCGCCGCAACCTCGACAAGAAGACCCAACGCGACGCCGACCGGCACCGCAACAACCCCAAGCTGCAATGACCCTTCGCCAAACCCTCCTGCTCGCCGCCCTGCTCTGGGTGGCCGGTGCCGATGCCCAGCGCGGACGCAGGGCCGACGTGATCGCCCCGACCCCCGCCGCAGATCGCCTCGCCGTAGCCGACGCCCACGCCGCGCTGGATGCAGCCTCGTGGACTTCGGGACTGGACCTGCGTTGCGTGGGCCCCACCGTCATGAGTGGCCGCGTCGTGGACCTTTCCGTGAACCCGGCTGACCCGTCGGAATTCGTCGTGGCCTATGCCACCGGCGGCCTGTGGCACACCACCGACCACGGCACGTCCTTCACGCCGTTGTTTGACCACGAGACCGTCACTTTCCTCGGTGCCATCGCGGTGGATTGGGACACCCGCACGATCTGGGCCGGCACCGGCGAAGTCAACTCCTCCCGCTCCAGCTACGCCGGTCTCGGCGTCTACCGCAGCACCGACTGGGGGGCCAACTGGGAACACATGGGCCTAGCCGACAGCCACCACATCGGGCGCATGGCCCTCACCGCCGACGGCGCCGTCTACGTGGCCGCACTCGGTGCCCTCTACCAGGACGACGCGCCGGGTGAACGTGGCCTCTACCGTTGGACAGAAGCCACGGGCCAATGGACCCTGCTGCTCGACGGCACGCAGGCCGGCCGCCCAGCCGCCGGCGCGGTCGACCTCGTCGTCGATGCCGCCAATGAGGACCACCTCTACGTCGCCCTGTGGGACCGCACACGCCGGGCGTGGGACTTCACCGAAGGCGGCCCCTGCAGCGGCGTCTTCGAGTCCATCGACGGCGGCGCCACCTGGATCCGATTGACCTCCGAGGCCAATGGCTTCCCTGCCGAGGGGGGCATCGGCCGCATCGGACTCGCCTACCATTCCGGTGCCGCCCGGCTCTACGTGATGGTCGACAACCAGAACGCCAAGCCCGACGAAGGCGAGGACGAAGAAGGAGAGGGCGAGGACAAACTCGAGGCCGCAGACTTCCGGGGCATGAGCGCCAAGGATTTCGCTGCCCTCGATACAGCCGCGTTGACCACCTTCCTCGAGGACAACGGATTCCCGGAGGATGCCGACGCCGCTTCCCTGTTCCAGCGGGTGGCCGATGACGATCTCGACCCAGAGGCCCTCGCCGACTACCTCGGTGACGCCAACGCGGAGATGTTCAACCCGCCCGTCATCGGGGCCGAAGTCTACCGCTGGGCGGCCCAGCCCCTGCGCGCCGGGGAATCCTCCCCGCGCGGCATCGACACCGCGGATGCCGTTTGGATCCGCACCCACGAGGAAGGCCTCGACGAAGTCTGCTACAGCTATTGCTATTATTTCGGGCTGATTGAAGTCGACCCCACCGACGAGACCCACGTCGTCATCGGCGGCGTGCCCCTGCTGGAGAGCACCGATGGCGGCGCCACGTGGTCGTCCATTGCCCAGGACAACGTCCACGTCGACCACCACCACATCTGGTTTGACCCCGCCGACCCGCTGCACCTCATCAACGGCAACGACGGCGGCATCAACGTCACCTTCGATGGCGGCGAGCATTGGACCTCCTGCAACTCCCCTGCGGTGGGGCAGTTCTATGCCGTGGCCGTAGACGATGCCAAGCCCTACCGCATCTATGGCGGATTGCAGGACAATGGCACCTGGCGTGGCCCCAGCGGCTATGAAGCCAGCCCGCGTTGGCACCAGACCGGCGACTACCCCTACGACCGGCTCAACGGCGGGGACGGCATGCAAATCCAGGTCGACACCCGCGACAACGAGACGGTCTACACCGGCTCCCAGTTCGGCTGGTATGCCCGCTCCAACAAGCAGACCGGCGACCGCGCCTTCCTGCACCCCAAGCACACCCTCGGCGAGACGCCACTCCGCTGGAATTGGCAGACCCCCATCTACCTGAGTCGCCATCACCAGGACGTGCTCTACATGGCATCGAATCGCGTCCACCGCTCGCTCGCCCAAGGCGATGACTTCGAGGTCATGTCCGGCGACCTCACCCGCGGATCCCGACAGGGCAACGTTCCGTTCGGCTCGCTCACCTCCTTGAACGAAAGCCCCTTGCGCTTCGGCCGACTCGCCGTCGGCTCCGACGACGGCCTGCTCCACACGAGCATGGACGGCGGCTACACCTGGGAAGACCGCACGCCACCGGCACCCAACGCCTCACCGGACCGATCCCTCTGGATCTC
>JAYYEI010000018.1:0-18294 GCA_036159995.1 Bacteroidota bacterium
CCTGCGAAGGAGACCGGAATGCGGTCAGGAGCGGATTGCTCGAGGCGGAATTGAGGGGGGAGGTGAGGGCGTGGCCCGGAGACCAGTTCACCCGGACGGTGCGGTGACCGTCAGAGGCCGTTCATGATGGTCTCGATGTCCACCATGCACGCGAGGCAGTGGGAGGCCATGGCCTCCACGTGCTCCTGGATCTCGCCGATGGGCCCCATTTCCTTGCCCATGGCCTCGATCTGCTTGAAGGCCTCGTAGGCCTCGTTGAACCCGATGGCCCCGGAGGCGCTCTTCAATTTGTGGGCATAGAAGGCGACCTTCTCGTGGTCTCCTGCTTCGGCGAACCGGGAGAGCTCAGCCACATCCTTCGGGGCATTGGCCACGAAGATTTGGAGGACTTGACGAAGGAAAGCTGGGTCGTTGCCGACAATCTTCTTGAGGTGGTCGAGGTCGAGGGTCACCATGGGGCGAAGGTCCGAAATTTCTCGTGGAGGCCTCAGAAGCGGCCTGTGAACCACTTCCAAAGATCGTTTCCGTTGGCCAGGAGCATCAGGGAACCGACGAGCAACAGGCCGATGAGTTGGCCGTATTCCATCACCTTGTCGCTGGGCTTGCGGCCGGAAATCATCTCGTAGAGCAGGAACATGACATGCCCGCCGTCCAGGGCCGGGATGGGAAGCAGGTTCATGAAGGCGAGAATGATGGACAGCAGCGCCGTGATGTTCCAGAAGCTGCGCCAATCCCACTGGGGGCTGAAGATGCTACCGAGGGTGATGAAGCCGCCCAATTGCTGGGTGCCGCCCGGTCGGAAGAGGAACCGCAGGGAGGAGACGTAGTTGGTGAGGGTGGTCTTGGTCTTGCGGGCGCCTTCTGAAAGCGCGTCAACCGGACCGAAGGACCGTTCCACGAATTGGAATCCGTCGAGGGATTCGACCTCGATGGGGTAGAATCCGAGCTTGCCTTCGGCATCGACCTCGGCGTCGAGGGCCAGGGTGCCGTTCGACGGCAGGGGTTGGCCCAGTTCGGGGTCGGGACTTGCATCTCCGCCCGAGCGGGTGACGGTGAGGGTGACCGTCTCCCCGGCATGGCGGCCCAAGGCTTCGACGAGGGTCTGGAAGTAGGGGGTGGACTCTCCGTTGACGGCGAGGATGCCGTCGCCCGGCTCGAGTCCGGCCCGCTCAGCGCCCGAGGCGGGCATGACCCGGTCGATGACAGTGGGGAAGTTGACGCTGAACGGCGCGGACCCGCTGGGCATGTCGTCCTTCCGGTCGACCAGGACCTGGCCCAGTTCGGTCGGGAAGTTGAGGGTGGTCACCTCGCCGTCGCGCAGGACTTCGGCCGACGTCACCTGGCCGCCGAAGACGAGGTCCTGGAAGTCCCGGGTCCGGGTCACGGCTTGTCCTCCGAGGGTGAGGACGATGTCCCCGTCTTGCAGGCCGGCGTCCTCCAGCGGCTGGGCGAAGGACATGCCGTAGGGGAGCGCGTCGAGCTTGAGGTCCCGTTCACCCCAGACGAAGAAGACGAGGCCATAGATGAGCACGCCGAGGATGAGGTTGACGGTGACGCCCCCGAGCATGATGATGAGGCGCTGCCATGCGGGCTTGGACCGGAACTCCCAAGGCTGGGCTGGTTTGGCCATCTGTTCCTTGTCCATGCTCTCGTCGATCATGCCGGCAATCTTGACGTAGCCGCCGAGCGGGAGCCAACCGATGCCGTACACCGTTTCTCCGATTTTCTTCTGCCACAAGGCGCCCTTGATGTCGAAGAAGAGGAAGAACTTCTCGACGCGGGTCTTGAAGAGGCGCGCGGGGATGAAGTGTCCGAGTTCGTGCAGCACAATCAGGAACGAGAGGCTCAAGAGGAACTGACCGGCTTTGACGAGGATTTCCATGACGCGGGCGACAAAACTAACCCACCCTCCCGTGCGCATTGATTTTTAACGCCTTTTCCGCCCTTTGGTCACATCTTGCCGGTGCGGAAGGGCACCTTCCGTGCGTTTCACCAGCATGGCCAACCAGAAACAGACGTCCGGCAAGGGCAAATCCAAGGCGGCTAAGGCGCCTCGGGACCGGTTCATCGGACCGTCCATCCTGCTGTGGTTGGCGCTGTTGTCTCCGGTGCTCGGCATCATCGGTCTGTTGGCCATCGCGTCCTCTTCGGACCTTCCCGACACCGAGACCCTGGCCAACCCGAAGACCGACTTGGCGACCCGGATCTACGCCGTCGACGGGGTTCAGTTGGGCAGTTTCTACCGCGAGAACCGGGCCGATGTCCGGTACGCCGATTTGCCCCCCTCGTTGGTGCAGGCCCTCATCTGCACGGAGGACGTGCGTTTCCGGGACCACACCGGCGTCGACTTCCGCGGGCTGGCCCGGGCCATTGCCTACCTCGGCAAGAAGGGCGGGGGCAGCACGGTGACCCAGCAGTTGGCGAAGCAGCTCTTCACCGAGCGCTACGACCGAACCGGCTTCTTCGAACGGGCCGTCCTCCAGAAGCCCAAGGAGTGGATCATCGCCACACGGCTCGAACGGCAGTACACCAAGGATGAGATCATTGCCCTATATCTGAACCGCTACGACTTCCTGAATCAGGCGGTGGGCATCCGCAGCGCGGCGCAGGTCTATTTCGGCAAATCGGTGGCTGGGCTCGACCTCCACGAGTCCGCCATGTTGGTGGGCATGCTGAAGAACAGCGCCTTGTACAACCCGTTGCGCCGGCCGGAGCTCGTGCTCGAGCGGCGGGGCACGGTGATTTCGCAGATGGTCAAGTACGGGGTGGTCCCGGCGTCTGCGCAAGACAGCTTGAATGCGTTGCCTCTGGGCCTCAGCTACCAGCGCGTGAGCCACGACGAGGGTCCGGCGCCCCATTTCCGGGAGCGGTTGCGGGCGGAGGTCAAGGGCCTGCTGGACGCCAAGGATGGGGATGGCGACTACATCATCGCCAAGGCGGACGGCGCGCCCTATGATCTGTACCGCGACGGTCTCGTGATTCACACGACCATCGACAGCCGCCTGCAGCGCTACGCCGAGGGGGCGGCCAACCGGCACATCCGGGGCGAACTCCAGGAGGATTTCTGGCGGGACCTCAAGCGGACCACCGGCCGGGGCTGGCCGTTCAGTCCGGACATCGAGACGCAGGAGCAGAAGAACATCCTCAAGCGGGCTGTGGAACAGAGCCGCCGCTACCGCCTCGCGATGGGCAAGGAGTGTCCGGAGTGCGAGCGCCCCGGCTTCTACATCGCCGAGCAGGACAGTGCCGGGCAGCGCGTCCACGTCTGCCGTCCCTCCAAGGGGGGGTGTGGCCATGCGTGGCCGGTCATGTCTCGCCGGGAGCTGGACGACGAGTTCGAGAAGGAGACCCGGACGCGGGTCATGGGATTGCGGGGCTGGGTCGACACGGTCATGACCCCATTGGACAGCATCCGCCACCAGAAGACGCTGCTGCACGCCGGCCTGATGAGCGTGGACCCCCGAAGTGGAGAGGTGAAGGCGTGGGTCGGGGACCTCGATTACCAGTGGTCCCAATTTGACAACGTCATCCAGTCCCGCCGCCAGGTGGGGTCGACGTTCAAGCCCTTTGTCTATGCGACGGCCATCCGCCTCGGGCTCGACCCCTGCACGGAATTGCCCAACCAGAAGACCTGCATCGAGATGCCGGAGGGCCAGGACCCATGGTGCCCTGAAAACAGCGACCTCGCCTACGGGGAGATGGTGACGCTCGAGTACGCGCTGGCGAACTCCATGAACACGGTCACCGCCAAGCTCATCAAGGACTACGGGGTGGACCGGGTGGTGGAGCTGGCCCACGCGATGGGCATCGAAACGGAGATTCCCGCCGTGCCGTCCATCGCCCTCGGGGTCGCCGAGCTGTCGCTGATGGAGGTGACCAGTGCCAATGCCACGTTTGCGGGCGGCGGCGTGCACCATGCACCGCGCATCATTCGCCGCATCGAAGACAAACGGGGCAACACCATCTACGAACCCCGTCCGGAAATCCGGCAGGGTCTTGACGCCGCGACGGCGTATCGTGTGCTCGAGATGATGAAGGGCGTCGTTGACGGCGCCTACAATGCGGAACTCGGCCGCAAGGGCACAGGCATCCGTCTGCGGATGGACCTCGATCACCGGGAGTACGACGGGCTCAAGATTCCGATGGCCGGCAAGACCGGCACGACACAGTCCAACGCGGACGGGTGGTTCATCGGTCTGACGCCCGAGCTCGTAACGGGCGTGTGGGTCGGTGCTTCGGACCCGGCGGTCCGCTTCTCCACGACGACCAAGGGCCAGGGCGCCAACACGGCCCTGCCCATTTTCGGCTTTTACATGAAGGACGCCCTCGCGGACCCCGATGTGGGACTGCTGGCGGAGGATTTCCGGCCACCGGAAGGCGCGACCAAGGCGGTGCCGTGTGAGGAGGTCCTCGCTGCACGCAGCATTGATTTCCGTGGAGGAGGAGACGACGAGGAGGACCTATTCGAATGACGACATGGCACTGAACAAGACGGTCCGGGATGCACGTGAGGCGTGCGAGGGCATCGAAAGCGGCATGACCCTGATGCTCGGGGGATTCGGCCTGTGCGGGATTCCCGAGAACTGCATCGACGAGCTCGTCCGGCTCGGCGTCACGGGCCTGACCTGCATCTCCAACAACGCCGGGGTGGACGACTTTGGCCTCGGTCTGCTTCTGCAGGGCAAGCAGATCCAGAAGATGATTTCCAGCTATGTGGGTGAGAATGACGAGTTCGAGCGCCAGATGCTGTCGGGTGAGCTCGAGGTGGACCTGATTCCGCAGGGATCGTTGGCCGAGCGCTGCCGGGCCGGTGGCGCGGGCATCCCGGCCTTCTTCACGCCGGCCGGCTACGGAACGGAAGTGGCCGCGGGCAAGGAGGTCCGCGAATTCAACGGCAAGCCCCACATCCTCGAGACGGCCCTTACGGCCGACTTCGCCATCGTGAAGGCGTGGAAGGGCGACACCGCCGGCAACCTCATCTTCAAGGCCACCGCCAAGAACTTCAACCCGCCGATGGCCATGGCCGGTCGGATCACCATCGCCGAGGTCGAGGAACTCGTCCCGGCCGGCGAGCTGGACCCCAACCAGATCCACACGCCCGGCATCTTTGTCCAGCGCATCTTCCAGGGCGTCGACCACGAGAAGCGCATCGAACAGCGCACGGTCCGCGAAGCCTGACCGCCGATGCAGCCTTTCGCCTACATCGGTCCCGGAGGCGGCGTCACCGTCGGCGCCTTGCTGGTCATCCTGATTGGCGGGCTCGTCCTCTTCGCCCTCGGCTTCATCGTCTGGCTCCGCATCAAGCGGTTCCTGCGCGGGCAGGGCAAGGCCAAATGGGGCCTCAAGCTCCTGACCCAAGCCGTGGCCCTGTTGGCTGTGCTCAGTGTGTTCGGATGGATGGCCAAGCACCGGGCCAAGAAGGACCGTGATTTCGGGGCCTTTAATGGCGTGGTGGAGCTGCTGTCCGGATTCCCGGACCAGTTCAAGCAGTCGGTGGAAGAGGTGCAGACGCTGCCGCAGACGTTTGTGCCGACCCCAGTGGATTTCTCTCCGGTGAACCGCCTGGAGGAGGATGTCCTGACCCTGACGGCCTACTCCGACGCGCAGGATGGGCGGACCATCTCCGTCCGGAACCTTCGGGACGGTCAAGAGCTCCATCGGTGGACGGTGTCTTCCGAAATCGGTCCTCTGAAGCCCCATTGGCGCATCCACCATCCGCTGCTGCTCGAGGACCGGTCGGTGGTGAGCTTCATCACCAACCGCTCGCCTCTGTTCCGGCTAGATTCCGTCTCCAACGTCATGTGGCGGCAGGACAGCTTGAGCTTCCACCACGCCATCAACCGCGCTGCGGACGGGAGCCTGTGGGCCTGCACCATGCGTTGGGAGCGGGGCGGGCGGCACATTGCGTACCGGGGACGTTACCGCATGGGCGATCGGACGGTGCATTTCCTGGACAATAGCGTGGCGCGGATTGATCCCGAGACCGGCCACATCCTCGAGGTGCACTCCATGGCCGAGGTGCTTCGGGACAATGAACTCGACCACCTGATTCTGCGTTCCGGTGATGCTCAGGACCCGCTCCACCTCAATGATGTGGAGCCGGCATTGACCCCCTCGGATCACATGGAGGTGGGCGACTTGTTCCTGAGCTTCCGAAACCTGCAATGCGTCCTTCAGTTCCGCCCTTCTACCGGTGAGATCATTCGCGTCATCGACGGTCCGCTCGCCGCACAGCATGACGTCGACATCGTCAACGACAGCACGCTCGTCATCTTCAACAACAACGTGCAGGAGAACAACGGGGTCTACATCAACCGGGCCCACAAGTACCCGGTGTCCAAGGATGAGGTGGAGGTGGCTCAGTACCACTCCCAAATCACCGTGTTTGACCTTGTCTCGGGGTCTTTCACTCCGCTCTACCCGGAGCTGATGGCGGAGCAGGGCATCATGACCTCGAGCGAGGGACTGCAGGAGGCATTGCCGGATGGCCGGTGGTTCCTCGAGGAGCAGAATTCCGGTGAACTCTGGGTGGTTGGGCCTGAGGGGGTGTTGTACCACGACGTTCACAGATCCCACCACGACGGACACCACCACCTGCCGAATTGGACGCGTGTTCTGTCCGCCTTCCCTTGAGCGTGATGGTGTGGTTTCTCATCCTGGTGTCGAGCTACCTGGGCTTTCTGCTGTTGCGCAGTCGGTTGTCCGTCCTGTCGCGGTTGGCCCTGGACAGTGTCCACCTGTTGGACGGTCTGTTGGAGGCGGGCGACGATGACGAGGCGCTCGAAGAACTGGAAGACCGCACATCCAAGGTACTCGTCTCTCTCCTGCTTCTGCTGGCTTTGGCCCTCGCGGTGGTGGTGGTCTGTATGGCCCTCCCGTGGGCGTGGGGCGAGATTCAGGAGGACCCGGGTGCCATGGCCGCCTTTGGCCGGTGGCCGGGCATTGTGGCGCTGTCCATTGGGGGCACGTTGAGTTTCGTGTTTCCGAAATGGAAGGCTCCGGAGGGCGCCTATTCTCCCCTCGACCAGCTGCTGCATCGCATCGCCCTGGATCATCCGACGTTGCACCGTTGGCTCCACGACCGCGAAGTCCGGCGCTGGCGCAAGCGCGGCGGTGAGCGGGAGCCGCACTTCCTGTTGGTCACCGGTCTCGCCCGGGCGGGGACGACGAGCCTGCTCCAGCGGCTGGAGGAGACAGGCGCATTCAGTAGCCTCAACTACGCCAACATGCCCTTTGTGATGGCGCCGGGCACCTGGCGCCGGTTCTATAAACCGAAGGCAGGAGAGCTCAAGGAACGCAGCCATGGTGATGGCATCCTCGTGGGTGCGGATTCCGCCGAGGCGTTGGAGGAACCTTTCTTCCTCGCCCACACCGAGGGGGTGTTCGTGAAGCAGGACCACCTCGCGCCGCATGGAGTGGACGCCGAATTGCACGGCCGATACCTCGACTACCAAGGCCTCGTTCGCAGCGAAGGGACAATCTATTTGGCCAAGAACAACAACGCGCTGTTGCGCTACCCGTCGCTGCGGGAGTACAACGGGGATTTCACCGCGGTGCTGATGTTCCGCGAGCCGCTGGCCCATGCGGCCTCCCTGCTGGCCATGCACCGCCGGTACACGGCCATGCAGGACGGCGACCCGTTCGTCCGGACCTATATGGATTGGCTTGCCCACCACGAGTTCGGAGGCGGTCACAAACCGTTCCGCTTCGGCAGCGAACCCGCCACAGGCAACCCGGAGACCCTCGATTACTGGCTGGAACGGTGGACGGATTACTACCGACACGCCTTGACGGTGGATGGCCACCGGTTGCTGTTCGTGTCGCACGCCATGTGGAGTGCGTCCCCGTCGGCCGTGCTTCAAGCGGTCCTGAACGAGGTGGGGATCGAGGTGGAAGCGCCACCGATGGAGCCGCACACCCGCCAGCGCGACGTGAACGACACCGCGGACCCGAAGCGCCTCGAGGCGGCGCGGGCTGTGTACAATCAGCTCGTGGAGCGGGCTTTACATTTGGATTGACCCATGTTGGACAAGAATGGCATCGCGCGGCGCATCGCGCAGGAACTCCGGGACGGTTGGTACGTCAACCTCGGCATCGGCATCCCGACGCTCGTGGCCAACCACATTCCCGAAGGCATCTCCGTGGAATTCCAGAGTGAGAACGGCATCCTCGGGATGGGGCCCTTCCCGACGGAGGCGGAGGTCGATGCGGACTTGATCAACGCCGGCAAGCAGACCATCACGGCGCTGCCGGGTGCGGTCTACTTCGACAGCGCGACCTCCTTTGCGATGATCCGCGGCCAGCACGTCCAGCTCACGGTACTCGGCGCCATGGAGGTGAGCCAAGACGGCGACATCGCCAACTGGAAGATTCCCGGCCGCATGGTCAAGGGCATGGGCGGCGCTATGGACCTTGTGGCCTCGGCGGAAAACATTGTGGTGGCCATGATGCACACCAACAAGCGCGGGGAGTCCAAACTGTTGCCGTCGTGCTCCCTGCCGTTGACCGGCGTGGCGTGCGTGAAGCGGGTGGTGACGAACCTGGCTGTGCTCGACATCCGCGACGGCGCCTTCCACCTCGTGGAGCGGGCGCCGGGTGTGACCGTGGAGGAGATCAAGGCGGCGACGGCGGGTACACTCATCGTGCCTGCGGAGGTGCCGGAGATGCAGCTCTGATCAGCCGCAGACCATCCCGAACGACCCGAGCAAAACCAGGACGTCGCCCACGTTGACCATGCCGTCGCCATTGAGGTCTTCCGGTCCTGTGGTGACGTCGCCAAATGCGGCCAGCATCACCAACACTTCTGAAGTGCCGATCACGCCGTCTTGATTGAAATCCGCCCCGTCAGGACAAGGGGACAGGGGTTCGCAAGGGGTGTCTGCGCCAGGTGTGGAGAAGGTCAGTCCGAAAGCTTGTTCGAACTGGGCGGGCTCCCCATCAAAGTGGGTGCGGATTTCGAGGTTCAGTTGACCGCAGAGGCCCGATTGGCCCAGCGTGGTGAACTGTCCGAGCAACTTCAGGTTGGGCTCGGTGGGCAATTCATTGACATCGTAAATGTCATCGTAGACAAACCACCCATCCCCCATGTCGGCATCGAATTGCATGTTGCCGTCATCCATGTCGTCCATGAAGTCGGATGTGCTGCCGAGGACCACATGGTTTTGAAAATCTTCCCCGGGTGCCTGGTTCATGGTCCACCACGATGCGTGTTCGTAGGTCGGGAAAGAGGGAAACAGAAACGGCGAGACGTCCGAAGCGAAATGGGTGCCCGAGGGCACGGTTTGCAGTGAAGAGAAGAACAGGCCGTCGGGAGCGTTGAGCATCAAGGGGAATTCAGCATTTCCCCAAACACCGACAACGGTGACCTCTGGATGGCTGACCACGGCGTAAAGTCTGTATGTGATGGCGCCTGCAGGGATGGTATCGACGCCGTCGGAGAGGTCCTGCGTCAAGGTGTCCATAGGTTCTGTGAGGAGGCCTAGGATGATACCCGCCGTGTCTTGGACCTCGGTTTGCGGGCATTGGGTGCCGAGGTGGCGAGAGAGCATGAGCGCATCTTCGAAATCCCGGATTCCGTTGTCGTTGAAGTCGTAGTCTGTGTTGCCGGCTACTCCGTAATCAGTGAGGAAGAACAGCAGCTCATTGAATGCAGTGGCTCCGTCGCCATTCAGGTCGTAGGGACAGTCGTCTTGGGCCACCATGCCGGCCACCAAGCCCATCATGAGAATGAAGCACATCCCCCAGCTGCGAATATGCCTTGCGAACAGGTGGGTGGAATGGTTCATGGTACTAGGGTGTCGTCAGAATGACGTTGAGCCCCCCGCTCGGTTGCCTGCTTACCCCTGAAGAACGACCGTGATGCGGTCGCAATCGCCGCCGATGGGCGGGGCGAACTTGGTGATCTCCACTTCGATGCGGTCGATGGCCTCGGTGAGGGGGAGCTCGGCGCGGAGGGCTTTGAGGATGCGGCCGCCGACGTGCTCGACGAGCTTGGAGCGGATGGCCATTTCGCGGGCGCAGATGCGGTGGACGTCCACGTAGTCCACGGTCTGGGCAAGGTCGTCGGATTCTGCGCTGGGGGTCAGGTCGACCCAGATGCGCACGTCCACGAGGTATTCCTGGCCGATGATGGCCTCCTCCGGCAGGCAGCCATGGTTGGCGTAGAATCGTTGTCCGAGGACGTCGATGCGGTGTCCGGTCATGCTTCGGCGCGTTGCTGGGCGATGAGGTTCATGCCTTGGGTGAGGCGGTCGAGGGTGGCGTCCAGCCCGAGGAAGGCGGCAAAGGCAAACATGGACGGGCCGCCGCCTTCGCCGGTCAGGGCGATGCGGAAGGGCAGCAGGACCTGGCCGAAGCCGAGTTCCTTGCGCTCGAGGAAGGCCTTGAAGGCGGCTTCGATGGAGTCGGCTTCGAAGGGGGCCACGGCGCGGAGTTCGTCCGCGAGCTCCTTGAGGATGCCGTCGGTGTCGTCCTTCCAGCGCTTCTTCAGCATCTTCTCCGGAAAGGCAGTGGGGGCGGTGTGCAGCCAGGTGGCGGCTTTGAGGTCTTCGAGGAAGACGATGCGCTCCAGCATCATGTCGAGCACGGCCGCCGTCTGGTCGGCGGTGAAGTCGACGCCCTCGCCGGCAAAGAGGGTCTGCGCGGCGGGCACGAGGTCGGCCACCGGGGTGGAGCGGAGGTGCTGCTCGTTGAACCACTTCGCCTTGTCCGGATTGAACCGGGCCCCGCTCTTGATCACACGGTCGAGGTCGAAGGCGCCCGCAGCCTCTTCCAGTGAGAACATCTCCTGTTCGGTGCCGGGGTTCCATCCGAGGAGAAGGAGCATGTTCATGAAGGCCTCCGGCAGGTAGCCGGACTCGCGGTAGCCGCTGCTTTCGTTGCCGGTGGCGGGGTCCGTCCAGCGGAGCGGGAAGACGGGGAAGCCGCCCTTGTCGCCGTCGCGCTTGGACAGCTTGCCGTTGCCGGTCGGCTTGAGGATCAAAGGCAGGTGGGCAAACGTCGGGGGCGTCCAGCCAAAGGCGCGGTAGAGCAGTTGGTGCAGGGGCGCGCTCGGCAACCATTCTTCGCCGCGGATGACGTGGCTGATCTCCATGAAATGGTCGTCGACCACGTTGGCGAGGTGGTAGGTGGGCAGGCCGTCGGCCTTCATCAGGACCTTGTCGTCGAGGACGGCGGTGTCGATGGTGACGGCGCCGCGGATGGCGTCCGTGAAGGTCACGGGCTCGCTCGCCGGCATCTTGAAGCGGACCACGAAGGGGGAGCCGTCGGCTTCCAGTTCGGCGACCTCGGCGGCCGGCAGCGAAAGACTGTTGCGCATGGAGGCGCGGGTGGTGGCGTCGTATTGGAACGGGGTGCCGCTGCCTTCTGCCGCATCGCGTCGGGACTGGATTTCTTCCGGGGTGTCCCAAGCCTTGTAGGCGTGTCCCGCGTCGAGCAAGGCCTGCACCTGCGGGCCGTAGAGGTCACCGCGTTCGCTCTGGCGGTAGGGTCCGAATTCGCCGGGATTGCTCGGTCCTTCGTCCGGGGTGATGCCGCACCAATCCAAGGCTTCGCTGATGTAGCCCTCGGCGCCCGCGACGAATCGGGTCTGGTCGGTGTCTTCGATGCGGAGGACAAACGTGCCGCCATGCCGGCGGGCGAACAGCCAGTTGTAGTAGGCTGTGCGGACGCCGCCCATGTGGAGCGGGCCGGTGGGGCTGGGGGCGAATCGGACGCGGACGGGTCGGTCGGAGGCGGGGGTGGACATGGTGGAAACCGCTGGAAATGAAGCGCCGCCGAACCCAGAGGAACGGCGGCGCGAAGATAGTGGGCGCTCGTTCGGCCTTGTGAATGGCGCTTTTTTACTGATGGGTGGTGAAGGGGTTGCTAAACCGGTCGTCCTGGACGAAAGCGTAATCCGTCAGGCTGTGCAGGAAAGCTTTGAGGGCGAGGCGCTCTTCGGGGGTGAAGTTGAGGCGGACGGGCGGGGTCTCGTCACTGCTGCCGCCGCCCGGGAAGATGATGGGCTCGATGAGGTCCGGCCCACCAATCACGATGCTTCCGCTGTTCCAATCCCGAAGCCGGAAGTCGAGGGTGGGCACGTCCTGGATGCCATGGCTGTAGTGGTCGAGGACCTCGTCGAGCGTGGCGAACCGGCCGTCGTGCATGTAGGGAGCGGTGAGGGCCACGTTGCGGAGCGACGGCACCTTCATGGCGGTGGGGCCCCATCCTCCGAAGAAGCCTCCTCCTGCATCGATGGGTGTGGAAGCGCTGCCTTCCGTGTCGGCGTCGAGGCCGATGTCGGCGAAATCCAGGCCCCATCCATTGAAGTGGGGACCTCCGTGGCAACTGGCACATTGGGCGTCACCGTGGAAGAGTTCGAACCCGCGGCGCTCGAGGTCATCGAGTCCATTCAATTCGATCTCGCCCATCAGCACACCCCACGGGTTCCACACCTCAGGCATGGCGTCCACGAAGGCCTCATCGGCCTTGGACCGGCAGGAAACGAGACAGCGCAGGAAGGTGGAAAGAGCGTCCTGGATCCGGTCGACGGAGGGCGTCGGGTCACCGAATGCGGCCTCGAACAGGGGGGCGTAGTAATCCAGCTGTTCGAGCCGGAGCATCAGATCGTCCAGGCTGCGGAAGCCCATTTCCACGTGGTTTTCCAGCGGCATGGTGACCTGAGTGGTGAGGTCGTTGGCGCGGCCATCCCAGAAGTAGGCGAACTGGGCTCCGGGATTGGCGAGATGGCTGGCATTGCGGTCGGTCAACTCTTCCCTGAGGCCTTGGCTGAGGGCACGCGGCTCGGCAAACCCGTGGGACTGGTGGTGGCAGCTGCTACAGCTGACGGCCCCGTTCTGGCTCAGCATGCGGTCGTGGAAGAGAACGCGGCCCAATTGAGCGCGTTCATCGTGATGGGGGGCCTCTTCAACCGGCTGTTGCACCTGGAAGATGAGGGCCATTTCGGTCCGGTAATCCGGTGTGACCTCGGGAAGGGTCGGCACGACCGGCCCCGTTTCCGTGGCCTTGGAGCACGCGACGAGCATCACGGCGCACAGGGCGGTTGCCAAGACGACGCTCGTGTTCAAATTGGATTTCAGTTCCACGGCATCAAGATAACCGGAGAGGGATGGCCGGCGTTGCACCAATCACAAATCGAGGACCAGCAGAAGCTGGAGCGGGGGGGTCAACCTGGCGTTCCACCCACTGTCGAATTCTTCAAAGTTGCCGCCGAAGCTGTCGCTGACCCGGGTCATTTCGCTCACGTAGACGCCGTCCATCCGCGCTTCGGTCACCAGGTGGAACCCGTCGGTGATGCGGCACTGGATGCCGAGGACGCCGCTCAAGCCCGATTCGACCGTCGTGGTGGTGTTGGTCGATTGAAAGTCAAGGTTGGAGGATTCGGTCCCGACATGGTCGCTCTCGATGAGCAGGTCGACGCCGAGGTGGATCGAGCAGGGGCGATTCTCATCGGGCTCCCCAACGCGCCAGCGGCGACCGGCCCGCAGGTCCATCCGCCGATTCGTGGTGGTGATGGTGGTGCCGAAGCTGTCTTGGCTTTCCTGTCCGAGGTCGAATCCGACCAGGGAGCGCCATCCATTCCCTGTGGTGCTGGAGCTCCAACCCACAGCGAACGAAAGGTCCTGGGCGTCGTCGGCGCCGAAGAGGTTGCGCGTCATGGGCACGATGTCGACCCAGGCGCCATGCTGGGCGAACCCATTGGACTGCAGGGTCAGGGCGAGGGCGAGCAGGGCGACGGAGCGGAATGGAGTGGGCATGGGCCGCAAGCTAACGCCCACAAGGCGGGGACTGTCGGGCGTGAACCCGAGGTCGAAGGGGTGCGGGGGCCATACACCTTGCCTCCGTTTTCCTCTTAAACCCAACACACTCACACGCATGAATGCACTGCGCAACCGCGTCCTGCTGATCGGACGCCTCGGTCAGGATCCCGAACGGATCGAATTCGATGGAGACAAGGTCAAGGCCAACCTCCGACTCGCCACCAACGAGGTCTACCGCAACGCCCAAGGCGAGAAGACCGAGACCACCCAATGGCACAACGTTATTGCCTGGGGCCAGCTCGCCGACATCATGACCCAATACTTGTCGAAAGGCAGCGAGGTGGCCATCGAAGGCCGGTTGGTTTATCGCCAGTATGAGGACAAGACCGGCCAGCAGAGGGTGGCTGCGGAGATTGTCACGCAGGAGATGCTGATGCTCGACCGCGTGCCGCAGGACGCCTGACCGGTCCAATGGGGTCCACGGACGGCGGGAGGACGCATTGTTCACCCGCCGTCCGGACCTTAATTTCGCGGAAGGCAAATCGGCCGTAATGATTCGGCCCGAACGCACCACTTCATGGCCCAAAACGGAATCCTCCAGTCCTCGCTCGCCAAGAAATACGCCATGGCGGCCACCGGACTTTTCCTCTGCCTCTTCCTGGTTGGACACTTGGCAGGCAACCTCCAGCTGCTCACGGCAGCCTCGGATGGAGGACGTCAATTCAACGAGTACGCCAAGTTCATGACCACCTTCCCGGCGGTCAAGGTGCTGTCCTACCTCACCTACTTCTCCGTCCTCTTCCACCTCGTGGACGGCGTGGTCCTCTCCCTGCAGAACCGCAAGGCTCGCCCTGTGCGCTATGCCATGGAGCGCGCCTCCACCAATGCCGGATGGTCGAGCCGGAACATGATGTTGCTCGGCACCATCGTGCTCGTCTTCCTGGTGACGCACATGCAGAACTTCTGGTGGCAGATGCACTTCGGGGAGGTGGCCATGATTGACTACGATGGGGAGGGGGAGTCCGTGAAGGACCTGTACACCGTCGTGGCGGCCTTCTTCAACCCGGAGATGAACCGTTGGGCCCTGCCCGCCATCGGCTTGTATCTCCTAGGTCAGTTCGCCCTTGGCTTCCACCTCTGGCACGGCTTCTCGAGTGGCTTCCAGTCCGTCGGGCTGCGCCATCCGCGGTACACCACCATCATCAGCTGCCTCGGCAAGGCCTTCAGCGTGCTGGTCCCCGTGTTGTTCTCGGCCATCGTCGTGTTCATGTACATCACCCAGGCCTGACGGTCAGAATCGAAGAAGAGATGACGGAGATGCCCAAGCACAGTGTCGCGCTCGACGCCAAGATTCCGGAGGGAGACCTGGCGGACAAGTGGACGAACCACAAGAACAGCATCCGGCTGGTGAACCCGGCCAACAAGCGCCTCATCGACGTGATCGTCGTCGGCACCGGATTGGCCGGCAGCTCCGCTGCGGCCTCTCTCGCCGAGATGGGATACAACGTGAAGGCGTTCTGCTTCCAGGACAGCCCGCGCCGTGCTCACTCGATCGCCGCCCAAGGCGGCATCAATGCGGCCAAGAACTACCAGAACGACGGGGACTCAGTTTACCGCCTGTTCTATGACACCATCAAGGGCGGGGACTACCGCAGCCGCGAGGCCAACGTCTACCGCCTTGCCGAGGTCAGCGCCAACATCATCGACCAGTGCGTCGCCCAGGGTGTCCCATTCGCCCGGGAGTACGGTGGCCTGCTGGACAACCGTTCGTTTGGCGGTGTCCAGGTGAGCCGGACGTTCTACGCCAAGGGCCAGACCGGCCAGCAGCTCCTGCTCGGGGCCTACAGCGCCCTGAGCCGCCAGATTTCCAAGGGCAAGGTCACCATGTACAACCGCCATGAACTCATGGATGTGGTCGTGGTCGACGGCAAGGCCCGCGGCATCATCGCCCGCAACCTGACGACCGGTGAAGTCGAGCGTCACGGTGCCCACGCGGTGGTCCTGTGCAGCGGGGGCTATGGCAACGTGTTCTTCTTGAGCACCAATGCCATGGGCTCCAATGTGTCCGCTGCTTGGAAGGCCCACAAGAAGGGCGCCTACATGGCCAACCCCTCTTACACGCAGATCCACCCGACGTGCATTCCGGTCAGCGGCCACTACCAGTCCAAGCTGACGCTGATGTCTGAGTCCCTCCGGAACGATGGCCGCATTTGGGTGCCCAAGGAGCAGTCGGATGTGGAGGCCCTCCGCAACGGTTCCCTTCGCCCCACAGACATCCCCGAGGAGCGCCGCGACTACTACCTCGAGCGCCGGTACCCGGCCTTTGGCAATCTGGTGCCGCGCGATGTGGCCAGCCGGGCCGCCAAGGAGCGGTGTGACGCCGGATTCGGGGTCAATGAAGCCGGAGAGGCTGTGTACCTCGACTACGCCAGTGCCATCGAGCGCTATGGCCGCACCGAAGCCAACGTCCAAGGCATCCCCGCTCCGTCCATGGAGAAGATTCGGGACCTGGGCGAGGCGGTTGTCCGCGCCAAGTATGGCAACCTGTTCCAGATGTACGAGCAGATCACGGCCGACAACCCGTACAAGACACCGATGCGCATCTACCCCGCCGTGCACTACACGATGGGCGGCCTTTGGGTCGACTACAACCTGCAGACGACCATCCCGGGACTCTACGCCTGTGGGGAGGCCAACTTCTCGGACCACGGGGCCAACCGCCTCGGCGCCTCTGCCCTCATGCAAGGCTTGGCTGACGGGTATTTCGTGTTGCCCTACACCATTGGGGACTACCTCGCCGATGACATCCGGACGGGCGAAATTTCCACGGAGACCGCGGAGTTTGCCGAAGCAGAGAAGACCGTGCGTGACCGCATCGAAAAGCTGCTCGGCAATAACGGAAAGACCCCGGTGGACGACTTCCACCGTCGACTCGGGCGCATTATGTGGAACGAGTGCGGGATGTCCCGCAATGCAGAAGGACTGAAAAAGGCCATTGCCGACATCCAGGCCCTGCGTGCGGAATTTGAGAAGGACGTTCGGGTGCCGGGACGCGCCGACCGCTTCAATCCCGAACTCGACAAGGCGGGCCGGGTGTCTGATCTGATGGAGCTTGGAGAGCTGATGTGCAAGGACGCTCTGGAGCGCAATGAGAGTTGTGGCGGCCACTTCCGGGAGGAGTACCAGACTCCAGAAGGCGAGGCGCTCCGCGACGACGAAGGCCACGCCCACGTCAGCGCTTGGGCCTACACCGGAGTGCCGGCGGAGGCCACTCACCACAAGGAGGAATTGACCTTCGACAACGTTGAATTGAAGACCCGCAGCTACAAATAAGCCATGGACTTTACGTTGAAGATCTGGCGGCAGGAAGGGCCGCAGGAGCAGGGCCGGATGGAGACCTACCCGGTCACCGGCATCACTGGGGACATGAGTTTCCTCGAGATGATGGACGTGCTCAACGACCAGCTCATCCGGGACGGGCAGGACCCCGTCGCCTTCGACCACGATTGCCGCGAGGGCATTTGTGGCATGTGCAGCATGTTCATCAACGGAGAGGCCCATGGGCCGAATCGGAAGACGACGACCTGCCAGCTCCACATGCGGAGCTTCAAGGACGGGGAGACCATCTACATCGAGCCGTGGCGTGCCGCGGCATTCCCGGTGGTCAAGGATCTCGCTGTGGACCGCAGTGCCTTTGACCGCATCATCCAGTCCGGAGGCTATGTGAGTGTGAACAGTTCGGGCAATCCGCTCGACGCCAACGCAATTCCGGTGCCCAAGGCCGACGCCGACGAGGCGTTCAATGCGGCGACCTGCATCGGGTGCGGTGCCTGTGTGGCCACGTGCAAGAATGCGTCGGCCATGCTCTTCGTGTCGGCCAAGGTGAGCCAGTTTGCTCTGTTGCCGCAGGGCCAGCCGGAGCGCATGAGCCGCGTGCAGCGCATGGTGGACCAGATGGACAAGGAGGGCTTTGGCAACTGCACCAACACCGGCGCTTGTGAAGTGGAGTGTCCCAAGGGCATCAGCCTCGACAACATCGCCCGGATGAACCGCGACTATCTGAAGTCGCAGGTCACCGGCGAGTGAGCCAATTTTTTTGGGATTGTGCTGACTTTCAGCCTGTCAGGGTTGAGGTAAATTTGACTTATGCGTTTGTTGTTGTCTCTCTGCCTTGTAGTTGTGTCCACCGTGACGTGGGCCCAAGGATCTCTGAAGTGTGAGTTCACCGCGAAGGGATGTTGTCCCATGTGCGAGGACCGCATCGTGGGGGCCTTGGATGTGCCCGGAGTCCGTGCTGTGGAATGGGACCAATTCAAGGAGAAGGCGATGGTGGTCTACAAGCCGAAGAAGATTTCGGAGGAACGGATCCAGCAGCTTGTGGCCGATGCCGGTCACGACACCGACCTCTATACGGCCACCGATGAGGCGTACAATGGCCTGGCGGAGTGTTGTCTTTATCGTTCAGGTTGTCAGGGGTGCTCGGATCGTGAGAAGCATTCAGAACAGGACGACGACGACCGTCGCTGATGCCCCG
>JAYYEI010000019.1:0-4284 GCA_036159995.1 Bacteroidota bacterium
AGTCCGGGTCTCTGCGGAGAAGGAGGGATTCGAACCCCCGGTACCCGTGAGGGCACACCTGATTTCGAGTCAGGCCCATTCGACCACTCTGGCACTTCTCCGGGCGCGCGAAGATAGGGAGCAGAATAGGACCGGTCATCCTGACGTCCTGTCGGTCAGCCTTTCGTGACCGGGGGATCCTGCTTTGGCGGAGAGAGAGGGATTCGAACCCCCGGTACCTTGCGGTACAGCGGTTTTCAAGACCGCCGCAATCGACCACTCTGCCATCTCTCCGATGGAATCACAAAGGTAAGGGAGCGCCCATGCCCGGCCGAGAACAGGTCCGCAGGCAAAGGCATTATTTTCGAACGTGAACCTGATCGTCCTGTCCATCCCGGTGTTTTTCGCCCTGATTGCCCTCGAGGTGGTGTGGGACCGTTGGCGGGGATTGGGACTCTATCGACTCGGGGACACCCTCGCCAACATCGGCTGTGGCATCATGGACCAGAGCAGCGGCCTCTTCTCCAAAATCCTCACAGTCGGCGCTTACACCGCCGTCTTCCACGCCACGGCAGGAGCCCGTTCGTGGGAGTTTTCCACCGGGTGGGCCGTGTGGGTTGCGGCATTTATCCTCACCGATTTCGCCTACTACTGGGCACACCGGTTGAGCCATGAGGTCAACCTGCTCTGGATCGGCCACTCCGTCCACCACCAGAGCGAGGACTACAATCTGGGCGTGGCCCTACGACAGAGCGTCCTCCAGAAGGTGCTGCTCATGTGGGTCTATTGGCCCTTGGCCGTGATGGGGTTCCCGCCGGAGATGTTCCTCATGAGCATGGCCATCAACCTGCTCTACCAATTCTGGATCCACACCGAGCTCGTGGACCGGATGGGGCCGCTCGAATGGGTTCTCAACACGCCATCCCATCACCGCGTGCATCACGGCCGCAACCCCGAGTACATCGACCGGAACCACGCCGGCGTGCTCATCATCTGGGACCGGATGTTCGGCACGTTCCAAGAGGAAATCGTCAAGCCAACCTACGGCGTGACCCGTCCCACCGACTCGTTCAATCCGGTCTATGCCCAATGGAAACCCGTGGCCGACCTGTGGCGCGACCTGCGCGCGATTCCAAGCTGGATGGACCGTCTTCGCTTTCTCTTCGCCCCACCTGGATGGTATCCAGACAGCGTGGGCGGACCTCAATCGGCTCCCGACATCACTGGGGAGGAGGTCAAATTCAATCCACGTCCGTCCACTGGGGTAGCCCTCGCTCTGTTGTTCCGCTGGGTTCTTTTGCTGGCCATTGCCCTAGGGGCACTTCAGGCCGCCGCCGTCGTGTCCACCCCCACCTTGGCCCTTATGCTGGGCTGGGTGTTCAGTGCACTCGCTGCCACCGGTGAACTGTGGAATCACGGGTGGAGTCCATGGCGCATGGCATTGGCCATGCTGGTCGACGTCGGCTTTGTCGCCGTCGGGCCGGTGGCCTTTGGCTTGACGTGGGAGGAAGGCGCTGCTTGGCTTTCGCTTCCTGCCCTGGCATCTGTGGTGTGGACCTATCGGTCGTTTTCCGCATCCAGGCGCCGGTAGGTCACCCAGAGCTTCCATCCGACCACGGCCTTTTCAAATCCATTGAGGCGACTGAGATCCGGCTTCGTGTGGATCCTCGGGAGCAGGAGCTTGTTCAGTTGGCTGAGGAATCGAAACCAGGACAATCGCATGACGTCAGCGTGGAGTGATGTGCATGCAATTGCCCTCGGGGATGATGAGGATCTTCCCTTCGTTCTGCATGTCCTTGAGGATGGTCTGCATCGCCCAGGTCGGACCGGGGCAGGTCACGGATTCATTGGGGCGATCGATGAACGCCACGTCGAAGCTCGCCCCATAGCTGTGGCTGCTTTTGCCCTTGAAGGCATTGGCATTGCGCCGGCGCAGGCGATCCTGTTGGGATTGGGTTCGGGTCAGGCTGGTGATCCGGATTGAGGCGCCTTCGTCCGCCGTGCCCTCCATGGCATCGGCAAAGCGGTTGGCCATGTCCTCCAGCACCTCCCGGGCGGCAGGGAGCAGGAACGGCTCGCTGTGCGAAAGCCCAGACAGATGATAACCGCGGCCGACCTCAGGAATCCGCTCGAGATCACCGCGCTCGGCTCCGGACGCCAGGGACGCCTTCGATTTGATATAGAAACTCCCCGGCAGGGTTCGGGCCCGCTTTTGATGCTGGGTGTAGGGGTTGCGGGCCAGCTTCATGGTGTACTTGGAGCAGCTGCAGGGAGCGATGCCGTTGCGGGGCAATGGCCCCGACGGGGCGGGCTTGACCAAGGATTCTTGGACTTCCGGCACAGACACCTCCGGACGCACCGAAGCCACCGGAGCCAACTCCACCAATGTGACCTCCACCTCTACGGGGGCATTCATCACGGAGACACGCCCCTCGGTTTCCATCTCCTCGTTGCTTCCGGATTCCGGCACCACAGCAGCAATGCCCCAACTCGCGAGAGCGAGCACTCCGGCCACGGCACCAATGCGATCCCAACGGAGCCGCGTGGTCTTCGGTTTGTGCATGCCTTGCAAATTGGGGGAGAGAAACAGGAGAAACCCGAGAAGGGGGACAGGGTGGTCAACCCGGCCCTGTGGATTTCCTCACAGGGTCATCCAGCCTTGAACCGGGCAATCGCCTGCCGCGTGAAGTCCGACAGGACCAATCGGCCGGAAATGGCCGCGCGCTCCGCAAGCAGGACATCCCAGTCCTCCGTGCCCCGCCAGAACGCAGCCTTCATCTCGGCCATCGCCTCGGGATTGGACGCCGCCAAATAACCCGCGTGGGCCTCCACGGCCGCATCCAATGCAGCAGCATCGT
This sequence comes from Bacteroidota bacterium, assembly GCA_036159995.1. Lineage (GTDB taxonomy): Bacteria > Bacteroidota > Bacteroidia > Flavobacteriales_D > Sanyastnellaceae > UBA8752. Next base: position 2,838 of record JAYYEI010000019.1, read on the forward strand.
CATGGACGGAAGCGTACAGTCCCCGTGCTGCAGCCCATTCGGCTGAGCGCCATTCGGTGGCGTCAATCGCCAGCTGGCTCATGGCAGACGCGCCAAGCTTGCGCTCCACGGCGGGTCCGACCACGAAGGGGCCAATGCCGACCGCCAATTCGCTGAGCTTGATCGCCGCGTGCTTCGTCGCGAGACAGTAGTCCACCGCCGAAGCCACACCGACTCCGCCTCCGACCGCCTTGCCCTGCACCCGGCCAATGACCAGCTGGGGAATCGAGCGCATGGCGTTGATGACGTTGGCAAAGCCCATGAAGAACCGAAGGCCCTCGGCCTCGTCGGAAATGGCCACGAGCTCGTCGAAGGAGGCTCCGGCACAGAAAGCCCGGTCACCCGCTGACCCTAGCACGACGACAAGCACATCGGAGCGGTCGCCGAGGCCACGGATGGTGTCCGCCAATTCGGCCAGCACTGCACCGGGCAAGCTGTTGGAACGGGGGTGGGCAAACGTGACGACCGCAACACCGCGATCATCCACGGTGCACCGGACGCCTTCAATTAAATCGGTGGCGAACATCAACGGTCGGCGATGGGCTGGACCGGACGGGCATTGTGGCCGGTGTAGACCTGACGCGGACGGCCGATTGGCTCACCGGCTTCGCTCATCTCCTTCCACTGGGCAATCCAGCCCGGCAGACGCCCGAGGGCAAACATGACCGTGAACATCTCGGTCGGGATGCCGAGCGCACGGTAGATGATGCCGCTGTAGAAGTCCACGTTGGGGTAAAGGCCGCGCTGCACGAAGTACTCGTCCTTGAGCGCAACCTCCTCGAGCTGCTTGGCGATGTCGAGGACCGGGTCGTTGATGCCCAGCTTGGCGAGCACCTCGTCGGCGGACTTCTTGATGATCCGCGCCCGCGGGTCAAAGTTCTTGTAGACGCGGTGTCCGAAGCCCATCAGGCGGAAGCTGTCCGTCTTGTCCTTGGCCTTGTCAATCCACTTCTGCAGGTTGCCGCCATCGGCCTTAATCTGCTCGAGCATCTCGATGACCGCCTGGTTGGCACCCCCATGCAAGGGGCCCCACAGGGCGGAGATGCCAGACGCAATCGAGGAGTACAGGTTGGCCTGCGAAGAGCCCACAATGCGCACGGTGGACGTGCTGCAATTCTGCTCGTGGTCCGCGTGGAGGATGAGAAGCTTGTTGATCGCGCTATCAATGACCGGATCGATCTCGTAATCGGTGGTCGGCAGGCCGAACATCATGTACAGGAAGTTCTCCGTGTACGAGAGGTCGTTGGCCGGGTACACCATCGGGTGGCCCATGTTGTGCTTGTAGCACTGGGCCGCCAGCGTGGGCAGCTTGGCAATGAGCCGATGGATGGTCAGCTCGATGTCCTCCATGGAGCGGTTCGGGTCCTGGCTGTCCGGGTAGAAGGTGGACAGGGTGGAGGACATGGCG
>JAYYEI010000020.1:0-18519 GCA_036159995.1 Bacteroidota bacterium
CGCGAGCTGACCGGGACCGAATCCCTCGAGGATCAGCGTTCCTCCCGGCTTGAGCCAACGGGCCACGCGGGGATGAAAGTCGGCCCGCAAGGGCGGCGGCAGGTGGAGGTAGCAGAGGGCAATGGCATCGAACGCCTCTCCAGGCGCCCAGATGGCCGCATCCCCGACCTCGGCGGCGATGGACACACCCCGCTTGGCGGCGAGGGCCAGCGCCTTCTCGACGCCCACCGACGACGCATCGAACGACCGGACTGACCAGCCCTGCTCCGCGGCGTGAACGGCATTGCGCCCCTCCCCGTCTCCGGGAAGCAGGATGCAACCGGGAGTCATCGCCTCCAACTGACTGGCAAAGAAGACATTGGGCCCCTCCCCATAGACACTGGGTTCCGCACCGAAGCGCGCATTCCAAAAGCTGCCGGGATCATCCTGCCTCATGCAGGCAAGGTCGGGGCCAACGCTCAGAGCGCAGCGAACCAGTCGTTCATTTCCCGGATCACCCCGGGGATGTCCTCGATGAGGAAGTAGGTCGTCTGGATTTCCGTCGTGGTGAACGGGGTCGACATGATGCCCTCGAGCGTGAACCTCACCAGATCCTGGCGCAAGTCCCACGCGTGGTTCGTTTCCCCGAAGGAACTCATGACGCCCGCACCGAAGGCCTTGGGCGTGCCGTTTTCCTGCACGAAGCCGAACTCCACGAAGAACCAGTACAGCCGCTGGAGCGCCAGCACCGCCTCGTCGTTGCCCTTGAGCGCCACGCCAATCTCGCCGAAACGCTGCATGAACTGGGCGAACTCCGGATCGAGCAACGGCGGAACATGGCCGAAGGTGTCGTGGAACATGTCGGGCTCCTCGAGGTAGTCGAGCTGATCGGGCCTCCTCACCCAGGTGGAGGTGCAGAACTTCCGGTCGGCGAGCAGGGAGAAGAAGTCGTCCACCGGAATCAAGCCCGGCACGATGACCAGCCCCCACCCAGTGGTCCGCCCGAGCTCCGCGGACATGGCGTCGACACGGGGGATGGTCGCCTCGGTCAAGGAGTCCATGCGGTCGAGCGCATCGAGATACAGCCGTGCTCCCTTGTCCTCCAGATTGTCGCGCTGGCGGCAATACAACGTGGACCAGGTTCCGTGTTGAACCTCATCGTACAGCGGCTGGACCAAGGGGGCATTCATGGCAATTAAAGTCTCACTAAAAGATACGGGGAAATCCGCGGAAACCGTGAGGCAGGGCCTCAGACGCCCCATTTTGACGGGGTCAGTGACATTCATTCCCCTCGACGGGATTCCATGCTCATGCGCTGTATTTTCGGGGCGCCGTCACAGACGGCACCTAGACCTTGTTCGCTGCCGGCAATGACCCAGAACGAACTTCAAGGTCTCACCTTGACGAGAATGATGAGATGAGCGATACGGCTTCCCGTACACCGATATATCTGGGCCAACAGCCTTTCCACACCACCGACACTCCCACATCCGGACAGGAGGTGACCCGCGACGGGGAGACCTACTACAAGATCAGCGCGGTGGACCGGATGCGGCCCTTCTTCATGAGCATCGTGAGCCATTCGGACCACTGGATGTTCCTGTCGAGCAATGGCGGCCTGTCCGCCGGACGGGTCAACAGCGACCACGCGCTCTTCCCCTACTACACCGACGACAAGATCACGGAGGGCGCAGAAACGACCGGCAGCAAGACCATCGTGATGGTCGAGGCCGAGGACCGGCGCACCCTGTGGCAGCCGTTCTCCGACCAGGACCGCGGCGTCTACCGCATCGAGCGGAACCTCTACAAGAACGCCTACGGAAACAAGGTCATCTTCGAGGAGACCAACCACGACCTCAGCCTGACCTTCCGCTACCAGTGGTCGGCCAGCGAGCGCTACGGCTTCGTGCGCCAAGCCCGGCTCGAATCCACCGCCTCCGCCCCCGTCAAGGTGAGCGTGCTGGACGGCATCCAGAACCTGCTCCCCCACGGCATTCCCGAAGGATTGCAGCGCGGCAGCAGCAACCTGGTCGACGCCTACAAGAAATGCGAGCTAGAAGGCGGCACCCTCGGCCTCTACGCGCTCAGCGCCATCATCTCCGACAAGGCCGAACCGAGTGAGTGCCTCAAGTCCAATGTGGTGTGGTCCGTCGGCTTCGACGCCCCCACCGTCCTGCTCTGCTCCAAGCAACTGAACACCTTCCGGACCGGTGGCACCATCGAGACGGAGACCGACATCAAGGCCGAGCGAGGCGCCTATTTCATCCACAGCGACTTCGAACTCGCCGCCGGCAAAGGCAAAGACTGGATGATGGTGGCCGATCTGGGTCAATCCATCCGCGGGGTCATCCAATTGAAAAAGGACCTCCAATCTCCCGACCAGCTGCGCGAGACGGTCCTCGCCGACATCGAAGAGGGCTCCGAGCGCCTCATCGCGCTGGTGGCCGCCAGCGATGGTCTGCAGCTCACCGCCGACCGCCGCCGCAACATCCGGCACTTCGCCAACACGATGTTCAACATCATGCGCGGCGGCATCTTCGACGAGAACTACACCATCGAGCGGGCCGACTTCATGGCCTACATCGACCGGGCCAACCACAAGGTGTTCTTCAAGAAGCAGGAGGCGATGGCCGCCTGGCCCGAGACGTTCGACCTGTTCTTCCTGCAGGAGCAGGCTGCCCAGGCCGAGGACCTCAACTTCAAGCGCCTGTGCGCCGAGTACCTGCCGCTGAAGTTCAGCCGCCGCCACGGCGACCCGAGCCGCCCGTGGAACCGGTTCTCCATCAACCTCCGCAACGAGGAGGACGGCTCCAAGATCCTCGATTACCAGGGCAACTGGCGGGACATCTTCCAGAACTGGGAGGCCCTCGTCCACGCCTACCCTGAGTTCATCGAGGGGATGATCTTCAAGTTCCTCAACGCCACCACCTTCGACGGGTACAACCCGTACCGCGTGTTCAAGGACGGCTTCGAGTGGGAGACCATCGAGCCGGACAACCCTTGGTCCTACAGCGGCTACTGGGGCGACCACCAGATCATTTACCTGCTCAAGTTCCTCGAGTTCCTGCGGGACCACTACCCGGAGAAACTGGAGGCGTATTTCCAGAACGACACCTTCGTTTACGCCAACGTTCCCTACCGGATCAAGGGGTACGACGATTTGCTGAAGGACCCGAAGAACACCATCGACTTCGACCACGAGCGGGAGAAGAAGGTGGAATTCAAGAAGGATGAAATCGGTGGGGACGGCGCACTCCTGCGCGAGACCCACGTCTTCATCTACAAGGTCAACTTCATCGAGAAGATCATGGCGACCATGCTCGCCAAGGTGGCCAACTTCATCCCCGAGGGCGGCATCTGGATGAACACCCAGCGCCCGGAGTGGAACGACGCCAACAACGCCCTCGTGGGCAACGGGGTGTCCATGGTGACCCTCTGCTACCTGCGCCGTTTCCTCGTCTATTTCCAGGAGGTCCTAGCCCAAACGGAGCAACAGGAGGTGCAGGTGTCGGTGGAGCTGCTCGATTGCTTCCGCCGCATGAACGCCACCCTGAGCGAGGCCGAGGCGCTGACGTCTGGGGCGATCTCCAACGCCCAGCGCCGCGCCATCCTCGACGGGCTGGGCCAGGCCGCCAGTGACTACCGCCAGAAGATTTACCAGGAGGACTTCTCCGGCCAGAAGGCCGCCTTCCAGCTCGCCGACCTCCACGCCTTCATCGGGGTGACCCTTGGCCATGTGGAGCACAGCATCGCCGCCAACAAGCGGAGCGACGGCCTGTATCACGCCTACAACCTCATGACCGTGGAGCCCGATGGCGGCATCGAGATTAACTACCTCCCAGAGATGCTCGAGGGCCAGGTCGCTGTCCTGAGCTCCGGCCAGCTGAACCCGAAGGAGAGTCTCGCCGTGCTCGACGCCCTCAAGGCCAGTGCCCTTTTCCGCGAGGACCAGTACAGCTACATCCTCTACCCCAACAAGACCCTCCCCCGCTTCCTCGACAAGAACAACGTGGAGGCGTCCGCTGTCCAGGGATCCAAGCTCCTCTCCACGCTCGTAGCGGAAGGCAACGGCGACATCGTCACGAAGGATTGCGACGGCGGATTCCACTTCAACGGGAACTTCAACAACGTCAAGGCGCTCCGCGCTGCCCTGGCTGCGTTGCCCGCTGAGCACCAGCCCCTTGTGGCCGCCGATCAGAAGCAGATTGAAGCGATCTACGAGGGCATCTTCAACCACAAGGCCTTCACCGGCCGCTCCGGCACCTTCTTCGGCTACGAGGGACTCGGTTCCATCTATTGGCATATGGTGTCCAAGCTGCGCCTCGCCGCGTTTGAAGTCCTCGAGTCCGCCGTGGCCCAGTCCGAACCGGCCGAGGTGGTCGGCCGCTTGTTCGACCATTACTTTGAAATCAACGCGGGCATCGGCGCGCACAAGTCGCCCGAACTCTACGGCGCCTTCCCCACCGACCCCTACTCGCACACCCCGGGCGGCAAGGGCGCCCAGCAGCCCGGCATGACGGGCCAAGTCAAGGAAGACCTCCTTTGCCGCTTCGGCGAATTGGGCGTGCGCGTCTCCGGTGGTCAGCTCCAATTCGACCGCGCCCTCATGAACGACGGTGAGTTTCTGACCGAGCCGGCCACCTTCGAGTTCTTCGACGTCCAGGGACAAAAGCACGCTCTGGACCTCGATTCGGGCAGCCTGGCCTACACCGTCTGCCAGGTCCCCGTGGTGCACCAGCAAGGCGACGCGCCGAGCATCGAGGTGACCTACACCGACGGCCGCACCGAACGCGTCGACGGGCTCGCCCTCGACCGGACGCGCAGCCAGTCCATCTTCCGGCGGACGCACGAGGTCGCCCGGCTCACCGTGACCGCCTGACTTTAGGCCATGCGGACCGTGTCCCTTTCCCTGCCTAGATTCGGCGGCTTCGGCGCCCCTGTTTCAGGAGCGGCCTTCTTCCTGTTCTGCTCGGCGCTCATCGCATCGTGCGGATCATCAAACGAGCATCACACCATGCACGACAAACCGGCGTCCGAACTCCTCGGCCACCCCGACTATCCCGCCATCTCTTACGGAGGCTACCGGGCCGTCAGCCGGACCGAGCAACCCACCCTCGACCAGCTGAAGGACGACATGCGCATCCTGCACGCGATGGGCATCCGGTTCCTGCGCACCTACAACGTCCAGCTCCCGCACGCCGGCAACGTGGTCCAGGCCATCCACGAATTGAAGCAGGAGGAGCCAGGATTCGAGATGTACGTCATGCTCGGCGCATGGATCGACTGCGCCGGCGCGTGGACGGATTCTCCCAACCACGCTGAACAAGACTTGGAGGGCAACCGGGCCGAGATCGACCGGGCCGTCGCCCTCGCCCAGCAGTACCCCGACATCATCAAGGTGATCGCCGTGGGCAACGAGGCCATGGTCCATTGGGCCGCCTCCTACTTCGTGGCGCCGGGCGTCATCCTCGGGTGGGTCAACCACCTGCAGGACCTGAAGTCCGAAGGCACCCTACCCGCCGACCTGTGGATCACCAGCTCCGACAACTTCGCCTCGTGGGGCGGTGGCGGTGCCGAATACCACAACGCCGACCTCGAAGCCCTCGTGAAAGCGGTGGACTTCGTGTCCATGCACACCTACCCCTTCCACGACACCCACTACAACCCGGTCTTCTGGTCATCCGATTCCCTCAGTGTGGATTCGGCCTCCGTCTCCAGCGAAGTGGAGCGCGCCATGGCCCGCGCCCTCGCCTACAGCCAGAACCAGTATGCTCAGGTCGTGGCCTACGTGAAGGGCATTGACGAGAGTAAATCCGTCCACATCGGCGAGACCGGTTGGGCCAGCGTATCCGACGGCTTCTACGGCCCGGAAGGCTCCCGCGCCGCCGACGAGCTCAAGCAGGCCCTGTTCTACCAGGGCATGCGCAACTGGACGCAGGAAGCCGGTATCAGCTGCTTCTACTTCGAGGCTTTCAATGAACCGTGGAAGAGTTCCGCCAACCCCACCGACTCCGAGAACCACTTCGGCCTGTTCAAGGTGGACGGCGAGGCCAAGCACGCCCTCTGGCCCTTGGTGGAGGACGGCGTCTTCAACGGCCTGACACGGGACGGGCAGCGCATCACCCGCAGCTACGCCGGACAGCGCGACATGCTGGACCGCCACGTTCTCGACCCCACGCCTTGACCTGACCTCCATGCCGAAGTTCCCCTTCCCCGTGGCATCGACCGCCCTGCTGTTGGGCCTTGCATTGTCCTCCTGCTCCGAACCGAAAACCGGGGTCTGGACCGACGAGGGGCAGCTCTTCACGGAAGACGGCCCCTACTTCATCCAAGGGGTCTGCTACCACCCCGTCCCCGTAGGAAAGGAGACACGCAGCTTTGCATCGCTGACGCAGGACCTCGCCCTCATGCACGACTTGGGCGTCAACACCATCCGGGTCTACGAGCCCATCGCCTCCGCCGCGGTGCTCGACGAGATTGACGCCGCCGGCCTCTCGGTCATCCTCGGATTCGGGTACGACCAGGACGGCGTCTTCGACCTGAAGTCGGGGACCTACCTCGACTACGTCCAGCAGTTCAAATCCCACCCGGCCATCCTGTGCTGGGAGCTGGGCAACGAGTACAACTACCATCCAGAGTGGTTCGACGGATCGCTGGACGTCTGGTACGAGACGCTGAAGGCCGCGTCCGCCGCCATTCAGGCGGAAGACCCCCACCACCCCGTCTCCACGGCCCACGGCGAGGTGCCGGATGACGCCCTGCTCGCCGAGATGACGGACATCGACCTCTGGGGAATCAACACCTACCGCTGGGATGTCTCGTACACGGCCGCATTGGACTTCGCTCAGCGGAGCGACAAGGCCATGTACTTCTCCGAAATCGGGGCAGACAGCTACATGAAGGCGGCCGCACCGGGCTACGACCCAGGCGAAAACCAAGGCGCACAAGCCGATGCAACGCGCGCCCTGTTGGCTCCCCTCTTCTCCGATTCGGTCCCCTCGGCCGGCGTGGCCGTCTTCTCCTTCACTGACGGCTGGTGGAAGGCCGGCCACCCCGACCGGCAGGACGTCGGCGGTTGGGCCCCGGCCAGCAGCGGCGTTCCGTATGACGGCGCGCCCAACGAAGAGTACTGGGGACTCGTGAACGTCGACCGCACCCCCAAGGAAGCCTACGCCGTGGTCCACTCTTTCTTCCACGGCAACACCCCCACACGCATGACGGACGGAAAACGCAAGAAAGCGGTCTACGAAACCTCGCGCCACGGTGGGCGGTTCCACGCGCTGGCCCAGGACACCATCGACCAATGGAACGCGGCGGACGCAGCAGGAACAGAAGACGTCCGCATCCGCGTGTACCCCGACCAGAGGAAGCAGACCATCAAAGGATTTGGCGGATCCTTCACCGACGCCTCGGCCTACCTCGTCCACCAAATGAGTCCGGAACAGCGCCAGCGCATCCTCGAGGCCTACTTCTCCCAAATGGGCGCCAACTACAGCCTCACCCGAACGCACATGAACTCGTGCGATTTCTCGCGCTTCCACTACAGCTCTGCCCCCGTGGAAGGCGACCTGGCGCTGGAGCACTTCACCGTGGAGCAAGACCGCGAGTTCCTGTTCCCCATGATCCAATCCGCCCAGGCCATCTCCAAGGACGGCTTCCAGGTCATCGCCTCCCCGTGGACCGCCCCGCCGTGGATGAAGGACAACGGCGATTGGGTCGGCGGGCGCCTGCTCAAAGAGATGCAGCCCACGTGGGCGCAGTTCTTCGTCAAGTACGCCCAGGCCTGCGAGGCAGAGGACATTCCCCTGTGGGGCTTCACCGTGGAGAACGAACCGCACGGCAACGGCAACAACTGGGAGAGCATGCTCTACACGCCGGATGAAATGACGGAGTTCGTGCGGGACCACCTCGGCCCTGCCCTTGAAGCAGGCGGCCTCGGCCACCTGAACGTGCTCGGCTATGACCAGAACCGGGCTGGGCTGGAGGAATGGACGTCCTCGATGTACCGCGATTCCGCCAGCGCGAAGCACTTCGCCGGCACCGCCGTCCACTGGTATGAGAGCACCTACGACTACTTTCCCAACGAGCTGGACCGGGCGCACGAAGCGGCGCCGGAGAAGCTGCTCGTCCAGACCGAAGGCTGCATCGACGCCGAAGTGCCCGTTTGGCAGGACGACGACTGGTATTGGCAAAAGGAGGCCACCGACTGGGGCTTCACCTGGCGGGAGGAGGAGAAGAAATACCTCCACCCGAAGTACTCCCCGGTCAACCGCTACGCGCGGGACATCATCGGATGCCTGAACCATTGGGTCAACGGCTGGGTCGATTGGAACATGGTCCTCGACCGCCAGGGCGGGCCCAACTGGTTCAAGAACTGGTGCATCGCCCCGGTCATCGTCGACCCGGAACAGGACGAGGTCTACTTCACGCCGCTCTACGACGTGATGTGCCACTTCAGCAAGTTCATCCGCCCCGGGGCCACCGTTCTGGCCTCCGAGTGCGCCGACAGCGAACTCATGGCCGTCGCGGCCGAAACCCCGGACGGTGGCCACGTCATTGTTTGCTTCAACCCAGGAGACACCCCCCGCACCGTGCGCATCGAAGGCCTGTCGGAAGACGTCCGCATCGAGCTCGACGCCCAAACCTTGCAAACGGTCATCCTCGCCCCTCAAGCCCCCTGAACACCCAAACCGTCATGGCCAACTCACCTTCGACCACCGCCGTCCCCATGGGGCAGAAAATCGCCTTCGGCTTCGGCATGCTGGCCAACCAGATGTTTCCCGCCGCCTTGGGTGTGTTCATCATTGTGTTGGTCCAAGACCTCGGCTTCGCCGCCATGCTGTGGGGCATCATCCAGTTCCTGCCGCGCATTTTCGACGCCATCACCGACCCCATCATGGGGTTCATCTCCGACAACACGCGGTCCAAATACGGCCGACGCCGGCAGTACGTCTTCATTGGCGGCATCCTCATGGGCCTCGCCTACATCGCCATGTGGCAACTGCACAAAGGCGATGGGGTCACCTACAACTTCATCTACTTTCTGAGCTGGTCGCTCGTCTTCTACCTGGGCCTGACCATCTTCAGCGTTCCCTACGTGGCCATGGGCTACGAGATCAGTGAGGACTTTCACGAGCGGACGCAGATCATGGCCGTTGCCCAGTTCATCGGGCAGTGGGCTTGGGTCATCGCTCCTTGGTTCTGGGTTATCCTGTATGACCCCAGCTGGTTCCCGGGAGGTGCCGGTGCCGGCGTGCGCGAATTGTCCATCTGGGTCGCCATTCCCTGCACCCTGTTTGCCCTCGTCCCCGCCCTCTTCCTGAAGAGCCAATCCACCCTCGACCGGACCGACTTCGCCCCCATCAATGCCGCCGCCATCCTGAGCAGCGTGGGCAAGATCTTCTCGTCGGCGTTCGAGGCCTTCCGCATCAAGCAGTTCCGCCAGATCGCCGGGGCGACGTTCCTGATTTTCAACTCCTTCAACGTCATCGCGGCCTTCACGTTTCTGATCATCGTGCACCACATGTTCAACAGCGATCCGGCCAGCGCGGGCACCTGGCCTGCGATGCACGGCTCGGTGGGCGCCTTGATCACGACCTTCCTCGTCATCCCCGTGGTCACCTTCCTGTCCAAAAAGCTCGGCAAGAAGCGGGCCTTCATGGTGTGTCAGGGCATTTCCATGATCGGGTACATCCTGTTCTGGTTTCTCTTCATCCCCGGAAAGCCCTACCTCTTCCTCTTCGCCCTGCCATTCCACTCCTTCGGCATTGGCAGCCTGTTTACCATCATGATGAGCATGACCGCGGACGTCTGTGACCTCGATGAGCTCAACACAGGCCAGCGCCGCGAAGGCGTGCTCGGAGCCGTTTACTGGTGGATGGTGAAGCTCGGCTTCGGCGTGGCCGCCTTGCTCAGCGGGGCCATCCTGTCGTTTGTCGGATTTGATGCGGCCAACGTCACCGAATCGGCCGTCACCGGCATGCGGGCCTTCTACTCCCTCCTGCCCATCGCAGGCGTCATTGGCGCCTTGCTGATCATGAAGAACTATGACATCACAGAGGAGCGCGCCGCCCAATTGAAGGAAGAGCTCGCCCAGAAGCGCGCTGAACTCGCCAACGCTGGCTGACCATGAAGTTGATGAACATGTCCTACCGCAAGGACAAGCGCAAATTCTGAGCGCTCCCCTCCGACTTCATTCCAACACCAACCGCGAGGTGCCGCACGGTTCCCCTGCAGCATCCGTCCAGACGAGCACCACGGTGCCCCGTGGCCAGGCCGTCACATCCAACGGGGTGGTGCCCGACTGTACGCCGCTTGCCCGATGGAGTTCCCGGCCCGCCACGTCTTGAACGGACAGGTTCGTGGCCTCTTCCGGCCACACCACATTCACTTCGTCCCGGGCGGGATTGGGGAAGACCCATTGCTCCGCCGTGTTCTCGGAATCCAATGGCTCCACCCCTACGGAGACGTCGCCATTGGCGAAAGCGTACTGCCCCCGACGCAGGCGGGAGACCTTGAAGACCCCGCCGCCATTGAAGGCTGAGCCCATCTGAATCTCGTAGTCGGGGTACTCCACCCACGGATCGGCCGGAGTCGCCCGCCACGCGAGAAAGGCATCCGCTTCGGTATCGCCGTACAGGGCGAAATCCAGTTCATTTTCATTGCCGCCGCGGTAGGTGAACCGGGCGTCCAGCAGGAGCCCTTCGTCAGGCCACAATCCGTCGATGGTCCAGAAGTGAGTTCCGCTGATCTCCTCCACGTAGGGCGCCATCTCCGCCGGGGTCTCCCCCGGTGCGCCATCTGCACCAGCCCAGTGGTGCTCGACGCGGACCAAGGCACTGTCGCCCGCATTGATCTCATCGCATCCGATACGCAGGTCCACCCACGGCAGGTTCTGCAGGGAGCTCGTCTCCGAAATCCAGTAGTCGAGGTCCATGCGTCCTTGGTTCAAGCGTCCCTCGGCATTGAGCGCCACCATGGCCGGCTGCAGGTCGGTCACGACCTCCGCGGTGGCGTACTGCCCACTCACCACAATCTGGGCGACCTCGCGCTGGCCGGCGAGGTCCCACACCGTCACGTCCAGCGGCTCGTTGTCGTGGTGGTTCTCACACGCCCGCAGCTTCTGCTGCAGGTGGAGCGTGGTCACATATCCCGGCACCTCGCCGGGCACCGCGGTGATGGCGCTGTCGAGGACCCACGTCGAAAAGCCCGGCTGGCGGATGTGCGCGTCGAACCACGGCGTCAGGTCGACCCCGGTGGCCTCCTCCCACGCCGCCTCGAGCGTCACGTCGTCGAGCGCGCCCCCATACTGGGCTGCGAGCACCGCCTGCCCGCCCTGGCGAAACAGGTCATCCCCGAGGTAGTTGCGCAGGTTGTGGACCACCGAAGCGCCCTTGTTGTAGCTGTGGCGCCCGTAGATCTCGGCATCCGGCATCGGCGACAGCGCCCAGAAGCCGAGGTCGTCGATGTGCGCCTGCTCCAGCACGAACTGCTGGTTGTCCTTGACCATCTCAATGAACGCCTCCCGGCCGCTCAGCCGCTCCTCGAACAGGTGACTCGAGTACTCGGCGAAGCCCTCCTTGATCCACATGTGGTTGTGCAGCAGCGGCGAGACCATGTCCCCCCACCAATGGTGGCCAAGCTCGTGTCCATAGAGCCCCTCGTTCTGGAAGTTGCTCTGCTCGAGCATGGACAGCGGATAGGCGATGTTGGTCGGATGCTCCATCGCGCCCTGTGGAGTGATGACGTAACCAACCCGTTGCCAGGCATGCGGTCCCCACCAATCCTCCATGGCGTCGATGCAGACGCCGAGGTCGACGAAGCGGTTCTTCATCTGCTGCAGGTTGCCGGGCTTGGCCGTCAGGCGAATGGGCACCTCGCCGTACACGCCCACATGGGTGGTGTCCCAATCCTGATAGTTCGCCACGGCGATGGCGCTCAGGTACGTGGGAATGGGCTGCGGCATGTCATAGACGCGGCGGATCGTGTCGCCCCCGAGGCTGTCGACCTGCACGAGGTCCCCCTGTCCGTGGAAGCGCTTCCCTCCCGCGCTGGTGATGCCGTAGGTGTAGGCCGCGCGCTCGCGGAATTGATCGAAGCAGGGATACCACGCCTTGCCGTGGTTCGGCGGGATGGTGGTCAAACCAATGCCCAAGCTGTAGATGTAGTCCCCTGTCAGGGACATGCCGCCCCAATAGGGGTCCTTGCCGGGCTGGCCCTGGTAATGGAGTCCGACGACCTGCGGACCAGCCGCCTGCCATCCCCCATCGGGCGCCTCCACGAAGACGCTGTCGCCGACCTGATCGAAGCCCCACGCCGCGCCGTCCACGGTCAGGGAATCCACCACGAGCTCGCCGTGCAGGTCGAACCACAGGTTGGTGGCGCCCGCCTCCAACGTCTCGAAGGTGATGTGGGCCGAGCCCGTGACCTGAAGGGATGACGCAGTGGTCACATCGAGCTCCAAACCGTAGTGCTGCACATCGAAGGAGTCGCTGCGCGCCAACGAGCCCGACATGTCGAAGTTCTCGTTGGCCGACGCGGCGCGGGCCGCCCAACGGGCCTCGAAAGGCTGGTGGGCGTGCCGACATCCATGATGGGTCAAATCACGCGGAAGGGTCCGACGCAGAACGGGCCCGTCTCCCTGGGGGAAAACGGACCCGTTCATGGCTGCCATCAGCAGCAGTGCGAGGAAGAAACGGGGCATGGCGGCAAGATACGCGCCGCCCCGGCTCAGCTCAGCCTCAGCGGACGATGAAGCGCTCGCGGCCGATCACGCCCTCGGCGTTCCAGACCACGAGGTAGGCGCCGGCCGTCCATCCCCGAGTCGGAATGGTGGCCTCGCCTGCGAGGACCTCACCTGCCCAAACCAAGGCACCGGTCATGGTGCGCACCTCCAAGGTGGCCCCGGCTTCAAGGCCGGCCACACGCAGGTCACCGCGGGTGGGGTTCGGCCACAGCGTCACCGCGGCGACAGCCACCGTCTCCACACTGTTGATCGTGCCCTGACCGCCGAAGAGATTGATGGCGTCGCAGAACGTCCAGCCCAAGGCCCAGTCGTGTCCGGAACCGGCGCCGCACTCCACGTTGAGGGTGTCGGTGGCGGTGGTGCCGCTGGCATCGAAGGCAAACGTGTAGTCCACCGCGAAGTCATTGTCGACAACGATGTTGTTGGCGGCAGCGTAAGCGGCAAGCTGGTCGTCGCCATCGGCCACTTCCTCGCCGTCGTAATCGAGTGCAGCGTCGCCCACCACCGTGATGTCCATCAGGGTCAGGTCACCGGCGATCCATCGGTCGAAGGCGTCCTCCGGGGTCTCCTTGTCTTCGATCTCGATGCCTTCGCTCACGTTGGTGATCACGGCATTGGACACGTGGCCACCGGAACCGTTGCGGAAGAGCAGGCCCTGGTTGCCACCCACACCCACGATGGTCCAACCGGCCACGGTCGGCGTGGCAAAGGGCATCTCGTCGGCGGACACGTTGCCGTCGTCGGAGTCGTCTCCGTCCAGCTCACCACCACGGTCGCCCACGCTGGCCACTTGGTCCTGAATCACGAGCCAGTTGGCGTTGGCGTCACCGTGGTAGCCTTGGTCCCAGTCGAAGCTGTCATCACCGCAGAAGGCCACGATGGCGTTGGTCACGGACACGGCGCCACCAAAGAACTCGATGCCGTCGTCGAGGTTAGAGACCACCTCCACGTAATCGACCACCGTGCCGGATCCAACGCCGGCGAAGGTGATGCCGTTGATTTCGTTGGCTGCACCGAGCTCAGCGCCACCATGTCGAACGGACACGTAGCGGAGGACTCCGCTGTTGTCGGTGTCGTCTTCACCTCCGTAGGAAGCCTGGTCGTTGTCGGCCGGAATGCCCTCCACCTGGGCGACACCGCCGAAGTTGGTGGTGGCGTTGCCGAGGACGATGAGTCCACCCCATTGGCCGCGGGTGTCGTAGGACACGGAGCCATCGAGCGGGTCGGCCTCGTAGGTCATGATGATGGGGCAATCGGCCGTGCCGTCGGCGATGATCTGGCCGCCACGGGAGACGATCAGGGCTGCAGCGTCCGCGCCAGAACCAGCCGCTCCCTTGACCACCGTACCGGCGTCGATGGTGAGCACTTGGCCGTCTTGTACGAAGACGTAGCCGTCGATCACGTAAGTATTGTCACAAGTCCAGTTCGTCGTGCCAGTGCCACCAGCGGAAACCGTGACAATCGGACGGTCAGCCACAGGCGGGCAGTCACACTGGGCTTGGGCCACATTGACCGAAGCAAAAAGGAAAGCAAAGAGGGAAAGGGTAGCGATGTGTCGCATGGTACTGGTTGTTGTGTGGCACGAAGAAATTGTGCGAATTCCTTTGTCATGTGAAGCGGCTTCGACCCGAATGTGAACCTTTCGTTATCCAGTCACGAACTTGCCGTCATGGTCACGCGAATGGTGCGCTTCCTCCTCTGTCTTGGGCTGTGCTGGGCACTCGGGACGCCCATGCAGGCCCAGCCTTGGCGGCAAGGCACCCCATCGGGAACGGCATGGAGCCCCCTCTCCGACCGCCACCCCGCCATGCCTTTGTTGGACAGCCTCTTCCGCGCAGCACCGGATGCCGAGCACACGGTCCTTCCCACCCACGGAGGCGTCAACCGGGAAGGTCGACCGGTGTGGGGCCACCAGGTCCGGCGAGTGCACCAGACCGAAATATCCAAGGCCTACACCGGATGGACCCGCCAGATTCTCGTTGACAGCAACCACCGTTGGCGGTTCCAGCGCTTCCTGAAAGGATGGCTCGTCGAACAGGTCAGCTTCTACGCCGATGGCACCGCCGACCACCATTTCTACACCGACACCCTCGGCCGCAACGTCGGCAGCCAGCGCATGTGGCGCGACGACGGCCAGCCCTAACTCGACCAGTTCCACGACACCCAAGGCCGTCTTCACGGCCGACAAATCCGGTGGAATGCCGATGGCAGCCTGGATTGGGACGCCCGCTTCGACCACGGCACCGAAGTCGACGCCCAAGGCCGCCCCGTCCCCGAGGACCAGCGCACCTTCCCAAGCGGAAATGGAGACAGGTGCTGACGCTCAGTCTGCGGTCCGCACCACCATCTCGTCCAAGAAGAGCCAGCTCTCCGCGCCCGCTGCCGCGTGCCAATCGGGACAGGCGCCGGCATTGACCGCGGTCATCCTCACGAACCGAGCCTCCTGACCCGGCACGTCCATCTCGGCATCCACGTCGAGGCGCAGTTGGCGGTCATCCTGCTTGAGCACCGGGGACGGACCATGTTCCGCCATGGTGAACCAGGACTGTCCATCCGTTGACCCTTCCCACAGGATGGATTCAGGCTCGAAAATCCAGGCATCCTGATAGAGGTAGATCCCCGTCGACAGCCCCGTGATCGCTTGAGGCGAACCGAGGTCCACTGTCGCGACCATGTCCTGCCCCTGCTTGGCCTGCCAGGCGCCATCTCGGAAATCTTCCGAGCCCAGTCGGCCATCCACCAAGGCCTGGTCCCCGCCGCCCGTGTACCAAGGGCTGTAGTCGTATCCGAGCTCGATAGGACAGAACACAGCGCCATGGCCATCCAGCGTCACAGACTCGAATTGGCCCGTCCACAGCCCGCGTTGACCGACCTCCATCTCAACCGTGCCCCTCCCCTCGACGGTGAACGGCTCGTCCGCGGACAGCGTCGATTCCGCTCCATTCCATTGGCCCCGGCCCTCGACTCCACGCCCCTTGGATCGGAGGAGGACCTCCAGCCCTCCGTCAGCGCCTGCGCGCGTCTCCACGGCAAACGGCGTCGTTTCCAAACCGTAGCCCACCCCGATGGCATCCAACCGAGAATAGAATCGGTCCAAGCGCTCAAGGAAGTTCCCGTATGCCCCTTCCGCGGCCGTCCGTCCGGGACCGCTCCAGTAGACTTCGGCAAGGGCCGTCAGACGCGGATACACCTTGGACTCGACCAGCTCCTGAGGGGCGTGCTCGGTCCACATGTTGCCCTCTCCCCCGAGGATGCGGCCGGGCCCATGGGTCAGGGAATCGGGCAATGGATTGAATCCATAGGCTTCTTCCAAATCCGTGCTGCGCAAGGGGTAATCCAGATAACAATGGCTGGTTGGCGATACGACCACATCCGCCCCGAGGTGAACACCTTCGGCCGCGCCCTCCATTCCGCGCCAACTTTGCACCGCCGCCCCCTCCGGCAAACCGCCTTCGAGGATCTCGTCCCAGCCGATGATCGTCTTCCCCTTCGTGGCCAGGTAGCGGCCCATCCGACCGATGAACCAACGCTGGAGTTCCTCCTCGTTGGCCAGTCCCTCTTCCTTCATGCGTGCCTGACAGAGCGGGCACTCCTCCCACCGCACCTTGGGTGCCTCATCGCCACCGATGTGGATGCGCGGTCCGGGAAACAGCTGCACCACCTCATCGAGCACCTCCTCCAAGAAAACGAACGTCTCCTCCTTCCCCGCACAGTAGATGTCCTTGAAGACGCCCCACCGGTGCGGCACCTCCAACATATCCCCCGTGCACCCCAGGTCGGGGTAGGCAGCAATGGCCGCGGAACTGTGCCCCGGCATCTCGATTTCAGGGATGACCTCAATGTGGCGAGCCGACGCATACGTCACCACCTCACGGATTTCGTCTTGAGTGTAGAAACCGCCATGACGGCTGCCGTCCGCCTCCGTTCGCCACCCCCCTCTCTCTGTCAACCGGGGACGGGACTCGATCTCAATGCGCCAACCCTGGTCCTCGGTGAGGTGCCAATGCAAGACGTTCATCCCATGCAGGGCCAGCGTCTCAATCTGCTTCTTCACGAAATCCACGTCCTGGAAATGGCGGCATCCGTCTAACAGCAATCCACGGTGTTCGAGGACCGGCGCATCCTCGATGAAAACACCGGGCAGAACGAATCCTTCGGCGCACCCTGCTTCGCATTCGACCGGCATCATTTTGCGAAGGGTGGTCCACCCGCGGAACCACCCAGTCGATGTCGCAGCATGAACCTTGACGGAGGCAGCGTCCACCTCGATGCGGTATCCCTCCGCATCCTCGATCGCGGCGTCCTGCCCAAAGACGAGGTCCGCGGTTCCATCGGAGGCTTCGGTCAAGGCCAAACCTGCCCTCTCGCACCATGCCTCCACAACCGCGCGCTCGGCCTCCCATCCCTCCGGCCAATCCACTGTGAGACTCCCGTCACACGCGAACATGCCGGCACGCGATTCGACGGATTGAGGAAGGGGAATCAACCCCTCCGTCGACCCCGTGGGGCGCCCTGGTCCTGCGCAGGATGCGAAAAGGAGAAGAAGCAAAAGCAGGGGCATCGCGTCCCGGAACCGGCTCGGCATCATGCGCTCAAGGTCGGGCAACGGCGCGAACCGCTTCGACCAACGCGCGAACCTTCTCTTCGTCCACCCGGGTCCGGGCGGCATCAAAGAGCCGACCCTCATGTGAACCGCACGACACCCGGCAACTGGCGTGCACGGCTTCTACCCCCACCCGAACGAAATCGGCCACCTGATCGGGTTGGACCCCGGCTCCAGCGACCACTTCCATTCCGGATTGAACCGTCTCTTCGATGACGGAAAGTCCCTCCGCAGCCAGAGATTGCCCTCCACTGGTCAAGACCGCTCGGACGCCGGCGGCCTTCAACTGTCGGCGCGCTTCGGCGTAATCGATTGCTTCATCAAACGCCCGGTGAAAGACAACCTGGTCAAGGCCAACAACCTGGTCCAATTTCTCCAGCAGAACGACATCGATGGAGCCATCCCCCAACAATCCCCCACACACCACCTTGTGTGCGCCGAGAGACAGGACCGCTTCAGCCTCCGAGACGATGGCTTGGCGCTCGGTCGGCGTGTACACGAAATCCCCCTCGCGAGGGCGGATGAGCACCCGAAAGCCGAGTCCGTTCTGTTTGGCTGTGGCCAAGGCCTGCTCGATGAGGGAGCGCCCTGGCGTCAGCCCGCCAGAAACGAGGTGCGTGCAGAACTCCACGCGGTCAGCACCTCCCGCCGCAGCGGCGAGGACATCCTCCACGGTGGACGCGACCACCTCTACCCGGCAGGCGGCCATCAGGCCGTGACCGCCTCGGCGAACAGCGGAAGCTGGGCCATGCGCTCTTTGACGGCGTCGCCCACCTTGTGGATCACGGCCTCATCCTCGGCATTCATGATCACCTCATCCATCCAGGCAACGAGTTGCTCCATGTCGGACTCGACCATGCCACGGGTGGTCACGGCCGGCGTACCGACGCGGATGCCGGAGGTGACGAACGGGCTGCGGGTATCGAACGGCACCATGTTTTTGTTGACGGTGATGTGCGCCGCACCGAGGGCTGCATCAGCCGCCTTTCCGGTGATATCCTTGTTGCGCAAATCGATCAACATGAGGTGGTTATCCGTGCCGCCACTGATCAGGTGGTAACCGCGGTCGGTGAAGGCCTTGGCCATCGCCTGGGCGTTGCGGACCACTTGCTCAGTGTAGGCCTTGTAGCCCGGCTCGAGGGCCTCGCCAAACGCCACGGCTTTTCCGGCGATGACGTGCTCGAGCGGTCCG
>JAYYEI010000021.1:0-6982 GCA_036159995.1 Bacteroidota bacterium
CTCCAGGAAACGGTCATTGAAATTGGCAGGATCACCGCAGGGCTGGCCGTCGAGGTTTTCCTTGGTTCCCCAGTCTCCGCCGTGCGTGGGGCTGTTGAAGAAAACCCAGTGGCCCGAGGTGCCCTCTTCCAGATCGAGGGTGATGGACCAGTTGTTGTCTCCATTGTCGGTCAGGGCATACGCATCGGAACCACCGAGAAACCCGCCGCCGACATACATGCCATTGGGTCCAACGGTGATGTTGTCGGTGTTCACGGAGAAGGTGACTGGGTGGGCCGTTGGGGCCGGGGGGTCGCAGGACTGGGCCTCACCGTTGATGCTCAGGGCATCAAATTGAACGTCTCCACTGGAGAATTGGATTTTGACCGTGCGGTCGAACGACACGGCAGCGATGGTGGCGCTGTTGGGGCCGACAGACAACGCCTGGGGATTGCCGAAGAAGTCACTGCCGTTGGCTGTAGTCTTGTACACCCGGTAATTGGCGCCCGCTGCGGGGAGGGAGGTGACGTTCATCGAGAAGGACTGAGCGGCAGAGCTGCCGGCATCGCTCGCCGTGGTGAGCGTCAGGACATGGGGCCAATTGGCGTTGGCGCCAGCTGAGAAGAGCTCAGAGCAGGCACTGATGGCCGTCCCGGCATCGGGAACTGGGAAACAGTCATTCTGGGCTTCACCATTGATGGTCAAAGCATCGAAGCCAATGTCTCCACTAGAGAATTGAATCTTTACCGTGCGATCGAAGCTCACCGCTGAGATGGTGGCACTGTTCTCACCGACCGACAGAGCCTGAGGGTTGCCGAAGAAAGCACTGCCGTTGGCCGTCGTCTTGAAGACACGGTAGTTGGCACCTGCTGCGGGCAGGGAGGTGATGTTGATGGAAAAGGACTGGGCGTCTGCACTCCCGGCATCACTGGCCGTGGTAAGAGTGAGGACGTGGGTCCATGTGGCGTTGGGGCCGTCTGCAAAGAGACTGCATTCGGCGATGGTGGACTGTGCCGAGACACTGGACCACAAGAAGGCCGTGACTGCAAAAAGCAGAGAAACGGCCCGGTTAAGCTGAATAAGCATGGTGTTGAAGGTTCTGTAGTGTACAAAATACACCGTGATAATGACACATTATGCTGATGAGGCTGGAAGTTTGTGAACGTGGTCCACAACCCCCTGAATTCCGGTATGGGCGAGCTTTCTGCACGGACCCTTGCCCAGCACCGAACGGTTTTCTGTAAATTCGCGGTCCGCTTTCCGAAGGGAGGGCGCACACGGAGAGGTGGCAGAGTGGTAATGCAGCAGCCTGCTAAGCTGTGACCGATATTTTTGGTCCCCGAGTTCGAATCTCGGTCTCTCCGCACACGAAGCCCGGCCCCACAGGTCGGGCTTCTTCTTTGGTCCCGAGGGCGAGGGGAACGAACCGTGCAAATTCGGTGCACGACAGGGGACTTCTGTTGCATTGCCACCCGGTGCTCCTGACTAAATTCGCTGTCCCCCTTCGACACCGGTCGCAGGGTTTGATTGCGCAACACAACCAACCTGATATGAACTTCGATCCGATGGCGGACGCTGCCAAGTGTCCCTTCCTCAACGGCGAGCTCAACCATGGGGCCGGCAGCGGCACCCGGAACACCGATTGGTGGCCGAACCAGCTCAACCTCAACATCCTCCGCATGCACAGCCCGGCGTCCGACCCGATGGGGGACGACTTCGACTACGCAGAGGCCTTCCAGAAGCTCGACCTCGCGGCCGTCAAGGCCGACCTCGTCCAGGTCATGACCGACTCCAAGGAGTGGTGGCCCGCCGACTGGGGGCACTATGGTCCCTTCTTCATCCGGATGGCCTGGCACAGCGCCGGCACCTACCGGATCAGCGACGGCCGCGGTGGTGCCGGAGCCGGCATGCTCCGCTTCGCCCCGCTCAACAGCTGGCCGGACAACACCAACCTCGACAAAGCCCGCCGCCTCCTGTGGCCGGTCAAGCAGAAGTATGGCGCCGCCATCAGCTGGGCGGACCTCATGATCCTCACGGGCAACGTCGCCCTCGAGAGCATGGGCTTCGAGACCTTCGGATTCGCCGGCGGTCGCGCCGATGTGTGGGAGCCGGAAGAGGACGTCTACTGGGGCTCCGAGGCCGAGTGGCTCGCTGACAAGCGCTACAAGGGAGAGCGTGAGCTCGAGAACCCGCTCGCCGCCGTGCAGATGGGCCTCATCTATGTCAACCCGGAGGGCCCGAATGGCAACCCCGACCCCCTCGCCGCGGCCCACGACATCCGTGAGACGTTTGGCCGGATGGCCATGAACGACGAGGAGACCGTCGCCCTCATCGCCGGTGGACACACCTTCGGCAAGACGCACGGTGCTGCCGATCCCGGTGAGCACGTCGGTGCCGAGCCCGCCGGAGCGAGCATCGCTGAACAGGGTACGGGCTGGAAGAACACGTTCAACACCGGAGCCGGTCCCGACACCATCACGAGTGGCCTCGAAGGCATCTGGACGCAGAAGCCGACCGAGTGGACCAACCTCTACTTCGAGAACCTCTTCGGATTCGAGTGGGAACTCAGCAAGAGCCCGGCCGGTGCCCAGCAGTGGGTGCCCGTCGACGGCGGCGGTGCCGGCACGGTGCCCGATGCGCACGACAGCACCAAGACGCACCAGCCGACCATGCTGACGACCGACCTCAGCCTGCGCTTCGACCCGGCCTACGAAAAGATTTCCCGCCGGTTCCTCGAGAACCCGGACCAGTTCGCTGACGCTTTCGCCCGCGCCTGGTACAAGCTGACCCACCGCGACATGGGCCCGATCGCCCGCTACCTCGGTCCCGAGGTGCCGCAGGAGGAGCTCATCTGGCAGGACCCGGTGCCCGCCGTGGACCACGCCCTCGTCGATGACGCCGACGTCGCCCGCCTCAAGTCCGACATCCTCGCCACCGGTTGCTCCGTCAGCGAGCTCGTCTCCGCCGCCTGGGCCTCCGCCTCCACGTTCCGCAACAGCGACAAGCGCGGTGGCGCCAACGGTGCCCGTGTCCGCCTCGCTCCGCAGGTGGATTGGGAAGCCAACAACCCGCAGCAGCTCGGCAAGGTGCTCGATGCCCTGACCGGTGTGAAGAATGCCTTTGACAGCGGCGACAAGAAGGTCAGCCTCGCCGACCTGATCGTCCTCGGCGGATGCGCCGCCATCGAGAAGGCCGCCGCCGATGCGGGCCACACTGTGACCGTGCCGTTCACGGCCGGCCGGACCGACGCCACGGCGGAGATGACCGACGCCAGCAGCTTCGACGTGCTCGAGCCGCAAGCTGACGGATTCCGGAACTACTTCAACGGCAAGAAGGCCGGTGTGACTCCGGAGGAGATGCTCATCGACAAGGCCCAGCTCATGACGCTGAACGCCCCGGAGATGACCGCCCTCTTCGGTGGCTTGCGCGCGCTCAACGCCAACTACGACGGCTCCAGCCACGGCATCTTCACCGACCGCCCGGGCCAACTGACGAACGATTACTTCGTCAACCTCCTCGACCTCGAGACGGAGTGGAGCCCGGCCGACAGCGCCGAGCAGACCTTCGTCGGCAAGGACCGCGCCACCGGCGCCGAGAAGTGGACCGGCACCCGCGTCGACCTGATTTTCGGCTCCAACACCGAGCTCCGCGCGGTGGCCGAGGTCTACGGCTGCGGCGACGGCGAGGCCCGCTTCGTGGCGGAATTCGTGGCCGCTTGGGACAAGGTCATGATGCTCGATCGCTTCGAGCTCTGATCGGGTCACCGACCTGCATGAAAAAGGCCCGCTTCGGCGGGCCTTTTTCGTGTCTCTTCTTGTCGGGCGTCACTCCACGTGGCCGTATTTCCCAGCGCGGAATTCGGCAAAGGCGGTGTGGATTTCGGCCTCCGTGTTCATCACGAACGGTCCATAGGAAACGACCGGCTCGGCGATGGGGTCGCCATGGCACAGCAGCATCGTGCTGTCCTCCAGCGCTTCGAGGATGAGATCGC
The DNA here is from genome assembly GCA_036159995.1 of Bacteroidota bacterium. GTDB lineage: Bacteria > Bacteroidota > Bacteroidia > Flavobacteriales_D > Sanyastnellaceae > UBA8752. The sequence goes on from JAYYEI010000021.1 coordinate 3,971, forward strand.
CGCCGTCGCGGTCAAAGACCGGCGTTGCGAACGGTTTCAGCGTGGCGTCGCCACAACGGACGGCACCAGAGACAGTGTAGGCGAGCAGGGTTCGGTCCGGCGGCATGCGGAACGTGAACGTCGCCCCGGCAGTCAGCTTCAGGCGCGAGGTGAACAGCCCGGTGAGAGAGTCGACCGGCCCCTCCACGGTTTGGCCGCCCACTTCGGTGATTCCGGAGATGACCTCCAGCCTCCAGCCGTCGCCCTCCGCCACGGCCAGGCCGTCGGGTTCGAGGCTGTGGTAGTTCGGCGCCACGCCCTTGTGGGCGGCGGGCAGGTTCATCCAGAGCTGCAACAGGTGGCAGGGGCCGCCGTCCCGCTTGAATTCCTCGGGCGACACCTCGGTGTGCACGATGCCGCTGCCGGCGGTCATCCACTGCACGCCGCCTGGACCGCTCACGTGGGAGCCGCCGGTGGAGTCGCGGTGGGCAAGGAGGCCCTCCTCGATGAAGGTCAGCGTTTCGAAGCCCTTGTGAGGGTGTGGCCCGAACGGCAAGCCTGGGTTGTCGGGTCCGTAGGTCTGCGGCCCATGGTGGTTGAGAAACAGGAACGGGTTCAGATCGGGCAGGGCGCCGGTCGGGAAGGCGCGCTGGGTCAGGAGTCCGCCGATGGGTTCGTCGTGGGCCGGCACGAGCCGGAGCAGGGTGGGAGAGACCATGGTGCGAAGGTGCGCAGTGTTTGCAAATGGGGGTGAAACTGATGCCCATGGCACGAACAAGCCCACCCCGATGAAGTTTCTTTGTACGTGATGGAACGGTTGCGATTCCCCGCTTTCCTGGTGTTTGGCCTCCTGTTGGTCGGATGCGCCGCCTTGGACGTAGCCGAAGTGGTGGGGGCCATCGAGGGACAGACCATTGTCTGCGTGGATTTCGAAGGCGAAGAGTCCGAGGAATCTGAGGAGGAGCGGGAAACGCAGAGCGAGAAGGAGGGCAAGACCGAGTTCGAGGCCCTGCTCGCCGCCCGCCACCGCCACGCCGCCTTCGAGGCGCAGCACCGCCACGACATTGCCCCGCCTGGCGCCCTGCAGGCGCTGGTGACCGCGCGCATCTGGGAACCTCCGGAATTGGTCTGACGCTGGGCCGCGAGGCCCCCGTCCCGCGGCAGGACCCTCCCGCCGCCCCTTTCCATTCCCCAACCCATTGAACATGTTCAATCACCTCAAGCAGGACCTTCCTGCCTCCATCGTCGTCTTCCTCGTCGCCCTTCCCCTCTGCCTCGGCATCGCCTTGGCATCCGGTGCGGCGCCCATCGCTGGCCTGATCGCCGGCATCATTGGCGGCATCATCGTCGCCCCCATCTCCGGCAGCCATGTGGGCGTGTCCGGTCCGGCAGCCGGATTGGCTGTGATCGTCTACGACGGCATCCAGGAAGTCGGCTTCGAAGCCTTCCTCTTGGCGGTCGTCATCGGCGGCCTCGCCCAGCTCGTGCTCGGCATCGCCCGCGCCGGCATCATCGGCAAGTACTTCCCCTCCAGCGTGATCCAGGGAATGCTGGCCGCCATCGGCATCATCATTTTCATCAAGCAGATTCCCCATGGCCTCGGCTATGCCGGCGCAGAAGGCGCCACCAAAGCCGACAAGGTGTTCGACGTGTTGCTGCTGCTGGGCGACAACCTGGCCTACGCAGCCCCCACGGCCATCACCGTCACAGGGGTTTGCTTGGCCATCCTGGTGTTGTGGGAGACCTCGTTCATGAAGGCCCAGAGCTTCACGAAAGTCCTGTCCGGCTCGCTTGTGGCCGTACTGGCTGGGGTGGTCGTGCACCTCTTGACCATGAGCGGCGCTGGCGCCTTGACCGCCAAGCAACTGGTGGACGTTCCCACCGGACACGCCGCAGGCGGCATTGACCCCGCGGCGTGGGGCTCTCTGCTCACCTTCCCGGATTTCTCGGTCATCGGCGACAGCGCCATCTGGATTCTGGGCGCGACCATCGCCGTGGTGGCGAGCTTGGAGACGCTGCTCTGCGTGGAGGCCACGGACAAATTGGACCCCCAACAGCGGGTCACCCCCACCAACCGCGAGCTCTTGGCCCAGGGGGTCGGCAATACGGTCAGCGGGCTAATTGGCGGACTCCCCATCACGCAGGTGATCGTGCGGTCCTCCGCCAACATCCAAACCGGCAACGCCACGAAAATGAGTGCGATCATGCACGGAGCCTGGCTCATGGTGTTCTTCCTGCTCGCCCCGACGCTCTTGACGTACATCCCCCTCGGAAGCCTTGCCGCCGTCCTCTTCGTGGTCGGCTACAAACTCGCCAAGCCGGCCAACTTCAAGAAGATGTACGACAGCGGCATGGCGGTGTTCATTCCGTTCATCGTGACAATCCTGGCCATCGTCTTCATCGACCTCCTCAAAGGCCTCGGCATTGGCCTCGTCGTCGCGCTCATCCTCGGCCGGGTACTTCCCGCCAAGAGCGCGGCGTAATGCTCAAGGCGGGCTGATCTGAATCCCGAGCGGGCGTTGAAGTGATGTATCTTCGCGGCCGCTCGGGACATGGCCCAGTTGGTAAGGCGCCTGCTTTGGGAGCAGGAGATCGCAGGTTCGAGTCCTGCTGTCCCGACATCGAAACGACCTCCTCACGGGGGTCGTTTTTCGTTCTCACCTGCGCCTTACAACTAGTTCGCGCAGGTCCTTCTCTCGCTCTGCAAGCCGCGCGGGCACTGCGCACGCCATGTCCCGAGCTCACCGAGGTGAAGGTCTGTTCCGTTCAGGTCAACACCGCTGCATACAGCATGCCATGGGTTAGACTTGAATGAGCCACGAAGCTATGCCAACGGCCCGATTTCGATGCTCGCTGGCACGTTTTGGGAATCGTGCCACAGGGAAAACGCTGAAAGTTCCTGGCCGATCACCTCAGCATCCGACCCCACCCCTCAGCAGATTCACTTCGGGTGTGAACGCTCGGTGCTGACACATACATATTCTCCCTACAAGAAGGACTACTCAGCATTCATCCAGACCGATTGTACTTTGC
>JAYYEI010000022.1:0-4321 GCA_036159995.1 Bacteroidota bacterium
GCACGGGCATTGCGGGTCCGGGTCGAGGATGTGGATGCGGTAGTCGAGATCGAGCGCCGCCTGGATGGTCATCCGGCCGAGCTGTCCCCCGCCGAGGAATCCGATGCGCAGGTCCGCGCCATTGCGGAAGGTTGCCGAGTCTCCTTGCATGGCGGCGAAGATACCGGCCTAATTTCGGAGCATGACCCGCAGCCTCCTGCTTCTCGCCACCCTTCTTTCCACCGGCCTGACGACCAACGCCCAACGCGACTGGTGGTTCGATTCAGAGGAGCGGGAGCGGGACATCACCGGGGTCGACAAGCGCCCCATGAGCGAGAAGAGCTTCCGGGAACGCCTGACGCTCGGTGGTTCGGCCGCTTTCCAGTTGGGCACCAGCACCCTCATCGGTGGAGCGCCGCAATTGGGCTACCGGATCAATGAGAATCTGCTGGCCGGCGCAGGGGTGACCTACTACTTCCAGCGTTTCAAAGGGATGTGGGGAAACCAAGACAACAGAATCTACGGAGGCAATGTCTTCGCCCGCCACCGCCTCTTCACTCGGGTCTTCGCCCATATCGAGTTCGAACAGGTCAAGGTGCCCAGCGTATGGCTCGTCGAGCCCCCCCGAAGCGAATGGACCAACATGCTGTGGGTCGGTGGCGGATACTACCAAGGCCTGTCCGACCGGCTCGGTGCCGGGGTGACCATCCTCTACGACGTTACCGAGAACCCGCTCAACCCTTACGACAACCCTACCGTCCGAGGCGGCATCGCCCTCGGGTTCTGACCCACTGACTTTCAGGGGAATTGCGCATTTTTGCGCCCGCATTTCACAACGCCATGGACATCCTCCAAAACACCTTCCTCGGCAACTCGCTCGAACACTGGCTCATCGCCCTTGCCTGGGCGGTCGGTGGCATCATCGTCGCCCGCATCCTGTACAAGGTCGTAGGCAGCATCGCCCGCAAGATCACCTCGAAGACCCGCTCCAACCTCGACGACCTCATCGTCGACAAACTCGAAGAACCGTTGGTGCTGGCCCTCACCATCGTTGCTCTGCGGACGGCGTACGCCCAACTCAGCTTCGGAGATGGCGTGGACGAATTCGTGGACACGTCGATGAAAGCGGCCTATGCCCTGAACATCACGTGGGGAATCGCTCGGCTCGTGGACGCGGTCATCATGAATTTCTTCGTGCCGTTCACGTTGCGCAGCGAGAGCACGATGATGGACCAATTCGCCCCCATTCTCCGCAAAGGATTGCGTTCCGGCATCTGGGTCTTGGGCTTGATCCTCGCCCTCAACAACGCCGGATACGACGTCGGCGCCTTGCTCGCGGGTGTGGGAATCGGCGGCTTGGCCCTGGCCATGGCAGCCAAGGACTTTGTGTCCAACATGTTCGGCGGCATCACCGTCTTCGTGGACCAGCCCTTCCGCGTCGGTGAACGCATCCAAATCGCAGGATACGATGGCACCATCGAGGAGATTGGGCTGAGGTCCACCCGGCTTCGCACATTGGCCGGCCGCGTGGTCATCATCCCCAACTTCAAATTCACGGACAGCTTCCTCGAAAACGTCACCAACGAGCCCGCCCGGAAAATTTCGCTCACCCTGGGCCTCACCTACGATACGTCCCCGGAGCGAATCGAGGAGGCCATGACCATCCTGAAGGACATCATCATAGAACGGGAGGAAACGCTCGAACAAGAGCCCACCATCTGGTTCGACAGCTTCGGCGACTTCTCGCTGAACATCAAGATGGTGTACTACATCAAAAAGGAAGGCCACTGGGCATACAGCCCCAACGAAGTCAACCTCGAGATTCTGAAGCGTTTCAACGCCGCGAAACTCGACTTCGCCTTCCCGACCCAGACGCTCCTCACCCCCGACGTCTCCGCCAGCTAAATCAGCGGGTCCTACCGGGGTTTTCGCGGACAAAGGCGGCCCAGCCACCGCCCTTGCCGCCGAGGGTCGGGGTCCCCATCTCATAGAGGTGGCAGAGCGCAACGGCGAGGCCGTCGGTGGCGTCAAGGTCACGGGGCATGTCGGCGTCCGGAATCTTGAGCGTCCGCTGCACCATACCGGCCACCTGCTCCTTGGAGGCGGCGCCCGATCCGGTGATGGCCTGCTTCACCCGGCGCGGGGCGTATTCGGCGACCGGCACCTCGCGGACGAGGGCCGCGGCGAGCGCCACGCCCTGGGCGCGGCCGAGCTTGAGCATGGATTGGACGTTCTTGCCAAAAAAGGGAGCCTCGACCGCGAAGTGGTCTGGCGTGTGCGCTTCGATCAAGCCTGCGCACCGCTCGTGGATGCGCTTGAGCTTGGCCGCGTGGTCCTTCACCTTGGACAGGTGAAGGGCGCCCATCTCGAGGAGTTCGACCCGATTGCGGGACCACGCCCGGATGACCCCATAGCCCATGATGGTGGTGCCGGGGTCGATGCCAAGGATGATGGTCGGTTCGTCGCTCACGCCTGCAAATTGCGCCGCGCAGCAACGACTTCACCGGGAAGAGGCAGGAGGTTCTCCACGAGGGCATGAAATGCAGGGCGTATCCTCACCGACAGCATCGACTCCCACGAAACTCATGGGATTCATTGGAGACGTCAAGTATAATGTGTATGTTAAATAGCTGTATCTCAGCGCCATGAGCAGGACCCTGACCAAAACCTTTAGCCCGGCATGGACCCTCCCGGTACTTCCCGCCTCCCTCCGTTTGGCGGTGGGAATGGGGGTGCCGCTGTTGGCCACGGTGTGGGTCCTGCAATCCCGGTTGGTCGCCCTGCCTGAAGGCGCCTGGACATGGGAGATCGACCCCTCCTTCCTCCTCCTCGTCCTCTTGCTGTCTCCCGTCAATTGGGGGCTGGAGGCCATGAAGTGGGCCGAGCTCCTGCCGTATGGTCGCATGGGCCGCCGGTGGCGGGAAGTCTTGTATGGAACGGCCTGGTCGCTCATCGGCCCCTTCCGCCTCGGTGCGGTCGTCGGCCGGGTTGGTGCCGTCCGGAAGAACGAGCGCAACCACGCCCTGCGTGCCTTCGCGACGTCGAGTGTGGCCCAATGGTGGTGCACCGTGACCGCGACGGGCATCGCCCTCGCCGCCATCGACATGGAGCTATTGGCGCTTCCGGTTCTCGCCATTTCCGCCGTGACCCTTGGCCTGTACTTCGGTTGGTCTCCCACCTTCTGGCTCCACCTGCGCAAGACCCAACTCAGTGGAGGTTGGGGATTGGCCCGACGCATTCCGAGCATCCGCCGGCGCCGGGCCCTCAGCCTGAGCATTGCGCGTTACCTCGTCATGCTCACGCAATTTGTGCTCGCCCTGCAAGCCTTCCACCACCTCGCGCGCCTCTCCTGGGTCGACCAGATGATGCAGCAATCTGCAGGAGGAGCCTTGACTTGGGGCTTGACGAGCCTCGCGCCACTTCCGCTGCTCGGTGACCTCGGACTGCGTGAAGCCGCCGCCCTCATCGCCCTGCCGGCCCCGACCCCGGCCGATGCCACCGCCATCATCGGCGCCACCCTGAGCCTCTGGATCATCAACCTCATCCTCCCCGCCCTCGTCGGCCTCATCTGGCAGTGGCAGTCCGTGCGGGCCAAGACGTGCATGGCGAACTTGCCCCTGTGATTCCGGGCTGGTCCCTCCTCTTCCTCCCCCTCGCCTTCCACCTCCGGCATCTGCTGCTTTGGAGCGTGGGGTTTCGCAACGCCTGGTCAATGCCGGCCCCCATCGAGGGAGTGGCCCAGTTCGACCTGACCGTGGTCCTGCCCGTCCGCAATGAAGCAGACACCCTGCCCCGGTTATTGGCTGACCTCGCTGCGCAGAGCCAGTTGCCCGCAGAGGTCATCGTGGTCGATGATGCGTCGGAGGACGGAACAATGGAAGCCGTGAAAGCCTCTGGCCCCTTCCCTTTTCCGCTGCGCATCCTCACCAATCCCGGAATAGGAAAAAAGGCCGGCCTCTCCCTCGGCATTCGGGAAGCCCGGTTCGAATGGGTGGTGGGAATCGACGCCGATGCCCGCATAGGAACGGAGGCGCTGGCCGCCATCACGGACGGATTGGCACAGCCGAGGGACCCATGGGACATGGTCCTCCTGCCACTCCGGATTGCCAGGCAGGCTCAGGGGACTGCAGGGGACATGCTGACCCGGCTTCAAGCGTTGGACTTTGCGGCGATGCAGGGTTGGGCCGTGGCCGCCGTCCTACGGGGCCGGCCCGCCATGGCCAGCGGCGGGGGCTGGATCTGGCGGCGGGACGCCTTCCCCCACGATCAACTGAGGCCGGAACTCCCCAGTGGCGACGACGTGTTCTCCCTCGCCGCATTGATCGAGCGGGGCGACGGACAC
>JAYYEI010000023.1:0-2786 GCA_036159995.1 Bacteroidota bacterium
ACTTGGTGTAGAAGCCGACGCCGAAGTCCTCCACCTTGTTGCCGGTACCGGCCACGAGGGCGCGGCGTTCGGCCGCCACGGCGTAGAGCGTCGTCATGCGCAAGCGGGCCCGCGCATTGGCCAGGGACAGCCCGCCGAACGGCGCCCCGGACGCCCCGGAAAGGGCATCGGCTAGGCCATCGAAAGATGGCGTCAAGTCCACCACAAGAGAAGAGACGTTGTCGACTTCCGACGCCAACCATGCGATGTGATCCGCCCCGCGCCGGTCCTGATCGGCGGCCTGGTGAATGGGCATGCGCAACACCGTCGTGGGCCGGCCTGTGCGGGCGGCCAGCGTGGACGTCACGGCCGAGTCAATGCCGCCACTGACTCCGACCACCCAGCCATCCAGGCCGGATCGGTCGATATAATCGGTCATCCAGCGGCCGATGTGGTCGGCGGCCGCGGCGGCGTCCAAGGTGCGGGAGGATCGAAGGGCCATGTCAGAACAACAATCCAAGGCTCAGAAGGATCGCGTTGTCGACCATTTTCCGGTCGTATCCTTCAGAAAAGAGCGGAACGGCGGTATCCGAGACCGGCAACGCCGTCAGGTGCTCCTCGTCGAGGGTCGGACCGAAATTCCGGTTGTTGGCCACGTTGAAGAGGCCGTTGTTGAACGTCGCCCCAAGCAGGAGCGCAGTCTTTCCGCTGAGGTTGTACTCGATGCCGAGGCCGACGATCATGGCCGCCCGCATGAGGGCCACCTCATCCTCCACCGGCACATCCTGGTATTCGATTTCCCCGGTCTCGAGGTCCTCCACCCATGTGCTGCCGGTGATGATCAGCGGATCGTTTCGGAACCGATACTGCACGCGGTCATCCGCCGTCGCCCGCAAATTCAAACCGAGGCCCAACCCGAACTGGCCCCAGTACGTGATGTGGCCGATTTCCCGGGTCCGGAACTTGAAGCTGACCGGCAATTCGACCCAATGCTGGGTCAGCGTCCGTTCACGCTGCACCACAAACTGGGTCGTGTCGTTGGCCGGGTCGAGCGGATCACCGGTCAGGCGTTCGATGGTGGTCAATTTGCCCCCGTTGCGGAAGACGTTGACCCCGGTCCCAATCGCGTAGTTGTCGGCAAACATGATGTCGGCCGTGAAGCCGAAACCGAACCGGCTGATGCTCCCGTCGCTGACCGTGCTGCCATCCCGCGCATCGAGCCAGGCAATCGACGGCAGCAGATGAAGGCCCATGCGGAACTTGGGCTCCTCGTACCGGGCACGACCGGAGTTCGACGACGCGTTGTTCTGCTGGGCCACGCCGTCGACGGTGAGAAGGAGGCCGGCAAGGACGAGGAAAAGGGTCGGTGTCTTGTGAATGGACATGGGCTGTTTGGATTGACGAACGTCCTTCGGTCGGCAAAATGCATGCCGAATCCCAACGAATCGGCCGTCCGCCCCACATTTTTACACCTCCGATGCGTCCATTCGTTCCCCACTGGATTCCCCGCCATCGCCCATCAGGCTGGCTCCCCATGCTCGCCCTCCTGCTCTTCGCCGGGTGCGACGTGGACCGGGGCGATTACGGCCGCTTCGACGTCACCCCGACCGGACCAGCCCTCGTCACCGCGGCGTCCTGGACAATGGTCCTTGACGCCGCCCCGCTCCCTGAACCCGCCGCAGCCCCGGCCGGCATCGAGCCCCTCGTCACCGACATCCTGCAGCTTGGTCCCTGGCCCCCGGCCGATCGGGTCCAGCGGACCCTGCTCGACTCGGCCTGGGCCACCTTCACCACCTTCGAGGGCACCCGCATTGGGGTCCGCGGCATCGACAGCGTCCTCGCCAAAACCGGCCGGCTCGACGACGCCACCAAACGCCTCTCGGACGCCTTCGGACGCTGGCGGATCCATTTCCCAGACGACCCGGTCCCCACCGTCGACCTCGCCTACACCGGATTCAACTTCAGCGCCTATCCCACCGACGAACTGCTGCTGGTTGGCTGCGAGTTCTTCCTCGGCGCCGACCACCCCGCCGTCCTGGGTCTGCCTCCGACCATCTACCCCCGGTACATGCAGGAGCGGATGGTGCCCGACCACCTCGTCGGGGACGCCCTCCGGGGCTGGCTGCTCGTCCATTTCCAGGACGGGCACTACGACCCCCAGGGTCGGCTGGCCGAAGAGCTCCTCTATTGGGGCAAGATCCTCTACCTCGCGCGGTGCCTGGCTCCCGAAGTGCCCCCACACGACCTGCTCGACTGGACCCGGCAGGAGTGGGATTGGGCCGTGGCCAACGAGCGCGCCGTCTGGAGCGAACTCCGGAACGAAGAGGTCCTGTACACCCGCCGGCGGATGGACATCCAACGCTGGACGGCCGACGCGCCCTTCACCAAGGCCGGAGCCGTTCCCCAGGACAGTCCGGACCGCCTGGGATGGTTCATCGGGATGCGATGGGTCGAGGACCTCATGGCCCGACGGACCGACCTCGATTTGCCCGGGCTGATGGCGCAGGAGGACGTCCTGCCGTTTTTGCAGGCCTACCGGCCCGGCAGTTGAGCGCGGCGGGCGAACTTGCGCCCATGTCTGACTCCCGCACCTCCCAGATCCAGCTGAACGTCACCACCGACGCCAACAAGGTGCCGACCGCCATCCGCTGGTCCGCCAGCGACGCCGGCATCGCAGACGCCGAGGCCAAGGCCTTCGCCCTGAGCGTCTGGAACGGCCGCGAAGCGCTGAGCATCGACCTCTGGGACAAGGACATGACCGTGGAGGAGATGAAGGTCTTCGTCTGCCAATCCATGATGACCATGGC
>JAYYEI010000024.1:0-4780 GCA_036159995.1 Bacteroidota bacterium
TCGGTGGTGGTGACCACGATGCGGCCTTGGGCCTCCCCGAAGAGGAAGGCATCCAGGCGCACCTCGCTGTCGCTCTCCACGTCGAAACCGAGACCGCGCGGCGATCCCATTTCCACGAGAGCGGTGAAGAGGCCACCGTCACTCACATCGTGGGCGCAGGCGATGAATTTGCGATCGATCAGCGTGCGGAGCGCAGCGTGCAGCTTGACCTCGAAGTCGAGGTCGAAATGCGGCGCTGGGCTGTACCGGACCCCGTGTACCGAAGTGAGGTATTCGGAGCACCCGATGTCATTGCGGGATTCGCCCAACATGAAAATGAGCTCGCCCTTCTCCTTGAAATCGAGGGTCATCTGCCGGTCGGCGTCCTCCATGAGGCCCACCATGCCGATGGTCGGCGTCGGGTAGACCGGCTTGGCGGTACCGTCAGCGTCGACGGTCTGGTTGTAGAAACTGACGTTGCCACCGGTGACTGGGCTCTCGAAGGCGCGGCAGGCGTCGCCCATGCCCTGGATGGCGCCAACGAACTGCCAATAGACCTCCGGGTTGTAGGGGTTACCGAAGTTGAGGCAGTTGGTGATGGCGCTCGGCGTGCCGCCCACGCAGGCGATGTTCCGCGCCGCTTCCGCCACGGCGATGGCGCAACCCTTCCGCGGGTCGGCCTCGACGTAGCGGCCGTTGCAGTCCACACTCAAGGCGAGGCCCTTCTTGGATCCCTTCACCCGGACTACGGCGGCGTCACCCGGGCGGTTAGTGGACCGGTTGACGGTGCCGACCATGCTGTCGTATTGCTCGTAGACCCAGCGCTTGGAGGCCAGGTTGGGGCGGGAGACCAACGCCTTGGCGGTGGCCACGTAGTCGGTCGGCTCCGGAATGCTGTCCAGGTCAAACGCCGCGATGTCCTTGAGGTAACCGGGCTCGCTGTACTCGCGCTCGTAGACGGGGGCGCCGCCGCCGAGGATGAGGCTGTCGGCCGGCACCTCGCCGATGAGCTCCTCGCCGTCGAAGTAGCGGAGGGTATTGCCCTCGGTCACGACGCCGATTTCCACGGCGTGCAGATCCCACTTGTCAAAGATGGCCTCGATCTCGGCCTCGCGGCCCTTCTTGACCACCACGAGCATGCGCTCCTGGCTCTCGCTGAGTAGAATCTCGAACGGCTCCATGTCGGCCTGGCGCGTGGGCACCAGGTCGAGGCGGATGTCCATGCCGACTCCGCCACCACCGCTCATCTCGGAAGTGGAACAGGTGATCCCGGCCGCACCCATGTCCTGCATGCCGACCACGGCGTCGCCTCCGGCGAGCTCGAGGGTGGCCTCGAGCAGCAGCTTCTCCTGGAACGGGTCGCCCACCTGCACGGCCGGCAGGTCGGACGCGCTGTCCGCGGTGATGTCCTTGGAAGCAAACGAGGCGCCTTGGATGCCGTCCTTTCCGGTGGAGGATCCGACGATGTAGACCGGGTTGCCCGGGCCGCCAGCCTTGGCGCTGATGATGCGGGTGCTGTCGACCAAGCCCACGCTCATCGCGTTGACGAGGGGATTGACCTGATACACCGGGTCGAAGTAGACCTCCCCGCCCACGATGGGCACGCCGAAGCTGTTGCCATAGTCGCCGATGCCGCGCACGACACCGTCGAGCAACCACTTGGTCTTGGGGTTCTCGAGGTCTCCGAAGCGGAGTGAGTTGAGCTGGGCAATGGGCCGGGCGCCCATGGTGAAGATGTCGCGGTTGATGCCGCCCACGCCGGTCGCCGCCCCCTGGTAGGGCTCCAGCGCGCTGGGGTGGTTGTGGCTCTCGATCTTGAAGGCGCACCCGACGCCGTCGCCGATGTCGACGATGCCGGCGTTCTCCTCACCCGCCTTGACCAACAAATGCGGGCCGTCCTTGGGCAGGGTCTTCAGCCACTTGATGGAGTTCTTGTAGCTGCAGTGCTCAGACCACATCACCGAGTAGATGCACATCTCGGTGAAGTTGGGGGTCCGGCCGAGGATCTCCTTGATCAGGTCGAATTCCTCAGGGCGCAGGCCCATCTCCTGGGCTTGCTCGAGGGTGGCGGGGGCAGTGGATGCGCGTTGGGCCATGTTGCGAACGGTCGGGGGTGCGAAATCGTCCCGCGAAGGTAGGAAGCGGTGGGGCCAGAACGCCTATGTTCACACCAATGGCGCGCACCCTTTGTGCACGTCTTTTCGCAGACCATTCACATGTCCATCGAGGATCCAACCCAACCACAGGACGGGACCGCCAACGGCGGGGCTTCCGGAACCAACCCGCAGGACCCACAGCCCAGCCTGCTCCGCAGTCTGTCCGAGCTGCTCCGCCCCCTCGCCATCTCCCGGTTTCGCATCATCGACCTCGCCGATCCGGAACAGACGATTTCCGGCATCAAGAAGGACATCGAGTTCCGCGGATTCAACCTGTGGATTCTCGTGTTCAGCATCGTCATCTGCTCCATCGGCCTCAACGTCGACTCGGCAGCGGTGGTCATCGGCGCCATGTTGATCAGTCCACTCATGGGGCCCATCATGGGCCTCGGACTCGGTCTGGGCACCAACGACGCGGTCACCTTCAAGAACGCCCTAAGCAACCTCGGCATCGCCGTCGGCATCGCCATCCTGACGAGCGCGCTGTACTTCTTCACGTCACCCCTGAACGAGGCCTCGAGCGAACTGCTCTCCCGCACCCAGCCGACGCTCCTCGATGTGGTGGTCGCCCTCTTCGGCGGCTTGGCCGGCATTCTCGCCGGCTCCCGCAAGGAGAAATCCAATGTGATTCCCGGTGTCGCCATCGCCACCGCCCTGATGCCGCCCCTTTGTACGGCGGGATATGGATTGGCCAATGGAGAATGGAACTTCCTCTTTGGCGGCTTCTACCTCTTCCTGATCAACACGGCGCTCATCGCCCTGTCCACCTGGGTCGTGGTCCGCTACCTTCGGTTCCCGACCCTGACCTACGTCGAGCCGGCGGTCGAACGCCGCTACAAGCGCCTGTCTGCCCTGCTGTTCCTCGCCCTGCTCGGCCCCTCCGCCTGGATCTTCCTCGGCATCGTGGTCGAAAGCAGGGAAGACGCAGCCCTGCTGACCTTCGTCGACTCCAACATGAAGCTGGCCGGCACCTCGGTGACGGCGCGCATCGACCGGGCCATTGACCCCCCGGAGCTCCAAGTAGAGATCCTCGGACGGCCCGTCTCCGACGAACAAGAAGAGGAATGGCGCAAGCAATTGGCCTTCACCCACCCGCACATCGCCCTGAGCGTCTTCCGGACCAGCATCGACGAGGCCGACATCGAGGACCTGCAGAACCAGGTCCAATTGATGATGAGCAGCTACGGCGACCTCTCGGCCAAGGACAAGGAGCTCACCCGGCTGCGGGCCGAACTGACTCTAGTGGAAGGGGAATACCGTCGACTGCAGGAATCCCGTCTGCCGGAAAGCCTGGGGGACGAACTCCTCGCCACCCAACCGCTCGCTTCGGCCGTGCGATGGGGCCGCATCGCCGTCGAGCAGCGCGACGCCATCGGTGACCCAATCAGCACCGACCGCCTCGTGGTCGAATGGACCGATACACTGACGGCCGAGGCAAAATCGGCCCTCGAGGCCTCGCTGGCCGAATGGCTCCGGGTCCGATGGCCTGTGGCAGCCGATGTGGATGTCAGCGTCGAATCCCCGATGTCCGAGCCGTGAGACATGGCCTCCGCCTGACCCTTGACCTCCTGCGCTGGCCGGTCGGCATCCTCGCCCTGATTGGGCTCCCGGCGGCGGTGCGCAGTCTGATCGGCCTTGGCCTGTCGTTCCATTTCGACACGTGGTGGCCCCTGTGGACTGCACTAGCCGCGACGGTCGCCCTGTGGTTCATGTGGTGGCGCCACGCGCGGTGGGGCCGATTCATCACCACCATCGAACACGAGGCGCTGCACGCCATCGTGGCCCTGCTCACCCTGATTCCCGTCCGGGAAATGAAGGTCAGGGAAGACGGCAGCGGTCACGTCCTGTTCCAGCCTCCAGGCCATTGGTTGCTCTTCCTCGCACCCTACTTCATCCCCATGCTCCTGCTCGCCGAAATCGCACTCGTGCGGATGCTCGGCCTGCCCTCACCGCTGGAGACTGCACTGTTCGGCCTGCTGTTGGGCATCAGCCTCGCCGGACACCTCCGCCAGTTGCACCCCCGTCAGACCGACTTCCGGATGGCCGGCCGGGTCTTCACCATCGCCTTCCTGCCGACGGCCTTTCTGCTGGGATACGGCATCGCCCTCTCCTTCATCGCCGGTTCCGGGTTGAGCGCCCCCGCTCTGTTCCTTGAAGCCTGGGCCCACGATGGATGGCAGGATGCGAAATGGGCCTTCGAGGCCATCGCCGCGTGGACCCAAACCATCCGCGGTTAATTTGCCGGCATGAGGGCTGTGGTCCAACGGGTAAGCCGCGCCGACGTGCGTGTGGAAAGTGAGGTCGTCGGATCCTGTGGGGCCGGCGTGATGGTCCTGCTCGGCGTCCATGCCGAAGACGGAGAGGCCGATGCCGACTGGCTGGCCCGGAAAGTGGCTGAGATGCGCATCTTTTCCGACGAGGACGGCAAGATGAACCGGGCCCTGATCGACTTTGGTGGCGAAGCGCTGGTGGTGAGCCAATTCACCCTCCACGCCAAGACCAAGAAAGGCGCCCGCCCCAGCTTCATCCACGCCGCACGGCCGGAAACCGCCATCCCGCTCTACGAACGGTTCGTCCGCCAGTTGGAAGACCACCTCAAGCGCCCTGTCGCCACCGGCCGATTCGGCGCCATGATGGAGGTGGAC
>JAYYEI010000025.1:0-28138 GCA_036159995.1 Bacteroidota bacterium
GCTCGCCATCGTCGGACTGCTGGCCATCGTGCGCCTGCGCGCGATGCAACCGGAGAAGCCGCTGGCGGCCCAGATTGCCGTGGCAGTGCTCGCCGTGGCCACGCTGGCCGACATGCAGTCGGTGGACCGCCGCTACCAGCCCGCCGACCAGGGCTGGATCCGCACCGTCGAGTACAAGTATCCTTACACGCCGTCGGCCGCCGACGAGGCCATCCTCGCCGACCGCGTGCGGCGGAATCCGGTCGTCCAGGAGGCCATTGAGGGCGAGGTCGCCCGCGTCCGTTCGTCCTATGACGGCCGCATCGGCAAGCGCGAGGAGCGCGTCCTCGACGCCGCCCGCTTTGCAGGCCTGCAGACGGTGGACCATTTCCGCGTGCTCAACCTCCGCGGTGCCTTCAGCGACGCCACGACGAGCTACTTCCACCGCAGCGTGGGCGGCTACCACGGCGCCAAGCTCCGCCGCTACCAGGACCTGATCGAGCGGGTGCTCCAGCCGGAGCAGCAGCAGTTCGCCGCCAAGGCCAACGCGCAGGGCCTCGAGGCCGCGCTCGCTGGCATGTCGGTCCACCACATGCTCAACACGCAGTACATCGTCTTCGACCCCAACCAGCAGCCGATCCCCAACGCGGGGGCTCTTGGCAACGCTTGGTTTGCCACGGGCTGGACGATGGCCGATGGGGCCGACGCCGAGATGGACGCGCTGGAATCGCTCACCGATGCCCGCGCCGCCGTGGTGCCGGAATCGATGGCGGATGCGCTGACGGGTGTGGTGCCGGGCGCGGCGGGTGGCGGTCGGGCCGAGCTGGTGTCGTTCACGCCGGACCGGCAGACCTACCAGGTCCAGACGCCGGCCGAGGGGCTGCTTGTCTTCAGCGAGATCCACTATCCGGAGGGCTGGTCCATCACCATCGACGGTGAGCCGGCGGACCTGCTCCGCGTCAACTACGCGTTCCGCGCGGTGGTCGTCCCGCAGGGCAGCCACGAGGTGGAGATGGCCTTCGATGTGCCCGCGGTGGGCACGGCGCGGACGGTGGCGTCGGCGGGCAGCGTGCTGATCCTGCTCGCCCTGCTCGGCAGTCTGTGGGCGGCGTTCACCGGCCGGGGCAAGGTCGAGGAAGAGGCCTGACGGCTCAATTGAACCGGAACCCGTCCGCCTCCCAGCGGTCGAGCCATTCGGCGCGCCAGGCACGGTGCGGCTTGAATGGGTGTGGCGGGCTGCGGCGGATCATCCAGCGGATGACCGGCATGGCCAGCGGCAGCCGGATGTGCACCCACGTCGACATCGGGACGGGCACTGCGCCCAAGGTGCTCTTGATTTCCATGGCGGTCCGGCCCATCACCACGCGGCGGGCGTGCTTTCTGATGCCCCAATGGATGAACTCGATGAGCATCCGCTGGTAGAGCGCGCATTCCTTGTTCAGCTCCGGCTCAAAGCCGACGAAGTAGGCCTCGATCGTGCCGCCCTCCGGCTCGGCGTGGTGTAGGCCGCAATGGAATCCGACCAGGCGCCCCTCGAAGTGGTGGGTGACCAGCAGGAAGTCGTCGCCCCACTGCTCGGCGAGCTGCGCGAAGTCGCCGGCCTCCAGCCCGCCCATCACGATGCTGGCCCGGCCGTAAACCTTGTCGTAGAGGTCGATGAGGGCGGGTCCGAGCTCCCGGAGCCGTGCCGGGTCGGTGAGGCGCTCGAGGGTGACGTCGGCGTTGCGCGCAAGGATGCTGCGGACCTTGGTTCGGGCCTTGGTGCGCAGGGCGTCCATCCAGTCGTCCGGACCGGTCCAGGCGGGATCGAGCGGGGTGACCATCAAGGGGTCGAACGTGGCGCGCTGCCACTTGCGGGACCAATGAGGGCCGAGGTCCGCGTCGAGTTCTGGCCCGAAGTCCTTGGCCATCCAGACGCGGATGCCCCACTCTCGGGCACAGGTTTCGAAGGCTTGTTCGGTGAACCGGACGCGGTCGGCCACAGGGATGCCGTGGTGCCAACGGAACGCGTGCTCTCCGGTGCCAAGGCCCTGGCCCGCCACGAGGGTCCGGAATTGGAAGGGCCGCCCACCGGGCTGCAGGATGCCCATGAACAGCCGCACGCCGGCCGAGACCTCGAGGTGGTCCTCCGGGGTGCGGGATTCGCTCAGGACGGACTGCATCTGGAGGCCGCCCACGCAGTCGCCGGAGGCGGTCATGAGCAGGCCGAGGCGGCACTGGACCTTGCCGTGGCCGGCCATGGCCTGGAAATAGCGGGGGTCGAGGTAGGCGGAGCCGCCGGGCAGCGCCGTCCACAGGTCCCACGGTACGGTGGCCATGTCGTCGTACCACCGCCATGCCGCGCCGCGGAGATCGGGCGCGGAAGCAGCCTCCGGGGTGGGGAGGATCTCGGTTTGGACGGTCGGCATCGGTTCTAGGGCCACGAAGCTATGACCGGTGAGGGCCTTCGAGGTTCAAAGAAGGAATCGTTGTGAGTCCTCCGGCAGGGGACAAGTGGCCTCCGTCCGGCCGAACCAGCGGGTCCGGTGGGCCGCCACGGTGCGGTATCCCCAACGGCGGAGCGAGGCGGGCCAGAGTCCGAGGAAGGCGGCCAGGCCGGGCCGGCCGATGGCGCGCAGGGCGGAGCGGACGGCGGCCTCAGCTGCGGTGGCTTCGCCGTCGGCCACGAAGACCACGGCATCCCGTTCGGGGGGCAGGGTGCCGCCGGCCCTCAGGCGGTCGGCGATGGTCCCATCGAGGGGGGCGAAGCGCAGGGCTGGACCGGGCCGGGAGCCTGGTCGCTCCCACCGCAGCAGAAGGCGCACGGCCCGGTGGCAGAGTGCGCAACCGCCATCGTAAAAGAGGAAGGGACCGTCGGGGAGGGCGTCAGAATTCATCTCCTTCAAAGCTGCCGCCGGAGCTGCGGTCGTATCCGCCCCGTCCACGCTTCTGGCCGGGCTCGAGCTTGCCCCACGACCAGGTCAGGGAGGCGTAGACGAACCGGGACTGGCGCTTGAAGGTGCCATCTTGGAAGAAGTCGCTGCCCTCGGAAGTGTACGACCATTGGCGCTGGTCGAAGAGGTCGCTGACCCGGACGGAGGCCCGGAGCTTGCCGTCGTAGAAATCGCGGTTCACAGCCGCACTGTGCGACACGTAGCCGGCAAACGTGCCCTGTGGGTATTCGGCCGGGGCGCGGTAGCGTCCGTCGAGCTGAACCTTCCAATCCCCCTTCACCAGGGCAGAGACCTGGTAGCCGGCGTTGCCCTGAAATCCATTGTTGCCGAGGTCTGGTGCGAGGTTGGAGCCATCGGTGCTCTGGTAGTAGACGCTTCCGTTCAGGCGGACCTGCAGGGTGCGGCCCTTGCGCCACATGGCGACCACCTCGAGGCCGGAGTTGCTCTGGCGGGCGAGGTTGACAAAGGTGCGGTAGGCGACGCCCGTCTCGGCGACCTCGATGTAGCGGCGGATCACATCGCGGGTGGTCTTGTAGAACAACGAGGTCGTCAACGTCACCGCCTTGGTGGTGAGCTGGTGGCCGAACTCGAGGCCGTCGGTGTACTCCGGGCGGAGGAACGGGTTGCCGTAGCGGAGGTTTCGCGGATCGGCGTTGTCGACGAAGGGGTTGACCTGCCGGCCGCGGGGGCGGTTGACCCGGCGGTTGTAGCTGAGCACCCACTGGTTGCGGTCGTCGACGGTGTAGCTGAGGTTGGCCGATGGATAGAAGCTGACGTAGTCGTTGACGAAGAGGGCTTCGTCGCCCCCAAGCTGCTCCACGGCGGCGGCCAGGTCGGCGCTGTCGCCCTGGAGCTCGGCGGTGGTGTAGACGACCTCACCGCGGCCGCCCACCTGGACGCCCCACGCGCCGTACTTCCGGCCCCACGTCACGTAGGCGGCGTGGATGTCCTCTCGGTACCGGAAATCGTAGGCCTGCTCGAACGGGGCACGCGCGCTGTCGCGCTGCCAGAACCGCTGGTCCTCTTTGCTTTCGCGCAGGATGGTCTTGTAGCCGAGCTCCAGTTTGCCATCGTGGTCGAGCGGCTTCTCGTAGTCGGCCTGAACCGTGGCGTTCCAATTTCCGCCGTCGTTCAGGTTGGCGTTGGAGAGGTAGGCGCTGTCCAGCACGGTAGACGGCAGGTCCTGCCAGAGGGAGTCGTGGGACACGCCCTCGCGCTGTGACCAGCGGGCGAAGGCCTGCAGGGTGTGGCGCTCGCCATACTTGTGCTCGTAGCCGAGGTCGAGGTCGGTGGAGGCGTTGTCGCGTGAGGACAGGCCGTAGCGGGTGAATCCGCCCACAGCATCGGTGCTCCAGGTTTCGAGGTTGACCACGTCCTCCACGCCGCTGTTGCCGCTTTGGTTGGTCCGGACGCCGAGGTTCCACGTGGTTTTGGAGGAGGGCATCCAGTCGAGCCCGGCGCGCACATTCCAGCTGTGGCTTTCGTTGTCGGCGTAGCTGTTGGACAGCAAGGTGCTCAGTGAATCGTAGGCCCCTCCCAGCTCGCCTCCGAAGGCTTGCTGCCGTTCGCTGTCGCCCCAGCGGAAGTTGTTGCGCTCGTTCCAGCCGGCGTTGAAGGAGAAGTTGAGTTTTTGGCCGCGCATGTTGCCGTTGACTGAGCCGCTGTGGTTCTCGTCCGAGCCCCATGTGACGCTGACCTGGCCATGTTTGCCTTCGAGCTTGTCCTTCTTGAGGATGATGTTGAGGATGCCGGCGACGCCCTCCGGATCGTACTTGGCGGTGGGGGAGGTGATGATCTCGACGCGGTCGATGCTGCTGGCGGGAATCTGCTCGAGCAGGCTTTGGGTGGCCGATCCGACGAGGCCGCTGGGTCGACCGTCGATGAGGATGGTCACGTTGCCGGAGCCACGGAGGCTCAGGTTGCCGTCGATGTCGACGTCCACGCTGGGGACGTTGCGGAGGAGCTCGGTGGCGTTGGCCCCGGCGCTGTTGAGGTCGTCGCCCACGCGGAACACCTTGCGGTCGATCATCATCTCGAGGGTGGAGCGCTGCTCGACGATTTCGGCGGCCTCGAGCGCCTGGACGTTGGGTTCGAGGCGGATGGTGCCAAGGTCCTGTTCGATGCCGCCGCGCGGGGTGAGGCGGATGTCGTCGACCGTGGCCGAGGTATAGCCCATGAAGCCGATCTGGGCGCGGAACCGGCCGACGGGGATCTCGGTGATGCGGAACCGGCCCTTGCTGTCGGTCACGCCACCGGTGATCACCTTGTCCTGATCAAAGGCGAGGAGGCTGATGGTGGCAAACTCAATCGGGACGCCGGACTGCAGGTCCTGGACCTCCCCGAAGACGACGCCGATCTTGGGACGTTCGCCGTCCGGGCGCCCTCCTGGACGTCCGCCTCCGCCGGGCCGTTGGGCGGCGAGGTCCAAACTGGTGAACAGGGCCAGAAAGGCCACAAGCAGGAGTCGGCAGGTCATGTGGGGACAACGCATGGCGTCCATCAAAGTTCAATGCAAAGGTCAGAAGGCGCGGGCCTCCTCAGCGCCCAACCGGTCGGAAGCTGAAGCTGAATGTGTAGTCGCCGTAGGGCAATTGATAGGCGTCGAGCGGAAGGGCGCCCCAGCTGTTGATGCAGGCGACTCCGGAGGAGAATCCGTCGAGGTCGAGGTGGACTTCTTCCACCGGGTCGAGCAGCCGGAAGTGGGCCTGCGTGGTTTCCTTGCGCGGTCCGGAATCCAGCTGGTCCGGCCGGTAGTGAAGGGCAGTGACGTCAAGGTCGCCGTCGGCAGCAAACTCCAGACCAACGCCTGCCTCATCGGTCAACCGAACCCACCGGGTGTCGGTCCGGGTGCCGTTGTATTGCGGTCGGGCGTAGGGGGTGACGAGGTCGGCGACCTGCGCGCTCCAGAGGCCGAGGAAAGCGGCGGACTTGCGGTCGGCGGTGGATTCCATGGGGCCTCTTCCGTACCAGTTGACCTGCTCCAGGCCGGCCGGGAGCACCCAATGCTGGCCGAAGCGGTACAGGCTGGGGTGGTCGCCCCCGAGGGCGCGAAGGGATTGCTCGACGCGCACCGTGCCGTCGGCCGCGACAGAATAGGTGACCCGCAAGGCAGCGTCTCCTCCGAGGACCGCGCGGTCGAAGGTGAGGGTGAGGCTGCCGTTGCGCTCCCGTTCTTGGGTGAAGGCGGCCGGTCCGTCGGCCACCGGGTCGCGCCAGACGGCCTTTTTCTCCGGGGTGCGGGCCCCGTAATCGTTGTCGACGGGCGGCCGCCAGAAGGTGGGTGCTCCACCGGATTGGACGAGTTCACGGCCGTCCACCGCATAGCCAAGGACGTGGCCGGTCGCGCGGTCGAGGGTCAGCGTTCCGTCCGCGAAGGAGAGCACGAGGGTGCCGTCCTCGAGGGCGAGGTCGACGCGGCCGGCCGCCGGGGCCGGGGCGGGGCGCTCCGGGGTGGCCTGGACGAACTGGTTCCGCCCGAGCACATGTCCAGCGGGCAGCATTGGCTCCGCTTCCGCGAGGCGGGCTTCGACGGTCATCACGCGTTCACACGTGAGGTCGTCGGCCGGCCCGGGCTTCTCCGGCTGACGGCGGGCGTGGGCGGCGAGGTCGAACTGGATCGTCTGTCCAGGCCCGACGCGCTGGTCCTCGAAGACCACGGAGCGCACGGCCCGTCCGTCGCAGAGGGTGGTGACGTGTACGTCGACCACGGCGTCGCGGAACACGTACTCGCTGGACAGCTCGAGGATCTGGCCCCATTCGCCGGTGCGGGTGAAGTGCAGGGGCTGCTGGACTTGTTGGGCCTCGAGCATGTGCGGGTGCGGGGTGCCGTCGGCCATGAGCAGGCCGTTGTTCAGGAAGTTGTGGTCGCTCGGGATGTCCTTGGGGCCGTAGTCGCCGCCGTAGGCCAAGAAGCGCCGGCCGTCCTGTTCCTTCCAGAGTCCCTGGTCCTTGAAGTCCCAGATGAAGCCACCCTGCAGCCGCTCTTCGGAGCGGTAGAGGTCCCAGTACTCCTGGAACCCGCCGAGGCTGTTGCCCATCGCGTGAGCGTATTCGCACTGGATGAGCGGGCGCGTATCCTCCTCCTGGCCGGCGAACCACGCGAGGTGCTCGAGCCCGGCGTACATGGGGCCGTATACGTCGGTGTTCCAGTCGCGCTCGGCCCGCTCGTAGGCGATGTAGCGGGTGGGGTCCATCGCCTGGATCGTCTTGTAGTTGGCGTAGAAGTTGACCCCGTTGCCGGCCTCGTTGCCCATGGACCAGCAGATGATCGACGGGTGGTTGCGGTCGCGGGCGATCATCCGCGTGGTGCGCATCCGGTGGGCGAGGGCCCAATCGGGGTTGTTGCCGAGGGTCTTGTCGAGGTCGTAGCCGATGCCGTGGGACTCGATGTTGGCTTCGTCGTAGACGTAGAGCCCGTAACGGTCGCACAGGGTGTACCAATAGGGATGGTTGGGATAATGGGAGGTCCGGACCGCGTTGAAATGGTGGGTTTTCAGGGCGCGGATATCGGCCTCCATCGTGGCCTTGTCCACCACGTGGCCAGTCTCCGGATGGTGCTCGTGCCGGTTGGCGCCTTTGATGAGGATGGGCCTGCCGTTGACCTTCACCAGGCCGTCTTCGATGCGGATGTTGCGGAAGCCGACCTCGAGGCGGGTGGCCTCCAGCGGGCGCTCTTTGCGGTCGAGGAGGGAGACGGTGACGTCGTGCAGGTCGGGGGTCTCGGCGGTCCACCGGTCGACGCCCGGGAAGCGCTTTCGCAGGGTGACGCGGGCGGTGTCCCCGGAGGCGATTGACACGGGGAGGTCCACGTCAGCCAGTGTCCGTCCGCCCCGCGCCACGGCGCAACGGAGGGTCCCCTTGAAGGTGCCCTTGCCGTGGTGGACCACCGCCAGCGACAGGTCGAGGGTGCCGTTGAGGAAGTCGTCGGTGAGGCCGGCGTCGGCGACCACATCCGCGAGGTGGGTCTGTGGCCGGGCGTGGAGCCAGACCTCGCGCTCGATGCCGGAGAGGCGCCAGAAGTCCTGGCATTCGAGGAAGCTGCCGTCGCTCCACCGGTAGACCTCGAGCGCCAGCGTGTTGTCGCCGGGCCGGACGGCGTCGGTGATGTCGAACTCGGCGGGCAGCTTGGATCCCTGGCTGTAGCCAATGCGCTCCCCATTGACCCACAGGAAGAAGGCGGACTTGACCGCTCCGAAGTGGAGCACGATGCGGTCGCCGGTCCAGTCTGCAGGCAGGCTGAAGTCCCGGCGGTAGCTGCCGACCGGGTTCCAGCCGTCGGGGATGTCCGGCGGGGTCGGAGTCTCCTTCCAATAGAAGGGGTAGGGGTGATTGGTGTAGATGGGCGTGCCGAAGCCTTCGAGCTCCCAGTTGGCCGGCACCGGGATGTCGTTCCATCCGGTCACGTCAAAGGCCGGATCCTCGAAGCCGACGGGCCGCTCCTCCGGAGTGCGGGCCCAGTGGAATTTCCAGACGCCGTCCAGTGAGCGGTAGCGGCCGGTCAGGTCCGGGCCTTCGACGGAGGCGCCGGTCGCCTCGGGGGCGGTGTAGAAGGTGGTGCGGGCGGGCAGCTTGTTTTCCTCGACCATGGACGGGTCTTCGATGTAGGGGAGGAGGGTCTGGGCCGAAGTGAGGGCCGGGAGCAGGAGGCAACCGAGGAGGACAGAGAGGCGGAAACGGGACATGGAGGACCGGATTCAGGAATGCAGGCGGCCTGAATGTAGCACCGTGCCCGCGGGCGCCCATCCCCAACCGTGTCCGAAGTACATTGTCCTCACGGTCGCGTCAATGACACGGGTCCGCCAACACCTTACGCTTTCATGACCAGCACGTTCTCGGCGCTCGACTACGCCATCTTCATCGGCTATGCCGTCCTCATCCTCGGGGTCGGCCTCTGGGTGTCCCGCGACAAGAAGGGCCACCAGAAAAATGCCGAGGATTACTTCCTCGCCAGCAAGTCGCTTCCCTGGTGGGCGGTGGGCGCCTCCCTCATCGCGGCCAACATTTCCGCCGAACAGTTCATCGGCATGTCCGGCTCCGGATTCAAGATCGGCCTGGCCATCGCCTCGTACGAGTGGATGGCGGCGTTGACCCTGATTCTCGTCGGCAAGTACTTCCTGCCCATCTTCATCGAGAAGGGACTCTACACGATTCCCGAGTTCGTCGAGAAGCGGTATTCTACGGAGCTCAAGACGATCCTGGCGGTCTTCTGGATCTCGCTCTACATTTTCGTCAACCTCGCCTCCGTGCTGTACCTCGGCTCGCTCGCGTTGGAGACCATCATGGGCATTCCGATGGTCTACGGGGTGCTCGGCCTGGCGGCCTTCGCGGCGGCCTATTCGCTTTATGGCGGACTGTCGGCTGTGTCCTGGACCGACGTCATCCAGGTGGTCTTCCTCGTTCTCGGCGGCCTCGTCACGACCTATCTCGCGCTCGACGCTGTGTCCGGGGGAAGCGGCATGTGGGTCGGCTTCCAGACGATCTACGAGGCGGCGCCGGACAAGTTTGCCATGATCCTCGACAAGGGGCATCCGGAGTACATGAACCTGCCTGGCATCGGTGTCCTCGTCGGCGGCATGTGGGTGGCCAATGTCTACTACTGGGGCTTCAACCAGTACATCATCCAGCGGACGCTGGCGGCCAAGTCGCTCAAGGAGAGCCAGCGCGGCATCCTGTTTGCCGCTGGCCTCAAGCTCATCCTGCCGTTGATCGTCGTGATCCCCGGCATCGCCGCTTACGTGATGACGCAGGACGCAGGGGTGATGGCCAGCCTCGGAGAGGCCGCGGCCAATAAGCCGCCCACCGGCGCCAACCCCGACTACGCCTACCCGTGGCTGCTGCAGTTCTTGCCGACCGGCCTCAAGGGCCTCGCCTTCGCGGCGCTCGCGGCTGCCATCGTGTCCTCGCTTGCGTCCATGCTCAACAGCACGTCGACCATCTTCACGATGGACATTTTCAAGGCGCACATCCAGCCGGATGCCGACGACCGTGCCACGGTGCGGATGGGCCGCATCTCGGCGGCGGTCGCCTTGGCCATCGCCTGTGTGATGGCGCCCCTGCTCGGCGGCATCGACCAGGCCTTCCAGTTCATTCAGGAGTACACCGGTGTGGTGAGTCCGGGCATCTTGGCGGTGTTCATCCTCGGCCTGTTCTGGAAGAAGACGACCAACCGCGGCGCCATCGTCGGGGCGCTCGCGTCCATCCCCATCGCCATGTACTTCAAGGTGGCGCCCAAGGGGTGGTCGGACAGTGCCCTCTTCGTGGACCTGCCGTTCCTCGATCAGATGGGCCTGACGTCGCTGTTGACGATGTTGGTCATCGCGGCCGTGAGCCGGTCGGAGGGCAAGGGGGCCGACGACCCGAAGGGCATCACGATCTCGAAGGCCACGTTTGCCACCGAGCCGCTCTACACGGTCGGGGCCTTCGCGGTGCTCATCATCCTGGCTTTTCTGTACGCTTTCTTCTGGGGGTAATGGGCGTCTAACCGGCCGAGTCAGCGCCTGAGGTCGGGCCAATCCGGGTGGACGACGAAGCCGCGGGAGAGCTCTTCCCAGCCGCCGTCGCCTTCGATGACTACCGCGCACATCAGCGCCCGTCGGGTGCGGCCGAAGTGGTCGGCCAGGACGGCCTCGACCCGACTCCAATGCAGCGGTGGATCCCCGGCGACGGGGTGGAATCGGCCGAGCCAGCGCCCCTTGGGGAGTGGCAGGATGCGGACGTGGTCGCTGCCCATGACCTCGAATGCTTCGTCGGGCCGGCACCACCAGCCCGCGTTGTAGCCCGGGTGGGACCACTGCGGGCCTTTGTGCCGGTGCAGCCGGCTGTGGTGGTGGAAGAACCAGCCCTTCATCAGCAGCACCGGTTCCGGCGTCGGAATGCGGTGCTCGGCCATGAAGTCGCGGGCCGGGACGAGCCGGCTGGCGGCGAGTTGGTCGACCAGCTTGTCCATCTTGGTGCGCAGGGTGTCGTGGCGGCCGGAGGGGCCGACCCAATGTTCCCAGGCGGACCCGTCCTCGGCCGCGAGGTAGAATTTGCTGGCGACCTCGATGTGCAGGGTGCGGCCCCGCCGGAGGTCGTCGACGAGGAAATCGAGCTCACCCACCGTCTGCTTGTCTTGCTGAAGCTGGACGCCGTGGGCGCGCAGCCGGAAGTGCGGCGACGCGTCGAGCCACGCGGCGATCAGGGCTTCGAAGTGCTTGCCGAGCAACTGGCTCTGGGCGTCGAGGACGCCAGGCGGCAGCGGGTCTTCGCCCATGACAAGGCGGGCGGCCCAATCGTCGAAGAGGGGCAGGTCCGCCTCGAGGGCGTCGGCGAACCACGCGTCGTCTAAGACCTGGAAGCGGAGGTCGGGATGGCGGGCCATGAGTGGGGCTGACCCGACGGCCCACCGCAGCCGCATGAGGGCGGCGAGGGCATCCGGTCGGTCGGCCAAGGGGCCACGCCATCGTTCGAGCCAGGGGTCCTGCACGCTGCGAAATTCTACCTTCGCGGCCGAATCCCATGCGGACCGTTGCCCAAATCCCCCACCGCGCCATGCGGATCATCGTCCAGGAATGGAACGAGAAGTACCACCTCCAGTTCGTCTGGGGGCCGCTCGAACAGACCTATCGGTTGCCCGTAGAGGGCAGCGGCGGCCTCGAGGCCGTCAAGGCGTTTGGCCAGCGGCTTATCCCCGAGGTCGAGCAGGTGTTCCTCAAGATGAAGGAGGCCCGGGCAACCGCCTTGGAATCAAACGATTCACCCAAGAACGACCCGGCATGACGGAGACGACCGCCTCGGAAAAGCGCCACCAGCATGTGGTGGAGTACCTGCTCTACGAATGGCAGATGGAGGACCTCGTGCGGGCCGTGCAGTTCGACCTCGGGGCCTTGCGCCTTCACCTGTCCGCGGCCTACGAGGGTGACCGGCTGGAGGCCGAGCTGACCTGGTTCGCGGACCTGATGCGCGACCTGAAGCGGGAAAACAAATTGAGTGCGGGACACCGCATGGCGCTCGATGAGCTCATGGTCGAATTGACCTATCTCCACCGCACCTTGCTCGATGTGCTGCAGGATGGGGAGTACAAGGCCGCTGTAGACGCGGCACAGCCCCACCTGTCGGCCATGGAGGCACGCGGTGAGGCCGGGAAATCGGAAGTGGAATCGATGCTGATTGCCCTGTACGGGTGGCTCGTGCTCCGGATGTCGGGGCAGGCCGTCACCCCGGAGACGCAGGAATCGCTCGACCTGATCCGGGATTGGGCCAACCTGCTGGCCGGCCGCTACATCCGGATGCGCGCGGGCGAGCTCTGAAGGCGTTGCCTCAGCTGGCGCGGCGGTGGGCACGCGGATCCGAGAGGTGCGCAGAACGGCGGGCGCGGCGCGTCTGGGCTTGGGCGCGCTCGGAGAGGCGCTTGGCCAGTAAGAAGCGGGCGAAGCCGTCGACCCAGGTGCCCTGGTCGGTTCCTTCGGGAATCCAGCGCAGGGCGCGGCCCGTGTCGATGAGACCGGACAGGAGTTTGGGGTCGGGCTTGGGGCACACCAGGAAGATGGCGCGCGAATCGTGGATCGCCTGCTCGACGTTGGAGGTCACGAGAACCTCGGTCGGGGTGCCCTCGAGTCCGGGCCAGGATTCCTCGAGCTGCACGTCCAGTGCCGGGAGCACGGAATCGAGGCCTTCGAAGAGGTCAGGTCGTGCGGCCAAGGCATTGGGCACGATTTCGATGCGGAAGGTGGGGGAAGTCAACACCATGTGCCCCCTTACGGACGGGTTTGCGAAAGGTTACACGCTGTGGGCGCGGTTTTTCCGGCGTCCACCGGGGAACGTGGATAAGCCCTTGTGCTCTGCCTCCTGCGCCCCCTTCTGCGGGAGAACTTTAATGAGATGGCCATCGCGTCCAACCGTCCGAGACTGTTCGTGCTGTCCGATCCGCGTGGATTGGCCGACTGGCGCGCCTTCTCGCAGTCCGAGTCGGCGCCGCTCGATGCGGGGCGGCTGGCGGGCCAATGGCGGGATTGGTTGTCCATCCAACCGGACAACCTCGGCCGGGAGCTGACCGATGAGCAAGTGGAGGCGGCCTTCACCGTCCGCAAAGCGGCGACAGAGACAGGCCGGTACGGTACCGTAGCGTGGTACCCTTGGCGCCGTCGGGGCATCCTCCTCCTCGAGGAAGCCGAGTTCACCGCAGTCCGCACCAACCGCAACCAACTCAAGATCCGCCCCGAGGAACAGGAGCAGCTGGCCGGCAAGGCGGTTGGCATCGTGGGCCTGTCTGTGGGCCGGACCATTGCCTTGGCGTTGGCCTTGGAGCGCATCGTGGGCACGCTGCACATCGCCGACGCCGACGACATCGAACTGTCCAACCTCAACCGGATGTCCTGCTCCCTGTTTGAGCTGGGCATGCCGAAGTGGATGTCCGCTGCGCGGGCCATCGCCGAGATCGACCCCTACCTGGAGGTCAAGGTCTGGCCGCAGGGCTTCCGGCGGGAGGACATCGCGGACTTCCTCGACGGCGTGGACCTCGTCGTGGACGCCTGCGACGGTCCGGAAGCCAAGGCGCTCCTCCGCCTCGGCGCGCGGGACCGCCGGATTCCGTTGATCATGGAGACCAATGACCGCGGCCTGCTCGACGTCGAACGCTACGACCTCGAGGAGACCAAGGACTTCCTGCACGGCCGGGTTACGGCCGAGCAACTGACTGAATTGGCGCAGGGTGGCACCTGGACGCGCGAATGGTTGGACGCCTTCGTCGACCTGTCCTCCATCAGCCCGCGCGCCGCGGACAGCCTGGCCGAGGTCGGCCGGACCCTGGCGGGCTGGCCCCAATTGCACAGCGACGTTGCCCTTGGTGCCGGGGCCGCCGCCGCCATCATCCGGCGCCTTCTCCTCGGAGAGACCATCGCCGACCAACGCCTCCGATTCGATTTGCATGAGCAGCTCTCCGTCGCACATACCGCGTGAGTCCGTCGACATCGCCCGCACCCTGCGGGATGTGACGTTGCACATTTTCCGTTCTTCGGATGACACGGGGCTGTCCGCGCGATTCGCCGAGGGCCACCAAGCTGTGCTCCGTGCCGCGGGCATCCGCAACCTGACCTCCTTCGGGAAGGATTGGCTCGGCGATCCGGAGACGACCATGTTCCTGCTCACCTGCCAGGACGATGAGGTTCTGCTCAGTGGGATGCGCCTGCAGCGTCGAAGCGGGGTCGGCAGCCTGCCGATGGAACGGGCCGTGGGCGCGGGCAGTTCCGGACTGACGTCCTTCCTCGATGCGAGACAGGAGGAGGGGTGTGGCGAGTTCTGTGCCCTGTGGAGTCGGCGCGAGACGGCCGTGGCCGGCATCGGCATGCTGCCCATGGCCTGCGTGGGCCTTGGCCTGATGCCCCAGCTCAACATCCGGCACGGTTTTGCCTTCATGGGGACCAACATGCGCCCCATCCAACGGGAGTTGGGCTTCACCATCATGGAGGGCATCGGCGACGAGGGCCTATTCGATTATCCCGCGCCGCCCATCCGGTCGGAAATCGGCCACTTCCAGCATCCTGAGAGCATCGCGGATGCCGCTGAGGATGTGCAGGAAATGGCCCGCCGCGCCGCCGAGGAGCCCACCCATGAGCACGGGGTCGACGGCCGTTTCCATCGGATCCGGTACCGCGTCGAAAACCACATGGCATGACGGTGACCCGCCCGCCATACGGACGGGTGTGGGTCTGGACCGTGTCCGCGCTCCTCCTCGGAATCGCCGTCACGGGCTGCTCCACCGGAGAGGCGCCCCGCAACGTGGACGCCTTGATCCTCGAGGCCCTCAACGACCCCGGGGGCACCCTGCGGGCGGAGGAGGTCCACCTTAGGCTGGCCGCCCTCGACACGTTGGACGGCGAACGGCCCAACCTCGGCTCGCTTCGCGATGCCGTTTGGATTCGCGTGTCCGGTTGGCAGGGCGCCCCGCGGCAGGCGCGCATCATCCTCGACAACCCGACCATTGATTCGATCGAGGCTGTCGTGATGGACGGGCCCCGCGTCCTGATGCGCACCCCGTCCGGCGCGGCGTTCGGCCGCTCGGAGGATTTGATCCCCACCTTTTCCCTGCCGCTCAACGAGGCCCATGACCTGTGGTTCCGGATTCGGAGCACCAAGCCGCTGGTGCTGCCGTTCACCCTCACCCATGAGGAGCGGGTGGAGTCGCTGCGCGACAACCGGGACCTCGCCGTGGCCTTGTACACCGGCATCGTGCTGGCCATTCTCATCTACAATTGCTTCCTCGCATTCAGCACAGGGCAGCAGGCGTACTTCAGCTACGTTCTTGTCGTGCTCACCGTCGGCCTCGTCCAGTGGGGATTCAATGGCTACGACCGCCTGATCTGGGGCCACGTTCCGTGGCTGGCGCGCAATGGCCTGACGATGACCGGGGCCGCTTCCGGCCTCGCCGCGCTGACCTTTGCCCGGGAATTCCTGGAAGTGCGCCGTTACACGCCCGGCTGGAACCGTGTGATCAATGGTTTGCTCCTGGTGTATGCCTCGGCTATGGCGGCGTCGGTCGCGGGCTTCCCCATCGTGGCCTACAACCTGGTCAACCTCGGTGCCTTGTCCGCGCCGGCGATGCTCGCACTCTCCCTCATCAGCTGGCGTCGGGGCAACAGCCCAGCCCTGTGGTTCTTCGTGGCGTGGCTCATCTTCCTGATTGCGGTGACGATGCAGGCGCTGCGGGATTTCGGGCTTCTGGCCTCCACTCAATTCACAGCCCTGTTCCTCCCGGTGGGCACGGTGCTGGAGATGCTGCTCCTGAGTTTCGCCCTCGGCGACCGGATCAACCTGCTCAAGCGGTCCAGCGATGCGGCCAATGCCAAGGCGCTCGCGGCCTCGTTGGAAAATGAGCGCATCGTGAAGCAACAGAACGCGGAGCTCGAGGAACGGGTGGCGCGCCGGACGGAAGATCTGGCGACGGCCAATTCGGATCTGTCCCGCACCCTCGGGGAGTTGCAGGGCGCGCAAGATCAGCTGATCCAGACCGAGAAGCTCGCCTCGCTGGGTCAGATGACGGCGGGCATCGCACAC
Source organism: Bacteroidota bacterium (assembly GCA_036159995.1). Lineage (GTDB taxonomy): Bacteria > Bacteroidota > Bacteroidia > Flavobacteriales_D > Sanyastnellaceae > UBA8752. Next base: position 15,942 of record JAYYEI010000025.1, read on the forward strand.
GAGCTCAACAACCCCATCAATTACGTCCAGAGCAACGCGACCTCGCTGCGCCGTGACTTGGAGGAGCTCATCGAGATCGTGGATGCCCATGCCGATGCGCTGGCGGCCCTGGCGGAGGGAGCGTCGGGGGCCGATGGCCTCGCCGACGCGGCCCGGGAGAAGGCGCGGAAGCTCGATTTGTCCTTCCTGAAGGAGGAAAGCCGGCAGCTGATTGCCGGGATCCTCGAGGGGGCGGATCGGACTGCCCGCATCGTTGGGGGCCTGCGGGTCTTCGGTCGGATGGACGGGGACAAGCCGGTGGAGGCTTCTTTGTCGGACCTGCTTGAGGCGAGCATCACCGTACTCGGTGACCGCGCCCGGAGCCGGGCCCGCATCGAGGTGGACCTGCCCGAGGATGTGCCACCTCTGTACTGCCAGAGCGGCAAGCTGAGCCAGGTGTTCATGAACATCATCGTCAATGCCGTGCAGGCAACGGAGGGGCGGTGGTCGGATCCCGAGGAGCGGCTGGTCCGGGTAGAGCTGGATCGTGCCTTGGATGGCGAGGGCAAGGCGCATTCGGTCATCGTTCGGGTCCGGGACAACGGCACTGGCATGGACGAGGAGACGCGTCAGCGCCTGTTTGATCCCTTCTTTACGACCAAGGAAATCGGCAAGGGCACGGGCCTCGGCCTGAGCATCGTGAAGGGCATCCTCGATGACCACGGGGCCCAGATTCGCGTGGAGAGCGAGATGGGGGAGGGTACGACGTTCGTGTTGATCTTTCCCCTCGACATCATGAGCAACCCCAACTCTGAAGCGGCCTGACCGCGCATTGACCCCGACCATGGAAGAGGACATCATCCGCGTACTTTACCTCGACGACGAGGAGCCCAACCTGTTCTCGTTCAAGGCGGCCTTCCGGCGGGACTTCGAGGTGCACACCTGCGACGAGCCGCACAAGGCCGTGCGGATGCTGGACGATCACGAATTCCATGTGGTGCTCAGCGACCAGCGCATGCCCCGGATCAGCGGGGTGGAGTTCTTCGAGTTGATCATGCCCGACCATCCGGACATCAGCCGCGTGCTGGTCACTGGCTACGCGGACACCGATGCGGTGGTGGACGCCATCAACAAGGGCCAGGTCTACCGCTTTGTATCCAAGCCGTGGAACGAGGAGGAATTGCGGGGCGTCATCAAGGCGGCCCACGCCCTGAACCGCGCCAGGGTCAACAGTGCCCGACAGGGTCACCAGGTGCTGTCGGCCCTCGACGGTTTCGCGGCCGAAGCCGAACGGTTGCAGGGGATGGCACAGGCGAGCGGGGATGGCCTCGCCCATTCGCTGGCTGCGGACCTGCGTCAGCTCGAGGAGGGCATCCGGGCGGAGCGCGTCCGCTACGGCAAGTGGATTGCGGAGCAACAGGGCAAGGCCTGAGTGCCTTCGGAATGCGTCCTACAAACCTTTGTCCCCTTTCTTCCGTAGTTGAAGAAGATGTCTTCCGAATTGGAGTTCTGGCTGGTCGATGACAACGAGATCGACCGTGTGGTCAATGGCCGTCTCGTCGAGGCCGCCATGCGGGCCTCCGTGCGCAAGTTCAAGGACGGTCCGTCCTTCCTTGAGGCGCTGATGGCCGACTCCGGCGTGGAGGAGAACGATGTTCGGCCCGGCTCCGCGCTGGCGGAGGGCCGACTCGTCATCCTGCTCGACATCCTGATGCCCGGCATGGACGGGTTTGCCGTCCTGGAACGCATGGAATTCCTGCCTGCTTCGGCCATGTCCGGCCTCACCGTCTTCATGTTGAGCGCCACGCTCGACCGAGAAGATCTGGAGCGCGCCGAGGGCCATCCCATCGTGGAGGCCCTGCTGCCCAAGCCGCTCGATGTCCACCAGCTCCGCGGCTGGACGGACCAGATTCCTCTTAAAGGTATTTGAAGTCCTCGCCGACCTTGATGTTTTGCAGCGTCTCATAGATGAGGCGGATGCAATCCTCGACGTCTTGCTTGTGGACCATTTCCACCGTGGTGTGCATGTAGCGCAGTGGCAGGGAGATCAGCGCGCTGGCGACTCCCATGTTGGAGTAGGCAAACGCGTCGGTGTCCGTGCCGGTGAAGCGGCTGGCGGCCATGCGCTGCAGCGGAATTTTCTTGTCCTCGGCGGTGTCGATGATGCGCTGGAGCAGGTTGTTCTGGACGGCGGGTCCGTAGGTGACGCCCGGGCCTTTGCCGGCGGCCACGTCGCCCTGCTCGATCTTGTTCATCATCGGTGTCTGCGTGCAGTGGGTCACATCGGTGACGATGGCCACGTCCGGTTGGATTCGCTCGGCGATCATCTGGGCGCCGCGAAGTCCAATCTCCTCCTGGACGCTGTTGGTGATGTACAGGCCGAACGGCAGCTTGACCTTGTTCTCGTGCAGCATCCGGGCGACCTCGGCGATCATGAAGCCACCGGCCCGGTTGTCGAGGGCGCGGCCGACGTACCACTGCTTGTTGAGCAGCATGTACTCGTCCTCATAGGTGACGACGCAACCCACGTGGATGCCCATGGATTCGACCTCGGCCTTGTCCTTGGCGCCGACGTCGAGGAAGATGTTCTTGAGGGTCGGGGGCGCTTCCTTGCCTGCGGTGCGGGTGTGGATGGCCGGCCAGCCGAAGACGGCCTTGACCGGGCCGTTCTTGGTGTGAATGTCCACGCGCTTGGACGGGGCGATTTGGTGGTCGCTGCCTCCATTGCGGCGCAGGTAGATGAAGCCGTCGCTGGTGATGTAGTGCACGAACCAGCTGATCTCGTCCGCATGGGCCTCGATGACCACCTTGTACTTGGCCTCCGGATTGATGACGCCGACGACCGTGCCGTACGTGTCCACGATGTGCTCGTCGATGTACGGCGTGATGTAGTCGAGCCACAGCTTCTGGCCCCCGCTTTCGAATCCGGTGGGGGATGGGTTGTTCAGGTATGCCTCCAGGAACTTCTCCGAGGCGCGGGTGATGATCTTCTTCTTGGCCATTGCGGCGGTGAATTTAGGTGGAGGAGACTTGAAAAGCCGCCGGGGTCCTCCGGTTTTTGGGGATTTACCCACCCTTTTGAACGCCCAGTTTTGCGCCTGTTGAAATCCAGTTTTTCGACGGTGTCTGATTTGTAGGATTAATCCTATACCTTGCCAGAAGAATCGGGTATTCATTCTCAGTTCGTGAATACCTACGCATGGCAGGTCCGCCTGCTGACTTTTTTCGGATTCGGCTGTAAGGCTGTCTTCGGTTCTACGCGATGAAGCGGTCCGGTCCCAACGGGGATGGACCGCTTTTCTCGTTCAGGCCGGTTCCGTGAAGACGTAGAGTAGCAAGTGGGTCTTCTTCTTTGAGTTGAGTTCGGATGGGCCCGTGTAGATGTACCGGACCTTCAATTCCGGATGCTCGGCCATGAAGGCATTGACGGTGTTTTCCCAGACGACCTTGTCGGCGAGGAAGGGGAAATCGAATTTGTAGATGCCGTCCACCACTTCCTGCCCAGCGACGGGCGCTTCCACCTGATGGAAGGTGGCGTCCGAGAAGCGCCAGAGGGTGGCCACAGTCGCCAGTGTCAGGACCAGGCCGCCCACGGCCCACCCGCGGGTTTCGGCAGAAGGAGAGATTCCGAGTGTGGCGCCGTCCTCCATCGGAATGTGCCGGAACACGATCCAGGAGGCGAGCAGGATGATCCAGAACAGTCCGTGCTCGAGGAGCTGGAACCGGTCGCCGAACACTTGGTCGGCGATGGAAAAGAGGCTGAACAGCACCATGGAGGCGAGGATGGCCCGGAAGAACCACCGGTCGGTGACGGCGGCATCGCCTCTGCGGAAGCTGATCAAGGCCGCGAGGTACAACCCGAAGTTCAGGGCCTCAAGCCCGGACACGAACGCGAGGGCGGCGGTGGCAAACAGGGGGTCCTTCAATCCGAGGGAGGCGAAGAATTTGATGAACAGGGCAAAGAAGTCCTTGCCCACCCAGAGGTGCTGGACGTCGGGGATGATCTTGTCCGTCACGCTGAGGCCCCAGAAAAGGGTCCAGAACACGAGGATGGCCAAGCGGAGGAGGCGGCGTTCGGTCATGGCGTGTCCTCGGTGATGATGTAGAAGATGAGGGCGTCGGCCTTCTTCAGGCGCAACGGATTCGGCACGGTGTAGATGTGCTGGATGGCCTCGTCGGGATGCTGTTCCTTGAAGAGGGCCAGGGAGTTCTCGAAGACGGAACTGCCACCGAGGAAGGGAAAGGCCACCTTGTAGATGTGGTCTCCGACCGGCTCGGCGGCGATGGCGGCGGTGCGCTTTGGGAAGTCGGAGGTGTTGTGGCAGAAGATGGCGATGGCGGTGACCAGCACGAGGACCCCACCGGCGATTCCGGCGATCAGGCGCTGGGCCTTGGGCAGGGAAACGGGATCGGTGGGGGCCTGGGCCTTCAGCCGCGTGAACACCACCCACGAGGCCAGTGACACGAACCAGAACAGGGTGTGCTCCAGCAGCTCGAACCGGTCGCCGAACCAGTGGTCGCCGATGGAGAAAAACGTGAAGGTGCCAAGGGTGAAGAGCGTGCCGATCAGGGCGAGCCGGTGGCTGGAATCGGTCCGGCCGCGCAGCTCGTGAAGTAGGGCGCCTGAGAAGAAGACGAAGGCGAACGCCTCGAGGGCGGCGGCCACGGCCAGCGCCCCATTGGCGACGTGGGGCGAGTCCAGCCCGACGGAAGCGAAGTACTTCTGGAACTGGGCAAACCGGTCGCGGCCGACCCACAGGAAGTGGGCGCCACCGATCGCCTTGTCGATCAGGTTGAAGAGCCAGAAAATCGACCAGTACAGCAAGATGGCGTAGCGCAGCAGCTGCTGGGTCGACCGGGACTTGAGGGGTGTGGTGTCCATGTCGGATGTGCTGATGTCAAGGTATTTCCGGACTTCGGCGCCTCGGCCCGGTTGGACGGGCGTTCCCAACAGGTGAGAGGGGAGGGAACAGGTTGGACGGATGCGGGGTGGGAAATTGCCGGGATTCAGTCCATCTTAAGGGCATGACGACAGCAGAGCGCAAGCCGGTGTTGGTGGTGCTCTCCGGAGCGGGCATAAGCCGGGAGAGCGGGATCAAGACCTTCCGCGACGGCGATGGCCTCTGGGAGGACCACGACGTGATGGAGGTGGCCACACCTCAGGCCTGGGCCCGCGATCCGGACCTCGTGCTGCGTTTCTACAATGCCCGCCGTCGCCAACTCGATGGCGTGGTGCCCAATGCGGCCCATCGGACACTCGCCACGTTGGAGTCCCGCTTCGATGTGCGCATTGTGACCCAGAACGTGGACGACCTTCACGAACGGGCCGGCAGCACGCAGGTGCTTCACCTGCATGGCGAGCTGCGGAAGGTCCGTCCGGAGGATGACCCCGGCATGGACGACCGGGGCACCGTGACTGTGGGGGGCGAGGTGGTGCCGGGACCGGATGTTGTGCTGGGAGATGGCGATGCACGGGGGGTGCAATGGCGGCCTCACGTGGTGTGGTTCGGTGAGGCTGTGCCGATGTTGGAGCCTGCTGCGGAGACCGTGGCGCAGGCTGATGCCCTGCTCGTGGTCGGCACCTCGATGCAGGTCTATCCGGCCGCGGGCCTGGTGCATTTCGCTCCCTCGGATTGTCCGGTCACGATGGTCAATCCTGATTCGGATGCCATCGCTGGCTTCGAATCGGTGGTGGCCGAGTTCATCCAGGCGCCTGCCTCGGAGGGCGTCGCCGAATGGGCCCGGCGAATCCGGGAGCGATTCGACTGAAGGGACGGCTCAGCGTTGGATGGCGAGTCGCTGGGGCTCCGTACCCCGGGGGCCGGCGAGGTACAGTCCTGGTTGCAGCGGGGACAGATCCAGGGTGGTCACACCGCGGTAGACTGAAGCGGTGTGCACGCGGCGGCCGTTGAGGTCGAAAACCTCGAACACGGCGGCCTCTCCGCCCCACACCACGCGCAGGGCGTCCGCGGCGGGATTGGGCATGAGCTGCCAGGGCAGGCGGCCATTCTCGTCCACGGAGGTGATGACGCTGATGTTGACGCAGAGCTCGGCGGCGCAGCTGTCGGCGTTGAACTCGAGGTAGCAGACTTCGCAGTCCTCTGTGGCTGTGATGGTCGCCACTTCGTTGTCGTCTTCGATGCTCGCACAGTCCGAATACCACTCGAATCCGTTGCCAGCGCCCGGGGTGGCCGTCAAGGTCAGGGTGCCGCCCGCCTCGACGATCGTGTCGCCTTCGAGGGTGCCGATGTCCAGGTATTCGCAACCCTCGTTTTCGAAGGGATGGGAGCAGGGGTCGAAGTTGCAGGCTTCCTCGTCCGCGCATCCGATGGGCAGGCTGCTCTCGGGCACCACGAAGGAGCCATAGAATTCATTGGGGAATCCCGTGCCGTCCCAGATTATGTCGGTGTCACCGAGGACGATGCTGTTGTAGTTCAGGACCGTGTCGCAGACGCTCATCGTGACCGTCGAGAGGTCCTGAGCAGCGATTTCAAATCCGAATTCGATGAGGAAGGCTTCTACCTCGTCGAACAGGGTGAACACGAGGGGGCCGCCGGCAGGGTCCTGTCCGAGCGGGACGGGCAGGGAGTACGCTCCGGGGTACCCATTGGCACAGTCTTCAAAATCAATGAGGCCGATGAAGTCGTTCTCCTCGAGGGTGAAGAGCTCGGTATCGAAATAGTTGCAGTCGTCATTGCCTGTGGCGGTGCTGTCGAAGTTGCAGGCCAGCGGGTCGTCGCATCCGGCGCTTTCGGCATACTCGCACGTGGTCTCATCCGGGCTGGCGCAGGGGTCGAAGTTGAGGGCCTCCGGATCGGGGCAGCCCAAGGGCATCTCGGCGGCGGGGGCCAGATTGAAGCCGAGTTCGGCGATGGACCACGCTTCCCCGTTCCACTCGGAGTTGATGCTGATCAGGCCGGCGTTTCCATTGACGGCAGTGCCACAGAAGGCGAAGACCGCGTTCTGGAAGGCGGAGAGCGCCAGGGTGGCGTTGAGCTGGGTCAGAAGGCCTTCGCTCACGAGGCCGTTCACCCAGTCGGTCAGGGCGTCGTCCACGGCAATCGTTACGGGTTCGCCTGGCGTGGTGTTCAGGCTCACGAGGATGCCCTCGGCTGGTTGGATGTCGCAGTCGATGGCGGGATCGAGGGAAGCGCCGGCAACGAGCCACACGCCCTCGCTCAGATCGAAGGTGCCGTCGGCGTAGACACAGTCCACATCAGAGGTGGCCGTTTCGTCGTAGTTGCAGGCAAACGTGTCGTTGCATCCTGAAGCCGCGGCCTCTTCCACGACGATGGTGCCGACCATGCCGTTGGCGGCGTGGCTTCCGATGCTGCAGTCGTAGTTGTACGTCCCGGCTACGGTGAAGGTGTGGGTGCCCATGCAGACGTCCATGCCACTGGCGCTGACGGCGCCGAGGCTGAACACCTCGGGGTTGCCGAAGGACTCGCCCGTGAGGACGCTCACGTTGCCGTTGACGTCGTGAAAGCCGGCTTCATTGATCCAGGCCACGGTCTCTCCCACATTGATGGTGAGCGAGGAGGGAGAGTAGTAATAGCTTCCCGCGAGAATGGTGTGGTCCACTCCATCGCAGTCCTGGGCGGACAGTTGGAGGCAGAGGAAACCGAGCAGGCCGGTCAGCAAGGCGGCGAGGTAGCGCATGGGGCGTTGGGTTGTTTCGACCTCAATTTGCACTGAATGTCAATGCTTTGGCTTGGTTCTGGTTTGAGTTGTTCCGGCGCACCTTGTGAATCGATGAACCTTGGGATTGGTCACGGGGTCTTATTTGCCGTGGACGTCAACTCGCTTTCGGAAGACGAAGTGGATCGCCTGATCGGCATGGCGTGGGAGGACCGTACGCCGTTCGAAGCGATTGAAGTCCAATTCGGATTGAAGGAAAACCAGGTGCGCGCCCTCATGCGCCGCCACCTCAAGCCCGGCTCTTTCCGCCGGTGGCGCGCCCGGGTCAAAGGCCGCTCCACCAAGCATGCCCGCATGCGTGGATTCTCGACGGGCCGCTTCCGCAGCGCGTCCCAGCGAAGGTCCTGACCGCTTCGGGCCTCAGGCCTTCACCCGGCGCAGGACCCGGATGGCGCGCATCGCGATGCGGTTTTCCAGGACCGGGCACTCGGCCGTGCACAGGGCGCGGAGGGCGTCCTTGTATGAGCGCTTAGACGAAGCCGCAGCTTGACCTTCGTCATTCTGGCCGATGATGTTTGTCGCTTGGCCTTCCGATGCATTCGGTTCCGGAGGCATCTTTGGCGCCCATGCAGTTCATCAGCACGGCCTTCTGGTTGTTCCTGCCCACCGTGCTGGTGCTGTACTGGGTGCTGCAGGGTCGGCTCCGTGCGCAGAACGGCCTCCTGCTGGCAGCCAGCTACTTCTTCTATGGGTGGTGGGACGCGCGCTTCCTCGCGCTGATTGCCGCCTCGACCGCCATCGATTTCGCGGTGGGCCGCCGGCTCGCCGTGACCACCGCATCGGGTGCCCGGAAAGCGTGGCTGGGCCTGTCGCTCGCCTTCAACCTCGGCATGCTGGCGTGGTTCAAATACGCCGGCTTCCTGGTGGACCAATGGGTGGCCGCCTGGGCCTCCGTCGGGGTGGCCATGGACCCACTCGGGGTGGCCATCATCCTGCCAGTCGGCATCAGCTTCTACACCTTTCAGACGCTGAGCTACAGCATCGACGTGTACCGCGGCCGATTGGCGCCGACCCGCGATCCGGTGGCCTTTGCGACCTACGTGGCCTTCTTCCCCCAGCTGGTCGCCGGCCCCATCGTGCGGGCCGCGCGCCTGCTCCCACAAATCGAGCGGGCCCGCCGCCTGTCCGCCATGGAAATCCGGACGGGGTGGCGCCTCATCTGCTGGGGGGTGTTCAAGAAGGTCGTCATTGCGGACACCGCGGCGCTCTATGCCAACGCGGCCTTCGGGGACGCCGGCTGGACCGGACCAGCGATGGTGTTGGGCGTGCTCGCCTTTGCCCTGCAGATTTACGGGGACTTCAGCGGGTATTCGGACATCGCGATCGGCACGGCGCGCCTCTTTGGCATCCGCCTCTGCTCCAACTTCCGCTTCCCGTATTTCTCCCGCGACCTCGGCGAGTTCTGGCGGCGCTGGCACGTCTCGCTCAACACGTGGTTCCGCGATTACCTCTACATCCCTCTCGGGGGCTCCCGCCTCGGGCGACTGCGAGCGCTGCTGAACGTGGCGATCGTGTTCCTCGTGAGTGGCCTGTGGCATGGTGCCGATTGGAAATTCGTGACGTGGGGCGCGATCCACGCGGCCTTCTTCGTGCCGCTGTTCGTCCTCGGCCGCAACCGCCGCCCGGAGGCCGGCTGGAGCTGGCGACAGGCCCCCGGAGCGCTCTGGACGTTCGCGGTGGTCTGCTTCGCGTGGGTCTTCTTCCGCGCCGACGACATGGCCCATGCGCTGGACTGCCTCGCCCGGATGGGCCGGGGCTGGTCGGAGGCCCTGCCGAAGAGTCCCGTCCAGGAATGGGCATGGTTCGTGGCCATCCTCTGTGTCTTCCTCGCCTTCGAATGGCGCCAGTTCCGCCGGGGCATCCGTTGGATGTGGCGCGGTGCGTGGGGGCACCCGTGGGTGGAGGCAGTGCTGCTGCTGGCGGCCATGGTGTACGGGACGCGCCAGGCGGCCCAGGAATTCATCTATTTCGCCTTCTGATGCGCACCCTCGTCCTCCGTCCGCTCAGCACCCTCGGCCTGCTCCTGCTCGGCCTGCTGGTCCTGCGCGTGGCGGTGTGGCCGAAATCCGGCCGCCGCTTCGCCGAGACGCACCGCGGCGAGGTGGTGCTCTTCGGGGACAGCCACGCCGACGACGTCCACCTCGAGGGCGTGCCGCGCTTCAGCACCCCCGGTCAGGATCTGGTGTCCACGTGGATGCACATGCGGGCTCTCCACGAAGCCCGCCCGCCCGACAGCGAGCTGAAGGTGGTCGTGCTGACCATCTGGCCCTACAAATTCGGCCCCCTCGCCGAGCGGCGTCTGTCCGGCCGCCTGCAGGACGACAACTGGGGCCAATCCGCCTTCGGGGTCACCTCGCCGCTCGCCCGCCTGTCGGACTTCATCGAGCCCGCGTTGCCGTGGCGTTTCCGCTGGCGCCTGATATTCAACGCCGCCCAGCTGCACCGCACCCGCTTCCTCAAGGGCGTGGTCTGCACGGACAACCCGGTGGCGGCGGACTACGCCCCGGGCCTCGGCTTCGATGCACGGGAACGCTCGTGGTTTGAGGAGGGCGCCGTGTCGCGGTGGGCCTTCGATCGGATTCTCGACCTCTGTGACGAGGCGGGCTGGGAGTTGGTCCTCCTCGAACATCCGCTTCACCCGGCCTTCCACTTCCAGGTCAATCCGCAGGCCCAAGCCAACTACGATGCGGCCATGAGGAAGGCGGCAGAGCACCCCCGGGTGCATTACTTGGCCCTCGGCCGGGACAGCGTCCCGCACACGGCCTTCCGCGACTTCCACCACCTCACCTGCGAGGGCGGGGAATACGTCGCCACCCACCTCGACCCGCTCCTCGCCGAGCTCGTCAACTGAGGGCGAAGACAGGATTTCTGCCGTTCTCGGCCACCATGTCATGAATGAGGGGGTTGGGCACGGTTTTTGCTATAAAAACCTGTTTGTTTCTGCCCGACGGGATGTCAGGTGGGGCTGACATCAAAGCAAATATAGACGCCGATGACAAAATGGGAAACGGACAAGAGGGAAATCACCAGGGCGGAGGCGTCCTCGCGTTTGCATACAGGGAGGTATGCCGGTGGGCGGGCGCGGCACCGATTCGATCGACATCGGGTCCAAATGGCGTCAAGGTTGACGGCAGTCCCGGTTCGGGGAATGAACTCGGCATCATTGCACCGTCAACGGTCCTGCGGTGGGATCGTCTTCATCCTCCAACCCCCACTCGTCATGAGTCAAACCCACATTCACCACGTCCTCCTCGACGCTTCTGGCAGCATGCAGAACTGCCATGAATCCACGCTTTCCGCCCTCAACGAGCAGATTGCCTCCCTCCGCAAGGTGCAGGCCGATCACACCGACCAGGACATCCGGTTCTCCATCTCCGACTTCAGTGACGACTACCGCATGTGGTTCGGCCCGAAGTCCATCGGAGACATCCGTGACATCCGTCCCGATCAGTACGAGCTCCGCGGCTTGACCGCTCTCTACGACGGCCTCGGTACGCTCATCACCCGGACCATCGATCACGTCGGTGAGGATGCTCCGGAAAAGGGCACATCCGTGTCCATCATGGTGCTCACGGATGGTTTTGAAAATGCGAGCCGAATCTTCTCTTCTGGAGCCCTGCGTTTGCTCATCGATAAGCTCACCGAAAAAGGGTGGGAGTTCCGCTTCGTTGGAGCGGACATCGATCCGCTCGCCGTTTCCCGCGACATCGGCATGGATGCTAGCCGTGTCAGGCGTTTTGCGAAGGACGAGATGATGGAAGTGACCGCCTACATGAGCGCGGAAGTCGACCGTTCAATCCGCCGGAAAAAAGGTTGGATTTAATTGTCAATTTGAGGCAACGCTTTCGGCTGTTTTTGCGTATATTCTAGGAACACCCCAAAACCCCATCGCCACCACTTATTTGCAAGTCTACCTCTACCGGACGACCGATGTCGATCCGGACTCGTTCTCCGCACTGCTGGAGGGGGCCAATGGTCCCCTCCGGCGCCTGCGGTTCTCTGAAGGACCCATCGTTTCCGTGGACACGGTGACGGATGTGGTCCGCGGCGCCTGTGATGCGGAAGGTTCCCTCTCCCGGGAGGCGATTTTCGATTGCATCGGCCAAGTTCGCCGTCGTGCCGATTTGGATGACGAAGCCATCGTTGTCCTGCTTACCCGCACTCCCCATGATGGCCGCTGGTTCAGCATCGGGGAGGGCAACAGCCACTACATCCATGCGGACGACTGGAACCTCTTCACAGCCACGTCGTTCCGTTTGCCGGTCACCTATCTGTTGGCCAGCAACCTCATCATGCGGGGCATGTATGATTCGTTGGATGAGTTGGCCCGCCGGGCCCATCGGGATCCCCGTGGCTGCCTGCTTGATCTGTGTCAGGACAAGAAGGATATCAGCCTCAAGATGCGCACCGCCGATGCCTGTCCCGAATGCATGGCCCGCATTCGGAGCCGGATTCGTCCTGGTCACCTCGACGCGGAGGTGGTCATCGATTGCTTCCGCCTGATGGACAAGGTCCGCCGG
>JAYYEI010000026.1:0-35406 GCA_036159995.1 Bacteroidota bacterium
TTGTAGGGCCACGTCCACCGCACCCATTTACAAGGAATCCTCCCCAAGGGTCCTTCGGCTTATTTTCAAGGCGTGCCCGACATGGAATTGACCTTCATCCCCTACGACCCGGCGTATCGCGGGGCATTCTACGACCTGAACAAGGCGTGGCTCGAAGCGTATTTCCTCCTCGAACCCTACGACATCCAGGTCCTCTCCGATCCAGAAACGATGGTGCTCCAGCCCGGCGGCGAGGTCCATTTCGGGCTGCTCGACGGCAAAGCCATCGCCACGTTTGCGCTGACCCCCCGCGCTGAAGGCACACTGGAGCTCAACAAGATGGCCGTCAAGGCTTCACACCAGTCACGCGGATACGGCCACCAGATGATGGAGTACCTCATCGGCCTCTGCCGCGAGCGGGGCGTGCACACGCTCGAACTGTACTCGCACACCTCCCTGGCCAGCGCCATCCACCTCTACTGTAAATTCGGTTTCGAGGTCATCCCCCTCCCCGACGACTGCGTCTACGACCGCGCCGACATCCGGATGAAATTGGCCTTATGACCATCCAGAGAACATCGTGCGTTTTCAACAACTTCTCTTCTTGAAATCACCCGCCATGCGCCTACTCCCCGCACTCCTTCTCGGCTTGATGCCAATCCTCACGTTTGGACAATCCCACTCCATTGACCAGCACGAGCTGTTCATGTCCGGGACGGTGGACGATGTGAGCGCCGCCATCAACACCTACTACAATGCCATCGACGCGGTCCAGGTCGAGTGGACCATCATCGAAACCGACGTTCCGCAGGGCTGGGAGTACTCCTTTTGCTTTCCCAACTGTCACCCCATCGGCGTGGTGGAGGCCAACGCACAATTTCCCGCTGCCAGCCAGCAGTACCTGAATTGCCACGTCTACCCCAACGGCATTCCCGGAGAGGGAACCCTGCGCATGCAGCTCACCACCAATGGAGCCGCGCAGGACACCGTCACCTGGCATGCCACCATCGACGCCGTCTCCGGACTGGACATCGAGCAGACTGCTGGCATTCAGGCCTTCCCGATTCCATGCGTGGGGCAGCTTCAACTCGAGGGCATCCCGGCCGGTGCCAAGGTCTTACTGCAAGACCAAGCTGGCGCCATCGTTCGTAAGCTCAACGCGACCAGCGCTCAGCGTACCGTCATCAACAACCTGACGCCCGGCGTCTACATTTTGACGACGACCTTGGAGGGCCAAATTGTCGACCGACGCCGCATCCTCTCCCTATGAGGGCGCTAAGGTGCGCGCCGTTCTGAGTCGGTTGCCCGCACTGAAAGGCAATCACGGGTCCAAATCTTGGTACAGGGCATCGACCATGGTGTCCAGCGTTTGATTTTTGGCCAGCACTGCCCAGTGCAGGGCTCCGCTCTCGCAATCCACAAAGCGCATGGAAGTCAGCGTCGATTTCCGATCGCAAAGTCGACTCACGAGGACCACGCCTCTCGCCCCAGACAGTTTGCCCGCATCCACAATGCTCGCTTCATCATGGAGCCAGGTCATGTTTCGACGCTGCTCAGAACTGACCACATCCAGCGCCTGTCGCTCCAACACCTGATACTTCTCCATCAACCGTATGCCGACCGAAGCCTCCAAGACTGAGGTGCTGGGAGATCCCTGGCAAGGGGCATTCTCAAGGACCACCACAAACACATTGGACCCGACGGTCTCCCGTGTTTGCACTTCGACACGCAGTGGCGAATTCTCTTTCGTCATCGGCTGCAAGCGGGCCGCATATCGCTTGGGATACATCTCCAGCCAGGCCAAAGGGAACAACATCCAACACCCCATCAGTGCCCAGAGGTTGATGCGGCCCTTTTTCACGACGCCTACTGTGTGGACTTCGTAGCCTTCTTTTTCAATCTCTAGATCCAGAATGCTGCCACCCATCTCACTGTCACGGTGGCGCACAGGAGTTTGGCCGATGTACTGCCCGTTGGCATACACATCGGCCTGGCTTGGGGTTGACGAAATGAGAATGCTGCTCGAACACGAAGGGAGAAGAATCAACGAGGCAAGCAACCATGCTACAAGTTGTTGGCGATTGGCGTGAATGGTCATCGCCCCAAAGCACCAACTATTGTGCCAAATCCGGGGGCGACCCGTCAGTGAAGACGCACCTCCTGCGTCACCCACAGGAGGCACTCCATCCCCTCAGGCATCCCCAGTGTGATCCTCCAATGGCATCGATAAAGAGCACCCAACCACAATCCGCGGCCCGTCCATTTCACAAAACACCGAATTGATGCAGGTGGTACTCCACATGGACATAGATGTTGCGCTGATAGGTCAATCGTGAGACCCAGCCGTGGAGTGGCGTATACCGCATCCGCCCCTCAAATTCAGAGACAGTCGTCAAGCGACCAATCAATTCTTCCCGTTCCTGATCAAAGTCGATATCCGTGAGCTCTGCGGTCTTGAGAGTGGGAAGCGAATAGCTGTTTTTACTGTACCGGTGAATGTCATACCTCACGAAATACTTTACGTACAAAAGGTGCAGCCTCCCCATCGTGTAGGTCCGCAACAACGAGGACAAACCAGATGGTTTTTTCCGCGAGTACAGTTTGATTTGAAGATTGCAATGTCTCAGCATCTGAGGCGCAGTCATCACTCCCCACTTCGGAATGGAATCAACCTCCAACGTGTGGAGTGCGCTGATGAGATGTGCGAGGTTCAGATCTTTCATCACGGACAATCTTTCGCCCAGAATACAAAAGAGGTCGTGAACACATGCAATCCCGTCTTCCATGGAACCCTTCCAGGAAAACAATCCCAACCATTGAATCAAGCGGACCTGAAGAGCCGAGAGATGAAGGCAGCTCTATTTCCCTACCTCTACCCCTTCCAAGTGCCGCCGTATCGATAGAGGGGATTGTCTGGCTTCACCTCATTCACGCAAGTCTTGCACAGAAAGCACCACGTCTTTCCAGACTTGTATTGGACGCGGTACATCACGGAATCCTCGCCATTGCAGTGCGCACACACCTTCGTTTTGCTCATGGTCAACCGGTCTCCCGCGAATTTGAAGATGACGAACTGCAGGGCCTTCCAAATTTAACTTCCCACTCTTCCCAAGCTCTCGTTTGTCTCCCACGTCTGGCCTGCTTCATGTTCCCCTGGGGGCTTTTTGAGTTTCAAAAGAGTCTGTGGCTTGTTGACCTTCAATCCTGTGCAGCCTTTGCATTCGTATCTTTTCGCAGCGTGCAATACATCGGAAACGCTGAACAACACCGAGTGACTTGATGAACCGCGGTCCAGCAAAGCTGCATATGAACTTTAAATGAAGTAGAAATGAAAACAGGAATGGCCTCCAAGGCAAGGGCAATCGCTCAGGCCACCTGGTCTGTGGTAGCGTCAAGATCCATGTCGCCATGGACTTCACTGGCGTTAACCCTTGTGGCATCCCTGTCGTTGACCCCGTCGATGTCCCTTGCGCAAGCCGTTGACCATTGGGAAGCCGTACTGCAGGATGGCACCCTATGGCACTATTGGCTTCCGAGCAACCAACCAGCGAATGATTGGTTCGAAGGGGGATTCAGTGATGCCGCTTGGCCTGAAGGTCCCGCCGGTTTTGGGTACGGTGATGGAGATGACAACACCGTATTGCCCAGCACATCAGCGGTGTACTTGCGTCACACCTTCGAAATTGACGACCTCAGTCATTGGTTGGATGCCCATTTTTACATGGATTACGACGATGGCTTTGTTGCCTACCTAAATGGCACGGAAATCGGCCGTGGCAATGCCGGGCAACCGGGCGATTTCATTGCATGGAACCAAGTCCTCGACATGGATCAGGAAGCCGTGCTCTACGCTGGAGGAACCCCGTCATCGTTTCCGTTTGACCTGTCACTGCTAACAGAAGGACCCAATACCCTAGCCATCGAAGTCCACAACGTCAGTCCGACGTCTTCAGACTTGACGGCCCGTCCTTTTTTGTTTGCAGGAGTGCCCGAGGAAGGTCTGGGCTATGGTCCACCGCCAACATGGTTCAGTCCCCTGGGAACTGACGTGCATCCCGTTACGTTTGAGGTCAACATGGCCAATGAAACCGTCTCACCCGACGGGGTGTTTGTGGCTGGGGGCGGATATTTTGGCGTGCCCGGGGACAACCCCATGACCGATGCGGATGGGGACGGGACGTGGACGGTCACCATAGAAGTGCCGCATGGATTTACAGGGTACTACACCTTCGTCAATGGCAATTGTGCGGATTGGAGTTGCAAAGAGAACCTTGCCGGATTGCCTTGTGCGCATCCTGAACACTACAACGACCGCCAAATCACCAATGTGATTGAAGCCACCTCTGTGCAAACGTGCTTTGGCCAATGCACAGACGATGGCTCGTGTGCGCCAATAGAGGGGTGCACGGACAGTGAAGCCCTCAATTTCGTCCCTGACGCTACTCTGGACGACAGTTCGTGCGTCTACTTTACCCAATCGAATCTGCCCCTCGTCCTCATCACGACTGCTCAAGCCATCATGGACGACCCCCGGATCCTCGGGAACATGAAAGTGCTCAATGACCCTTCGGGCGTCAACGAATTGAGTGATGACCCCACCGATTACGACGGCCTGATTTCCATCGAAATCCGCGGTTCCTCATCGCAAATGTTCCCAAAAAAGTCCTATGCTTTTGAGACCCAAGATGCGGCTGGAGAAAACAACAATGTTTCTCTCTTGGGGATGCCTGAGGAGAACGATTGGATTCTTTACGGACCTTATACTGACAAATCCCTCATGCGGAATGCTTTGGTATTTGAACTGGGAGAGAAACTAAACCGCTACACGCCGCGCCGCCGATATTGCGAGGTTTTCATCAACAACGATTACCGAGGGGTTTACATGCTCATGGAAAACATCAAGCGAGATGCCAACCGAGTGGACATCGCGACGCTGTTACCAGAAGACATCGAGGGAGATGAATTGACTGGCGGTTACATTTTGAAGGTGGACAAATTCACCGGCGACTTCGAAGGAGGCTGGAATTCACCCTATCCAACTGTGGGTGGAGAGGAAAACTTCATCCAATTTCACAAACCCGAGGCAGACGATCTCAACGCTCCTCAGATGGAATACATTGAAGGGCACATCACCGCATTTGAAGACGCGCTCGCAGGACCGGACTTTGCCGATTCAGAACTGGGCTACAGACCTTTCGTTGACATGAATTCGTTTGTCGACCTCTACCTCATCAATGAGCTGTCGAAAAACATTGATGGCTATCGATTGAGTACGTATTTCTACAAACAAAAGGATTCCAATGGCGGCAAAATCGTCATGGGACCATGGTGGGATTACAATTTGAGCCTGGGCAATGTCGATTATTGTGAAGGGGCCAACACGGAAGGTTTCGAAGTCGACACCGATTGCGGCAACGCCAATCCGTTTTGGTGGGAGCGCATGTTGGAAGACACGGCCTACCGTGACATGACGCGCTGCTTGTGGGAAGATTACCGTTCAGCAGCCTGGAGCAATGAAAGCATCCACAATACCATTGATTCGCTGGCCGCTTTGCTCCAAGAAGCGAACGTGCGAGACTTTGCCCGTTGGCCAAGGTTGGGAGAATACGTTTGGCCCAACGCGTTTGTGGGACAGACATACGAGGAAGAATTGGAATATATGCGGGATTGGATTGATGACCGATTGGCATGGTTGGATGCCAATATTTTGGGCGAATGCACGACCGGATGCACGGACTCATCAGCGTCCAATTTCAATCCGGAAGCCAACTACGATGATGGCAGCTGTGAACCCAGCGCTTGCCCAGGCGATATCGATGGAGATTTCACTGTTACCGTGGCAGACATGTTGCTTCTGCTCGGACAATTTGACTGCACAACGGACTGCCCTGCAGATCTCAATGAAGACGGATTCGTGGGGGTCGGTGACCTGTTGATTGTCCTCGCATTTTTTGGGGCGGATTGTTGAGAGGTTCAACTTCCTACAGCGTCAATACTGCCACAAGCCTCCAGACACCCGATGGTGCATGACCGGTGTCCGCCAGATGAGCATCTGGAGCCGGGGGATCTTGGGCACCCCATCCGCCCCATGAATTGACCCATGCGGAAACACAGCACGATTCAGCAAAACGCGGGAAAATACCGCCTTGGGCACGCATGGGTCACGGGGTTCGGTGGGTGCAAGCTTGCGCCGGAATCCCGCGCCAGCGATCAGAAACGAATCACAAGTGATACACAGGGTGGTGGAGCCGGGGGGAGTCGAACCCCCGTCCAAACAAGCAACGCCTGCAGCGTTCTCCATGCTCAGTCCACGATTGGTTTTCGACCAGGGGCTGACCGTGGACGGCCCACCCTTGACTTAGCCTTGTCAATTTTCGCTACAGGGTCAAGACGCCCCTTTCGCTAGATCCATTCTCCTGATGCCCCATTGCCTCGCGGATAGGATCCGAACGACGAGACCGGGACAGCTCGTTCTGCCACTCTGTGGCTAGAATTAGGCGAATCCTCCGAGAGGATTAGGCCGCGAGCGCGTAGGAAGTGTTGCCAGTTATGGCTTGGGTTTCTTGATTAACGAGTGGCCACCCTAAGCACTCGGCATGCTGACCGCGACGTTCAGACTTGCTGTCAAATCCAAAATCGGCCCCATTTTTTTTGTTGCTGTTTCCACCTCCGGTGGCGGGATGTCAAGGAACAACGCGGCAGTCCGCGGAGCCACTCCGTCGAGGACGGGGCGGTCGGCGAAGATACGGAACGGGAAGCCCCGCGGTTACTGGATGAGCAAACGTTGGCGCTCGAGGCCCTGCGGACCTTGGAAGACCACCGTGTAGGCGCCGCTCTCGAGGCCGAGGTCGGTGCCGTTGCGGTGGAGCGTGCCCTGCCAGGCCGTGCGGCCCATGGCGTCGAGGATGAGCGCGTCGGTCTGCTGGCCGAAGCCGCTGCCGCTCAGGGGCTGGCCCTGCGTCAGGGGGTTCGGGAAGAGGGCAACCTCCTCAGCGGGCGTCGGGCCGATGCCGACCACCGGGCCCTCGCCGAAGTAGACGTTGTCGAAGTAGTACGTGGTTCCGCCCTCGACGCCCTCGTCTCCGAAGCCGAAGAAGATGACGAGCAAGTGGTGCGGGAAGCCCGTCTCCAGCTCCGGGGTGCCGGGCAGCTCATTGCCGAAGTTGAACTCGAGGGTCTCCCAACCTGCCTGGCTGGTGTACTGGATGGTCTCGGTGTAGAACGGATTGCCACCGGTCATCTCCGCCTTGAGCAGGATGGGCGTGCCGGCCTCCGGCGTCCAGACCCGGACGCTGACCGTCTTTTCCTCCTCGGTGAAGGGCACAGGGTTGGCAAAGCCCTCGACCGTGCCGATCATGGTGCCGGCCCAGCCAACAGCAGTCGGCATCTTGACGACCTCCACGACGTGGTTGGTCGGGTTGGTCGGGTCGACCACGACCTGCGAGGCGGCGCCCCAGAAGTCGTAGGTGGTCTGATCCACAGTCTCGTCCTCAAACGTGCAGGGCAGATCGAGTTGGGCGAGGCCACCGCTGGCGTCCACTTGTTCGATGTCGTCGAAGTAGAAGGTCGACTCATCGCTTCCGTCGCCGGTCGTCTCGAAGTCAAACATGAAGACCAGCTTGTCAAACGTCATGGACAGCGCATTGGTGAAATTCCAATGCATCTCTTCCCAGCCGCCCTGCGTGGTGTTCCACTGGTCGACCTCGTAGGACAGCTCCGGCGGCCCCTCCAGCTTGAGCTTGATGCGGACGCCCTGACGCGGAGACCACACTTTCATGCGGATGGAACTGGCTTCGGAGAAATCGAGCGGAGCATCCAACGTCAGCAGGGATCCGGCCCAGACCGCCCCCCCATCGCGGACGATGCGGCCAACGGTGGCGCTGCTGTTGCCAGCACCAGGGCCAGGATTGGCGATGACCTCGGCCATGCCGCCATCAAAATCAGTGAAATCAGCGGTGGTGGTGCCGGACTCGAAGTCAATCGGCAGGCTCACCTGAGCGGAGGCGACCGAAAAACTGAGCACAAAAAAAGCCCCTGCAAGAAGGGCATCATAGCGTTGGAGATGCATGTATCAAAGGTACACCAACTCAGCGCTCCTCTGCCGCGGCCGCCACGCGGTCGTGCACGTTGTCGCGGATGTCAGACCAGAAGAGGTTGAAATCGCCCACGTGCCAATTGTCCCGGTGGAGCCATTTGCCGACCAGGAACATGTGAGGCTGGTCAATCCACAGCACGCCGTCCGCCGTGACGCGGGCGGTGATGCTGCCGGGGTTTTTGTTGCGGAAAGACTCGCGCACCGCCCCACCATGTTCGCTGCGCGGATTGGTCCGGTCCACCTCCGTGGTCCACGTCACCGGGTGGATGACACTGGGCGTGGCCGGCTTGGCGGCAATCCACCGCGGGAGGTAGCCGGTGCCGTAGCTCATCCACGTGCAGTAGCAATGCTGGTCTGTGGCCGCCGTGCACGGCGGGATGGCAGTGAAGTCCGACGGGTAGATGTCCATGCCGGGGATGTAGGCGGCCACGAGCCGGTCCTGGAGCGCCGTGCCGTCGAAGAACTCCTGCAGCAGCCAACGGGCGTGCCAGCTGCCCTGGCTGTGGGCGGCGATGACCAGCGGCCGGCCCTCGTCCCAGTGGTCGAGGAAGTGCTGGAAGGCCGCGCGGATGTCGCTGTAGGCGATCTGAAGCGCGCCGAGGCTGAGGCTGTCGCCGACCGAGAAGACGCGGATGTGGGCCTGGCGGTAGCGCGGGGCGAAGACCCGGCCGGCCCCATTGAAGATGGCCGCCTGGTGGCGCACCGGCCATTCGTCGACGGCCGCGTTGAGGGCGGCGCTGTCGAGGGCCGCGTTCCAATGGGCGCCCTCCTCGAAGATGGTCGGATGCAAGTAGAAGACGTCCGCCGTCCCGGGGCCTTCGGAGACTTTGCGGCCCTTCGGCAGGAGGTCGGCGGGGTCCTCCGTCCACGGCAGGGCCGCCCAATGGGCCCCGTCGGCGTAGTTCGGCGGCGCTGGAATCGGCTCCAGCCGCTCCGCAATGCGCTCCACGTGCAGCCCCGTCTCCACCACGGACTCATACCGCTTGCATCCGCTGATTGTCAGCACGATGAAGAAGAGAAACAGGAAACGCTGCATGGTGCAAATGTCAACAACGCAGGGCGCTCGGGGTTTTCACCAATCGCAATTCTTGAGAACCCACGCCGACGCCCGCAAAATCCATCGGCACGGATGTGAACCCCGGTCTAATTTTCCCTGCGTTGAACTGAGACGATGAAGATTGGAATCATCCGGGAGGGAAAGGTGCCGCCGGACCAGCGGGTCCCGCTGACGCCCGAGCAATGCGCTGAAGTACTGGTGCGCTTTCCGTACATCGAGCTGGCCGTCCAGCCCAGCGATGTGCGGCGCATCACCGATGCCGAATACACCGAGGCCGGCGTCCAGCTCCAGGAAGACCTGAGCGATTGCGATGTCCTGTTCGGAGTGAAGGAGGTTCCGTTGGACCAATTGATTCCCGAAAAGACCTATTTCTTCTTCTCCCACACCTACAAGCTCCAGCCCTACAACGCCAAGCTCCTGCGGGCCTGCATCGACAAGAAGGTTCGGCTCATCGACTACGAACTGCTCAAGCGTCCAGGCGGACAGCGCATCATCGGATTTGGCCGCTATGCCGGCATCGTCGGGACGTACAACGCCTTCCGCACCTTTGGCGCCCACCACGGCACCTATGACCTACCCCGCGCCATCGACTGCGCGGACCGCAAGGAGATGGAAGGCCACCTCTCCAAAGTCAGCCTCGCTCCCACCACCAAGATCGCCCTGACCGGCCACGGCCGCGTCGGAAATGGCGCCCGCGAAATCCTCGAGGCCATGCGCATCCGCGAGGTGCACCCCGTGGACTACCTCCGCGAAGACTTCGGGGAGCCCGTCTTCACCCACCTCGACCTGGAGGACTACAACCGCCGGCGCGGGGATGGCGGCTTCGACTTCGACGAATTCTGTTCCGACCCCATCGACTACGAGAGCACCTTCATGGCGTTCGCCCGGTCGACGGATCTGTTCATCGCCGGCCATTTCTGGGCGGAAGGCTCGCCCTTCCTGTTCACTCGTGAAGATGTCCGTGACGAGGACTGGCGCATCTCGGTCGTGGCCGACATCAGCTGCGACATCGACGGCCCGGTGGCCTCCACGGTCGAACCGAGCACCATCGCCGACCCGATGTACGGCTATGACCCGATCAAGGAAGGTCGCGTGCCCTTCCGCACTCCGGGTTCGATCGGCGTCATGGCCGTGGACAACCTGCCCTGCGAATTGCCCCGCGACGCCAGCGCCGACTTCGGCGCGACGCTCGTGAAGCACATCATTCCGTTGGTGGTGGAGGGCGACGCCCAAGGCATCCTCGAAGGGGCCTCGGAAACCAACCTCGCCGGCAAGCTCACCCCGGCTTTCGCCTACCTATCCGAGTACGCCGGACTCACTGGGCAATGAACCGGTAGGTCAGCGTGCCCGATTGACGTCGGGGCGCCTCCGCCTTGGACTGGAACCGGCACTGCCGCACACTGCGAAGGGATTCGGTCTCGAGGCACACGGCCGTTGCCTTGCCGCCATTAGAAGTCGTGGAGAGCACCGACGCCTCCAAAACATCGCCACCGGGCGACACCATGATGGCCAGGCGGACCACCCCCCCTCCTCGGCAACGATAGCCTGGAATGTTGAGGTTGAGCGCCTTTCGGCCTTCGAGGTCGTATTCGGCCGTGACCTGACCGGCCACCCGTTCATCCCAACCGTCGTAGCGCTCGATGGGCCCTTCGTCCCGATCCGGCCGAGACACCCCTTGCGTGGGGTCGGTTCGGCCCTCGGACAGGGCATCGAACGCGGCCTGCTCAAAGGCGCGCAATTCAGCTTCCACCTCCTCGGACAGGGCCTCCCGTTCCGCCCGGGAACTGCGGACCTCCTCTCCAGTCCGGGCGCGGGCATCGGCCGAGACATTGGTGATCCGCTCGTTCATCCGGGCCTCCAGCCGATCGCGGACGGCCTCCTCCATCGTGCGGGTTTCCACCTCCTCGAAGTCCACGAAGTCGACTTGGGCATACGGCTGGGCCTCCGCAGCCGGAAGTCGCCCCCAGCGATCGAGGATGCCCAGCGCCACGACATGCACCAGCAGGGCGGCGATGGCCGCCTGCCACATGGCGCGCTCTGTGCGCGTGATCCGCTTACCGGACTGTGGGGACGTGGGCATGGACAGGATTCGTCTACAAAATAACAGGCGTTGTCACACGTTGAACCCAGAGTTCGTACCTTTATTGCAACAAACGACGACATGAAGCACATTCTCCTCCTCGGCGCCCTCTTCCTCTTTGGCGCTACCGCATCTGCTCAGAGCTGCACCGGCGCTTCCAGCGACAAGGCCAAGACCGAGTGTACCAAGAGCAAGTCCTCCTGTTGCCAAGGCGCCAAGGCCGCCAGCTGCTGTGACTCCAAGTCCAAGAAGAGCAAGAAGAAGGCCAAGAAGGCTTCCAACAAAGAGCAAGGCAAGCAGCAGATGGCCATGAACCGCCCTGAAGAGAAGGCGGACAAGAAGGCTGAAGTGAGCCCCGCCAAGAACTGATTGGAACACTGTTCCATCCACTGAGAAAAGCCCGCCTTCGCGGGCTTTTCTATTTTGCAAAGCCGTGTTCCGCCTCCTGACCCTCCCCCTGTTGCTCCTGTCCTTGAGCAGCCTCGCCCAACTCAACGTGGTCGGGGACGCCATCGCACTCGGGAGCGACTGCTACCGGCTGACCGAGGCCATCGGCACGCAACAGGGCGCGGCTTGGTCAGACTGCACCATCGACATCTCCGAGCCCTTCACGATGGACTTCACGGTCTATCTAGGGAGCAACAACGGCGGAGCGGACGGCATCGCCTGGGTCCTCCAGCAGATTGGCCCCCAAGCCTACAACCCCAACGGCGGAGGCAGCATCGGATACAATACAGATCCGCCCTACTTCAATCCGGCCCTCATCATCGAGTTCGACACCTACCAGAACGGATGGGCCGGTGACCCAGGCTATGACCATCTGGCCTTGCAACGGGATGGCTCCGGCGACCACACCGGCCCCAACTGCATCGCCGGTTGCCCGCCCAACACGATTCAAGCCAGTGCCACCGCCGCCAACATCGAAGACGGACAGGACCACGATGTCCACATTGAATGGGACCCCGTGGCCCAAATCCTGTCCATGGATTTCGACGGTCAAGAACGCATCAACGCCTCCGTCGACCTCGTCGGCGACCTCTTCCCCGGCAACCCCAACGTATACTGGGGGTTCACAGGCAGCACCGGCGGCGCCAACAACGTCCAGGAGTTCTGCGTCATCGCCACTGAATTCAGCTCCGACATCGGCATCGAGGACATCACCTTCGACCCGCCGGGCCCCTACACAGTGTGCCCAGGCGAAACCGTGACCGTGACCGCCTCCGTTCCCTCCGGGAGCGTGGCGTGGGCCTCCTCGGGCACCGCCACTCTGACCGCCGGCGTCGGGGACCATCTCGTCCAGGCCAATGCCACCGGCTGCCCCCAAACGGAGACCATCACCATCGAGGAATTGCCCTCGCCCAATCTGTCGACCGCCCCCTCCGTGACCCTGTGTGACGGGGCGCCGACCGTCCTCACCGCGGAAGCCGACGCCGGCACCACCCTCGACTGGGACGGGATCGGCCAAGCCACGCTGGCGGTCAGTGGGGCCGGCAGCCATACGGTGACCGGCGTGCTCGGCTCCTGCAGCGAGAGCGTGGACGTGACGGTCATCGAACAGGCCTCACCCACCGTTTCGGTCAGTCCCGGACCGTCCATCGACGTCTGCGATGGCGAGGTGGTCACGGTAGAGGCCTCCACCGACATCGCCGCCTCGATCCAGTGGACGGTCAATGGGGGCGGCGTTCCAGGGACAGCCCTTGACGTGACCTCGGTCGTGTTGGCGCAGGCCACGGCCGTCGCAGGCGGGTGCCCGGGCAACACGGTCACCCTCGACATCGCCGTCCTGCCCCTGCCCACCGCGTCCCTCTCGACCATCCCCGACCAACTGTGTTGGGGGACAACCGGCCTGGTGACCGCCGTCCCCAACACCGGCTCCACCGTGACGGACTGGACGCTCCCGTCCGGCACCCCCGCACCCAACCAAGCTGGCCCCGGCCTGTACACGGCCCACCTGCTCGGCGACAACGGGTGCACCTCGTCGGCCTCCATTGCCCTGAACCAACTGCCGCCCATCGATTGGGCCCTCAGCGGGCCGCTGGGCGAGTGCAACAACGCCCCGGCCGCCCTGACCGTCACCGGCAACCACGAGACCGCCACCTGGTCCACCGGCGCCACCGGCAACCTGCTCGAACTGACCGCTGCGGACGGGCCGGGCCCGTTCGAGGTCACCGTGAGCCTCGGCGGCTGCACGGAGACCGACCAGACCACCATCGAATGGTGGCCGGTGCCGGTCATCGGCCCCCTCCCCGATACCGTCATCCACTGCGTACTCGACCAGCCGGAGGTCTGGTCCTGGCCCGCCCAAGCCGAAGCGCCCGTGGGTTGGTGGGTCTGGACCGTCAACGAGGACGTGATCGCCGGCGGACCGGCCTGGGACACCGAAGGTGATTACACCATCCGCATCTTCGACAGCATGACCTTGTGCGAAGACACCACGTCGGTCGTGGTCGACGTCTGGCCCAACCTCGACGTGGCCGCTGCTCCCCTCCAAGGCATCGTCTGCTGGGGTGAAGAGACCGAAGTCCTCGGCGAACTCCGCGCCGTGGAGGGCACCAACCTCGAGGAGATCCCCTACACCCTCTCCTGGTCCGAACCCGGCATCGAGGGCCTCAACCCCACCGTTCCCGCCGGCACCTACCTCCTGACGGCCGAGAACGCGTGCGGCATCGCGGTGGACATTGTCGAGGTGGCCCAGGAATACTGCGGCTGCGACATGTGGGTCCCCACCGCCTTCACGCCGGACAACGACGGCATCAACGACGGCTTCCGGGTGGAGACCAATTGTCCCGAACTCGACGAATTCCGGTTCCAAGTCTTCGACCGCTGGGGCGAACTCATCTGGTCCACCGAGGATCCTGAGGCCCCCTGGGTTGGGCAAGGCATCGAGGGCAAGGCCATGGAGGGCCAGCACTACATCCCGGACGGGGTCTACGGCTACCGGCTGTTCTGGAAATACGGGGAGCTCGGCATCCCCATCATCGAGGAGCGGACGGGACACATCCACATCCTGCGCTGACCCGTTCCCGGACCCACTCCGGCCCACAGCGAACCCGCGGCGGACGGAGCGGTTATCTTCGCCGCCCGCACCCTCGCATGCGCATGGAATCACAACGCCAATTCGACCTCATCGTGGTGGGGGGCGGCATCGTCGGTGCCGCCGCCTTCCTCAAGCTGCAGCGCCGACACCCGCAGGCCCGCATCGCCCTGCTTGAAAAGGAGGCCATCCTGAGCGACCACCAGACAGGCCACAACAGCGGGGTCATCCACAGCGGGCTCTACTACCCCCCGGGCAGCCTCAAGGCCATCAACTGCGTCAAGGGGCGCCATGAGCTCGTCGCGTTCGCCAAGGAATACGGTGTCGACCACGACGTCTGCGGCAAGGTCGTCGCCGCCGCCACCGAGGACGAGCTGCCGATGCTGGAGAAGATCCACGGCCTCGGCATCCAAAACGAGATCGAGGGCCTCGAGCGCATCACCGGGGACGCGGTCAAGGACATCGAACCCCACTGTCGTGCGGTGGCCGGCCTCTGGGTGCCTTGCACAGGCATCATCGACTTCCGGGGCGCCACCAAGACCATGGCCGAAGTGGCCATGGGCCTGCAGCCGGAGAGCGGCGTCTTCACTGGCGTGGAGGCGACCGGGTTCACCCAGGAGGACGGAGGCGTCACCGTACACACCCTTCAGGGGGACTTCACGGCACGGGGCCTTGTGGTCTGCGCCGGCCTCCAGGCCGACCGCCTCGCCCGCAAGGACGGCGTCGACCTGCCCGAGCGGGTCGTGGGCTTCCGGGGCGATTACTACGAGCTCGAGGACCACGCCAAGCACAAAGTGCGCAACCTGATTTATCCGGTCCCCAACCCGCAATTCCCCTTTCTCGGCGTGCACTTCACGCGCATGACCAACGGGGACATTGAATGCGGACCGAACGCCGTGTTCACCTTCAAGCGCGAGGGATACGGCAAGACCGACTTCAGCTTGCGGGACACGGCCGAGGCCCTTGGCTATGGAGGCACGTGGAAGCTGTTCTTCAAGAACATGTCCTTCGGGATCAACGAATACCGCCGCGCCTTCTCCAAGCGGCTCTTCCTGAAGACGCTCCAGCGCCTCGTCCCCTCCCTCGAAATGGACGACCTGCGCCCGGGCCGGAGTGGCGTACGCGCCCTGCTCCTGCGCCCCGACGGCGACACCAAGGACGATTTCCGCATCATCGCCCAAGGCCGCAGCGTCCACGTGCTGAACGCCCCCTCCCCGGCCGCGACAGCTTCCCTCGCCATCGGGGACCACATCGCCGACGCCGTGGAAAAGCAGGGGCTCCTCTCCTGACCCTCGCCCCCGTACGCGCCCCCCGCTCCCCCTATCTTGAGCTGACATGGGATTCAAGCGCATTCGCAAGAAGTACACGGACAAGGCCGTCCGCATGGGATGGATGATGTACGACTGGGCCAACGGCGCCTACTTCCTCGTCATCACCACGGCCATCTTCCCCATCTTCTACAACGCCGTCACGACCACGGAGGGAGCCGACGGGTCCGTCAGTGACTCCGTGACCTTCCTCGGGTGGGAGTTCATCAACACCCAACTCTACAGCTACGTGTTGGGCGCCTCCTTCCTCATCGTCATCCTCGCCTCGCCCCTGCTGGCCGGCATGGCGGATTACCTGGGTCGAAAGCTGACCTTCCTCAAGGCGTTCTGCTACATGGGCGCTTCGGGGTGCATTGGCCTCTTCTGGTTCGATCCGCAGCACCTCGAATGGAGCATGACCGCCTTGTTCCTGGCCAACGTCGGCGCGTGGGGCAGCCTCGGCTTCTACAACGCCTTCCTGCCGGAAATCGCCCCGGCCGAGGATCACGACCTGCTGTCGGCCAAGGGCTATTCCTGGGGATTCTTCGGCTCCATCATCATCCTGGTGCTCTGCCTTGCGCTCATCATGGGCGTCGGCGCCCATCTGACGCGGTGGGCCTTCATCTTCGTCGGACTCTGGTGGGCTGGATGGGCCCAGGTGACTTTCCGGCGCATGCCCGTGCAGGTCAAGGATCGACCAGACGGCAACCTGCTGTGGCAGGGCTTCCGCGAGTTGAAGGGCGTCGCCCTCGACCTCAAGGGCAAGACCCGGGTCATCCGCTACCTCTTGAGCTTCTTCGTGATGAGCATGGCCATCCAGACCATCATGCTCATGGCCTCTTCCTTCGGCATCAAGGAAATCCAGTTGCCGGAAGACCAGCTCATCGTCGCCATCATCGTCGTGCAGATCGTGGCCATTCCCGGCTCCTTCCTGTTCAGCCGGCTCAGCGGCCGCTACGGCAATGTGCCCGTCCTCATCGTGGCCACCTTCCTGTGGGGGGCGACCTGCGCCTTTGCCTACTCGCTGGTCAACGGATCGACCATGTTCTTCATCGCAGCCGGCCTAATCGGCTTCATGATGGGCGGCACGCAGAGCCTCAACCGCTCCACGTACACCAAGATGCTGCCGGAGACCGACGACACCGCGTCCTACTTCAGCTTCTACGAGGTGCTCGAAAAGCTCGGCGTGGTCATCGGCATGTTCAGCTGGGGCTACATCGAGGGCCTGACGGGCAGCATGCGGAATTCCATCCTCGTGCTGATCGTGTTCTTCGCCGTGGCGTTGGGCCTGCTCCTGGCCATCCCCAAGGAAAACAAGCTCCAGGTCGGCTGAGGTCCGCGGCAGCCCGCGCCTTCAGTCCAATTCGATGAACGCCTGTTCGACCAGGCGGAACTCCACGCGTCGGTTCCGCGCCCGGCCGGCCCCGCTTGAGTTCGAGGCCGCGGGCTGCAGGCTGCCATGGGCCGCCATCCGCATCCGGTCCGGCTGTACCCCCTGGTCCATCAGATAGTCAAAAGCGGCCTCGGCGCGCCGTTGGGACAGCCCGGCATTGTAGCCCTCCGGACCGATGTCATCGGTGTGGCCGTGGACTTCCAAGCGGAGGAAGCGGTTCTTGCGCAGCAGCGCTCCCCACCGGTCCAGGATGGCCCGGCCCTCCGGCCGCAATTCGTCCCGGTCGAAGTCAAAGTGCAAGGTGTCCCGGTCCAACTCCCGGATTCGGGTCAGCGGCTCCGGCGGATCCTGCATCTCGTCGGCGATCTTCCGGACCAGGCAGGCACAGTCCTCGGGCCGGTCCACCGGCACCACCTCCACCCCGTCGACGTAGACGTAGGCCCACTTCGTGGCGTCCTTCGGCGCATCCGCCGACGCGGCAATGCGCGTGTGGCCTTTGGCGTCGAAGTTTCCGATGGTCAGCCACCGCTCCCCGCCTGTGGCCTGCACCGCATCGGAAAGGTTGACCCAACCGTCCTTGGCCTCGAGGAAATGGCCCTGCGGATTCACCAGTTGCGGCGCCAACTCCAAGGCGAAGTCACGCTCCCCCCTGGGCATCGCCTCCGAGAGGAGCACGCCGAATCCGTCCGCCACAATGCCCGCCTGCTCGGCCGCGGAAACCCAGGCGGAGACGCACACCCATTCCCCAGGCGCCAAGTCCCGAATCAGTTCGGTCGAGAGGTATTCCCGGTAGCGCCACTTGGAGCGACTGAACAGGACCAACCCTCCGTAGGACGCGCCTTCCAAAGCGGGTTCCGACCCGAACCGGTTGTCGGGCACGCCGGCCAGCTTGCTGCAGGCCGCGAAATGGTCCGGGGTCCCTTCGGTCGGCTGGCGCCAGTCGGACAGGGAACGGAGCCGCTGTTGGTTGTAGTCGATGGGACAGCCCCCACGGCGTTCGAAGCCCCCATCTTTCACGAGGGATCGGGCATCCAAGGCATCCTCCACCTGGGCCCCCAGACCGGGAGCAAGGAGGACGGCGGCGAGCACCGTCGCACAGAAGCGGAGGCGGACCTCCTTACTTGAGGCGGAACGTGACGCGGCGGTTCTTGGCACGCGCGAGTTCGGAATCCTTGGTGGAGGCAGGATCGGCGTTTTCCACGCCCATCACCGACAACTGTCCTTCCCCGACGCCCTGAGACACCAGGTAGCGCTTCACCTGATCAGCGCGCTTCCGGCCGGTGTCGGCGAAACGGGGGTTGATCTTGCCCTCGGCGACCTCATCGTTGTCGCAGTGGCCCATGATTTCAACAAACCAACCCGGGTGGCCCTTGAGGATGCGGGCGAGGCGGTCCAAGGTGGCCTTTCCATCCTCGGTGAAGGCACGCTTCACGAAGGCATAGTAAACCGCGGAGCGACCGACAACCATGTCGTCCTCCATGTCGCTCGGCAGCGTCGGGCCGCCGTACACGAGGTCCGGGGCCGTGCTGGACGACTTGGAACAGGAGCACTGGCTCTTGGCGTCGATCGGCACGACGCTAACGTTGTCGATGTAGTAGTAGGCCTGCATCTGCTGGACGCCGGCCATGCCACTGGGCTTCTTCATCTTCTCCTCCTCGAGGTCCTTGCTGCCGTTGAAGCAGCCGATGGTCATGTACTCCTCGGTGCCCGTGCCGAGCACGGTGCCACACACGGTTTCCCAGCCCTCGGTCAGCTGCATCACCTTGTCGGCGCGGTGCTTGACCTGCGGGTCCCGGGCGACGATGCCGGTGTTGGGTTGCGTCTCCTTCCGGTCGGAGAAGTAGGCCCCGATGCCGTTCACGGCATACTTGGAGAGATCGCTCAGGCTGATGTCGAAGCTCACGCAGTACATCTGGTTGGCCTCGAGGTTCTCCGACAGGTGGACCTGCAGGTAGGTGCGGGACAACTTCGGGCTCTTGGTGTGGGCACGGAATCCGGCGTAGCGGCTGCCATCCGCGGGATCCTCGTAGCCGTAGCTGTTGGCCGGCACCGAGACCTTCTCGCTCTTGACCTCCGTGGAGTACCAATCCAGCGGGGCGTCGGTGTAGGCAAACCAATCGGTCGTGAAGTCCTCGAGCTGGCCATAGGCCTTGAGCTTCTTGGAGTCTCCGTTCTCGAAACTGCCATTGGGGACGAGGTTCTCGTCCTGGGCCGTCATGGACGCCGGGGCAACCGGCAGGAGGAGCGCGATGAGCGCGCAGGTGGGGATCAGATTCCGCATGGTGTTCAATACTCAGGCAACGTCTTCAGCGATCGCCGCTCCGTTGGATTTCATCGATGAAGGCACGGACGCGGTCGGGGTGAATGTCGGGGTAGACGCCGTGGCCCAAGTTAGCCACGTGCCTGCCGCGTCCAAAATCAGTCAACATCTGTTGGGTGGCGGCCCGGACCTCGGCCTCCGTGCCATAGAGAACGGACGGATCCAGATTGCCTTGAAGCACGTGCTCGGGGGCCCTCTGGCGGGCCTCAGCCACCGGCATGTGCCAGTCCACACCCAGCGCCTCGCACGGGAGCGTGGCGAGCCGGTCCATCTGCCAGCCAGCGCCCTTGGCGAAGACGATCATCGGCGCGCCCTTCACCGACTCGCAGATGCGCCGCAAGCGCGGCAGACTGTGGCGTTCGAAGAGGGTCCGATCCAGCGCCCCGGCCCAGCTGTCGAAGAGCTGGACGGCCTGAACGCCCGCCTCAATCTTGGCGTTGAGATAGACGATGGTGGCGTCGGTGATGCGGTCGAGCAGGTCCTCGGCGAGCTCCGGTGCCTCCCGGAGCATGCGGCGGGCACGGCTCCATTCCTTGCTGCCTCCCCCCTCGACCATGTAGCAGAAAATCGTCCAGGGGGCCCCCGCGAATCCGATGAGCGGCACCCGGCCGCCCAGTTCGCTCCGCGTCAGGCGCACAGCGTCCATCACATACTTCAAATGCTCCTCCGGCTCCACAGCATGGAGCCTCGTCAGGTCGGCCGCCGACCGGATCGTCTCCGGGAAGCGCGGCCCCACCTTTTCGATGAGCTCATACGGCAGCCCCATCGCCTCCGGCACCACGAGGATGTCGCTGAAGAGAATGGCCGCATCGACCCCCAGCAAATCCACGGGCTGAATCGTCACCTCACAGGCGAGCTCCGGGGTTTCCACGAGTTCCTTGAATCCGGAGAGGCGGCTGCGCACCGCCCGGTATTCCGGCAGGATGCGGCCGGCCTGGCGCATCACCCAGACGGGCGGCCGCTCGGTCATCTCGCCGTTCAAGGCCCGAAGGAGGAGGTCGTTCTGGAGGGTCATGGTCGGGTCAACAGTTCTCGACGGACGGGGTTTCCCGCAGCTCAGTGCAGGGTCTTGAAGAGCGCCTCCTCGAGCAGGTCGTAGGGCGCCACGGTCGCATTGTCGATGCCCTTGGACCGGGCGTCGCACTCGCGGAGGTAGCCAAAGATGCGGGACACCTTCCGCGCCGGGTAATTCCGCGCCGCCCGGGCGTACTCCTTGGCCGCGTAAGGATGGACGCGCAGCGCGGAGGCCACGGCCGAAGGGTCGTGGTTCGGCAGGTGATGGAAGGTCAACACCCGCGCGAAATAGTTGGTCAGCGTCGGCAGGATGCGCGGCACCGGGTGGTTCTTCTCGTTGGCGCGCATGTACTGGACGATGCGGGTCACCCGGCCGATGTCCTTGTCGGCGAGCGCATTGGTCAACTCGAAGATGTTGTACTCCTTGGAGATGCCGATGTGCTGCTCGATGAGGGCGTCGCTCACCTCTCCACCCTCGGGCAGGGCAATGAACAGCTTGTCCATCTCGCCGGCAATCTTCTTGAGGTCGTTGCCGAGGTATTCGGCGAGCAACTGGGCGGTGCGGGGGTGGATCTGCCGCTTCCGCGAGGCCACGTAGCCCTCGATCCACTCGGCGAGCTTGTAGTCCCGGACCTTGTCGGATTGGAACACGACCCCGGCCTTCTGGATGCGCTTGACTGCGGAGAGCCGCTTGTCCGGCATCTTGTTGCGGTGCACGAGCACGAGGACCGTGGAGGCCACCGGATTGTCCGCGTAGGCCGCGAGCTTCTCCAGCTTGTCCTTGGACTTCCATTCCCGCAGATCCTGGGCCTCCTTCACGAGGACCAAGCGGCGCTCGGCCATCATCGGAAACTGCCGGGCCGCAGCCAGCACCTGGTCGAGGTCGCTGTCGCGCCCGTAGAGGATGGTCTGGTTGAAGTCGCGTTCGTGCTCCTCCATGGCGTTGGCCTCGATGGCATCGGAGAGCACATCAAGGTGATAGGGCTCCTCCCCTCCCAGCAGGTAGAGCGGGGCGAATTGGCGCGACTGGATGGCGCCGAGGAGGTCCCTCATCCCCTTCATGGTCAGGAGAAGGCGGGGGCGACCTGGATGTCCTTGCTGCCCTTGGTGTGGACGTAGAATCCCTCGCCGGACTTCACGCCGAGCTTACCAGCCGTCACCATGTTGACCAGCAACGGGCACGGCGCATACTTCGGCTGTCCGAATCCATCGTGCAGCACGCGCAGGATGCTCAGGCAGACGTCGAGTCCGATGAAGTCCGCGAGGTGCAGCGGACCCATCGGGTGGGCCATGCCCAGCTTCATGACCTCATCAATCTCCGCGACGCCAGCCACGCCCTCGTGGAGGCTGCAGATGGCCTCGTTGATCATCGGCATGAGGATGCGGTTGGCCACGAAACCGGGGTAGTCGTTGACCTCCACCGGCACCTTGCCGAGCTGCTTGGAGAGGGCCACGGTCGTCTCGGTGGTGGCGTCGCTCGTGTCATAGCCACGGATGACCTCCACGAGCTTCATGATCGGCACGGGGTTCATGAAGTGCATGCCAATCACCTGGGCCGGCCGCTTCGTGGCCGCCGCAATTTTCGTGATGGAGATGCTGGAGGTGTTCGTGGCCAGGATGCAGTGCTCCGGAGTCGCCGCGTCGAGCTGCTCGAAAATCTTGAGCTTCAGGTCGAGGCGCTCCGTGGCGGCCTCGACGACGAGGTCGGCATCGGAGACGGCTCCGCGCATTTCGGTGGAAGTCGTGAGGCGCGCCAACGTGGCGGCCTTGTCCTCAGCGGAAATGCGCTCCTTGGCCACCAGCCGGTCCAGGTTGCGGTCAATGGTGGCTTGTGCCCGCTCGAGGGCAGCCGCATGGACGTCGACCAGGGTCACGGTGTGCCCGCTCTGGGCGAAGACGTGGGCAATGCCGTTGCCCATCGTGCCGGCGCCGATGACGGCGACCCGCTTCATTCCCTCGCTCATGCCTCGTCGCCTTCGGTGGCTTCCTCCTCGACCTCAGCGGCTTCCTCGGCCGCTTCTTCCGCTGCAGGCGCCGCCTCTCCCGCCTCCTCATCCGAGAAGGGAAGCAGGGACAATTCGGCGAGTGCGTTGTACCACGTGCAGAGCTTCTTCAAATCGCTGTGGTAGACCCGCTCCTGGTCCAGGTCCGGCACGACCTGCGTGACGAAATCGCGCAGCTCCGCGTGGGGAACCTTGGCATCCGGCGCCTTCTCTCCCTTGAGGTGGGTGTGCATCGTGTTGAGCACCTCAGCCAACGGCAGATCGGCCTCGTAGGTAAAAATGCTGATGTCCTCGAAGCTCGAGACGCGGGCAGAAGCCGGAACGGCGGTCCGCTTCCCCTCCCCGAGAGGCTCCACGACGATGGCGCGGTGGGTGGTGTTCAGCACTTTGTACAAGCCGGGCTTGCCGGAGATGGCCAGGATGTCCTTTGGTTCCATGTGTGCAAAGTACCTCGGCCGGGTGAGGTGCACACCGCCGCCAGCCCGCGCAGGACGGCGGCTTTCCCACATTTCTTCCACTTTCTTCCACACCGGCCGGGCCGGCTCACCCGCCGGAAACGGGCCAGGCTCGGTGCGGCCGACACACGCCATCCGCGGCGCGGCGCCAGACGGCATTCTGCAACCCATTGGAAATCATGAGCCAAGGGCAACCGAGGGCCAAGTCATACTTCGCCACCTGGTCGGCTACGGATTGATCGAGCCGGACCTGAGGGGCCTTGACTTCGACGGCGAGTTCCACACGGCCGTCCCGATCGAAACAGGCGATGTCGATGCGCCCGTCGACCTGACCGACCCGAACCGGATGCTCGAGCACCATGCGCGACAGCGGCCAACCGGCGCCGACGAGGGCGTGCACGACATGCTGGCGCACCCATTCCTCGGGTTCGAGCTTGACCCACTTCTTCCGGACAGCGCACCGGATGGACCATTGGCCCTCCCGACACTCCACCTCCGAGGCGCATGCCGGCAAAGCCAGTTCCGGCCAACGGGCGCGGGGATCGGAAGCGGTGGAGTGGTTCACCCTGCGAAAGTGCAACGGCCGAGCCCTACATTGGGGCTCCTTGAACCACAACCTGATGGAGAACCCCACCCGTCTTTTTGATTTTCCGCGCTACCAGCTGGCCAACGCGCCGCAGGACGCCATGATGACCATGCCCAACGAGGGCAACCGCGTCACCTATTCCACCCAACAGTTCGTCGACGAGATGGACGCGGTGAGCCGTGGCCTCATCGCCTTGGGCCTCGAGCCGGGCGAGCGCGTCGCGCTGATCTCCCACAACAACCGCTGCGAGTGGAACCTCATGGACCACGGCATCCTGCAGGCCGGCGGCATCGACGTGCCCCTGTACCCGACGATGACCCCGGAGGATTACGTCTACATCCTCAACCACAGCGAAAGCAAGTTTTGCTTCGTCTCCAATCAGGAGCTCTTCGATAAGGTCGCCTCCATCCAAGACCAAGTCCCCAGCCTCCAGAAGGTCTACACGTTTGAGGATGTGGCCGGCGCCGCCTCCTGGCGCGAGGTCATCGACGGCGGCAGCGAGGCCCAACAGGAAGAGTTGGACCGTCGCCGGGACGCCGTCGACCCCGACCAGCTCGCCACCATCATCTACACCTCCGGCACCACCGGCCTGCCGAAAGGCGTGATGCTCGCCCACAGCAACATCACCCAGAACATCCTCAACTCGATCCCCCGCCTCCCGGATTTCGATCCGAACCAGGAGTACCGGGTGCTCAGCTTCCTCCCCGTCTGCCACATCTTCGAGCGGATGCTGCATTATCTCTACATGTACTGCGGCGTGAAAATCCACTTCGGAGGCAGCCTTGAGACAGTCAAGGACGACATGATCGAGACCAAGCCGCACATGTTCACCGCCGTGCCGCGCCTGCTCGAGAAGTTTTACGACGGCATCGTGGCCAAAGGCCAGGCCGCCGGTGGCGTCAAGGCCGCCATCTTCAACTGGGCCGTGGGGCTCGCCCTCCAATGGCAACCCGACGGGCAGAACGGCGCCTTCTACGAGTGGAAGCTCGGCATCGCCCGCAAGCTGGTCTTCGACAAGGTCAAGGAGGCCCTCGGCCTGACCCAGATTATGGCGGTGGCCAGCGGTTCCGCCGCGTTGGCACCCCGCCTGGCGCACTTCTTCAACGGCGCCGGCATCCCGGTCTGGGAGGGCTACGGCCTGACCGAAACCTCTCCCGTGGTCTCCGTGAGCACCACGAAGGAGCCGGGCATGCTCCGGATCGGCACGGTGGGCAAGATCATCGCCGACACCGAGGTCCACATCGCCGAGGACGGTGAGATCCTCGTCAAGGGCCACCAGGTCATGATGGGCTACTACAAGGACCAAGAGAAGACCGACGAGGTCATCAAGGACGGCTGGTTCCACACTGGGGACATCGGCGTCATCGAAGACGGATTCTTGCGCATCACCGACCGCAAGAAGGAGATGTTCAAGACCTCCGGCGGCAAGTATGTCGCGCCGCAGCTTCTGGAGAACGCCATCAAGGGCTCCCGCTTCGTGGAGCAGGTCATCGTCATCGGCGAGAGCCGCAAGCACCCCTCCGCCCTGGTGGTGCCGGACATGGTCGCCCTCGAGGAGTGGTGCAAGCGCCACAACCGCGACTGCCCCGCAGCCGCCGACGTTCCGAAGGACGAGGAGATCTGCGCCCGCATCACCGCGGACATCGAGAACCTCGTGTCCTCCTTCGCCTCGTGGGAGCGCGTCAAGCAGGTGAGGGTGCTGCCCGAGCCGTTCTCCATCGATGGCGGGGAACTCACCCCCACCCTCAAGCTCAAGCGGAAGCCGATCCTGGCCAAATACGCGGACCTGATTGAATCCATCTACGCCTGATGGACACCCTGCAGGCCTGGGATGAGGCCCTGCTGCTGACCCTCAACGGACACCCCGATTGGCTGCGCGATGCAGCCTGGATTCTGACGTCCAAATGGGCGGCCGCTCCGGTCGTCCTGCTCATCCTGTTCCGGCTGTTCAAGGGGGGAATCCGACGAAGCGCGTGGATTGCACTCGCCGCCTTCCTCGTGACCTTCGCCGGCACCGACGCCATCTCCAGCCGGCTTATGAAACCGGGTTTCGAACGCCTGCGCCCGAGCCATGAGGAGCGGCTCTCCGAGGCGCTCACCCTCCACCACCACGAGGACGGCTCGGTCTACCGGGGTGGACGCTACGGCTTCGTCTCCTCCCACGCCGCCAACACCTTCGGATTGGCCACCCTCGCCGTCCTGTTGTTCGGCGCCGGGGCCTGGCGCTGGCTGTGGGTGTGGGCCCTGATTGTCTCCTGGACCAGAATCCATCTCGGCGTGCATTATCCGGGCGATATTCTGTTTGGTGCGTTGTTTGGCGCAGGATGGGCCGCCGCTTGCCTGACCCTCTTCCGGAAGATTGACCCCCGAATCCAAACCCCATGAACGCCCTTTCCCTCCCCTTTCTCGTCGGCATTTTCCTCGGCGGCGGAGTCGGTTCGGTCCTCCGCCACCTGCTGGGGGTCTGGCTGAACGGCCGGCACCTCATGCCCATCGGCACCCTGGCCGCCAACCTCCTGGCCACGGGCCTGCTCGCGGCAGTCACCCTCAAGCTGGCCACCCGCTTCCCGGAAGGCCACGTGCTGCCGGCCGCCCTCGCCATTGGCCTCTGCGGCGGATTCAGCACGTTCAGCACGTTCAGCGCCGACACCCACCGCCTCTTCGTCGATGGGCACTGGGGATGGGCCACCCTCAACATTGCAGCCAGCATCCTAGGCTGCGTTCTCGTCTTCGCCCTAGTGGCCGCCACCATGCGGCGTTAACTTCACGGACGATCCACGACCTCACCATGCCCACCCGATTGCCCCGGCTCCTGGCCCTCGGCCTCCTCGTGCTTCCCCTCCTCGCCTCCGCACAGAAGCGGAAGCGGCAGGACGCCCCGCCCAAGCTCATCGTCGCCCTGACGGTGGACCAGATGCGCGCGGATTACCTGACGCGCTATGCGGACGGCTTCGGCCTCGACGGTTTCGTCCGGCTCATCGACGAGGGCTTCATGTCGCTCGATCACCATTTCAGCTATGCCCCGACCTACACGGGACCCGGCCATGCGAGCATCGCCACGGGCACCACGCCCGCTGTGCACGGCATCATCGGCAACAACTGGTATTCCCGGGCGGAAGGCCGCAAGGTCTACTGCGCTGAAGATGCTTCGGTGACCCCTGTGGCCATGCCGGGGACGGACCCCGCAACCAAAGGACAAATGTCCCCGGGACGGATGCACGCCAGCACCTGGGCAGACGAGCTCAAACTGCATTTCACCCGTCCCGACGGCACGGCCCCCATCGTCATCGGTGCGAGCATGAAAGACCGCGGCGCCATCCTCCCGGCGGGCCATGCGGCGGACGCAGCCTACTGGCTCAACCAGGGAGATTTCATCACGAGCAACCACTACATCGAAACCCTCCCGGATTGGGTTCAGAATTTCAATGCATCCAATGCCCTTGAAGACAGACTGAATCAAGGTTGGCCACTTCGGGACGAACCGGAAACCTATACGGGAAGTTCTGTTGACAATACTCCCTATGAGGGCAAGTGGAAAGGCGTCGACCGCCCCACCTTCCCTTACGATCTCGCCGCCCTCGCCGAAGCCAACGGAGGGAAGGACATCGTGAAGGGCACCCCGATCGGAAATGACCTGCTCGTCGACTTCGGCCTCGCGGCCATCGACGCCCACGGACTCGGCCTCGATGACACCCCCGATGTCCTCGCCCTGTCCTTCAGCAGCACCGACTATGTGGGGCACCAGTTCGGCGCCCATGCGATGGAGACGGAAGACACCTATCGTCGGCTGGACGACGCACTGACCCGCCTGTTCGACGCCCTCGACGAGAAAGTGGGCATGGGAGAATGGATGGCCTTTCTGACCGCGGACCACGGGGCCGTCACCATCCCCGGCCGGGAGAAGGCCCGCGGTCTGCCCGTCGACTATTGGAATCCCGAGCCCATGAAGGCCCGGGTGGACACGGCCATGGCTCAACGCTACGGGCGCACCGACTTGATCCTGACTTACGACAACGACCAGTTCTTCCTCGACCGCCCGCTTCTTCTGGAGGCCGGGTTGGACCTCGACAAGGTGGCCCAATTCGTGGCCAGCGTGGCGGAGACGACCCCCGAAGTGCAGCGTGTGCTGACCGGCGCGGACCTGCGGACCGGCGCATTCTTCGAAGGGGCGGAAGCCAACGTCCTGCGGGGATGGAACGCCAAGATGTCCGGCGACGTGGTCGTCATGCTCAAGCCGGGATTCCTCGAATACGGCCGGACCGGGACGAGCCATGGCAGCCCGTACGCCTATGACACCCATGTGCCGTTCCTCATCATGGGGCCCGGCGTGCCAGAAGGCCTGACCGGCATGGCGCGCACCGAAATCCGGGACATCGCCCCGACCCTGTCGGCCCTGATTGGCTTCCCCCGCCCGAGCGGATGCACCGGCCGGCCCATCGAAGACCTCTTCTACGAATGAGCACCATCCGGCACCGCATTGAGCGCGATGGACGGCATGAGCTGCTCATCACCTCCACCTTTCCCGCCGGCACCGACCACATCCAGCTGCCCGTCTGGCGACCGGGACGCTACGAGCGCGGGGATTTCGGGCAATACGTGCGCGGCATGGCGCAGAAAACGGACAGCGGCTGGACGCCCCTGCCGCAGACGAAACTGCACCGGTGGGACTGTCTGAAGACCGAAACCGTGGTCGAGGTCCGGTTCCAGTTCACAGCGTCCCAGCTCAACGCCGGCAGCACCTGGGCGGACGATGCGCTGCTCTACGTCAACCCAGTCAACTGTTTGCCCTACCATCCAAAATTGGCGGACGCTCCTGTGGAGATCAACCTGCCGGACGTGCCCCACACTTGGCGCCTGGCCACGGCCCTGCCCTCCATGGCGGACAGCGACGACGGAATGTCCCTGTCCGCCCGGGGCACCCAGGAACTGATGGACAGCCCCTGGATCGCCGCGCCCCCGTCGGACCTGTGGCACGGACAATACGAGGTGGACGGCCACACCTTCCATGTGCACGTCTGGGGTGGTCGCCACTACGATGAGACCGCCTTCATGGAGGCCCATCGGAAATTCACCGAGGCCCAGATGGCCGTCTTCGGCTGGCTCCCTGTCCCGCAGTACCATTTCCTCTACCTCTTCCCGGACTTCCCGGCGCGCCACGGGGTGGAACACGAAGCGTCCACCGTCATCGCCTGGGGCCCGGCCGACGGTCTGACACACGACGACGGACAGCCCTCCCCCGGCATGGAGGAGGTCATCGACATCGCAAGCCACGAGCTCGTGCACACGTGGAACGTCAAGCGGCTCAGGCCGGCGGAATGGATGCCCTATGACTTCTCCAGGGCCTGCCCCAGCCGGCTCGGCTATGTAGCGGAAGGTGTCACGACCTACCTCGGCGACCTGTTCCTGCTCGAGGCTGGGGTGATCGGCATGGAAGGCTGGCTGGCCCGCTTCGAAAAGCTGCTCACGCGTCACCTCTGGAATCCCGGCCGACTGCAGACCTCCGTGGCCGACAGCAGCGTGCAGACATGGCTGGACGGCTACTCCATCGGCGTGCCCCACCGCCGTGGCAACATCTACGTGGAGGGCGCCGTCCTGGCATTCCTGTGCGATGTGGCCCTCAACCGGGCCGGAGGCGGTTGGCTGGTGGACACCCTGTCCGAATTGACCGGCCCAGACCAGCCCCGCGCCCTCACCGAAGCCATGTGGTGGTCCAAGCTCGAGGAGCGGGCCGGCACCCGGGGTCCGGAGGGCATCGAGGAAATCCGCCGGCTTCGCGCCGACTTCTGCGAAGGCACGGAAGACAGTTGGCCCGATCTGGTCGACGCCCTGCTTCACCAGGGAGTCCAGGCGACGCTGGAGCCCCACGAAAACCCACTGGCCCGCTGTGGCGCCCTGTGCGGAACAGGCCGGGAAGGCCGGACCGAGGTGAAGGTGTGCTGGCCGGAGAGCCCAGCCTGGCAGGCCGGACTGCGCCGCGGCGATGTCGTGGACTCCACCACAGAGGAAGGCGAGAACGTGATGGTCGAGTGGAAGCGGGACACCGTTCATGTCGAGCGCGCCACCCTTGCTCTGCCTGCAGGAGCCGGCCATTTTGCGCGGCCCCGGTTGGCCGCCTTTCCCGGTTGATCTACCTTGAAGACGTGGCCCTGGTCACAGCAAATCAACTTCACAACACCCATGGACATCACCCTCTCCATCCGGAGGCAGGAGTCGTATTCCCGCGGCGAACTCCTGCTCCGCTCCTTCTTCGGCGTATTCTACATCCTCATTCCCCACGCCATCGCCCTGCTGTTTGTCAGCCTCTGGGGCGGCATCCTGCAGTTCCTGACCTTCTGGGCAGTCCTCTTCACCGGCAAATACCCGCGCAACTGGTTTGATACCCAGCTCGGCATCCTCAACTGGAACCTGAGGCTCAACGCGAGCCTGCTGAACATGGCCGACGGCTACCCGGCCTTCGGACTCAGCGGAGAACACCCCGGCATCCAGCTCCACATCCCCTATCGGGAAGACGTCCCGCGTTACGAGGCCCTCGTCCGCGGCCTGCTCGGGGGACTCATCATCCTCCCCCACGCCATCATCCTCGTCTTCCGGGTCTATTGGGTCCTCTTCCTGAATTTCTTGGCGTGGTGGGCCATCCTCTTCACGGGACGGTTCCCTGAGAACTGGTTTACCTGGTGCGAGGAACAAATGCGGTGGGGCACCCGACTCAATGCCTACTTGCTCTACATGACCGAGGAGTACCCGCCCTTCACCGGGCGGGCCACGGCCTGATCAGTCGTCACGGGCGCCGGAGAGGGCGAAACTGACGAGGTTGGCCCCCATCTCCAGTGCGCGCCGGCGCACGGCCTCGGGATCCCGGTGGACCGCGTAGTCCTCCCACCCGTCCCCGAGGTCGCACTCGAAGTCATAGTAGCAGATCAGCCGGCCGTCGAGCAGCAGCCCATAACCGCGCGGCGCCTCGCCATCGTGCTCGTGCACCTTGGGCGGACCGCCGTCGAACTCATAGGCCTCGTGGTACACGGGGTGCTCGAAGGGCAGCTCGATCCAGTCGAGGTTGGGAAACACCTTGCGCATCTCCTTCCGGATGTACGGGTCCATCCCGTAGTTGTCGCTGATGTGCAGAAAGCCGCCGGCCTCGAGCCAGGTCCGCAGGTTGCGCGCTTCGGAAGGCGTGAAGACCACGTTGCCGTGGCCGGTCATGTGCACGAAGGGATAATTGAACAGGGCGGGTGACCCCACCTCCACATAGGGCACATCCTCATCAAAGCCGGTGTTCAACTCTGCATTGCAGAAGGCCACGAGGTTGGGCACGCTGGTCGGATTGGAGTACCAATCCCCACCCCCTTTGTACTGAAGGACAGCCAGTTGGACCTCCTGAGCGCCCGACACGAGCGGCAGACAGGCCAAGGAGGCCACGAAAAGTGCAGTCCGCACGCAACCCAGCCCCCATTTCTGTCGTAATCCGGCGTCCCGCGAACCGAGTGCTTGCCCCATGAGGACGAAGGTAATCCAAACCCCGCGCCCTTTGCCGGCTTTCGAGCCCTCTACGCCGCGTTTTATCTATCTTTGCGGACCCTTAAAAACACCTGAACCATGCAGAACAAGAGTGCCGTCCTGATCTTTACGGTGCTGCTCGCATTGGCGACCCTGTACACGCTCAGCTTCAACTACTTCTCGAGCCAGTTCGAGAACGAAGCGCAAGTGCAGGGAGTCTATGAGGCGGAACAGCTGCTCGACGCCGGTCAAATCACCGACGCCCAGTTTGACGCCACCGCGGCCAAGGAAGCCAAGGAC
The DNA here is from genome assembly GCA_036159995.1 of Bacteroidota bacterium. Lineage (GTDB taxonomy): Bacteria > Bacteroidota > Bacteroidia > Flavobacteriales_D > Sanyastnellaceae > UBA8752. The sequence goes on from JAYYEI010000026.1 coordinate 31,118, forward strand.
TTCCTCCGGGCCAAAGGAGACTCCGCCATCGTCCCGGTCATCGGCAAGACCTACCGGGAGGCCAAAGAGCGCGAGCTGAATCTCGGACTCGACCTCCGCGGAGGCATGAGCGTGACCCTCGAGGTCTCCATTCCCGACCTCGTGATCGCCCTCGCCGATTACAGCACGAACGAGCAATTCCGCGCTGCAGTGGACCAGGCCAAGGCCGACCGCCGCAACTCCAACGCCGACTTCATCACCCTCTTCGGACAGGCCTGGGCCGCCCAGGGAGGCGACGTCGAGCTCTGGCGCATCTTCCACAACATGGAGAACCGGGACCTCTTCCCGCAGAAGAGCACCGACGACGAGATCCTCGCCATCCTCCGTGCGGAAGCTGAGACGGCCATCAACAACACCGAGAACATCATCCGGAAGCGGATCGACCAGCTCGGTGTGGCCCAGCCCAACGTGCAGAAGCTGTCCTTCAGCGGGCGCATCCTGGTCGAGCTCCCGGGCATCGATGACCCGGCCCGCGCCCGGAAGCAACTGAAGTCCACCGCAAACCTCGAGTTCTGGGAGACCTGGTTCAATGAGGAAGTGGCCCAACGCATCGCCGACGCCAACGTGGCCGCCGGCCAGGCCCTCAGCCCCGACCTCTACGCCGAGGAAGCCCCTGCCGACAGCGCCCTGACCACGGACCAGCTCCGGGCCAAGAACCCGCTGTTTGCCGTGTTGCAACCCGAGCGCACCGCCCGGACCAGCATCGTCGGATACTCCGTGCAGGCGGACACCGGCAAGGTCAACGACATCCTCGCCATGCCGGCCGTCAAGGCCGCCCTCGGCAACGACGTGCGTCTCCTTTGGAGCGCCAAGAGCAACGGCAACGTGTCCACGCTTTACGCCATCCAGGATCAGAGTGGTCGTGGCAAGGCCAAGCTGGACGGCAAGAGCATCGTCGACGCCCGCGTCGGCTATGACGAAATCGGAGACGTGGTCTGCAACATGACCATGAACGGAGAAGGCGCCGGCATCTGGGGACAGATGACCAAGGCCGCCGCCGCTGATAACAACCGGGCCGTCGCCGTGGTGCTGGACAACCTCGTGTTCTCCGCACCCAACGTCAACAGCCCCATCCTGAATGGACGCTCCCAGATCAGCTTCGGCACCGGCCAGACCGCCGAGCAGAAGCTCCAGGAGGCCGAGGACCTGTCCAGCCTGCTCAAGGCCGGCTCCCTCCCCGCCCCCGCCCGCATTGTGGACGAGGTGTCCGTCGGACCGCAGCTTGGTGAGGACAACATTCGCGCCGGTCTCAGCAGCTTCGTCTTCGCCCTCCTCGTGGTGCTGGTCTACATGATCTTCTACTACCGTGGAGCCGGCGTGGTGAGCAACATCGCGCTCATCGCCAACCTCTTCTTCCTCATCGGCGCCCTCGCCTCCCTCGGCGCGGCCTTGACCCTCCCGGGAATCGCCGGAATCGTCTTGACCATCGGTATGGCCGTCGACGCCAACGTGCTCATCTACGAGCGCGTACGAGAGGAAATGCGCGCCGGCAAGGGACTCGCCGGAGCCGTCCAGGAAGGCTACTCGAAGGCCTACAGCGCCATCATCGACGCCAACATCACGACGCTCCTCACGGCGATCATCCTTTACAGCTTCGGTAGCGGCGCCATCCGCGGCTTCGCCACGACGCTCATGGTCGGCATCTTCACCTCGCTGTTCAGTGCCATCGTGCTGACCCGCCTCGTGTTCTTCACCCGCATGGAGAACAAGAAGGGCATGTCCTTCTCCTCCAAGATGACGGAGAACTGGTTCACCAACACGGCCGTGCCGTTCATCGCCCGCCGCCGCCTGGCTTACATCGCGAGCGCGCTGGTCATCGCCGGTGGTTTCGCGAGCCTGTCCACGAAGGGCCTGAACTACGGGGTGGAATTCACCGGAGGCTCCACGTTCGACGTGACCTTCGAGCAGCCGGTCGACATGGAGGTCCTCCGCGGCTCCCTCAGCGCAGCCTTCACCGAAGACGGCACGCCGGGCAACCCGATCGTCCAGACCAAGGAAAGCGACCGGAAGGTGCGGATCATGACCAACTACATGATCGACAGCGAGGCCGAGAACCAGGATGAGCAAATCCAAGGCGCCCTCAAGAGCGGCCTCGAGTCCGCCGGTGCCGCCGGATACATCATCGACCGCTACAACAAGGTCGACGGCACGATCAGCGACGATTTCCGCCGCGGCGCCACCAATGCCACGGTCTTCTCGCTGATTGTCATCTTCCTGTACATCTTCATCCGCTTCCGCAAGTGGCAATACGGCCTCGGCGCCCTCGTCGCCATGGTCCACGACGTGCTGATCGTGCTCTCGCTCTTCAGCATCTTCTGGGGCATCCTCCCGTTCACCATGGAGATCGACCAGGCGTTCATCGCCGCCATCCTGACGGTCATCGGTTACTCCATCAACGACACAGTGGTCGTCTTCGATCGCATCCGGGAGTACTTCGGCCTCTACGGCACGAAGAAGGACCGCAAGGAGGTGTTCAACCTGGCCCTCAACAGCACGTTGAGCCGGACCATCAACACGTCCCTCTCCACGTTCGTGGTGCTGCTGACCATTTTCCTCTTTGGAGGGGACAACATCAAAGGCTTCGTCTTCGCCCTCATGGTGGGGGTCGTGGTCGGCACCTACAGCTCGATTTTCATCGCCACCCCGACGGTGGTTGACCTGAGCCGGGACACCGCGAAGGCCTGATCGAAGGCTCAACCGATTTCAGAAAGCCCCGCCCTCGAGCGGGGCTTTTTCCGTTTCATCTGCGAAGAAATTTGTGAGCGTACTGTATAATTCACGTTGAGCGCGATGTATAGATAGATAATATTTACTCGGTTCGAACATCTCTCGGTACTTTGCTAGTGCCAAATTCTGTACCGATGCGCTTTTTGAACGCCTTCGCCGGCCTCAGCCTTCTCCTGGCTTCTGCCGCGACCTCCACGGTCTCCGCCCAATGTCCCCCAGACACTGAGGCTCCCGTGATCACCAACATGCCTGCCAACATTCTGCAAACGGCAGAACCAGGCATCTGCGGTGCCACGATTTCATGGACCATTCCCACCGCCACTGACAATTGTGAAGTGACGTCCTTCAGCGCTGACCAGGTACCGGATGATTTCTACTCCGTGGGCATCACCACTGTGACGTACACGGCCATGGATGCAGAAGGCAACATGTCGGCCGCAAGCTTCACCATCACCATCACAGATGATGAAGATCCGAGCATTTCCGACATGCCGGCGGACATTAGTGCGAACAACGATACGGGCAACTGCAGTTCAATCGTGACCTGGGATGCTCCTAGTGCAGACGACAATTGCGGCATCAGCACCCTCACAAGCGATCACGATTCAGGAGACGCCTTCCCAGTCGGCACCACCACGGTGACTTACACGGCGACCGATGTCAATGGCAACAGCATCACAGATAGTTTTGACATCACGGTCACCGACAATGAGGCTCCGTCGGCAGCGGCCAGCGATTTGACCCTTGTGCTCGACGCATCAGGAGCGGCCAGCACCACCGCGGCCGCTGTAAACAACGGCTCTTCTGACAACTGCAACATCGCGTCGATTGATCTCAGTCAGACCGACTTCGACTGCACCCACTTGGGCAACAACACCGTGACTTTGACCGTCACAGACATCCACAGCAATCAGAGCACAGCCACAGCCACGATCACGGTACAGGACAATCAGGCTCCAGCCATTGCTCAGATGGCAGACATCAGCGCCACCAATGACGCCAACAACTGCTCTGCTGTCGTGACATGGACAGACCCTGCCGTCACGGACAACTGCACCTACACGCTGACCACCGACATCGCCAGCGGTGCAACGTTTAACGTTGGTGTGACCACGGTGACGTATTCCGTGACGGATGCAGGTGGCAACACAGACGCCATGTCTTTCGATGTGACAGTGACAGACACCCAAGCTCCCACCATCTCCGGGATGCCGGCCGCAGACATCATTCAGGGGACCGATGCTGGCGTCTGCACTGCCGCAGTGACGTGGTCCGCTCCGACCGCTACGGACAACTGCACTACCGATGCTGTGGGCAATCCTGCCAATGTGATGTTGACCTCCACGCATCAGCCTGGCAGTGACTTCGCGATTGGCACCACCACGGTGACTTACACCGCCATTGACATTTATGGCAACACCAGCACAGCCACCTTCGACGTGATCGTCACCAGCACAGACACCGACGGCGATGGCATCTGCGACACCGGAGACAATTGCTCCGACACGGAGGCCTGCAACTAT